>NZ_JAGJBZ010000002.1:2633482-3291852 GCF_020010925.1 Streptomyces griseiscabiei | reverse complement strand
CCATCCGGCGCTGCTGGACGCGGCGTTGCACGCCAGTCTCGCCGAGGGCGTCGACACGGTCCGGCTGCCGTTCTCGTGGACGGACGTCACGCTGTACGCGACCGGTGCCACCACCCTGCGCGTCCGTCTCACGCCCCGGGGCGAGGACGGATTCGCGCTGGCCGTCGCGGACCAGGACGGGGTTCCGGTCGCCGAGGTGGGGTCGCTGGTGACCCGGGCGGTGGGCGAGGACCGGTTCGATGCCGCGAGCGGGCCCGGGCGGGACCCGCTGCTGACGGTGGACTGGGCCGGTCTCCCGCTCCCGGACACCGCCCCGGACCGGGTGGTCGTCCTCGGTGCGGACGGCCTGGACCTGGGCTTCGAGACATGCGCCGACCTGGACTCCCTGGCGGCGCTGGCCCCCGCGGCGACGCTCGTCCTGTCCTGCGCGGGGGAGGATCGGCCGGAGGCGGATGTGCCGGGGGCCGTGCGCGCCGAGGTGCGCCGTGTCCTCGCGCTCGTGCAGCGGTGGCTGGCGGACGAGCGGTTCGCCGACGGAACGCTGGCCGTGGTCACCCGGGGCGCGGTCGCGGCCGGTGACGGCGAGAGCGCCCGGGATCTGGTGCACGCCCCTCTGTGGGGCCTGCTGCGCTCGGCGCAGTCCGAGCACCCCGGCCGGTTCGTGCTGGCCGATGTGGACGGGCGGGAGTCCTCGCGTGCCGCACTGGGCCGGGCTCTCGCCGCCGGTGAGCCTCAACTCGCCCTGCGTGCCGGGCGGTTGACGAAACCCCGGCTGGTCCGGGTGTCGGCCGGGCGGGCGCTCGTGCCGCCGGTGGACGGTTCGGCGTGGCGGCTGGACACCGAGGGCAGGGGCACGCTGGAGAACCTCGCGCTGGTGCCGTGCCCGCAGGCGTCGGCGCCGCTGGCCCCCGGGCAGGTGCGGCTCTCGGTGCGGGCGTCCGGCGTCAACTTCCGCGATGTGCTGCTGGGCCTCGGTGTGGTCGACCAGACCGTCATGGGCGGTGAGGCGGCGGGCGTGGTCCTGGAGGTGGCGCCGGACGTCACGGACCTGTCGCCCGGGGACCGGGTGATGGGTATGGTCCGGGGCTCCTTCGGCCCGGTCGTGGTCGTCGACCGCCGGCTGCTCGTACCGCTGCCCGAGCACTGGACGTACGCGGAGGGCGCCTCGGTGCCGGTCGCGTTCCTGACGGCGTATCTCGGCCTGGTCGAGCTGGCGGGTCTGCGGGCCGGTGAGTCGGTGCTGATCCACGCGGCCACCGGCGGTGTGGGCCTGGCCGCGCTGCAGCTGGCCCGGCAGCTGGGTGCGGAGGTGTTCGCGACGGCGAGCCCCGCCAAGTGGGAGACGCTGCGCGGGCTGGGCGTGCCCGAGGAACGGATCGCCTCGTCCCGGACCCTGGACTTCGAGGAGCGTCTCCGGTCGGCGGCGGGCGGGCGCGGGGTGGACGTCGTCCTGAACTCGCTCGCGGGTGACTTCGTGGACGCCTCGCTGCGTCTGCTCACCTCCGACGGTGGCCGGCTGCTGGAGATGGGCAAGACCGACATCCGGGACGCCGAGCGGGTCGCGGCCGACCACCCGGGCGTCTCCTATCTCTGGTACGACCTGGTCTCGGCCGACGTCGAGCATGTCGGCCGGATGCTGGCCGCGCTGATGCCGCTGTTCCACAGCGGGGTGCTGCGGCCCCTGCCGACGGCGTCCTGGGACGTGCGGCGCGCCGAGGACGCGTTCCGCTTCATGAGCGGGGCCCGGCACATCGGCAAGCTGGTGCTCACCATGCCGCCGGCCGCGTTCGATCCGAACGGGACGGTGCTGATCACCGGCGGCACGGGCGCGCTGGGCGGGCTGGTGGCGCGCCGCCTGGTCGCCGAGCACGGTGTACGGCGGCTGCTGCTGCTCGGTCGCCGTGGTGCCGCGGCCGAGGGCGCCGACGCCCTGTGTGCCGAACTGGTCGCGGCGGGCGCGGAGGTGACCGTCGCGGCCTGTGACGGCGCCGATCGCGAGGCGCTCGCGGCCGTGCTGGCGGAGGTGCCCCGGGAGCATCCGCTGACCGGGGTGGTGCACGCGGCCGGTGTCCTCGACGACGCGAGGCTGGGCAGGCTGACGCCCGAGCGGGTCGACGCGGTGCTGCGGCCCAAGGTGGACGCGGCCTGGCATCTGCACGAGCTGACCCGGGACATGGATCTGGCCGCCTTCGTCCTGTTCTCCTCGGCGTCGGGCACGCTGGGCACCCGGGGGCAGGCCAACTACGCGGCGGCCAACGTCTTCCTCGACGCCCTCGCGGAGCGGCGGCGGGCCCAGGGGCTGCCCGGTGTCTCGGTGGCATGGGGTCTGTGGGGCCGGGCGAGCGGGATGACCGGCCATCTGGACGCCGAGGATCTGGCGCGGCTGCGCCGGGTCGGTGTGGGCGCGCTGACCGACGCCGAGGGGCTCGACCTGTTCGACGCGGCGCTGGGCGCGGATCGGGCGCCGGTGGTGGCGATGCGGCTGGACCTCGGTGCCGTGCGCGCGTCGGGCGATGTCCCTCTTCTGCTGCGGGAGTTGACCGGCGCCCCGGCCCGGCGGGCGGTGGCGTCCACGGGCGGCCCTGCCGGTGCGGTGCCCGGTGAGCCCGGCCTGCGGGACCGGCTGGCCGCGCTGCCGGGCGCCGCGCGCGGCCGGACGCTGCTGGATCTCGTACGCGATCAGGCGGCGCTCGTCCTGGGGCACGGGACGAGCACGGCCATCGGCCTCGACCAGGCGTTCAAGGAGCTGGGCTTCGACTCCCTCACGGCGGTGGAGCTGCGCAACCGTCTGGCCACGGCGACCGGTCTGCGGCTCCCGGCGACGGTGGTCTTCGACCATCCCACGGCGACGGCGCTCGCCGGACACCTGCTGCGCGAGCTGGGCCTCGGCCCGGTGCCACCGGCGCGGGCCGACGCCACGGACGTCACCGATGTCACGGACGCCACCGACGACGAAGTACGCCGGCTGCTCGCCACGATCCCGCCCGCCCGGCTGCGGGAGTCCGGGCTGCTGGCGGCCCTGTGGGAGCTGGCCGGGCCCGCCGGGGAGACGACCGGCGGCCCGGACGACATCGACGACCTGGACGCCGACGGTCTCATCGAGCTGGCGCTCGGCGCGGGTGAGCAGTGACCTCGCGCGGGCCGGGGGCGGGAACGACCATGAGCGGAGAGGGAATCCCCGTGACGCGGGAAACGCACGACACGCCGGGCACACGGACCGAGCGGCTGACCGAGGCGCTGCGCCGTTCCGTGAAGGAGAACAAGCACCTCCAGGAGCGGAACCGACGGTTGGTGGAGGCCCGTCACGAGCCGATCGCGGTCGTCGGCATGGGCTGCCGGTTCCCGGGCGGGGTGCGCTCGCCCGAGGACTTCTGGCGGTTGCTCGTCGAGGGACGGGACGCGATCACCCCGTTCCCGTCGGACCGCGGCTGGGACCTGGACTCGCTGTGCGACCCGGACCCCGACCGGCCGGGCGGCACCTACGGGCGCGGTGGCGGGTTCCTGCGGGACGCGGACCGGTTCGACGCCGGATTCTTCGGGATCAGCCCACGTGAAGCCCTCGCCATGGACCCGCAGCAGCGGCTGCTCCTGGAGACCTCCTGGGAGACCGTCGAACGCGCCGGTCTCGACCCGACGTCGCTGCGCGGCAGCCGCACGGGGGTGTTCGTGGGAGCGGCGCAGCTCGGCTACGGCACCGGGACGGGAGCCGCGTCCGAGGGCACCGAGGGCCATGTGCTGACCGGCACCACGACCAGCGTCGCCTCCGGCAGGCTGGCGTACACGCTCGGGCTGGAGGGGCCGGCGATCACCGTCGACACGGCGTGCTCGGCGTCCCTGGTGGCCCTGCATCTGGCGGCGCGGTCGCTGCGGGACGGCGAATGCGAACTGGCGCTGGTCGGCGGGGCGTCGGTGATGGCGACACCCTTCCTGTTCGTGGAGTTCGGCAGGCAGCGCGGGCTCGCGCCCGACGGACGCGTCAAGGCGTTCGCCGCCTCCGCCGACGGCACCAACTGGGGCGAGGGCGTCGGCGTCCTGCTGGTGGAGCGGCTGTCGGACGCGCGCCGCAACGGACACCGGGTACTGGCCGTGCTGCGGGGCTCCGCCGTCAACCAGGACGGTGCCTCCAACGGCCTCACCGCGCCCAGCGGCCCCGCCCAGCAACGGGTGATCCGGGCGGCCCTCGCCGACGCGCGTCTCACCCCGGCCGACGTGGACGCGGTGGAGGCGCACGGCACCGGCACCACGCTCGGCGACCCGATCGAGGCGCAGGCGCTGCTCGCCACGTACGGCCGGGAGCGGGCGGAGCCGCTGTGGCTGGGCTCGGCGAAGTCCAACATCGGGCACACCTCGCACGCGGCCGGTGTCGCCGGAGTGATCAAGACGGTGCTGGCGATGCGGCACGGTGTGCTGCCCGCGACCCTGCACGTGGACGAGCCGACCCCGCATGTCGACTGGTCGAGCGGGTCCGTACGGCTGCTGTCCGAGCGGCGGGAGTGGCCGGCGACCGGCCGACCCCGGCGCGCGGCGGTGTCGTCCTTCGGCATCAGCGGAACCAACGCACACGTGGTCCTGGAGCAGGCCGAAGCGTACGGAGACGGCGGAGACGGCGGAGACGGCGGAGACGGCCATGGACACAGCGACGGCGGGGCGTACACCGCCGGTGAGGACGGCGGGCGGCGCACGACCGGCGGCGAGGCGACCGGGGCGGCCGTCCCGGCGCTCGTGCCCTGGCAGTTGTCCGCCGCCGGTCCGCGGGCCCTGGCCGCCCAGGCCGAGCGGCTGCGCGACGCGGTCCTCGCCCACCCGGACCTCGACCCGGCCCTGCTCGCCCTGCCCCTGGCGGTCGAGCGGGCGAGTCTCACCCACCGGGCCGTGATCATCGGAACCGGCCGCGACGAGCTGCTCGCGGGCCTGGACGCGCTGCGGGGGGCCGGTCCTGCCCAGCCCGGCCGGGTCGTGACCGGCATGGCTGCGCGGGGCACCGGTCCGGCGTTCCTGTTCACCGGCCAGGGTGCCCAACGGGCCGCCATGGGGCGTGAGTTGTACGCGTCCCAGCCGGTGTTCGCCGAGTCGCTGGACCGGATCTGCGCACTGTTCGCCGAGCGGGCGGATCTGCGGCTGCGCGAGGTGCTCCTCGCCGACGAGGGGTCGGAGGCGGCGGCGCTGCTGGACCGCACGCGGTGGACGCAGGCCGCGCTGTTCGCCGTCGAGGTGAGCCTGTACCGGCTGGTCGAGTCCTGGGGACTGCGTCCCGGTCACCTCCTCGGCCACTCCGTCGGCGAACTGGCCGCCGCGCATGTCGCGGGTGTCTTCTCCCTGGAGGACGCGGTCGTCGCGGTGGGGGCACGCGGGCGGCTCATGGAGGAGCTGCCGGCCGGCGGGCTGATGGCGGCGGTGCGGGCCACCGAGGACGAGGTCGCCGAACTGCTCGCGGGCCGCACCGACCTGGCCGGTATCGCCGCCGTCAACGGCCCGGACTCCGTGGTCGTGTCGGGCGACGAGGACGTGGTGCGCGCGGTGGCCGGGGCGCTGCGGGCCCGGGGACGGCGGACCAGGGAGCTGGCCGTCAGCCACGCCTTCCACTCACCGCGCATGGACGGCATGCTGGACGCCTTCCGCACGGTCCTGTCGTCGCTGACCCCGCGCGACCCGGAGATCCCCGTCGTCTCCAACGTCACCGGCCGCCCGGTGACCGCGGCGGAGATCCGCTCCCCCGACCACTGGGTCCGGCACGTCCGGCAGGCGGTGCGTTTCCACGACGGCGTACGCACGCTGCTGGGCCTCGGGGTGCGCACGTTCCTGGAGCTGGGGCCGGACGGGGTGCTCTCCGCGATGGCCCGCGAGAGCGCCGCCGCCGTGCTGCCCGAGGAGGAGCGCTCCGCCGTCCTCGCCCTGCCGCTGCTGCGCCGCAACCGATCCGAGGCCCGTACGGTCCTCACCGCCGTGGCCGAGGCGCACGTCCGGGGCGTCACCGTGGACTGGCGGGCACAGCTCAAGGCCGCCGGTGCCCCCACCGATACCGGTGCGGGTGCCGATGCCGGTGCCGGTGCGGGTGCGGGACGGCGGCTGCCGCTGGAGCTGCCGACGTACGCCTTCCAGGGCGAGCGCTACTGGCTGTCCGCCGGTCCGGCCGCCCCGGTCGAGCCGGGTGATCTGGGGCTGGACCCGGCCGGGCATCCGCTGCTCGGTGCCCTGCTCGCCCCGGCGGACGGCGGCGGGCCGGCCCTCACCGGCCGGCTGTCGTCCCGGGCTCAGGGCTGGCTCGCCGACCACGTGGTGCTGGGCTCGACCGTGGTCCCGGGCACGGCCTATCTCGAACTGGCCCTGCACGCGGGCAGGTTGACAGGGTGCGGCACGGTGGAGGAGCTGGTCCAGGAGAGCCCGCTGGTCCTCGGCGAGGGCGAGGCCGTGCACCTCCGGCTCACCGTGGGACCGGACGACGGCGAGGGGCGGCGGCCGTTCACCGTGGCCTCCCGGCCCGCCTCCGCACCCACCACGCCCGCCGCGCCCATGGAGAGTGGGGCCGCCGCGCCGCCCTGGACGCGGCATGCCGAAGGGGTGCTGTCGGAAGCCGGCGCCGAGGCCCGCACCGAGAGCGATCCGATCGGCGCGTGGCCGCCCGCCGGCGCCGAGCCGGTGGACCTCACCGGCTTCTACGACGCGGTCGCCCTCGACGGCTTCGCGTACGGACCGTCCTTCCGGGGGCTGCGCGCCCTGTGGCGTTCGGGCCAGGACCTGTTCGGCGAGGTGGAGCTGCCGGAACCCTTCCGGGCGGAGGCGGCCCGGTACGGCGTCCATCCCGCGCTGCTGGACGCCGCCCTGCACGCGGCCCTGGTCGGCGCCACCGGTGAACAGGTGCGGCTGCCGTTCGCCTGGCAGGGCGTACGGCTGCACCGCGCCCGCGCCGTCGCGTTGCGGGTGCGGCTGTCGCCGGTCGGCGACCACGCGCTGGCGGTGCTGGTGACGGACACGGACGGGGCGCCGGTGGCGTCGGTGGAGGCGCTGCGGACCCGGCCGGTCTCCGCCGGACAGCTGCGGGCCGCCTCCCGGCAGCGGCGGACGGACCGTCTGTTCCACGTCGCGTGGCAGCCGCCGGCCTCCTCCGGAACCGGGACCGTGCGGGACGTCGTCGCCGTGGGCGGCGGCACGCTGCCGGTCGGCCTGGCCGACGAGACGTACGCCGACGTGGCGGCGCTGGGGGCGGCCCTCGCGGCGGGTCGGCCGGTGCCCGGCGCGGTGGTGTGGGACTGCGCGGCACCGGTACCCGCCGACACGGACGTCCCGGCCGCCGCCCGGGCCGTCGAGCGTGCGGTGCGGTCCGTGCTCGTGGCCTGGGCGGCGGACGCGCGACTCGCCGGGACACGGTTGTTCGTGGTCACGCGGGACGCGGTCGCCGTCGACGCCGGTGACGCCGTACGGGGATTGCGGCAGTCGGTGGTGTGGGGGCTCACCCGGGCCGCCCAGGCCGAGCACCCCGACCGGTTCGTCCTGCTGGACGTGGACGGGGCGTCGGCGGGAGACACCGCCGCCTGGCGCACGGCGCTCGACCGCACCGAGCCACACCTCGCCCTGCGCAGGGGCACGTTGACGGCACCCCGGCTCGTGCGCACCCCGGCGCCGCCCTCCGCCGGTCCGGCACCGGCCCAGGGGTTCGGCCCCGACGGGACGGTCCTCGTCACCGGCGGTACGGGCGCGCTCGGCGGCCTCGTCGCCCGCCGTCTCGTGACGGACCACGGGGTGCGCAGGCTGGTGCTGCTGAGCCGTGGCGGGGAGCGGTCCGCCGGGGCCCGGGAGCTGGCCGAGGCGCTGGGCGCGCTCGGCGCGGAGGTGACCGTGGAGGCGTGCGACGCGGCCGACCGCGACGCGCTGGCGGCCGTACTGGACCGGATTCCCGCCGCGCACCCGCTCACGGCCGTGATCCACGCGGCCGGGGTCGTGGACGACGGGGTCCTCGACGCGGCGACCCCCGAAGCGGTGGACGCCGTACTGCGTCCGAAGGTCGACGCGGCCTGGTGGCTGCACGAGCTGACCCGGGACAGGGACCTGGCCGCCTTCGTCCTGTTCTCCTCGGCCACGGCCACGCTCGGCGCGGCGGGCCAGAGTTCCTACGCGGCGGCCAACTCCTTCCTCGACGCCCTCGCGGAGCACCGCGCGGCGCTGGGACTGCCCGCGGTCTCGCTGGCCTGGGGCGCGTGGGACGCGGGCATGGCGGCACGGCTGGACGAGTCGGCGGTACGGCGCATGCGGCGCTCCGGAGTCCTCCCCCTGTCCGCCGAGGACGGACTCGCCCTGTTCGACACCGCGCTGACGGCCCATCGGGAGGGACACCGCACGCTGCTCCCGGTGCGTCTCGACACGACCGCGCTCGGGCGCGCGGGCGGACCCGTTCCCGCGCTGCTGCGCGAGCTGGTGCGCCGGCCGGCCACGGTGGCGGGGGCGGAGACGTCGGCGCGGGACGAGGTCTCCGGCGAACTGCGGCGGCTCGTCGGGGCCGACGACCGGGAGCGGCGGCGGATCCTCCTCGACCTGGTGCGCCGGACGGTCGCCGAGGTGCTCGGGCACACCGACAGCTCCGCCGTCGCACCGGGGCGCCCCTTCAGCGACCTGGGCCTCGACTCGCTGACGGCCGTGGAGCTGCGCAACCGGCTGGGCGCCGTCACCGGGCTCCGGCTGCCCGCGACCCTCGTCTTCGACCATCCGACGGCACAGGAGCTCGCCCGGTACGTGGACGGCGCGCTGCCCCGGGACGACGTCCCGTCGGCCGAACCGCTGCTGGCCGAACTCGACCGGCTGGAGCGTGCGCTGGCCGCCGTCGCCGCCGATCACCCCGACCGGGCCCGGATCGCCGCCCGGCTGGGCGCGGTCGTCGCCGACTGGGTCCCGCGTCCGGCGGCGCACACGGAAGCACCTCCGGACACGGGGGCGTTGCACCTCGACTCGGCCGGCGACGACGAGGTCTTCGACTTCATCACCAACGAACTCGGGATCTCCTGACCCGTGCGGAACAGAGAGGACGGCGCCACCGTGGCGAACGGCGAGAGCACCGAGGACAAACTCCGCTACTTCCTGAAGAAGGTGACGGCCGACCTCCGGCAGACCCGTACACGGCTGACGGAGCTGGAGTCCGTCGCGGGCGAGCCGGTCGCCGTCGTCGGCATGTCGTGCCGCTACCCGGGCGGTGTCGGGTCGGCGGACGGGCTGTGGCGGCTGGTCCTGGAGGGCCGGGACGCGATGTCGCCCTTCCCGGCCGACCGGGGCTGGGACCTGGACTCGCTGTACGACCCGGACCCGGACGTGCCGGGGACGACGTACAACCGCGAGGGCGGGTTCCTCGACGAGGCCGGGCACTTCGACGCGGCCTTCTTCGACATCGCGCCTCGTGAGGCCCTCGCCATGGATCCGCAGCAGCGGCTGCTGCTGGAGACCGCGTGGGAGGCGTTCGAGCACGCGGGCATCGACCCGACGGCGCTGCGGGGCAGCCGTACGGGGGTGTTCATGGGCACCGGCCAGCAGGACTACGCGGCGCTCGTGCGGCGTGCCCCCGAGCTGGAGGGCTATCTGATCGGCGGTCTCGCCGCGAGCGTCCTGTCGGGGCGGCTGTCGTACTTCTTCGGCTTCGAGGGCCCGGCGCTCACCGTCGACACGGCGTGCTCGGCGTCGCTGGCCGCCCTGCACGTGGCCGTGCAGTCGCTGCGGCGCGGCGAGAGCGAACTGGCCCTGGCCGGTGGCGCGACCGTGATGGCCGGGCCCGGGATGTTCACCGCGACGGCCCGTCAGCGCGGTGTGGCGCCCGACGGCCGCTGCAAGGCCTTCGCCGCCGCCGCGGACGGTACGGGCTTCAGCGAGGGCGCCGGTGTCCTCGTCCTGGAGCGGCTGTCGGACGCGCGGCGCAACGGGCACCGGGTGCTGGCCGTCGTCCGCGGCTCCGCCGTCAACCAGGACGGTGCCTCCAACGGCCTCACCGCGCCCAGCGGCCCCGCCCAGCAACGGGTGATCCGGGCGGCCCTCGCCGACGCGCGTCTCACCCCGGCCGACGTGGACGCGGTGGAGGCGCACGGCACCGGCACCACGCTCGGCGACCCGATCGAGGCGCAGGCGCTGCTCGCGACGTACGGCCGGGAGCGTGAAGAGCCCCTGTGGCTGGGCTCGTTCAAGTCGAACGTCGGACACGCGCAGGCCGCCGCTGGTGTGGGCGGCGTGATCAAGATGGTCATGGCCATGCGCCACGGGGTGCTGCCCGCGACCCTCCATGTCGACGCGCCGACCCCGCACGTGGACTGGTCGGCGGGCAAGGTGGAGCTGCTGACGGAGCGGCGGGAGTGGCCCGCCGCGGACCGGCCCCGCCGGGCCGCCGTCTCCTCCTTCGGTGTCAGCGGCACCAACGCCCATGTGGTGCTGGAGCAGGCGCCCGACGAAACCCCGCGGCCCTCCGGCGGGACTGTCCTCGCGCCGGTAGTCCCGCTCGTCCTCTCCGCCCGCGACAGCGTCGCGCTGCGCGCCCGGGCCGAGGGCCTGGCCGCGGGCCTCGACGATCTGCCGGACGTACGCGAGGTCGCGCACGCCCTCCTCACCCAGCGGGCCGCCCTGGACCACCGCGCGGTGGTCCTCGGCACGGACCGGGACGAACTCCGGGCGGGACTGGAGGCGTTGGCCACCGGCGCCGCCGCTCCCGGGGTGGTCACCGGGCAGGGCGGCTACGAGCGCCCGGTGTTCGTCTTCCCCGGCCAGGGCTCCCAGTGGATCGGCATGGCCACCGAACTCCTCACCACCTCCGAGGTGTTCGCCCGCTCCATCGCCGGCTGCGAGGCCGCACTCGCCCCGCACGTCGACTGGTCGCTCACCGAGTTGCTGTGCGGCGGGGAGCGGATCTCCCGCTCCGATGTCGTCCAGCCCGCGCTGTTCTCGGTGATGGTCTCCCTCGCCGCCCTGTGGCGCTCCCTCGGCATCGAACCCGCCGCCGTCATCGGCCACTCCCAGGGCGAGATAGCCGCCGCCGTCGTCGCCGGAGCACTCACCCTCCAGGACGCGGCCAGGATCGTCGCGCTGCGCAGCCAGGTCATGCGGGCCGTGTCCGGGAAGGGCGGTCTGGTGTCCCTGGCCGTGTCGGCGGAGCGGGCCGAGAAGCTGATCGCGCCCTGGCAGGGGCGGATGTCCGTCGCCGTCCTCAACGGCCCGGCGGCCACGGTCGTCGCCGGAGAACCACGGGACCTCGACGACCTCGTGGCCCTCTGCGAGGAGAAGGAGATCCGCGCCCGCCGGATCGACGCCGACTACGCCTCCCACTCCCCCTACGTCGAACCGGTCGAGGACGACCTCGTACGGGCCCTGTCGGGCGTCACACCCCGTGCGAGCGCCGTCCCGTTCTACTCGACGGTCACCGGCGAACTGCTGGACACGAGCGGTCTCGACGCCGCCTACTGGTACGCCAATCTGCGGCAGCCGGTTCGTCTGATCGACGCGGTGCGCACCGCGTTCGCCGAGGGGCACACGGCGTTCGTCGAGTGCAGCCCCCACCCGGTCCTCACGCTCGCCCTGGAGGCCAACGCCGAGGAGGCCGAGCGCGATGTCTTCGTCACCGGCACCCTCCGCCGTGACGAGGGCGGCTGGCCGCGTGTGCTGGCCTCCGCCGCGCAGGCCCACGCCCATGGACTGCCCGTGGACTGGAGCGGGTTCACGACACCGCCCGGCCGGGTCCTGGACCTTCCGTCCTATCCCTTCCAGCGCAGGCGCTACTGGGTGGACGCGGGGCCGGCGGACACCGTCGCCGCGCATCCGGGCGCCGTTCCCGCGTTCGCCCCGGCGGGCGCCGGCCAGGAATCCGGGGGCGGTGCCGAGGGCACGGACCTGGCCCGCCGGCTCGCCGGGCTGGGCGAGGCCGACCGGAGGCAGCTGCTGCTGGACGTGGTGGTGGAGGAGGCCACGGCCGTGCTGGGCCATCAGAGCCCCGTCGCGTCCGACCGCACCTTCGACGAACTCGGCTATGTCTCGATGACGGCGGTGGAGCTGCGCAACCGGCTCCGCGCCGCGACCGGGACACGGCTGCCGGCGTCCGTCGTCTTCGACCACCCGACCCCGCGGGCCCTCGCCGGGCATCTCCTCGACCGGCTCTCCGGCGGCCGGGAAACGGCACCGGTCGTACGGCCCGACGCGCCCGTGGACGACGACCCGATCGCGATCGTCGCGATGGCCTGCCGCTACCCCGGCGGCGTACGGGGGCCGGAGGACCTGTGGCGGCTGGTCGCGGACGGCACCGACGCGATCTCGTTCTTCCCCGAGGACCGGGGCTGGGACGTGGCGGCGGTCTACGATCCCGACCCGGAGCGCGTCGGGCACACGTACACCCGCGAGGCCGGTTTCATCGACGGCGTCGACCGCTTCGACGCCGCGTTCTTCGGCATCAGTCCCCGTGAGGCGCTCGCGATGGACCCGCAGCAGCGGCTGCTCCTGGAGACCTCCTGGGAGCTGTTCGAGGACGCCGGCATCGACCCGACGACTCTGCGGGGCAGCCGTACCGGCGTCTTCGCGGGCATCAGCGGGCAGGACTATCCGACGCTGGTGGCGCGGACCTCCGCACGGCAGGGCGTCGAGGCCTTCCTGATGACGGGCGCGGCGGCGAGCGTGCTGTCCGGCCGGGTCGCGTACACCTTCGGTCTGGAGGGCCCGGCGGTGACCGTGGACACCGCCTGCTCGTCGTCGCTGGTGGCACTGCATCTGGCGGCGCAGTCGCTGCGGGCGGGCGAGTGCGAGATGGCGCTGGCCGGCGGTGCCACGGTGCTGGCCACGCCGGAGGCGTTCATCGGCTTCAGCCGGACGCGGGGGCTGTCCCCGGACGGCCGGTGCAAGCCCTTCTCGGCCGACGCCGACGGTACGAGCTGGGGCGAGGGCATCGGGCTGGTGCTGCTGGAGCGGTTGTCCGACGCCCGGCGCAAGGGGCACCGCGTCCTGGCTCTCGTCCGCGGCACCGCCACCAACCAGGACGGCGCCAGCAACGGGATGTCCGCGCCCAACGGCCCCGCCCAGCAGCGCGTCATCCGTCAGGCCCTGGCCAACGCCGGGCTCTCCCCCGCCGACGTGGACGCCGTGGAGGCGCACGGCACCGGCACGACCCTGGGCGACCCGATCGAGGCACAGGCACTGCTGGAGACGTACGGGCAGGACCGACCGGCCGGGCGGCCGGTGCGGGTGGGGTCGGTGAAGTCCAACATCGGCCATACGGCGGCCGCCGCCGGTGTGGCCGGGGTGATCAAGATGGTCAAGGCGATGGAGCGGGGCTCGCTGCCGCGCACCCTGCATCTCACCGAGCCGACACCCCACGTGGACTGGTCCGCCGGTGCACTGGAGCTGCTGTCCGAGGCGGTGCCCTGGCCGGAGAGCGGCCGGCCCCGGCGCGCGGGGGTGTCCGCGTTCGGCATCAGCGGCACGAACGCGCACGTGATCGTGGAACAGCCGCCGGAGCAGGAGAACACGGCGGAACCCGTGACCGATGGCGCGCGGGCCGAGGCCCTCGCGGGGGCGGGCGGGCCGGGGCCGTTGCCGTGGCTGCTGTCGGCGCACAGCGCGACGGCCCTGCGGGAGCAGGCGGAGCGGCTGCGTGAGCATCTGTCCGCGCGGCCCGGAACGGATCTGACCGCCGTGGCCGGAACGCTGGCCCTCTCCCGTGCCGCGCTGCCACACCGCGCGGTGATCGTCGGCGCCGGCAGCTCCGCCCTCGACGCGGGCCTCGCGGCCCTGGCTTCGGGCGGTTCGGTGCCCGGTCTGGTGCGCGGTACGCCCGCCACCGGCCGCCTCGGCTTCCTGTTCCCCGGCGAGGGCGGCCAGTTCCCGGGCATGGGCCGGGAGTTGTACGAGCGGTACCCGGTCTTCGCGCGGGCGCTGGACGAACTGTGCGCCCTGCTGGACCGCGAACTCGCCGCCGAGGACGGCGCGGCCGGCCCCGGGCTCCGCGAGATTCTCTTCGCCGAGGCAGGCGCCCCGGCGGCGGCCCTGCTGGACGAGGCCGCGCACGGCCAGGCCGCGCTGTTCGCCGTAGGCGCCGCGTCCTTCTGGCTGCTCCAGTCCTGGGACGTCGTCCCGGACGTGCTGGGCGGGCACGCGGTCGGCGAACTGACGGCCGCCTACGCGGCGGGCGTGCTGTCGGCCGAGGACGCCTGCCGGCTGGTCGCGGCACGCGGACGGCTGCTGCGGACCGCCTCCGGGCCGGACGACCGGGCCTCGCGGACGACCCCCGGCGAGGCCGGCCGATCGTCCGAGGAGGGCGGCCCGGCCCTGTCCGGCGGCGCTGCGGAGGAGTTCGCCCGGGTGGCGGACACCCTGGACTTCCGGCCGCCGCGCATCACGCTGGTGCCGGGCGGCGCGGCCGGGGAGGTGAGCACGGCCGCGTACTGGGTGGGCCGGGTGCGGGAGCGGGCCGGTGCCCCCGAGGTCGTGGGCGCGCTGCTGGACGCCGGGGTCGGCACCGTGGTCGCGCCGGGCGCGGGCGGGGTGCTGACGGCGCTCGTCCGGGACGCGGCGGCCGAGCGCCCCGGCCCGGCCGTCGAGGCGGTGCCGCTGCTGCGGCGCGACCACCCGGAGGCGCGGAGCGCGTTCGAGGCGCTGGCCCGGCTGCATGTGCGCGGGGTGCGGGTCGACTGGTCCGCCGCCCTGGACCTCCCGGCCGCCGTTCATGTCGACCTCCCCACGTACGCGTTCCAGAGCCGCCGGTTCTGGCCGGACGGCACACTCCCGGCGGCGGGCGCCACGACGGGCGCGACGCCGGGCGGCGCGGACGGGGAAGGGCCGGCCGACGGCGCGGCGGCCCTGCTCCACGCGCGTCTGGCCCCCCTCACGGCCGAAGCCCGCACGGACGCCCTGCGCGCCCTGGTCGCCCGGCAGGTCGCCACGGCTCTCGGGCACACCGACACCACCGACGTCCAGGCGGCGTTCGGCCTCCCGGAGCTGGGCATCGAGTCCGTGATGGCGGCGGAGATCCGCGCCCAGCTCCAGACGGCCACCGGAGCCCGGCTCCCGGCCACGGCCCTCTTCGAACACCCCACGCTCGACGGGTTCGCCGCCCATCTGCACACCGTGCTGGTCACCGCCGCGCTGCTGCCCCCGCCGGGTGACGAGGAACCCGGGGAGACTCCCGCCCCCACGCCCGGTGCGTCCGAGGCGTCCGGTGCGGGCGTCCTCGCCTCGCTGGGCGCGCGGGCCGCGCAGGACGGCCGTTTCGCCGAGTTCACCGTGTTCCTCCAGGACACCGCGCGGTTCCGGGAGACGTTCGACGCGGCGGACGTGGAGGCCGGGCGGGTACGGCGGCCTGCGCCGGTACGGCTGACGCGTGGCGGCGACGGGCCCGCGCTGGTGTGCTTCCCCTCGTTCGCGGGCAGGTCCGGCGCCCATCAGTACGCCCGGCTCGCCGCGGGCGCGCGCGGCGAGCGGGACGTGTGGGTGCTGCCCGCGCCCGGCTTCGTCACGGACGAACCGCTGCCCGCCGACCTCGACGCGCTGGTCCGGCTGCACGCCGCCGACGTCGAACGGTGCGTGGACGGCGGGCCCTTCGCCCTCCTCGGGCACTCCGCCGGAGGCTGGCTCGCCGACGCGGTGACCGCCGAACTGGTGCGCAGGGGCAGGCACCCCGTCGCCCTGGTCCTCCTCGACAGCTACGCGCCCGGCAGCCCCGTACTGCCGCACATCGGGCAGTACATCGGCCGCGGGATGGCCGAGTCCCCCGCCGAGGGCGCCGCCGCCCTCCTGGACGACACCGTGCTGACCGCGATGGGCGGGATCGCCCGGGTCTTCCGGGACTGGCACCCGGCCGGCATCGACGTGCCCGCCCTCCAGGTCCGCGCGACGGAGCCGCTGCCGGAGCCCGGGTCCCCCGCGTCCGGCTGGCGGGCGCGGTGGCCCGGCCGGCCCGCGCCCGTCGAGGTGGACGTGCCCGGCGACCACTTCACGATGCTCACCGAGCACGCCGCGACCACGCTCGACGCGGTCCGCGCACACCTGACGCGCCTGACACGCCCGCCCCGCTGAAGCGTTGGCCTCCCGTCATCACCTCCCCCCTCCTCCCCCCTCCTCCCCTCCTCCCCTCACCCCCTCCTCCCTCTCCCCCTCCCCTGCTCTCGTCAGACTCCGGAAGGACACCCCCGATGCCCACCCGCTGGTACCCGGTCGAAGCGGCCGACGACGCGCTCCTCTCCTCCGCGTCCCTCTACATGACGCGTTCCGTCGAGATCCCCTACCCGGCCGAGGAGACCTGGGCGGCGCTGACCGACGACAGCGGTCCGGCGCACTGGACGAAGGGCGTGAAGCGGCTGACCTGGACCTCTCCCCGGCCGTTCGGGGTCGGCACGACCCGGGAGGTGGAGACGCTCGGCGGCTTCGTGCTGCGGGAGCGCTTCTACCGCTGGGACGAGGGGCACCGCAAGACGTTCACCGTGGTCGCGAGCACCCGGAACCTGTTCCGGCATCTCGTGGAGGACTACGTCGTCGAGGCCACGCCCGACGGCTCCCGGCTCACCTGGCAGTGGGCCGGTGAGCTGAACCGCCCCTGGTCGTACCTGAAACCCGTGCTGAAGCGGCTCGTCCTGGAGCCGACCGCCCGCTCGCACATCGACGGTCTGCCCGCCCACATGGCGGCCATGGCCGCCGGCCGCTGACCCCCGACCGACCGAAGCATCAGCAGGAGAGCAGGAGAGGACGCACATGTGTGGGATCGTCGGCTGGATCGCCTTCCAGCGTGACCTGGAGAAGGAACGCCCCACCCTGGACGCGATGACCGCGACCATGGCCTGTCGCGGCCCGGACGCCGGGGGCACCTGGGTCTCCCGGCACGCCGCCCTGGGGCACCGCAGGCTGTCGGTCATCGATCTGGAGGGCGGTGTCCAGCCCATGACGGTGGACACCCCCGAGGGCCCGGTGGTGCTGACGTACAGCGGTGAGGCGTACAACTTCCGGGAGCTGCGCGACGAACTGCGGCGCCGGGGCCACGCGTTCCGCACCTCCAGTGACACCGAGGTCGTCCTGCGCGGCTATCTGGAGTGGAGCGAGGAGGTCGCCGACCGTCTCCTCGGCATGTTCGCGCTGGGCATCTGGGACGGCCGGAAGGACCGGCTGATCCTGCTGCGCGACCAGTTGGGCATCAAGCCGCTGCACGTGTACGAGACCGAGGACGGCGTGCTGTTCGGCTCGGAGGCCAAGGCGGTCCTCGCCCATCCCGCCGTGGAGGCCGTGGTGGACGCGGACGGCTTCCGGGAAATGATGGGCTACGTCAAGGAACCGGGCCGGACGCCGTGGCGCGGCATACGGGAGGTCCGGCCGGGCACGATGCTGATCGTCGACCGGGGCGGGGTGCGCGAGCGGGTCTACTGGCGGCTGGAGGTGGAGGAGCACCGCGACGACACGGAGACGACCGTACGACGGGTCCGTGAGCTGCTGGAGGACAGCGTCGAACGGCAGCTGGTCGCGGACGTGCCGCTGTGTCTGCTGCTGTCCGGGGGTCTGGACTCCAGCGCCCTGACGGCCCTGGCCGCCCGGAAGCTGGGCGAGGAGGGCAGGCGGGCCAGGACGTTCACGGTCGACTTCGAGGACGCGGACGGCTTCCGCGGGGACGAGTTCCGTACCTCGCCGGACGCCCCGTTCGCCCGCGAGGTCGTGGACCATGTCGGCACGCTGCACACCGACATCCGGCTGGACCACCAGCAGCTGGCCGACCCCGAGGTGCGCCGGGCCGTGATCGCGGCCCAGGATCTGCCGTTCGGCTTCGGCGAGGGCGACAACTCCCTGTATCTGCTGTTCAAGGCGATCCGCGAGCACTCGACGGTGGCCCTGTCCGGTGAGTCCGCCGACGAGACGTTCGGCGGCTACCCGTGGTTCCACGTCCCCGCCGTGCAGCAGACCGCGATGTTCCCCTGGCTGACGGCTGCCCAGCCCGCCAGGACGTACGACCGTGAGCTGACGCTCGACACCCTGGACCTGCCCGGCTTCTGGGCGCAGCGCTGGTCCGACACGGTCGCCCGGGTGCCGGTCCTGCCGGGCGAGGACGCGCACGAGCGCCGGATGCGCGAGTTCTGCTATGTCCATGTGACCAACTGGCTCGGCACGCTGCTGGCCCGCAAGGACCGGATCAGCATGGCGGTCGGGCTGGAAGTGCGGGTGCCCATCTGCGACCACCGGCTGGTGAGTTACGTCTTCAACACTCCGTGGTCGATGAAGACCTTCGACGGCCGGGAGAAGAGCCTGCTGCGGGCCGCCGTGCGCGACACGATGCCGGCCTCGGTGGCGGACCGGGTCAAGGCGAGCTACCCGCTGACCCAGGAGCTGGGCTACCTCGCGGAGGTGCAGCGGCAGGCCGGTCAGCTGCTGGCGGACGACCACCGCGCGGTGGAGTTCTTCGACCGGGAGACCCTCACCGGGGCCGTGCACGGGAAGCCGGAGACCATGACGCGGGACGGGCGCGACGCCATCGAGCGCGTCCTCGACCTGGCCGTCTGGTTCGACCTCTACCGCCCGACGGTCAAGCTGTCCTGACGGACCGGCATCCGACAGCGGACCGCCGCCGGGGCTCGGCCCCGGCGGCGGTCCGCTGTCGGTGCGGGGTCAGACGGCGGTGGCCGGGTGCGGCTCCTCGTCGGACTTGGCGAGTGCCAGCAGTGTCGTGCGGACCTCGCCGGCCAGCTCGCGCATGAACGGCCGGCTGAAGCAGGCGGTGTGGTGCGGGAGTTCGATGCCGAGGCGGCCGTCGAACGTCGCGACGCAGGCCATGACCGGGCTCCGGCCGGCCTGCGGGAAGTAGTTCTCGCGGGCGGGCGCGAGCCGTACGTCGGTGACGCGCGTGCCCTCGGGAAGGCGCGGACCGGGCACGGGGCCCATGTTGGTGACGATGACCGTGCCGAGGTGGAGGGTCGGATGCGTCCGGGTCGACGGCATGATCCGCGTCTCCTGGAAGTGGGCGCCGCGGTCGAGGAAGTCCCGCAGGCCGTCGCCGACCTCACGCGCCAGCTCCAGTACGTCGCTCTCCTGCCCGACGGGCAGGATCTGCAGATGCATGGTGACCGCGGCGACGATGACGGTGGCGGGCACCGGCGGGGACAGACGCGAGCGCAGATCGACCGGGGACAGACAGCCCAGCGGACGCGGGCCGGCGTCGCCGTCCAGGCGCCGGCGGGCCGCGAGCAGCACGGCGGCACTGATCAGACTGTGCACGGACACGCCTTCCGCGCGGGCCCGTTCGCGCAGCCGCGCGGTCTGTCCGGTGTCGAGCAGCAGCCGCCGGACCTCGATGCGGTGGGGTTCACCGGGCGTGGCGCCGTGGGGTTCGCCGGACGCGGCGGGCGCCGGCTTCACGTCGTACGGGACGAGTTCGGCCGGGTGGCGGCCGATCTGCTCCACCCGCTGCTCCAGGTGCTTCTCGGTGTCCGCCGCGTCCGAGGGGGGCAGCAGCGTGCTGACGGGGTCGGGGAACCCGGCCACGGGCGGGAGCGGGGCCGGGGTGCCACCCATGCGCTCCCGGTAGCGGTCCCAGATGGTGTTGAGCAGGGCGACCGCGCTGTGTCCGTCGGCGATGACGTGGTCGATGCTCAGATACAGGGTGTGGCGCTCCTCGCCGGGGTCGGTCACGAGGACCGCCCGGGTCAGCGGTCCGCCCACCGTGAGCGGGGTGTTGAGCTCCTCCGCGTACACCTCCTCGCCCCCGGTGCGCACCCGCAGCCGGGGCCGCTCGGCCTCCGGGAGGAGTTCGAGGGCGTGGCCGTCTCCGTCTCCGTCGCCGTCCGGGACGATGCGGGTCAGGAGCAGCGGCTGCTCCGCGGTGACGGCGTCGAACGCCGCGGCCAGGACCGCGGGGTCGACGGGACCGTGCAGAGCGCAGGAGAGGAGCGCCCGGCTTCGCTGGGCGACGTAGATGTTTTCCACGGGGCATAGCGCGCGTCG
This sequence comes from Streptomyces griseiscabiei, assembly GCF_020010925.1. NCBI lineage: Bacteria > Bacillati > Actinomycetota > Actinomycetes > Kitasatosporales > Streptomycetaceae > Streptomyces > Streptomyces griseiscabiei. Next base: position 3,271,944 of record NZ_JAGJBZ010000002.1, on the reverse strand, counting down.
CATGGGAACAAGCCTTTCTGGGGAGACGGACGCCCGATCGGTCGCCTGTCCGGTCATCGGTCCGGTCACCGGTCCAGCAGTGCGGCGATCGCTCTCGGGGTGGGATTGCGGTACATGTCGCGGGTCCGCGGGGGCGGCAGGCCCTTCTCCCGGAAGACGGCCGACAGACGGGTGGCGAGCAGGGAGTTGCCGCCGATGCCGAAGAAGTCGTCGTCGGGCCCGACGGTGAAGCCGAACACCTCGCTCCAGGCCGAGCACACCAGGGCGAGCGGCCCGTCGGGCTCGTCCGCCCGGGGGCCGGAGGGTCCGTCCGCCCGAGGCCCGGAGGGTCCGTCCGCCCGACGGCCGGACGTCTCCTCGGCGGGGCGGGCGTCCCCGGCCGAGGCGGGCCGTGGCGCAGGGAGCTTCGCGGCGTCCAGCTTGCCGTTGAGCGTGCGGGGGATCTCGGACATCGGCGTCCAGGTGCTGGGCAGCATGTACTGCGGCAGGACCTTGGCGGCACGTTCCCGCACCTCCGCCGTGCCGTACGCGGTTCCCGTACCGTCCCGGAAGATCAGGTAGGCGTCGAGCCGGAGACCGCCGGCGTTGTCGGGGCCGGGGATCACCACGGCGTCGGACAGGGCCGGGTCCTCCAGCAGGACGGCCCGTACCTCGTCCGTCTCGATGCGGTAGCCGCGGATCTTGACCTGGCTGTCCAGCCGCCCCAGGTGCTCGATGCGGCCGTCGGGCAGCAGCCTGCCGCAGTCGCCGCTGCGGTACACGCGGCCACCGGTGGCCGGGTCCTCGACGAAGCGCTCCGCGGTGAGTTCCGGGCGGCCGAGATAGCCGAGCGCCACCCCGGCTCCGCCGACGTGGATCTCGCCCCGCACGCCCCGCGGAAGCAGCCGGCCCCCGCTGTCCCGGACGGTGACGCTCCAGCCCGGCAGGGGTCGGCCCACCGACCGGTCACCGTGCAGGATCTCCGCGCGGGTCACGGTCTGGGCCGTGACATGCACCGTGGTCTCGGTGATGCCGAACATGTTGACGAACCGGCACCGCGACCAGCCGTCCTCGTCCAGGCAGGGCCGCAGGACACGGGGGTCCAGCGCCTCCCCGCCGAAGACGAGCAGCCGCACGGACACCGTCCCGACGGCCGCGCCGGGCCGGTGGAGCCGGACGAGTTCGCCGAACGCCGAAGGCGTCTGGTTCAGCACGGTGACCTTCTCCGCCACCAGCAGTTCGAGGAACGCCTCCGGTGACCTGGCCGCGAAGTACGGCACGAGCACCAGCCGTCCTCCGGTGAGCAGACAGCCCCAGATCTCCCACACGGAGAAGTCGAACGCGACCGAGTGGAACTGCGACCACACGTCACGGTCCGAGAACCCGAAGTCCGGGCGGGTGGCCTCGACGAGCGCGGTGACGTTCCGGTGCGGGACGGCCACTCCCTTCGGCTGGCCGGTGGTCCCGGAGGTGTAGATGACGTAGGCCGGCCGGCCGGGGTCGGTCCGGTCGGTCACCGGGGTGGGCGGTCGCGCGTCGGCGCGCAGCGCCAGGTCGGCCACGGACACCGTGCGGACCGAGGGGATGCCGGGGTCCGAGGTCTCCTCGGAGCCGATCACCAGGCGCAGACCGGCGTCCTTCGCCGTGTAGGCGAGCCGTTCCACGGGATAGCCGACATCCATCGGGACGTACGCCGCGCCGCTCTTGAGGACGGCGAGGAGCACCACCACCAGATCGGTCGAGCGTTCCATGCAGACCCCGACGCGGTCCCCGCCCTCCACTCCGAGGTCCCTCAGCGCGTGGGCGAAGCGGTTCGCCCGCTCGTCCAGCTGCCGATAGGTGAGTGTCTCCCGCTTGTGGCCGACCGCGACGGCGTCCGGCTGCGCGGCGGCGACCTCCTCGAACGCGCGGTGGACACAGCGGGGTTCGGCGTCCAGCGGGCCGCCGTCTCCCAGCGCGCGGATCGCGGCGTCCTCATCGCCGTCCAGGAGACCGAGGCGGTCCACGGGTGTCGCGGGCGGCTCGTCGAGCAACTGCCGGAGGGCCCCGGCCAGATGCCGGCAGAACTGCTCCACCAGTTCTCGGCCGTGGCGGCTCTCGTCGAAGAGGCACACCGCCTGCGGCCCTTCGGCTCCCTCGGCTCCCTCGGCGAGCCAGTGGATCACGAGGGGTGCGCCGGGCCAGGTGCCAGGGAAGTACGCCACCTCGTGAGCGAGGCCCGGGTCGGGGCTCGCCCCGTCGAACGCCACGGTGATCCGCGACGGCTCCCCCCGCTCGTGGCCGCCCCGGGACTCCCGCGGGGCGCCGCCGGACCGGTCGAGGTCGTCGAGGGCGGTCCGTGCCCGCGCGAGCAGCTCACCTGTCGTGCCGGCCGCCGTCAGCGTCAGCGGTACGGCGTCCTCCGTCGCGCCCAGTACGGCGGTGCTGCGGTGGCGGCGCCGGACGACGCCCACGGTCACGTCCGTACGGTCGAGATAGCGCATCGCCGTGTGGGTGACCGCGGCCAGCTGGGCGGCGCGCAGCTCGGCCGCGTCCGGTGCCGGGCGGTGGTCGGCCGGGGCCGGGGGGACCGTGAAGCGGTGCGCCGCGCGGCTGCCGGGGGCGCCTCCGGCGCGGGCCGCCGGATCGGCACCCGCCCCCGCGTCGGCCCGGGTCCTCTCGTCGCCGTCCGGTCGCGCGGCCGGGAGGTCCCACCACAGCCGTGGCCCGGAGCCGTCGGCGACGGCCCGGGCGACCGAGGTGAGGGAGGCCCCGTCGAGGCACGAGCGGGCCGCGGTGAACACGAGCTGGTCGCCGTCCTCGCAGCGCAGGACCACGAGACGCACCGGCGGCGGGCCGAACCGGGGTACGGGTCGCAGCAGTTCCCGGTGGAGTGCCTGGACCGCCCGGGGGTCGTCCGACCGAAAGGGCACGTTCTCCAGCCACACGGCCCCGGGTTGCCGTACGGCCGGGCGGAGGTCCCGCTCCTCGGACGCGGGGCACCCGGCGAGGACGTCCCGCAGGCGCTCCGCGAGGATCTCCGGGGTCACGCGCGGGCCGCCGCTCAGGACGACCGCGTGCTGGTCGAGGGGCCTGGAACGCTCGGTGGGCGGGAGGGCGGCGTACGACTCGTAGGCGGTCAGGACCGCTGACATCTGGGCTCCCTGTCTGGGCTGCCGCGCCGGTGTGCGGGCTCGATCGGTGGGGTGCGCGTGGCGTGCCGCCGTGGCTACTTGGCCGTGAATCCGCCGTCCACGGTGACGACGCTGCCGGTGACACCGCGCGAGCCGTCGCCGACCAGCCACAGCACCGCTTCGGCGACGTCGCCCGCCTCGACCAGCTCGTTCGTCGGCTGGGCCTGGACGAAGATCTCCTCGTGCTCGGCGACGGGCACGTCGAGGGACTTGGCGATCTCGGAGAGCATCCGCCCTTCGAGCCCCGGGTCGTCCCGTACCGACCCGGGGCACACCGCGTTCACCCGTACCTTGAGCGGCGCGAAGTCCAGGGCGGCGGCCCGGGTCAGGCCGATCAGTCCGTGTTTGGCGGTGACGTAGGCGGCGAAGTCGCGGTAGCCGACGAGGCCCGCGGTGGAGGAGATGTTGACGATGCTGCCGGAGCGCTGGCGGGTCATCACCTCACCGGCGGCCCGGGTCATGCGCCAGGCGCCGGAGAGGTCGACGTCCAGCATGACGCTCCACTCGTCCTCGCCGATCTCGTGGACCACCTTGCCGGAGGGGGCGGCGATACCGGCGTTGTTCACGACGGCGTCGAGGCGTCCGAAGCGCGCGACGGCCGCGGCGACGGCGGCCTCGACGGCGCGGAGGTCACGGATGTCGGCCGGGCAGGAGAGGACGGCGGCACCGTGCGCGCGGCACAGCTTCTCCGTGTGGGCCAACTGTCCCTCGGTGCCGAGGGGGTAGGGCACGAGGGGGAGGTCGTCGGGGACGTCGACCAGCACCAGGTCGGCGCCGGCGGCGGCGAGGAGTTCGGCGCAGGCACGGCCGATGCCCCGGGCGGCGCCGGTGACGACGACCGTCTTGCCGCGCGGGCTCATGCCCACGCCTTGAGTTCGTCGTCGATGAGCTTGAGCAGCGGCCCCGGGTACTCGGTCAGGTACATGTGGCCGCCGGGCAGTTCCTCGAAACGGGCCCCGGACCGGGTGACCGTGGCCCACTCCTGTGCCTGCCCGGCCGAGACCAGGGTGTCGTCGAGGCCGCGCAGGGAGGTCAGGGGCACGTCGAGCGGGCCGTCCGCGCCCGGGACGTACGCCTCGTGCAGCTCCACGTCGGCGCGGAGTGCCGGCAGCAGGAGTTCCAGCAGCTCCGGGTCCTGGAGGGTGGGGTGGTCGTACCCCGCGAACTCGCGTACCCGGGCGAGGAATTCGTCGTCCGGGAGGCCGGTGGCTCCGGCCTCGCGCCGGGTCGTGGGGCCGGCCGAGCCGCTGACGAAGAGATGGGCCACCGGAGTTCCCTTCACCTCACGCAGATGACGTGCCATCTCGTAGGCGAGCACCGCTCCGAAACTGTGGCCGAAGAGGGCCACCGGGCCCGCCGCCAGGTCCGGGTCCGCGAGGAGTTCACCGGCGAGCGACTCGACCGCGGTGCGGACGTCCGGGAAGGGCGGATCGTCCAGGCGCCGTTCCCGGCACGGGAGTTGGACGGGGTGGACGCGGGTGGCCTTGAGGTCGTAGCGCTGCCAGGGGGTGAAGAAGCTCGCGCCTGCTCCGGCGAAGGGGAAGCACAACAGCGGGACGGTCATGGTGGGCATGGCTCCTGTCGGTCGCCTGTACGGGCTGTCGGTCGGGGGTGTGGGGTCCGCGGGCGACGGGTGGTCCGTACGGCAGGCACGGCGGCCCGGTCCGCGATGCCCTCCGCTCGGTGCGAGGCCGGTCCGAGGCCGGTTCGACGCCACGTGCCCGCTGCGGCGCGCGAGGCGCCTTCACCGTGCGCGGGCCTGCTCGAACGGCTCTGGAGCCTGCCTGGAGACGGCCGGGCGCGTGCCCCGGGGCAACCCGGGTCGCCCCCGCACCGACGCCCGGGACCGCCCCCTCCACCCGCCCCTGCACCGGTTCTTGACCGGCGCTCTAGCCGCGGTGCCGAAGCTGGCTGCCCGCGCCCCGCGCACCCGCCGACGGGCGAGGTGGGCCGGTGCGCGGCACACCGCCCGCCGAACCGACCCGGCCGGATCGGCCGGGGCCCCGTGTCACCGCTCCACGGCGTGCGAGACCGCGCAGGCCGTTCGTCTCCATTTGTCTGACGAGGATGATTACCGTGCTCCAAGACGCAGACGGATCAACAGCTTCCGTATCGCCGCGGCGGCGCGCTCCCGAGCCGGCCGCCACCCCGGCCGCAGCCACCGTGCCGAAGGCCGTACGGGACCCGGCGCCGCTGGGCCTGACCGGAGCGCAGAGCGGCATCTGGTACGCGCAGCAGCTCGATCCGGGGAGCCCGGCCTACAACACGGGCGAGTACCTGGAGATCCACGGCCCGGTCGACCCGGACCTGTTCGAGGCGGCGCTGCGGCGCACCGTCGCCGAGGCGGAGGCGTTCGGGCTGCGCTTCGTCGACACGGACGGGGGGCCGCGCTGTGTGCCGACGCCCGCCGCCGACCGGGTGCTGCACACACGGGACGTGAGTGCCGAGCCGGATCCCACGGCGGCGGCCGAGGAGTGGATGCGCGCCGACCGCGCCACCGCCGCACCGCTGGGCGCGGGCCCGCTGTTCACCCATGCCCTCTTCAAGGCGGCCGACGACCGCTACCTGTGGTTCATGAGGGCCCATCACATCCTTCTCGACGGCTACGGCTATCTGCTCGTCTTCCGCAGGACCGCCGAGATCTACAGCGCTCTCGCCGCCGGGGAGGAGGTGCCCGGCACCGCGTTCGCCCCCGTGCGGACCCTCCTGGACGAGGAGGCCGCCTACCGGGCCTCGGACCGCTACGAGCGCGACCGCGCCCACTGGACCGGGCGCTTCGCCGGTCATCGCGGGGCCGTCTCGCTCGCCGAGGGCACCGCGCCGCCGTCGCCCGCCTTCGTGCGGCGTACGGCGGCGCTGTCGGCGTCGGCCGCCGAACGGCTCTCGGCCGCCGCGTCCGCGGTGGGCGCGAGCCGGACGGAACTGCTGCTCGCGGCCGTCGCGCTGTACACGCACCGGGTGACGGCGCACGAGGACGTGATCCTCGGTGTGACCACGATGAGCCGGCTCGGGTCCGCCGCCCTGCGGACCCCGGGCACGGTGTCGAACAACCTTCCGCTGCGGCTGGCGGTGCGGCCGGACACCACCGTGGCCGAGCTGATCGCGGCGGCCACGGTCGAGCTGCGGGCGCTCCGCAGGCACCAGCAGTACCGGGGCGAGGACCTCCGCCGGGAGGTGAAGCTCCTCGGCGGCGACCGGCGGCTGTTCGGCCCGCTCGTCAATCTGGTCCCGTTCTCCCACCGGCTGCGTTTCGACGGCCATCCCGCGACACCGCACCATCTGTCGGGCGGCGCGGTCGACGACCTGCTGATCACCGTGCGGCCGGGCGCCGACGGCACCGGTCTGGGCTTCGCCTTCGACGCCAACCCGGCGCTCTACTCCGAGGAGGTGCTCGCCGGTCATCTGGAGCGGTTCCTGATCCTGCTGGACCGGCTGGCCGAGGCCGACCCGGGGCTCACCGTCGCCGGGGCGGACCTGCTGCTGCCGGGTGACGACCCGGCCTATGTGACTCCCGAGCCGGTGCCCGCCGCGCCGGACGCCACCGTGCCCGCGCGCTTCGAGGCCCTGGCCGACCGCGCTCCCGGGGCGACGGCCGTCACCCACGACGGCGACGCCCTGAGCTACGCGGACCTCGACGCCCGCGCCAACCGGCTGGCGCGGCTGCTGCTCGCGCGCGGGGCGGGCCCCGGCCGGACCGTGGCCGTGGCGCTGCCCCGCTCCACGGACCTGGTCGCCGGGCAGCTGGCGGTGCTGAAGACCGGCGCCGCCTGTCTGCCGCTGGACCCGGCGCACCCCGCGGGTCATCTGCGGGCGCGGGCCGAAGCAGCCGGGCCCGCGCTGCTGCTGACCGATGCGCGTACGGCCGACGCGCTGTCCGGCACGGACGTCCCGGCCGTCGTGCTGGACACCCCCGCCACCCGCGACGAGCTGGCCGGGCACTGCGCCGCGCGTCTCTGCGACACCGACCGCGGCGCGCCGCTCACCCCGGATGCCGTGGCCTATGTCCTGCACGCCCCGGACGCCACGGGAAGCACGCAGGCCGTGCTCATCGACCACGGCGGCCTCACCGGCCACTTCGAGGCGACCGCCGCGCCGGTGCCCTCCGGTCCGGACGACGTATGGGCGCTGTTCCACTCGTGCGCCTCCCCGGCCGGCGTCCGGGAGGTCTGGGGGGCGCTGCTGAACGGCGGCCGGCTGGCCGTCGTGGACCACGACACCGCCCGCTCGCCCGACGAGCTGCTCGACCTGCTGCGCCGGGAGCGCGTCACCGTCCTCGCCCAGCCCTCCTCCGCCCTGCCCGCGCTGGTCCGGGCCGACGAGACCCGCACGCGTGGCTCCGGGCCCGCCCCCGCTCCCCTGGCACTGCGTCACCTCCTCCTCACGTCCGAGGCACCGCGGCCCGCCGATCTGAGGCCCTGGGTCGAGCGGTACGGCGACGACGCCCCGGCCCTGGTCACCCTGTACGGCGACGCCGAGACCACGGGGCCCGTCGCCTTCCGGCGGGTGACCGGCGATCAGCTCGCCGAGGGCCGCCGTCTCCTGGGCGACCCGCCGCCGGACACCCGGCTCTACGTCCTCGACCACGCCCGGCGGCCGGTGCCGCCCGGCTGGGTGGGCGACCTGTACGTGGCCGGGGCGCGGCTGTCCCGCACGGAACCCGGCGACGAGCGGTTCGTCCCCGACCCCTTCGGGCCTCCGGGCGAGCGGATGTACCGCACCGGTGACCTCGTCCGCCGGTGCGCCGACGGCGGCCTGGAGTATGTGGGCCGGACCGACGAGCAGGTGCGGACCGGGGGGTTCCGCGTCGCGCCCGGTGAGGTCGAGGCCGCGCTCCTGCGGCATCCGGCCGTCACGGGGGCCGCCGTGGTCGCCCATGACCTGCGCGACAGCGGCGGCCGGGTGCTCGTCGCGCATGCCGTGCCCGGGCCCGGGCGCCGCCCGACCCGTGCGGAGCTGCTCGCGCAGCTGGCCCAGGTCCTGCCGGAGCACCTGGTGCCCGCCGCCTGTGTGGTGACGGACGCCCTGCCGCTGACCGCCGACGGCACACCGGACCGAGGGGCGCTGGCCGCCGCCGACGTCGCGGCACCGGGCGGCGACGCCACCGGGGCCGAGGCGCCGGTCTGCCGTCTCTTCGAGGAGCTGCTGGGGCTGCCCGCGGGCGCGGTCGGTCCGGACGACGACTTCTTCGACCTCGGCGGTCAGTCCCTGCTCGCCTCCCGGCTGCGGACCAGGCTGCGGACCGTCACCGGCGCCGAGGTGTCCCTGCGGACGCTGTTCACCGGGCCCACGCCCGCGCGGATCGCCGCCCGGCTGTCGCTCCCGTCCGCCCCGGCGGCGCCCGTCCGGCCGGCGCTCGCGCCCGCCGAGCGGGGGGAGCGTGTCGCGCTGTCCTCCGCCCAGCGGGGCATGTGGTTCCTCAACCAGGTGGACACCACCGTCGCGACCTACAACATGCCGCTGGTCGTACGGCTGGACCTCCCGGTCGTCGACGAGGCACTGCGGGCGGCCCTGGCGGACGTCGTCGACCGGCACGAGAGTCTGCGCACCCTGCTGCCGCAGGCCGACGGCACCCCGTACCAGGACATCCGCCCGCCCGGCACGGTGCGCCCGGAGCTGGCGGTGGTGGACTGCCCCGCCCGGGAGGTGCAGGCGCAGGTCGCCGCCGCGCTGCGCCGGCCGTTCGACCTGACGCGGGACATCCCCCTGTGGGCGGGGCTGTACGGCCCCCGGGACGGCAGCCGGGCACTGGTCCTCGTCCTGCATCACAGCGCGGCCGACGGATGGTCGCTGGTGCCGTTCGCCAAGGATCTCTCGGCGGCGTACGCGGCCCGTCTGGACGGCGGGGCGCCCGTGTGGGACGCGCCCCTGATCCAGTACGCCGACTACACCCTGTGGCAGGAGCGGCTGCTCGACGGGCTCCGTGATCCCGCCACGCCGATGGGCGGTCAGCTGGCGTTCTGGAGGCAGGCCCTGGCGGGCCTGCCGGAGGAGATCCCGCTGCCGGCCGACCGGGGCCGTCCGGCCGTGCCCGGCCGTCGCGGCCGGGGCCTGACCGTCGGTGTCGGCGCCGACCTCCATCGCGCCCTGCTGCGGCTGGCCGACACCGGCGGGGCCAGCCTGTTCATGGTCCTGCAGAGCGCCCTTGCCGCCCTGCTCACCCGCTGCGGCGCCGGTTCCGACATCCCGCTCGGCACCCCGGTCGCGGGACGGTCCGAGGAGGCCCTGGACGAGGTGGTCGGTGTCGTCACCAACACCCTCGTCACCCGCACCGACACCTCCGGGGACCCCGCGTTCCACGATCTGCTGGCCCGGGTACGGGCCTTCGACCTGGCCGCCTACGACCATCAGGACCTGCCGTTCGACCGGCTGGTGGAGGAGCTGAACCCGGCCCGTACGGCGGCCCGGCACCCGCTGTTCCAGGTGATGCTGGCGCTGCAGAACAACACGGAGGCCGTGCTGCGGCTCGGCGGCAACGAGGCCGCCCTGCATCCCACGGCCACCGGCACCGCGAAGTTCGACCTGTTCGTGGAGTTCACGGAGCGCCGGGGCGCCGACGGGGCGCCCGACGGGCTGACCTGCCACGTCGAGTACGGCACCGACCTCTTCGACGAGGCCACCGCGCTCCGGCTGGCCGAGGGCCTGCACGAGACGCTCGCCGCCGTGGCGGCCGACCCGGACGTACGGATCAGCGGACTGCCCGACCCCGGCCTCCGGCCGCCCCGGGCCACGGCGGCGGACGAACCGCCCTTCGACGCGGAGGTTCTGGAACGGTCGGTGCTCGCGCTGGGGGGCGTCCGGGAGTGCCTGGCGCTGCCCCCGGGGGACGGCGACGCCGGGCGGCCGACCGTCCTGGCCGTGCCCACCCGGGCGAACGCGGCCGGGCAGGCGGAGCGGGCACTCGGCCGTACGGCCCCAGGCGGGCGGGCACCACGGGTCGTGGCCGTATCCGCCCTGCCCCGCACCCCGGACGGGACCGTGGACACCGCCGCGGCGGCACGGTTGCCGAGGATCGGCACCGAGGAGGCGGAGCGGTGGCGGCGGGCGCTGGCGGCGGTGCCCGGTGTGGACGACGTCACCGTGGAACTGGAGGAGGACGACGAGCCCCTGGGCCGGCTGCACGCGGGTCCCGCCGCCTCCGGCCCCGCCGTACCGGTCGGCACGGCGGCCGAAGGGTCCTCGGGCCCGGAGTCGAGTGCCGCCGGGCGGACGGCCGTTCCCTCGGTGAGTGAGGGGCCCCCGTTGGCCGAGCCGACCGTGCGGACCTGGGCGGAGGCGCTGCGCCGGGCGGCGGCGGGCGGACCGCACGCCGAGGTGGTGCATGTCCGGGCCGACGGCGGCACCGTGCGCCGCAGCTACGCGAGCCTCGCCGAGGAGGCGTCCCGGGTCCTGGGCGCGCTGCGCGGGCTGGGGCTGCGCCCCGGCGACCGGATCATCCTGCAGTGCGACGACACCGAGGACTTCCTCGCCGTTCTGTGGGGCTGCATTCTGGGCGGCATCGTCACCGTGCCGCTGACCGTCCCGGCCTCCTACGGGCAGGACTCGGCGGCGGTGAACAAGCTGGACGGTGTCTGGCGGATGCTGGGCCGCCCCTGGATCATCACCTCGGCCGCGCAGGAGGAGGGGCTGCGCGCTCTCGCCGGCCGGCGTGCCTGGGAGGAGGCCAGGCTGACCACGGCGGACGCGCTGCGCTCCGGGCCCGCCGACACCGAGTGGCATCCGGCGGAGCCCGACGACCTGATCCTCATGCTGCTGACCTCCGGCAGCACCGGCCTGCCCAAGGCCGTCGAGCTGAACCACCGCAACGTCCTCACCCGGTCCGCGGCCACCGCACAGGTCAACGGCCTGACCGAGGACGACGTGTCGCTGAACTGGATCCCCCTCGACCATGTCACCGGGGTCGTGATGTTCCACCTCCGGGACGTGTACCTCGGGTGCCGTCAGGTCCACGCGCCCACGTCCTGGGTGCTCCAGGACCCGCTGCGCTGGATGGACCTGGCGGACCGGCACCGGGTCACCGTCACCTGGGCGCCCAACTTCGCCTTCGGTCTGCCCGTGGAGCACGCGGACCGGATGGACGGCCGCGAGTGGGATCTGTCGCCGATGCGCATGGTGATGAACTGCGGCGAAGTCGTGGTGGCCGCCACCGTCCGCCGTTTCCTGCAGGTGCTCGCGCCGTTCGGGCTGCCGCCGACGGTGGTGCACCCCGGCTGGGGGATGTCCGAGACCTGCTCGGTGGTGACGGACGCCGTGCTGCCGGCCGAACCGGCGGTGGGCGAGGACCAGTTCGTCAGCTGTGGGCTGCCCTACCCCGGCTTCGCGATGCGGGTCGTGGACGACCGGGGCGAGGTCGTGCCGGAGGGCACGGTCGGACACTTCCAGGTTTGTGGGACCTCGGTAACCTCCGGGTACCACGACAACCCGGCCAAGAACGCCGAGTCGTTCACCGACGACGGCTGGTTCGACACCGGTGACCTGGCCTTCCTGCGCTCCGGCGAGCTGTACATCACGGGCCGGGCCAAGGACGTCATCATCGTCAACGGCGTGAACCACTACAGCCACGAGATCGAGGCCTGTGTGGAGGAACTGCCGTTCGTGGAGCGGTCGTTCACGGCCGCGTGCGCGGTGCGCCCGGACCCGGCGGCGGACACCGACGAGCTGGCCCTCTTCCTGCGCGTCCTCCCCGGCACCGACCTGGCCGACGCGCTGCGCACGGTACGGGGCAAGGTGACCCGGGAGATCGGGATCACCCCGGCCCAGCTGGTGCCGGTGGAGCCGGAGACCATACCCAAGACGGAGATCGGCAAGATCCAGCGGACCCAGCTGCGCACCCGCTTCGAGGCGGGCGAGTTCGACGAGACCGTACGGCGCACCGAGGTGCTGCTGGGCACCGCGGCGACCGTACCGGACTGGTTCCTGCGCCCGGTCTGGCAGCGCGTACGGCGTCCGCACGGCACGGTGTCCCCGGCGCGGCACACGCTGGTGCTGGCCGGGCGGGACGCGCTGGGCGCCGGGGTCGCCGAGGAGGTGGCCGGCCGGCTGTGGCGCGACGGCGCGCTGTGCACGGTCGTCACCGCGGCCGACGCGTTCAAGCGCGTCGACATGGCCCGCTATCAGGTACGCGTCGACCGGCCCGAGGACTATCGGGCGCTGCTCGCGGGTCTGGCCGCGGACGGCCGCCCGGTGGACGCGGTGATCCACCTGGGGTCGCTCACCGTCGGCGGCGACGAGCCCGAGCGGGCGGAGGATCTGCGGGAGGCCCAGCGCGACGGCGTCGACAGCCTGGTGTGTCTGGCCGGGGCCCTGGCGTCGAGCGGCGGCCCGGACCGCCCGGTCAGCCTCCACCTGGTGACCGGCGGGACGCAGGACGTGCTGCCGGAGGACCGGCCGTCCTGCCTCCATGCCGCCGCCGGCGGCCTGTTGAAGAGCCTGCGGGAGGAGCTGCCCTGGCTCGGAGCCTGCCGGCTGGACCTCCCGGTCGCCGCCCCTGGGGCAGCCGCCCGGCTGATCCTCGACGAGACGGGCGGCCCGGTGACCGACGCCGAGGTGGCCTACCGGGACGGTGAGCGCTGGGTGCGCCGCCTGACACGGCTGCCCGACCCACTGCCCCGCAGGCGTCCGGCCACGGCCGACGGCTTCCTCCTGGTGAGCGGCGGACTCGGCGGAGTGGCCACCCTCGTCGCCGAGCACCTGCTCAAGGCACCGGGCACCCGGCTGCTGCTGGTCGGCCGCACGGAACTCCCGCCCGAGCACCCCGAGCACCCCGGGGACTCCCCGGCGGAGACGGACGGTGAGACGGCCCGCCGGGTCGAGGCCTACCGCAGGCTGCGCGAGCGCGGGGAGGTGCGCTACGCGTGCGCCGACATCACCGATCCCGCGCAGGTGCGTGCCGTGGTGGACAAGGCCGCCGCCGCGTGGTCGGTGCCGCTGGCGGGGGTGGTGCATCTCGCGGGCGCGTTCGACCAGCGGCCCGTCGCCGAGTACGACCTGACGGGGTGGCGTGCCGCGCTCGACGCGAAGGTCACCGGCGGCTGGGTGCTGCACCGGCTGGCCGAGGAGTGCGCGGCGTCGTCGTTCCTCTCCTTCTCGTCGGTCAACGGCTTCTTCGGCGGTTCGATGACCGGCGCGTACGCCGCCGCCAACGCCTTCCTCGACGCGTTGGCCGTACATCAGCGGCGCCGGAGCGGGACGCACGCGCACAGTCTGGCCTGGAGCATGTGGGACGACATCGGCATGAGCCGTGGCTACGGGCTGAGGGCGCTGACCGAGGCGCGCGGCTACCGGGTCCTGGAGCACACCGCCGCGCTGCGCTCCTTCGACCTCGCCCGGTCGCTGGACGAGCCGCACGTCCTGATCGGTGTCGACCGGGGTGCTCCCTGGGTGCGCGGCCATCTCCACGGCCCGGCGCGGCCGGTGCACCGGCCTGCGGCCCGGGTGGCGCTGCGCGACGGCACCGACCTCGGGGCGCTGCACCGGGCGGCCGAGGAGGGCGCCCGGCTGTCGGGGGCGGGCGACCGGTGGGTCCTGCGCACGGCCGGGACGGCGAACTCCGGTACGGCGTCCGGCGGTTCCGTGTCCCGGCCCGCCGACCCGGACGCCGACCGGCGCCGGGCGCTGGAGGACACGCTGTGCGGTGTCTGGCGCAGGGTCCTGGACCGTGACCGGGTGGGTGTCGGCGACAGCTTCTTCGACCTCGGGGGCACCTCCCTGCTGCTGGTCCGGGTCATGACCGAGGTCAACCGGGAACTGGGCTGCGAGCTCACCGTCGTGGACCTGTTCAGCCATCCCACGGTGGGGGCGCTGGCCCGGCATCTGGCCGACCGGGTTCCGGTACAGGTGCCGGTGCCCGCGTCGGCACCGGCGGCGGGCGGCGCCCTGACACGCGCCCGGCAGCAGGCACAGCGGCAGCGCACCGCGCGGAACAGGACCGGCAGGACCGGTCGGCAGAACAGGCGGAGCGAGCAGAACAAGGGGGACGGCAGCGATGACTGACATGCCGGAGCACGAGAACCGGACCGACACGTCCCACGGGTCCGTCGGATCCGACGGTTTCGACGGATCCCACGGGTTCGCGGACGACGACATCGCCGTCATCGGCCTCGCGGGGCGCTTCCCCGGGGCCGACACGGTGGAGGAGTTCTGGGAGAACATCGCCGCCGGCCGGGAGTCGGTACGCCCGGTCGGCGAGGAGGAGTTCCTCGCCGCCGGCGGGGACCCGGCGGACCTGTCCGACCCGTCCCTGGTGCGCCGGGCGTCGGTCATCGAGGGCATCGACCTGTTCGACGCGGCCTTCTTCGGCTACAGCCCGGCCGAGGCCGCGATCGTGGACCCGCAGCAGCGGCTGCTGCTGGAGTGCGCCTACCACGCGCTGGAGGCCGCCGGGTACGCGGCCGACCGGGAGGGCCGGACGATCGGCGTCTACGCGGGCGCCGGGGACAGCCGTTACTACGCCTCACATGTGTACCCGAGGTTCGCCGGCCGGCCCGGCTCGGTGGAGCTGGTCCACACCACCGCCGCCAACTCGCTGGGCACGCTGGCCACCAGGGTCTCGTACGAACTGGGCCTGACCGGTCCGAGCCTGTCGCTGCAGACGGCATGCTCGACCGGTCTGGTGGCGGTCCACACCGCCTGCCAGGACCTGTTGAACCTCTCCTGCGACATCGCGCTGGCCGGCGCGGTCTCGGTCAACCCCTCGGCGAAGCTCGGCTACCAGCACGTCCCGGGCGGGGTGTTCTCCCCGGACGGCACATGCCGGGCCTTCGACGCGGAGGCCGCGGGCACGGTGCCGGGCGACGGGGTGGGTGTGGTGGTCCTCAAGCGGCTGTCGGACGCCCTGGCGGACGGGGACCGGATCAGGGCCGTGGTCAAGGGGTCGGCGGTCAACAACGACGGCCGCCGGAAGGTGGGTTTCAGCGCGCCCAGCACGGAGGGGCAGTGCGAGGCGATCCTCATGGCCCAGACGCTGGCCGGTGTCGACGCCGACTCCATCGGCTATCTGGAGGCCCACGGCACGGGCACCAGTCTCGGCGACCCCATCGAGGTGGAGGCGCTGACCCGGGTGTTCCGGGAGACCACCGACCGCAGGCAGTTCTGCGCGCTCGGGTCGGTCAAGCCCAACATCGGCCATCTCGGGGCGGCGGCCGGGCTGGCGGGGTTCATCAAGGCCGTACTGGTCCTGGAGCACCGGAAGATCCCGCCGGTCGCGCACTTCCGGAACCCGAACCCGCTGATCGACCTGGCCGAGAGCCCGTTCCGGGTGCCGGCCGGCCTGGAGGAGTGGCGGTCCGAGGACGGTCCGCGCCGCGCGGGGGTCAGCGCCTTCGGAATCGGCGGGACGAACGCCCATGTCGTCCTGGAGGAGGCTCCGGCCGTACCGGAGCGGCCGGAGCCCCGGGAGGACGCCCCCGGCCCCCGGTGGCAGGTGCTGCCGCTGTCCGCGCGGACCCCCGGCGCCCTGCGCGGCCAGGGCGACCGGCTCGCCGCGTATCTGTCGGACCGCCCCGGCGCGGACCTGGCCGAGGTCTCCCACACCCTGCGGACCCGTCGTCCCGCGATGCCCCACCGGGCCGCGGTGGTCGCCGGGAGCGGCGGGGGCGCCGTCGAGGCCCTGCGCCGTCCGCTGTCCGACACCCCCGCCGAGGGCGCGGACCGGTCCCCGCGCACCGCCTTCCTGCTGCCCGGCGGGGGTGCCCACCACCCCGGTATGGGCGCGGAGTTGTACCGCTCCTGTGCCCCGTACCGGGATGTCGTCGACCACTGCGCCGGCATCCTGCGGCCCGTGCTGGGCCGGGATCTGCGGGAGTCGCTGTACGGCTCCGACACCGCCGACCCCGGGGTGCTGGGGCTGCTGTCGGTGGTCGTCACCGAATACGCCCTGGCCACCGTGCTGATGGAGCGCGGGGTCCGTCCGGACGCCCTGATCGGCCACTCCCTCGGCGAGTTCACCGCGGCCTGTCTCGCCGGGGTGATGGAGCTTGAGGACATGCTGCCGCTGGTGGCGGAGCGGGCCCGGCTGATGGTCGCGGCCGGGGGCGCCACCGTCAGCGTCGCCCTGGGCGAGGAGGAGCTGCGCCCCCGGCTGACCGACGGGCTCTCGCTCAGCGTGGTGAACGGACCGGACGCCTGTACGGTCGCGGGGGACGAGGAGGCGGTGGCCGCGCTGGAGCGGCGGCTGCTGGCCGAGGAGGTCCCGCACCGCCGGCTGACGCTGGCGCTCGCGGCCCACTCCCATCTGCTCGACCCGATCCTCGGTGAGTTCGCCGAGGCCGTGCGCGGGGTCACCCTGCGCCCGCCCCGGATTCCCTATGTCACCGACTCCACCGGCACCTGGGTCACCGACGAGCAGGCGACGAGTGTCGGGCACTGGGTCGACCAGCTCCGGCGGACCGTGCGCTTCGCCGACGGGGTCACGGCCCTGTGGGAGGGCGGCGAGCCGCTGTTGGTGGAGGTCGGCCCCGGGGACACGCTGTCGAAGCTGGCCCGGGCGTGTCTGCCGGAGGCGTCGCCGACCACGGTCGTCACGATGCGGCACGCCCGCTCCGCGCGGTCGGACGCCGAGGTGTTCACCGAGGCGCTCGCCCGGTTGTGGACGGCCGGTGTGCCGGTCGACCTTGCCCCGCTGGGCGGCGACCGGGACCACGGACCGGGGGTTCAGCTGCCCGGCTACGCCTTCGACCGCCGGAGCCACTGGATCGACCCGCCTCGAATGTCCGCACACCCCGGGCCCGACGGCGCCCCGCCGCCGCACCCCGCGGACGGCGCGGACACCTCGACGGCGACGGGCCCCTCCCCCGCGACCACCGGCCCGTCGTCCACCCGCGCCCTGGCTCCCCGGCCGCATCTGCGGACCCCGTACGTGGCTCCCCGCAGCGACCTGGAGAGCACGGTCGCCGGGCAGTGGCAGGAGGTGCTCGGGGTGGAGCCGGTCGGCGTCCACGACAACTTCTTCGACCTGGGCGGCGACTCCATGCGCGGGGTGATCCTGGCCGGGCGGCTGCGCCGGGCCGGTGTGCTCGACGTGCCGGGCTCGGCGGTGCTGGCCGCCCCCACCGTCGCGGATCTGCTGGACCGCGCGGGCCGCCGTGGCGCGGGCCGGGACGCCTTCGCCCCGGTCCTCCCCCTGCGCACGGCGGGCGACCGGCGCCCGCTGTTCTGTCTGCACCCCGGCGGCGGCATCGGCTGGCGGTACGCCGGGCTCCTCGCCCACCTCGGGGAGGAGCAGCCGGTGCACGCCCTCCAGGCGCGCGGGCTGGACGGGGTCGCGCCGCCCGCCGGCGACGCGAAGGAGATGGTCGCCTTCTACCTGGAACTGCTGCGCGAGATCCAGCCGGAGGGCCCCTACCGGCTCCTCGGCTGGTCCTACGGCGGGATGGTGGCCCACGCCATGGCCACGGCGCTGCAGGGCGAGGGGGAGCGAGTGGAACTGCTGGCCATGCTGGACTCCCCGCTGCTGCACCTGCATCCACCGTCCCCCGAGGTGGCGGAGCGGCAGGTGGCGGCCCTGGTCTCCCGGCTGACCGGTGTCCACCCGCCGCCCGGCGCGCCGGCCGATGTCGCCGCGCTGCTGCGGCTGCTCGACACCTCCGGCCCGGCACCGGGCGCGGAGGTGACGGCCGAGGAGGCGGCCGCCATCGCCCGGGTCATGCGCAACAACCTGCGCGTCGCGCCCGAGTTCAGCCTCGGTGTGTTCCACGGCGACGTGCTGTTCTTCAGCGCGATCGGCGGTGCGGCGGCCGGTGCCGACGGCTCGGACGACCCGTCGGACGATCCGTCGGACGACCCGTCCGACGCTCCGGACAAGGCCGAGGAGTGGAGCGCGTACGTCGACGGCGTGATCGACGACCACCAAGTGCCCTGCGGCCACTACGAGATGACCGAGCCGGAGCCGATCGCCAGGATCGGCGAGGTGGTGGCGTCCGCCCTGCGGGCGCTCGACGACTGACGGGACGGCACGGGCCGTACCCACCGGTATGGCGTGGCTCACGCCGCTGTCGCACGGGGCGGGGGATTCCGGGGGCCGCCCCGGCACTCCTCCTTGAGTGAGGCGACTCGGTGAGGCGACTCAGGACACGACTCGAAGAACCGGCCGGGACGACCTCGGCCGTCGACATCCGCAGTACCGATCACCATCCGAAGTACCGATCGCGTGCCGTCGGGCGCTGCCCGCGGACGCCGGAGAATGGGGACCACAGTGGGCAGGCTTTCGGGCAGGACGGCGCTGGTGACGGGCGGCAGCCGGGGCATCGGCAAGGCCGTGGCGACGCGGCTGGCGGCGGAGGGCGCGCTGGTCGCGGTGCACTACGGCCACGACGCGGTGGCCGCCGAGGAGACGGTCGGGCAGATCGCCGCGGCGGGCGGGCGGGCCTTCGCCGTCCACGCGGAACTCGGTGTGCCGGGGGACGCCGCGACGCTCTGGGAGGCCTTCGACGCGGGGCTGGCCGGGCAGGACCGCGAGGACGGGCTGGACATCCTGGTCAACAACGCGGGCATCACGCTCCCGGTGGAGATCTCGAAGGTGACCGAGGCGGAGTACGACCGGGTCTTCGCGATCAACACCAAGGCCCCCTTCTTCGTCGTCCAGCAGGCTCTCGGGCGGATGCGGGACGGCGGACGGATCGTCAACATCTCCTCGGTGGTCACCCGGGTCGCCTTCTCGTGGGTCATCGCCTACTCGATGTCGAAGGGCGCGACGGACGTACTGACCCGCACGCTGGCCAAGGAACTCGGCCCGCGGGGCATCACCGTGAACGCGGTCTGCCCCGGTATCACGGAGACGGGGATCAACCCGACCCTCAAGCAGCCCGAGACAAGGGCGCGTTACGAGGCCCTCTCCGTCTTCAACCGGCTGGGCAGCCCCGAGGACATCGCGGACGTGGTCGCGTTCCTGTCGAGCGACGACGCCCGCTGGGTGACGGGCCAGTGCGTGGACGCGAGCGGTGGGCTGCTCCTGGGAATCTGAGTATCCGGCCGCCGCCGCCCGCCGGGCCGCTCCGGGGTCCCGGCTCAGGGCAACCAGCCCTGGTCGTAGGCGATACGGACGGCGTCGATGCGGTTGCGGGCGCCGAGCTTGGTGACGACGGAGGTCAGGTAGTTCTGCACGGTTCCCTTGGACAGGCACAGGCTGTTCGCGATGTCACCGACGTCGGCGCCCCGGGCGACGTGCCGCAGGACCTCCGTCTCCCGGGCCGAGAGGGGGTTCTCCTGGCAGTTCCAGGCGTCGAGCAGCAGTTCGGGGTCGATGGCGCGCTGGCCGGCGGCGACGGCGCGCACCGACTTGGCGAGCTGGCTCGGCGGGGCGTCCTTGAGGAGGTACCCCGGCACCTGGGCGGCCAGCGCCCGCCGCAGCATGCCGGGGCGCCCGAACGAGGTGAGGATCAGGGTCCGGCAGCTCGGGAGCCTCCGGTGGAGTTCCGTCGCCGCGGTGAGCCCGTCCGTGCCGGGGAGGTCGATGTCGAGGACCGCGACGTCGGGACGGGTCTCCAGAGCGGTCGGGACGATGTCGTCCCCCCGGCTCACCGAGGCCACGACCGTCAGATCCGCTTCCAGCTCCAGGAGGGCGGCCAGTGCTCCGCGGACCAGGTCGAGGTCCTCGGCGAGCAGAATTCTGGTGTGCATGATCGTTTACTTTCGTTCCGTGCGCTCCGGCTCCACACCGGTGCACTTTCCCTGACCCCCGTTGCTTCGGCAGCGGCCGCCCGACCGTGCGACGGCGGCAGCGGTGCCTCCGCGACGAGCCGGAAGCGGCCGTCCTCGGTGAGGCCCGCCTCGCTGCGGCCGCCGAGGTCCGCCAGGCGGGCGGCGAGATTGGCCAGCCCCTGGCCGTCGCCGAGACCGGTGGGCGGCAGCACGCCGTCGTTCACCATGTCGAGCCGTGCGACGCCGGCGGACACGGTGAGGGTGACGAGACAGTTCCCGGCCCTGCTGTGCCTGAGGATATTGGTGGTTCCCTCCCGCAGCACGACGGCCAGGACGGCGTCGAGCGCCGGGTCCAGCGGGTCGTGATCGTGCACCACGGTGACGTCCACGCCGGCCGTGGCGAGGACCGACCGCACCGACTCCGCCTCGGCGGCGAACGAGATCGGGCACCGATAGCCGTTGGCGACCACCCGCAGCTCGGTGAGGGCCCGGCGGGAGAGGTCCAGCATCGCCGCGATCTCCCGGCGGGCGTCCCCCGCCTCCGCGGGAACCAGCCGGTGGGCCTGTTCCGCCTTCAGGACGGCGGCGGACAGACTGCACCCCAACAGGTCGTGAAGGTCACGCGAGAAGCGCTGCCGCTCCCGTGCCACCGCCGCGCTGACCAGCTCGCTCCGCTCGGCGCGTGCCTCGACGACGAGAGCGGAGAGTCTGCTGAACCCCCAGACCGTCCACCCCGTCAGCACCGTGCACACGGCGTACCCGACAGCCGTGTGGAACGGCGCCTGCGTCCAGACGATGCCCAGGGCGCCGGCGACGACCAGGAACCACACGAGCCAGACCCCGCGCATGTTGACCAGCAGGACCGAAGCGGCGAGCGGCCCGGCCATCTGGGCCCAGGAGGTGCCGTACCAGAGGACGGGCAGATAGGTGAGGGCGGCCTGCGCGCCGAGGATCGCCGGCAGTCGCCCCTTCGCCCGGCACCGCGCCCCGATCGTCACGACGGCCCACTGGGCGGCGAAGACGAAGGCGAAGAGCAGGAAGAGGGCGATGACGGGGGCGGGCCCGGGCCGCTCGGCCAGCGCGTCGAGCAGGCTCCGCGACGCGATCCACGCCAGCGGGACGACGGTGATGATCCGCGTCAGCCGGTAGGTACGGAGATCATGGTCCGGCAGCCGGCCCAGCACGCGCGGCCACCGCCGCCCGAGAAATCCGCGAAACGCTCTGCATAAGGCGCCGACGCACCTTCCCACACTCCGGGCAGCACCCACGACAATCTCCTCACGAGCGCCGCCCGTTTCGCGGTGCGGCAGCGGTCCCACCTCGAACGTGCCGCGCAATGCGGGACTTCCCGCCGCGCTCGACGCCGTTTGGTTTCCCGCGAGGAAATGAAATAGTCAGGGCACCACAAATACGCGCAGAAGAATGCCGAGGACACGTCTCGGCATTCCGCTCGCTCCACGAAGTCCCTGCCCAACCGGTTCCGGCGGCAACCGCCCGAACGGCCGGAAAGTGGCGCGTGTCACCGATGGCATATGCGCCCCGGCGAGCCGACCGCGACACCCCCGGACAAATGCCGAACAAAGGACCGTGATTTTGGTACATACCGCGCGGAGATAATTCCGACATGACAGAAATAGGGGCACTGATCGGGGGGAGGCTCATGCATCCATGATGGCGGGCTTTGAAGCCTTCGTGCAAGATCTTGAAAGTTATAAGCCACGTCACCGTTGCGAACGGATCGCGCTTTTGTGGACAGGATGTCCGGCAGATGACCGGAACCCGACCGGTCGGTGGACATGACACACCTCCGGTACCGCTTGAGCCATGCCATGACATCTTCATGTGGTGACTCGTGACAGCAGCACTGGGCCCCGCGGCGGAAGCCCTGTCAGTGTTCGGGGCACGTTCCCGTAAGACAGCAGAGGACGCACATGATGGGCATCACGGTTCTCGGGCCGTTCACCGCAACCCACCGACAGTCGTCGTTCGTCCCCAGCGCCACCAAACCCCGCCAAGTTCTGGCGCTCCTGGCGTTGCAGGCCGATCGCGTCGTCACCGTGCCGACCCTGATGGAGGAGATCTGGGGCGAGGCACCGCCCCGCAGCGCCGCCACGACCCTGCAGACCTACATCCTGCAGTTGCGCCGCAAGCTCTCCGCCGCCCTGGAGTGCGACGCCGTGGACGCGAAGGACGTGCTGATGACACGGCACGGCGGCTATCTCCTGCGGGCCCGGCCCGGGCGGCTGGACGCACAGGAATTCGAGCAGCTGGCCGCGCTGGGAGGCAGGGCCCTGGAGGCGGGCGACGACCGCACGGCCTCCGACCTCCTGGGCCAGGCCCTCGGGCTGTGGCTCGGGCCCGCGCTGGTGGACGTGAAGGTGGGCAGCGTCCTGGAACTGGACGTGGTCCGCCTGGAGGAGCGGCGGACGACCGTCCTGGAGCAGCGGATCGCCGCGGACCTCAGGCTGGGCCGTCATGGCGAACTGATCCCGGAACTCTCCGTGTTGGCCGCCCGGCACCCCATGCACGAGACCTTCTGCGCGCAGCTCATGACGGCGCTGTACCGGTCCGGCGGCTCATGGCGGGCCCTTGAGGTCTACCAGCGACTGCGCTCGGCCCTCGTCAAGGAGCTGGGCCTGGAGCCCTCCGAACGGCTGAAGCGGCTGCACCAGGTGGTGCTCTCCGGCGAGGAGATCCCCGACGACCGCGGTGTCGCCGCGTCCCACAGCCGCGCCGCGGCCCGGCCGAGCGGCCGTCGGACCGCCGCCTGAGGTCGCACGGCCCCGCCCACGGCGGTCACCTGCGCCGGCCGGGTTCCACGGGTTGTCCGTCCGGCCGGCGTTCCGGTGGGCCGAGCCGGTCGAGCCGGTCGAGCCGGGCCGACAGCGCTCTGTGGAACTCCGGTTCGCCCAGGAAGAAGTGACCCCCGCTCAGCGACGTCAGGTCGAAGCCCCCTGAGGTCCGCTCGGCCCAGGCCCGCATGCCCTCCGGGTCGGTCAGCCGGTCCTGGAGTCCCGCGAAGGCGGCGACCGGCACCTCCAGGGGCTCGGTGTGCGTGTGCGCGTAGGTCTCGACCATCCGCAGGTCGGCACGGATCGACGGCAGGTACACATGCATCACCGCCGGCTCCGCGAGCAGGGCCTGCGGGATGCCGCCCATCCGGCCCAGCCCGGACGTGAACGACGCGTCCGGCAGCCGGTGGAGCGGTTCGTGGGACAGCGGCCACGCCGGGCTGTTGCGCGCGGAGACGAGGAGCAGTTCGGGCGAGGTGCCCGACCCCCGCAGCCGCCACGCGGTCTCGTAGCCGACGAGCGCGCCGAAACTGTGGCCGAACAGGGCGAAGCGCCGGCCGGCGCGGGAGTCCGCTCGGCCGTCCCGGTCCTCCCGCTCCCCTTGGCTCTCCCGGTCGTCCCCCATCAGACGGATCACCTCGGTCACGACCTCGTCGATGTCCCGCAGCGGGCGCTCCCGCAGGCGTCTGCCGTGGCCGGGCAGTTCCAGCGGGACCGCCCGTACCCCGCGGGGCACCACGGCCTGGAGGCGGCCGTACGCCCGCGCGCCGCCACCGGCGTGCGGCAGGCAGTAAAGGGTGAGCCAGGTCTCGGCGGAGGAGACCCGCGTCATGGATCGTCTCCCTTCCGGCGGCACGCAGGGGGCACGTGCCCCGCCGGTGGTCGGTGGTCGGTGTCGCTCGTCGGTGGGCCCGGGTCATCCGTGGCGGTAGAACCCCCGCCCCGTCTTCCTGCCCAGCAGCCCGCCCTCGACCATGCGCGTCAGCAGCGGCGGCGGGGCGTAGAGCGTCTCCTTGTACTCGGCGTAGAGGGCCTCGGCCACCGCGTGCAGGACGTCCAGGCCGATCAGGTCGGCGAGCTTGAGCGGTCCCACGGGGTGGGAGCAGCCCAGCGTCATACCGCGGTCCACGGTCTCGGCGGTGGCGAAGCCCGACTCGACCATCCGCATGGCGCTCAACAGGTACGGCACCAGCAGCGAGTTCACCACGAAACCGGTGCGGTCCGCCGACCGGATGGCCTGTTTGCCGAGGCCCGCGGTCACGAACTCCTCGGCCCGGGTCAGCGCCGACTCGGACGTGTGCAGGGCGGGGATCACCTCGACGAGCGGGATGAGCTGTGTCGGGCTGAAGAAGTGCAGGCCCAGGACCTGGCCGGGCCTGCCGGTGGCGCCGGCCATCGCGGTGACGGACAGGGAGGAGGTGTTGGAGGCCAGGATCGCCCCGGGGTCCTCCAGCGCCTTGTCGAGCAGGGTGAACAGCTCGATCTTGGCGGCCTTGTCCTCGGCGATGCTCTCGATCACCAGCTGGCGGTCCGCCAGATCGAACACGTCGGTGGTGAAGGAGGTCCGGTCCAGCGCGGCGTCCCGGTCGGCCGCCCCGATCCGTTCCGCGCGCACCGCGCGGTCGAGGGAGGCGAGGACCCGGCCGCGGCCGGCCGTGAGCGAGTCCGGTGAGGAGACCGCCACCCGTACGTCGTATCCGGCCAGCGCCGAGAGTTCGGCGATGCCCGAGCCCATCAGTCCGCAGCCGACGACTCCGACCCGCCCCACCCGGCCGGGCTCGTCCCCGTGGGTCTCCGGCGGCGTCATGCGGCGGCCCCCCAGCGCAGATAGGAGGCGGCCATCGACATGCCCCCGCCGAAGCTGCCGAGCAGGACCAGGTCGCCCGGGCGCAGATGTCCCGCCCGGGCGGCGTCGTCCAGGGTGAGCGCGACCGAGGCGCTGCCGGTGTTCCCGTAGCGCTCCAGGGTGCGGTGGGTGTGCGCGTGGGACAGGCCGCTCACCTCGACGAGTTGGGAGAGCAGGACGCCGTTGGGCTGGTGCGGGACGAAGTGCCGTACCTCGCCGAGCGGGATGCCCGTGCGCTCGGCGAGGCGCAGGGCGAAGGGCGGGAAGTTCTCCATGACGAAGTCCCGTACGCCCCGGCCGTCCATGCGGAAGAAGTGGTCACCGCGGGCGAGGGTCTCGGGGGACGCCGGGAGGCGGCTGCCGCCCGCGTCGACCCGGATGAGCCGTCGGGCGTCGCCGCGGCCGACGAGTTCGAAGTCGACGAACCCGGAGCCGTCCCCGGTCCGGCCGACGAGCGCGGCCCCGGCGCCGTCGCCGAGCAGTACGGCCGTACGGCGGTCGGAGAAGTCCAGGCAGCGCGAGTACAGGTCGGCGGCGACGACGAGGACGAGGCTGTCCGGTTCCTGGGCGACCAGGGCGCGGGCGAGCGCGAGGGCGTGGACGAAGCCGCTGCACACGACGTTGATGTCGAAGCAGGCGGCACGTGTGGCGCCGAGCAGGTCCTGGACCAGGAAGGCGGTGGGGGGCTGCGGCGAGTCACCGGTCGAGGTGGAGACGATCAGATGGTCCACGTCCTCGGCGGCCACACCGGCGCGTTCCAGCGCCTCGGCGGCGGCTCGGGCGGCCAGATCGGACGTCGCCTCGTCGGGGGCCGCGTAACGGCGGCTCCTGATCCCGGTCTTGCGTTCGATCCATTCGGTCTCCACACCGACGCGTTCGGCGATCTCCTCGTTGCTCACCTCCTGCTTCGGTACATACGATCCGGTGCTCAGGATTCCTATGGACGGGGGCGTCATGGCGGCGGTCGCTCCTTCGGGCGGGATTCCGGATCCACTCCGGTTCCGGGTCGGTCGGGGCGTCACTCGGGGCCTGAATTCCGGGCGGTGCTCAGGGCGGGTTTCCGCAGCGGGTTGAGCCGCTTCTCCCCGATGCGCGCCCGCAGTTCGGGATCGGTGACACCCAGTCCCCCGTGCGGGGCCAGGCAGAGCACCCCGACCTTGCCGACGTGCCGGTTCCGCTGCACCAGGCGCACCGCCTCACCGGCCTCTTCGAGGGGAAAGACGTCGGACAGCACCGGAACCAGTTTCCCGAGGCCGAACAGCCGGTTGCACTCCGCCATTTCCTGGAGGTTCGCGGCGTGGCTGCCGACGATGCGCTTCAGGTTCATCCACAGATAGCGGTTGTCGTACTGGTGCTGGTAGCCGGTGCTCGATCCGCAGGTGACGACCGTGCCCCCGCGACGGACCACGAACACCGAGATCCCGAAGGTCGCCCTGCCGACGAAGTCGAAGGCCACGTGCGGGTCCTCGCCGGTCTCCCTGCGGATGATCCGGCCCAGCCGTTTGCCGAGGGCGATCTGGTCCTCGGCGGCGGTGCCGTCGCCCATGCCGATC
Organism: Streptomyces griseiscabiei; assembly: GCF_020010925.1. Classification (NCBI taxonomy): domain Bacteria; kingdom Bacillati; phylum Actinomycetota; class Actinomycetes; order Kitasatosporales; family Streptomycetaceae; genus Streptomyces; species Streptomyces griseiscabiei. The sequence continues at coordinate 3,245,969 of NZ_JAGJBZ010000002.1, read as the reverse complement.
TCGGCGCGGTTGACGACCACGTCGCAGCCGAGGGCCCGCACCAGTTCGGCCTTCTCCTCCGAGCCGACGACGCCGACCGGGATGCCACCCGCGTTCTTGACCAGTTGGACGGCGTAGGCGCCGAGGCCGCCGGCCGCTCCCCAGATCAGGACGACGTCACCGAGCTTGATCCGGGCCCCCCGCTCGCTGATCAGCATGCGGTAGGCGGTCCCTGCGGTCAGCAGGTTGACGGCGGCCTCCTCCCATGTCAGATGGGCCGGCTTGGGCAGCAGCTGGCTCGCCCGGACGACCGTGTAGTGCGCCAGTCCGCCGAAGTTGGTCTCGAAGCCCCAGGCCCGCTGTCCGCCGCCGAGCACTCCGTCGGCGTGGGTCATCGGCTCCTGGTCGTCGACCTGCAAGGGGCTGACGACGACGTGGTCGCCCACCTGCCATCTGCGGGTGCCGGCGCCCACGCGGACGACGACGCCGGAGGCGTCGGACCCGATGACGTGATGGGGCAGGTCGTGCCGGGCGGCGTGGCCGCCCTCCCTGCCGTAGCGCTCCAGGAAGGTGAAGGTCGGCAGCGGCTCGAACATGGCCGACCAGACGCTGTTGTAGTTGACGGAACTGGCCATCACCGCCACCAGCACCTCGTCCGGGGCGAGTTCCGGCATCGGAACCATGCCCACGTGGAGCGACTTCCGGACGTCCTTGTCCTCGACACCCGTGAAGATGCCGACGTCCTCCTTGCGCAGGTGGGCGGCGAGGTAGGTGTCGGGAACGCTCCGCCGTCGCAGTTCGTCCGGGTCCGCCCCGGCCACTACCGCCTCGGTCAGGGACAACATGGATTCCTCCGATGCCACTAGGAACAGCTTCTTTCCCACGGCCTCGACCCGCGTGATCCGGCCGGGCGCGAACGCTTCGCACCCACCCTCCACCGGCGGTCTGGAACGCCCCTCGAACTCCGCTGGACCGCCCGCCCCGGGGCCGTTCCGCCCGGGCTCCAGGCAGATTCCAGGCCGGCTGGACAGGCTCGCCGCAGCCGAGCAAGCCGGCCCCCGACCGCCCGCCGTACTCGTGGGAGCCCCGTGTCCAGCACCCTTGTGTCCCGTCCGTCCGAGACCGGCGCCGAGCCCCGCGGCGCCGACGTCATCGCCCTCCACGACCGTCAGGTCCCCGAGGTGAGCGTCCTGTTGCCGCGCGCCCAGGCCGGTGACCGGCAGGCGATGAACGACCTGTTGCAGCACGTCGCCCCGCTGGTCGTACGGCTGTCGCAGCGCGTCACCCGGCACCACGGCCTGGACGCCGCGCAGGAGGCCATGCTCGCGATCTACCGCGGCGTCCGCGGACTGCGGGAGCCCAACGCCTTCTACGCCTGGGTCCGCGCCGTCACGGTCCGGGAGGCCGTGCGCACCCACCGGCGGCTCGGGGACTTCGCGGCCGAGGATCTGCCCGACCTGGTGCAGGACACCAATCCCATGGCCGCCGTGCACATCAGTGACGTCCTGGACCGGCTGCCGGACCACCATCGCGAGGTCCTCACCCTCCGCGTGGTCTACGGCCTGGACGAGCGGGAGATGGCCACCGCGCTCGCCCTGCCGCTCGGGACGATCCGCTCCCGGCTGTACCGCGCCCGGCGCAACTTCCACGACGCCTGGCACCAGCAGTCCGCCTGACGGGCCGGGCCCGTCGGGCGACCGCCGTCGGGCGACCGCCGTCAGGTGACCGCCGTCAGGTGACCGCCGCCCGCCGCCGGAGGCGCGGGTCCAGGTGCTCCTCGTGGAGCACGGCCTCCCGCAGGTGCCGTACGGCCGCCAGCATGTCGTCGTGGGAGACGTAGAGGGCGTTGACGCCGAACCGCAGCAGGTCCGGGGCCCGCATGTCGCCGATGACACCGCGGGCGGCGAGCGCGCGCACCAGCGGATACGCGTCCGGGTGCCGCAGGGCCACCTGGCTGCCCCGCCGGTGCGGTGCGCGCGGGGTGACGACGGTGAAGCCCAGGCCGTCCAGCAGGGTGTCGGCGCACTCCGTGAAGAACCCGGTCAGCGACAGGCTCTTGGCCCGGATCTGCTCCATGGCGACCCCGTCGAAGGCGGTGAGGGCCGCCTCCAGGGCGAGCAGGGAGAGCATCGGCGGTGTGCCGATCCGGGCCCGCTCCACGCCCTGGGCGGGGGTGTAGTCGCCGCTCAGCGCGAAGGGGTCCGCGTGTCCGTTCCAGCCGGTGAGCGGCTGGTCGAAGGCGGCCTGGTGGCGGCGGGCGAGGTAGACGAAGGCCGGGGCGCCCGGCCCGCCGGACAGGAACTTGTAACCGCAGCCCACGGCCAGGTCGACGCCCCACTCGTCCAGCCGGAGGGGCAGCGCTCCGGCCGCGTGGCACAGGTCCCACAGCATCAGTGCCCCGCCCCACTGGACGGCGCGGGTGACCGCGGGGATGTCGTGGAGTTCGCCGGTGCGGTAGTCGACCGGGGAGTAGCCGGCCACCGCCACCTCGGCTCCCCGTTCGGCGAGGAACCGGGGCAGGCCGTCGACGGCGATCCGGTGGACCTCCAGGCCGAGCAGCCGGGCCACGGAGTCGGCGATGTACTGGTCGGTGGGGAAGTGCCCGGGGTCGGTGAGCAGCAGACGCCGTCCGGGACGCGAACGGGCCGCCCCCGCAAGCGCGTTGAAGAGCTGCACGCTCGTGGAGTCGCCCGCGAGGGTCTGCCCGGGCGCGGCCCCGATGAGCCGGCCGATCGTGTCCCCCACCCGTTGCGGTGCCTGCCACCACCGGTGCTCGTTCCAGGACCCGATCAGGTCCTCGCCCCACTGCCGGTGGACGGCGTCCGCGAGCGCCTCGGGCACCGCGGCCGGCAGGGCGCCGAGGGAGTTGCCGTCCAGGTAGACGGTTCCGGCGGGCAGGGTGAAGCGTGCGCGGTGGGCGGCCAGCGGGTCGGCGGTGTCGAGGGCGGACGCCCGTGACCGGAGTTCGTCGAGGGCGGGCGCGGTGTCGGCGGAGACGGTCACCGGTCATCCCCTCCCGTGTCGTGACAGCCGGGCGATGACATCGGTGACCGCGCGGGCGGCCGGCGCGCCGGGTTCGATGAGGGTGTAGTGCCCGGTCTCGGGCAGGACGACCGGTTCGGCCTCGGGGTGCGCCGCCAGGTAGTCGGCGAACTGCTCCAGCGGCACCTCCTCGTCGGCGGCGCCGTGCAGGACGACCGTCGGCACGCCGGTCGCGCCCTTCTCCCGGAGCAGGGTGAGCGGATCGGTGACCGGGATCCTGGCCTCGGCGTGGTCGGCGCCGCCCAGCAGTTCCAGGGCCGCGCCGTTGCTGAGGTTGTCCCGGATCGTCGCGGCGAGATCGGTGACGGGGGCCAGCGCGAGCACGGAGGTCGGCAGGTCGTCGGTGTGCCACGGCGAGTCGGCGGGCAGCAGCCCGCGCGCGGCCGCCCACAGGGCGAGATGGCCGCCGGAGCAGTGGCCGGCGAGGACATAGGGGCGGCCGGCCGGGACGGTGGCCAGCGCGAGGGCGATGTCGTCGAAGGTGCCCGGGTAGCCGCCGTCGCCGCCGGAGCGCCGGAACTCCAGGAGCACGGTGGTGAATCCGTTCGCCGCGAGATACGCGGCGAAGGGCGTCAGATGCATCCGGTTGTACCGCCAGTAGCCGCCGTGCAGCAGGATGACCAGCGGGGCGTCGGGGTCGTCGGCGGGCCACAGGTCGTAGACCTGGCTGGGGTGGTCGCCGTAGGAGTGGTGGAACGGCGCGAGCACCGGCTTGAGGCTCAGCACCCGCTGCTCCTCCTCCGCCGCGGCCTCGGAGATGGTCCTAGACATGGCCGCGGGCCGTCCACAGCTCGGGGAACACGGGACGGGCGGCGCGCTTCTCCAGCCATTCGACGCCCGAGGATCCGCCGCTGCCGGCCTTGGAGCCCATCGCCCGCCGGGTGGCCAGCAGATGGTCGCCGCGCCAGCGCAGGACCAGTTCGGCGATGTCGGTCAGTGCTTCGCCGAGCTCCATCAGCGGGTCGTTCTGCGGGCCGGAGTAGATCCGCAGCCAGGCCTCGGCGACGCCCGGATCGGCCTCGTACGCGACGGTGACGTCCCGCCGCAGGACGGACTCGGGAACGGGCAGGCCACGGCGGTGCAGATAGCCGAGGGCCGCGTCGTAGAGGGAGGGCCGGTTCAGCATGTCCTCCAGTTCGGCGTAGGCGCCGGGGTCGGCGCGCTGCGGGTTCATCAGGGAGCGGGACTTGTCGCCGAGGAGGAACTCCAGCTGCCGGTACTTCGCCGACTGGAAGCCGGAGGCCGCGCCGAACGCCTCCCGGAACCCGTTGAACTGGGCCGGGGTCATCCTGGCGATCGGGCCGAGGGAGTCGTTGAGGGCGTGGTGGGCGCTGATGCTGCGGCGCAGGGCGTCCATGGCCCGTTCGAGGTCGTCCTTGGCCAGGTGGTCCTGGGCGGCCCGCCACTCGTGGACGACCAGGGTGAACCACAGCTCCATCACCTGGGTCGTGACCAGGAACGGCATCTCGTTGGGGTCGTTGGTCAGGGGCTGCTGCAGGGAGGACAGCACCGACGCGTGGACGTAGTCGTCGTAGGGGGTCCTCCCGGTGAAGCTCAGCAGCGGATCGTCGGTCCCCGGGTCGCAGGGCAGTGATGTGGTGTCGGTCATCGCGTCTCCTCAACAGGGTGCGCTGTTCGGCGTGCTGGTGGAGCGGACGGCGGTCGTGCCGTGTCCTTCTGGTCCGCTCAGAGGTCGAAGTCGAGCCCCGTGTCGTCGGACTCCGGCCGGGCACGGCAGGCGAGGGTGTATCCCGCGGCGAGGTCCGCGGGCCCCAGCGCGTACTGGCGGCCGGTCGTGACGGTTCCGCGGGTCACCCGGGCGCGGCAGCTTCCGCACAGTCCCTCGCGGCAGGAGTACGGGGTGTCCGGTCTGACCCGCAGCAGGGCGTCCAGGATCGTGGCGTCCCCCTCCTCCATGACGGCCGTGGCCGTGCCGCCGCCGAGCGAGGCGGTGATCCGCGCGGTGCGGTCCCGGAGTCCGGCCGCCGGGGGTGCCGGGTCGTGCGCGGCGAGGGAGAAGAGTTCGGCGTGGGTCCGTGCCGGGTCGGCGCCCCACCGGGTCAGGGCCTCGCGCGCCGAGGTGACCAGCCCCCAGGGCCCGCAGAGGTAGAAGTACGTCTCGCCGTCGGGCTCGGCGCCGACCGCGCGGAGCAGTCCCGGCAGCCTCGCGGTGTCGACGCGGCCGGAGAGCAGTGGGGCCCCGCGGGTCTCCCTGGTCAGCAGGTACAGGGTCTGGAACCGGTCGACGTGGGCGTCCTTGAGGTCGGCGAGTTCGTCGGCGAGCAGCACCGACCGGTGCGTGCGGTTGGCGTAGACGAGGGACACCCGGCAGTGCGGGTCGTCCCGGAGTGCCGTCGCGGCCATGTTCAGCAGCGGGGTGACGCCGCTGCCGGCGGCCACCATCACATGGTGGGCGCCGGGGTGCGTGATGAGTCCGAAGCCGCCGGCCGGGGGTGCGAGGTGCAGCGTGTCACCGGCGGTCAGCGCGGTCGTGGCGTACTCGGCGAAGCCGCCCGGTCCGAGGCGCTTGACCACCAGGCGCAGTTCGCGCGGCCGGGTGGGCGGCGGGCAGATCGAGTAGCTGCGGCGGATCTCGGTCCCGTCGAGCACCTGCCGGACGGTGACGTGCTGACCGGGCCGGTGCGCGAAGGTGTCGGCGTGCCGGTCGGGGACGTCCAGGGTGAGGGCCACCGCGTCGTCGGTGAGCGGCCGCACGCGGGCCACCCGCAGCCGGTGCCATCCGGGCGTGCCGGGGGCCGCCGGGCTCTGCTGGGTCGTCGTGCCCTGCTCGGTCGTCGTCATGGGCGCCGTCACACCGCCTTCATGTGGGGGAAGGACTCGTGGCAGGCGGTGCAGGTCAGGACCGTCTGGCAGCCCGTCGCCCCGAACGGGCCGAGGGGCCGGGTCGCCACGGAGCCGCAGTGCGGGCAGGGCCGGCCGAGGCCGAGCCGGACCGGCAGCGGTGCCGCGGCGGGGCCCGGGGGCGCGATGCCGTGTCCGGCGAGCTTGCTGCGGCCCGCCTCACTGATCAGGTCGCTGGTCCACGGGGGCGACAGCGCCCAGGTCACCCGCCCGTCGGGGTGACCGCAGTCGGCCAGTACGGTCCTCAGGTCGCTCTCGATCACCGGGAGCGCGGGGCAGCCGAGGTAGGTCGGCGTGACGACGACCTCCACGACCCCGTCCGCGTCCTCCCGCACCGACCGGAGCACGCCGAGGTCGGCCAGGGTGACCATCGGCAGTTCCGGGTCCGGTACGGCTCCCACCCGGGCCCCGACCTGGTCGAGGTCCATCCGCACGGCCGCGCTCACCATTCACCTCCGGGGTACTGCCGGAAGACCGACTGGAGTTCGGCCAGCAGCGGGGCGAAGGTCTCGGTGTGCAGGCCCGAACGCCCGCCCGTGGCCCGCCAGGACGGCGCCGGGACGGTGAGCCCCGCCTCCGTCAGCACCCCGGCGGTCGACCGTTCCCAGGCGGTCCTCAGGCGGGCCGGGGCGACCGCCGTGCCGTCGGTGTCGAGCCGGGCCGTCAGGTCGTCGGCCTCGAACAGCTCGGCCGCGTAGGGCCACATGAGTTCCAGCCCCGCCCGCATCCGCCGGCGGCTCTCCTCGGTGCCCAGGCCCAGCCGTACGGTCCACTGCGAGGCGTGCAGGCGGTGGTACTCGGCGTCCTTGACCGCGCGGGCGGCGAAGGACGCCAGGTCCGGGTCGGCCGCTGCCGCGAGTTCCGCGTACAGCAGGGTCGAGTAGTGCGTGTACGCCAGTTGCCGGGCGATCGTGGCGGCGAAGTCGCCGCCCGGCAGCTCCGGCAGCAGCGCGTTGCGGAACTCCCGCTCGGTCCTGCGGTACGCGAGATCCTCGTCGTCGAGGTCCGTGCCGTCCCTGCGGCCGCTGAGGCTCAGCAGGGTCCGGGCGTGGCCGAGCAGGTCCAGGGCGATGTTGGAGAGGGCCAGGTCCTCCTCGATGGTGGGCGCGTGGGTCACCCAGGCGCACAGGCGCTGGCAGAGGATCAGCGCGTCGTCGCCGAGGCGCAGGGCGTATGCGGCGACGTCGCGGTCCCGTGTCCCGGCGGCCACCATGCCGGCATCGGCGGTGGGTTCACTCGTCATGGTCGTCCGCCTCGTTGAGTGGCACGTACTGCTGCGGATACCGGTAGGGCTTGTCGGCCCGGTTGCTGAAGAAGGGGTCCTTCTCGCCCGGCGACGAGGCCCGTACGCCGTCGGAGCGCACCACCCAGATCGACACCGGGTCCCCGCGCCGGGTGTAGAGGTCCCTGGCGTTGGCGATGGCCATGTCGGCGTCCGCGCCGTGCACGGAACCGACGTGCTGGTGGGCGAGGCCCCGACGCGGTCTGATGAACACCTCCCAGGGCTGCTGCGCCCCGGCGGTCTCGTGCGCGCGGCTCACTGCTGGCGTCCTTCCGTCGTGCGGCGTGCCGCGTAGGCGTCGGCCGCCGCGCGTACCCAGGCCCCGTTCTCGTGGGCGGCGATCCGGTGCGCCAGCCGCTGCCGGCCGCACTGCGCGCCGGCGGCCAGGGCCGTGCGGTACACCTGCCAGTCGACCGGGGTGAAGTCGTGGTGTCCGCGCTCGGCGTTCCAGCGGATCGCCGGGTCGGGCAGGGTCACCCCGAGCCGCTCGGCCTGCGGGACGACGGTGTCCACGAACCGCTGCCGCAGCTCGTCGTTGGTGTGGGCCTTGATGCCCCAGGCCATCGAGCGGCGGCTGACCGCGGCGCCCACGGCGGCGGCCCGCGCGTCGCCGCCGCTGCCCTCGACCGTGTCCGGCGGGCCGAACATCAGGGCGACCGCGGGCAGCCACCAGCGGTCGACGGCGTCCTGCGCCATCTCCCGCTGCGCCGGCGTGCCCCGGCACAGGGACCACAGCAGGTCGTACCCCTGGCGGACGTGGAAGGTCTCCTCCTGGCACACCCGCTGCATGGCCCGCGCGTACGGGCCGTAGGAGGTGCGGCACAGCGGGGCCTGGTTGATGACCGCCGCGCCGTCCGTCAGCCAGGCGATCGCCCCGGTGTCGGCCCAGGTGAGCGCGGGGTGGTTGAAGGTGTCCGAGGAGCGCTGGTGACCGCTGTGCAGCGCGTCGAGGAGTTCGGCCCGGGTGACGCCGAGGGTGCCCGCCGCCGCGTACAGGTACAGGCCGTGTCCGGCCTCGTCCTGCACCTTGGCGAGGAGGGCGGCCTTGCGGCGCAGGGAGGGGGCCCGGGTCAGCCAGGAGCCCTCCGGCTGCATCCCGATGATCTCCGAGTGGGCGTGCTGGGCGATCTGCCGGATCACCATCCGCCGGTACCCGTCGGGCAGCCAGTCGCGGGGTTCTATCCGCTCGCCGGCCGCGACGAGCTCCTCGAAGTAGGCGTCGAGGTGTGTGTCGTCGCGGGCGTCGAGGTGTGTGTCGTCGTCCGCCGCGACGGCCGTGGCATCTGCCTCGGTGGCCATCTGGAACCTCCGCTCCCCTTTGCCCCGCTGTCCGGACCGTGTGAAGTGCCCCCGGTGCGGGGCTTCACAGAGGGAGGAGTGGCCGGGCGGCGGGCGCAATCCCTCACCGTGTGCGGCGAGGGCGTGAGCAACACCACAGCGGTGGCGGGGATTGCGGGCGGCCCGCCGCTCCTCCTTCCGATCCGAGACACCGCTTGGCGCTTCGAAAGGTGGACCTGTATGAGCACCATCCGTGAGCTACTCACCGAACTGACCGGCACGTCGGAGTACGCCGAGAAACTCGGCGACGACACCGATCTGGCCGCCAGCGGCATCGACTCGGGGGACCTGGTGCGTCTGGTCCTCCTCGTCGAGCAGCGCATGGGGGTGGAGATCACCGCCCCGGACATGGAGGAGCTGTCCACGATCGGGGACTACGAGCGGTTCCTCGCCGACCGTGCCCCCGCCGCCGCGCGGCCGGACGGTGCGTGATGTGGCTGACCCAGCTGCTGCGGCGCAACCGCCAGTGTTTCCCGGACCGCAAGGCGCTGGTGGACGCCCGTCGCTCGGTCACCTGGGCCGAGTTCGACGACCGGGTGGCCCGGCTCGCGCACGGGCTCGCCGGGCGCGGCATCCGCGCCGGCGACCGGGTGGCCGTCCTCTCGCTGGACCGTATCGAGGTGCTGGAGACGTACTTCGCGCTGGCCCGGCTGGGCGCGGTCTTCGTCCCCCTCAACCACAGCCTCACCCCCGCCGAGGTGACCGGGATCGCGGAACGCTGCACCCCTGCGGCGGTCGTCGGTGAGTCGGCCCTGCTGGACCGGCATCCGGATCTGCCGGTGCGGATCCGGGTGCCGCTGGACGACGCGGAGTTCGCCGCGATGTGCGCCGGGGACGGACCGGTCCCCGGCGACGGGTCCGCGGCGGACACCGCGGGGGGCGCGGGCCTGCCCGAGGTGCCGGACGACGCGCTCGCGGCGATCCTGCACACCTCGGCGACCACCGGCCGGGCCAAGGGCGTCGCCGTCGACCACGCCTCGTTCCGGGCCATCGCGCTCGGCTGGCTCACCCAGGCCGGGCCCACGGACGGCATGGTGATGGTCAACTGCTGCCCGCTGTACCACGGCAGCATGGTCGTCTCCCTCACGTACATGGCCGCGGGCGCCACCGTGGTCCTCACGCCGGGTTTCCAGCCGCAGCGGGCGCTGGCGGCGATCGAGGACAACCGGGCCACGCACGTCTGGCTGGTGCCCCAGATGCTGCGTTTCCTGATGCGGGCGAAGTCGCTGGAGAGCACGGACCTGTCGAGTCTGCGCGAGGTGCTGTACGGCGCGGCGCCGATGCCGCCGGAGATCCACGCCGAGGCCGCCGAGCGGCTCGGGTGCGGCTTCCGGCAGGTCTACGGGATGACCGAGGTGGGCGGTCCGTTCGTCACGCTCGGTCCGGACGAGCACCCCGCCCCCGGCAGCGCCGAGGTGATCCCGGCCGGCCGGGTGATCCCCGGTATGTCGGTGAAGGCCCTGGACGCGAAGGACCGGGAGACGGCCACCGGTGTCATCGGGGAGATCTGTGTGCGCGGCCCCGGTGTGATGCGCGGCTACTGGGACGACGAGAAGGCCACCGCCGACATCACGGTGGACGGCTGGACCCGTACCGGTGACCTCGGTTTCATCGACGGTGAGGGCCGGGTGCACCTGGTCGACCGGAGCAAGGACCTGATCATCCGGGCGGGGCAGAACGTGTACCCCAGGGAGATCGAACAGGCGCTGCGTTCCCATCCCGCGGTGCACGACGCCGCCGTGGTCGGGGTGACGGACGCCGACTACGGCGAGGCGCCGCTGGCCTTCGTGGTGGCCGAGGAAGGCACCACCCCCGAGGAGGTGCAGACGCATCTAGCCGGACTTCTCGCCGCGTACAAACGGCCCCGGCACATCCGCTTCATCGAAGAGGTGCCCCGGAACCCGGCGGGCAAGATCCTCAAGAGGCTGCTGCCCGTCTGACCCGCGCTCTCCCGGCACGTCGTGCGGGGTCCCGGCTCCGGCCGGGGCCCCGCACGACGTGCTTGCGCGGGACGGGAGTCGAGGCGGTGTGCGGGAGTCGCGGCGGTGTACGGCAGTCGCGGCGACCGGGGTCACGCCGCGGAGATGCCGCCCGTCACGCTGATGGCCTGGCCGGTGAGCCTGGCCGCGCCGGGGCCGCCGAGGAAGACGATGAGCGAGGCCAGGTCGTCCGGCTCGGCCACACCGAGGTGGGCGAGCCGCGCGGCCTTCTCGAAGATCTTCTTGCCGAACCCGTCGGCGAGCACACGGTCCGCGAGCGGAGTCCCGACCACCAGAGAAGGGGTCACGGCGTTCACCCGGATCCCGTCGCGCTTCCCCTCGATCGCCGCCGTCCGCGAGAACATGACGATCGCGGCCAGGGCCGCGCCGATGACGCTCTCCCCCGGCGTGGCGATCTTGGCGGCGTCGGAGGCGATGTTGACGATGCTTCCCCCGCCCTGCTCGCGCATGACCGGGAACACCGCCCGGGTCATGTGCATCGGCGGTACGGCCAGGGTGGCGAGGATGGGCGCCACGTCGGCCAGCGGCGTGCGATGGAGCAGCTCGGGTCCGTAACGCGAGGGCGGGGGCGTGGAGTTGACCAGGACGTCGATCGAGCCCAGGGCGCGGTGCACCTCCGCCACGGCGCGTTCCACCTGGGGGACCTCGTTGGCGTCCACCCGGACGAAGACGACCTCGGCCTCCGGGCAGCGGCTCTCGACCGCCGTCCTCGCGGCCTTGCCGCGCTCGGGGTTCCGGCCGAGCAGCGCGACCCGGCGCACACCGGCGTCCACGAACCGCAGCGCGCTCGCGAGACCGATTCCGGTACTGCCGCCGGTGATCACGACGGCGGCGTCCGCGTAGTCACGGACCAGGGGGGTCACAGGCATGCCGGTCTCCTTCGCACTTCGCACATCACGGGTGTCGACGGCCGTCCCGGCCGTCGCTCGTCGTCCGTCCCGGCACCGACCAGCGCATCAGTGACGCGCCGATCGCCGTACCGCCGTCGAGGCCGGCCAGCAGGACCAGATCGCCGTCGCGCAGCAGTCCCGCCCGGTCGACGAGGTCGAGGGTGAGCGGCAGGGAGGCGCTGCCGATGTCGCCGTACTCCTCGACGGTGCAGTGCGCCCTGGCGTTGCGCAGACCCGACGCGCGGGCCAGCTCCCACGGCGGGGGCCCGGCGGACCGGTGCGCCATGAGGTGGTCGATCCGCTCCGGCCCGTATCCGGCGTCCCGCACCAGCCCGGCCAGCGCGGCGGGTCCGTGCGCCCGCGCGGAGTCCGGTGTCGCGCGGCGGTCCGCCGTGACGTGATGGCCGCCGGCGGCGACCGAGGCGTGGGACGGCGGGACCCGGCTGCCCCCGGCCCGGATCCGCAGCGCCCCGGGGGCGTCGCCGGGTCCGGACAGGACCGTGCGGAGGAGGCCGTGGCCGGAGGGCACCGGCCCGACCAGGGCCGCGGCGGCGCCGTCCCCGAGGAGCGCGGCCGTACGGTGGTCGGCGAAGTCGATGAACCGCGAGAACACCTCGGTGCAGATCACCAGGGCGAGTCCGTCTCCGTGCAGCCGCAGCAGACCGCGGACCAGGTCCAGTCCGTAGAGGAAACCGCTGCCGGAGGCGCCGATGTCGAAGCAGGTCGCGCGGTGGGCGTCGATGGCGTTCTGCACCAGATGCGCGGTGGGCGGCTGGGGGAAGTCGCCCGTGGCGGTGGACACGACGAGGTAGTCGATCCGGTCGGCGGGGACGCCGGCCCGGGCGAGGGCCCGTTCGGCGGCGCGGGCGGCGAGGTCGGACGCGGCCTCGTCGGGTGCCGCGTAGCGCCGGGTCCTGGTCCGGGTCTCGCGTCCGATCGACTCGGCGGTGGCACCGGCCCGTCGCGCGACCTCCGCGTTGTCGATCTCGTCCTTGGGTACGTAGGAGCCGGTCGCAAGGATTCCGGCAGAGTGTTCGGCCACCGTCGGCAACGCCTTTCGGGGAAGGGGGACGTACGGTCGTCGTACTCGCTCGCCGCCCGGTCACCCGGCGGGGGCCGGTGTGTTCCTCACCGGGGCGCCGCCCAGCGCAGCAGGCAGGAGCCCAGGGAGAGGCCGCCGCCGAAGCCGCTGACCATCAGCAGATCGCCGTCCCGCAGGCGGCCCGCCCGGCTGGCCTCGTCGAGCGTCACGGGGATGGAGGCGCTGCCGACGTTGCCGTACTCCTCCACGGTGCGGTGGGTCATGACATGCGTCAGCCCCGCCTCCTCCACCAGGGCGTGCAGCAGCGCGCCGTTGCCCTGGTGCGGCACCAGGTGGTCGATCCGGTCGAAGGGGATGCCCGCGCGTCGCGACAGCCGTTCCAGTGTGGGCGGGACCTCCGTCATCACGAAGTCCCGCACCTGCCGGCCGTCCATGCGGAAGTAGTGCTCCCGCGCGTCCACCGTCCGGTGCGAGGCGGGTCTGCGGCTGCCGCCGCCCTCCACCCTGACCAGGTTGCGTCCCTCCCCGTGACTGGACAGGTCGAAGGCGACGAACCCGTACGGCGACGGCACGGGGCCCACGACCGCCGCGCCGGCGCCGTCACCGAACAGCACGGCCGTGCGGCGGTCGTCGAAGTCGAGGATGCGTGAGTAGACCTCCGCCGCGATCACCAGCACATGGCTGCCGGGGTGGGAGGAGACGAAGGCGCGTGCCAGCGCGAGACCGTAGACGAATCCGCTGCACACCACGTTCAGGTCGAGGCACGCGGCGTTGTGGGCCTTCAGCCCGCGCTGGACGAGGTGGGAGGTGGGGGGCAGCGGGGCGTCGCCGGTGGAGGTGGAGACGATGACGCAGTCGATCCGGTCGGCGGTGATGCCGGCCTGCGCGAGGGCCTGTTCGGCGGCGCGGACGGCGAGATCGGAGGCGGCCTCGTCGGGTGCCGCGTAACGCCGGTTCCTGATCTGGGTCTTGCGTTCGATCCATGCGGCGCTGGTGCCGACCCGTCGCGCCAGTTCCTCGTTGCTGATGACGTCCCTGGGGAGATAGGAGCCGGTCGCCAGGATTCCGACACAGTCGTTCGCCACTGTCGCGTGCACCTCTCACGGGAACCGGAGCCGGGCGGTGAGCTGCATCGCGGGGCTCCCTCCCTCGGGGCTGACCGTCCCACCTTGCGGCGGCGGCCTCGACAATCGCTGGAGCGCCGATCGGGCACCGCGACGTCGGCCGTACGGTCGCGGAAGTCGGTCGTGCGGTCACGCCGATTCTGTGAGGGTGAGTCCATGACCACGACACCCGACGGACGGCCCGTTCCGCCCGCGCACGCCGACGAACGCCCCATGCTGGAAGCCTGGCTGGACTTTCACCGCGAGACGCTCGCCCTGAAGTGCGCGGGCCTGGAGGACGACCGGTTACGGCTGCCCGCGGCGGCACCGTCGCCGATGACGCTGCTGGGCCTCGTCCAGCATGTGGCCGAGGTGGAGCGCAACTGGTTCCGGCGGGTCTTCGCCGGCCAGGATCTCCCACCGGTCTTCGCGGACAGCGGTGCCGACGGCTTCGCCCTGTGCGCGGACCGGCGGGCGGACGAGGTGCTGGCCGTGTGGCGGGCGGAGGTCGCCCGGGGCCGTGAACTGATCGCCGACGCCTCGCTGGACGACTCCGGCCGTCTGCCCGACCACGAGGCGGGTCACGTCGGCGATCCGGAGGTCTCGTTGCGCTGGATCATGGTGCACATGATCGAGGAGTACGCGCGCCACAACGGCCACGCGGATCTCCTGCGTGAGCGGATCGACGGCGTCACCGGTGCGTGAGTCCCGGGTGGCGGCGCCGTGTCGCACGGCGCCGCCACCCGGGCCCTGCCGGTCAGGACGTCTGCGCGGTCTGGTAGAGGTTCTGCGCGTCGGTGCCGAAGTACGGGCCGTACATGCGGTTGGGCAGGAAGTTGTACTTGAAGCTGTTCACCGAGGACAGCAGGCCGGTGCCCGTCGACTCGTTGAACTGGGTGAACCAGGGGCCGCCGCTGGAGCCGCCGGTCATGTTGCAGGTCATGCCGTGGTCGTTGGAGAGCAGGAAGTCACGGTTGGTGGTGCCGCTGCAGTAGATGAACTTCTCCCCGTCGTACGGGGCGGCGGCGGGGAAGCCGAAGGCGTACATCGCCTGGTTGTAGCCGGTGTTGAAGGCGAGTCCCTGCCCGCCGACGACGTCCGTGAGCAGCTTGCCGTCCAGCGGGGCGACGACGGCCGCGCCGATGTCGTAGTTGATGTCCTCGCTCGCGGTCCACTGCGGCGTGGAGAGGGTCTTGGTGGCGCTCCATCTGCCGTACGGGGCCTGGCCGTCGTGGTAGCCGGGCACGAAGACCCAGTTGGTGTGCCAGGCCCCCTCCAGCTTCACGCAGTGCCCGGCGGTGATGACCGTGCTCCTGTTGGAGCTGGTGACGGCGTTGCCGGAGCACGAGGCCGTGCGTCCCTGGTAGGTGAAGAACACCCGTCCCGCCGTGGAGAGCACGGCCCCGCCCCCGGACCAGGGCCCACCACTGTTGGGGAAGGCCAGCACCCCGACGTCGTTGCGGGCGCCCGGGACGGTCGGGGCGACGGTCTTCGCCCTGCCCTTGTCCACGGGTGCGGCCTTCGCCTGGGTCCGGTCCACGGTCGGCAGGTCCAACGGCACGGCCTGCCGCATCCGCTCGGCGGTCCAGAACGAGGCGGGGTCGGCGGTGGTGGCCGCCCCGGCGGGTGTGGCGAACACGCCGGCGCCGAGCAGCGCGGCGGCACCGAGCAGGGCGGCGACGACGGGACGGGGCTTGCGAAGGGGGCGGGACGAGCGGCGTATGTCTCTCACGCGTACTCCTTCAGCGGTGGGGGACGAGGACGGACTCGCGCAACGCAGCGTGCCAGCCCACCGCCCGCTTGGACAGGTACACGTCATAATGGGCGCGAAATCACCCCAGCGGCCCGTGCCCCGCACTCCGTGGGGAGGCGACCCCATCGAGGGGTTTCCCAGGGGTTTCCCGTTGCCCGTCCCAGCGGGCAACCGTGCTGGTGTGGACGTCTCGCGGCCCACTGCCGCAGGGTTCGGGACGCCGGTGAGCACGCCCGCGAACAAGACTTGAGAGAACCGGGGAACGACCGACATGCGAAGAACCACGCCTGGTGACGACGGCCCAGCACGGCGCCGCCGCTTCCGCCCGCTGCGGCTGCTGCTGACCGCCGCCGTCACGACGGCCTGTCTGGGCCTGCCCACCACGACCGCCACCGCGGCCCAGGCCACCACCGCCACCGCCACCGCGGCCCAGGCGACCACCGCGACCGCGAAGACCGCCGCGGTCCGTACCGCCGCGCCGGCCGCCGCCACCGACACCTGCGCGCCGCTGAAGGCGGGCGGGAGCATCGCCGCCGTGGACGCGGTGGAGACCGCCTGCCGCTACCTCGGCAAGATCTACGCATGGGGCGGCGGCCACGCGGAGGGCCTCCCCGGACCGAGCCAGGGCATCCCCTCCCTCGACCCGATGGCCCAGCACGACACCGAGTACTGGAGCTTCGACTGCATCGGCCTGGTCCGCTGGGCCTGGTACAAGGCGACCCGCCAGGACCTCATCAGCGAGCGCACGACCCAGTCGACCTGGCAGAACCCGGGCTACGCGCACACCCGGTTCACCAAGGAACAGGGCGAGGCACCCCTGCTGCCCGGTGACATCCTCTACTTCGGCGCCAACCTCACCCACGTGGCGCTCTACCTCGGCGACGGCAAGTACATCGAGGCACCCGAATCCGGATACCCGATCCGGATCGGGAACGACAAGTGGGACCGCTACCGGGGCGCGTTGCGGCCGCTGGCCGACGGGGTGTTCCCGGTCTGGGAGTACGACGGGCACGGCAAGGAACTGAAGACCTGGGGGCAGCCGAACCTGCGCGCGGACTCCCACACGGGCAGCGCGATCAACTGGCAGCTGCGCAACGGCATCTCGGTCGCCGTGCGGGGCCTGTGCCAGCGGGTCGGCGAGCGGGCCACGTACAACGGCATGGTCAACAACGTCTGGACGTATCTGCCGGACTATCGCAGCTGGGTCAGCAACCTGTTCCTCCAAGGACCGGCGATCATGCCCGGAGTGCCGTCCTGCGGGGAGTACTCCCGTATCGGCGGCACCCTGGCCGGCGCCGACTCCAACACCTCGTGCGGTGACGGCACCGAACCGAACGGCTCGGGCGCCTGGACGGCCAAGTCGACCATCGTATGGGGTCGTACCGTCGAACTGCGCTACAACAGCACGACCGCGTGCGCCTGGGGCCGCATCATCGGCGGCACGATCGGCGACGAGATCTGGGTCGACCGC
Source organism: Streptomyces griseiscabiei (assembly GCF_020010925.1). Taxonomy (NCBI): domain Bacteria; kingdom Bacillati; phylum Actinomycetota; class Actinomycetes; order Kitasatosporales; family Streptomycetaceae; genus Streptomyces; species Streptomyces griseiscabiei. The sequence continues at coordinate 3,229,207 of NZ_JAGJBZ010000002.1, read as the reverse complement.
AGCGCCGACGGCGGGAAGACCTGGGACCCCATGCTCGGCTACGCGAAGATCACCTCCGGCACCGACGCCTACACCAGCCAGTGGAACGACAACGGACTGGTGATGCGCGCCTGCGGCACCAACGGCAAGGGCGGCACGATCGCCTGCACGGACTGGTTCTGACCCATCCGCCGTGCGCGGGGCGGCGTCCTCGCCGCCCCGCGCGCGCTCGGCCGTCCGCAGTCAGCGCAGGTCCGCCGTGAGCCGGTAGCGGCCCGAGGGAAGGCGGTACGAGGCCACCCCGTCGGCGTGGCCGAGGAACCGCACCCCGTCCACCCGCGCCAACGGGGTGCGTCCCTCCCGTACGGCGTCTGCCGAGGCCGCCGGCAGCCGCAGGGTGGCCTCGCTGTTCGCCGGCACGACCGCCTCGTACGCCAGGGTGCGGCCCCCGGAGTCGGTCTCCCATGCGCTGCGGATCTCGCCGTACGGCGAGACGTAGGTGCCCGAGACCCGGGTGATCCGGCCCGTGGGATCGAGGTGGGGCCGCAGGAGGAAGCGCTGGAAGCCGGGGCCGGCCGGGTCGGGGGCGATGCCGGCCATGTAGGCGTACATCCACTCCATGATCGCGCCGTAGGCGTAGTGGTTGAAGGAGTTCATGCCGACCGGGCCGAAGCCGGCGCCCTCGGAGTAGGAGTTCCAGCGTTCCCAGACCGTGGTGGCGCCGTTCCGCACCGAGAACAGCCAGGACGGGAGCGCGTCCTGGTACAGGAGCCGGTACGCCAGGTCCGCGCGTCCCTCGTCGGTGAGGATGGGGGCGAGGACGTTGACGCCGAGGAATCCGACGGACAGCGTGTTCTCGGCGTGGCGGACACGGACACTGTCCGGGTGCGCCGCCCTGTGGGCCGCGTCGTTGCCGATGTTGTCCGCCAAGTGGCCGACGAGGGCCCGGCGTTGGGCCTGCGTCTCGTAGAAACCGAGCTTGAGGACCCACAACAGCGCGGTCTGGGTGTTGTCCTCCGTCCTCTGGTCGGGATCGGAGCCGGGTTCGATCGGGGAGGCCTCGCCCAGGCCGGACCTGACGGTGATCCGGCCGCCGTCGGTGCTCAGGTACTTGGCGATGAACGCCCGTTTGATGTGCCCGAAGAGCCGCTCGTACTCCTCGGCCTCCGCCGTCCGGCCGGTCCCCCGGGCCATGCTCGCCATCAGCCGGGCGGAGTAGCCGTAGTAGACGTCGCTCATCAACTGGGCGCTGGTCTGCTGCGGGGCGAGCCAGTCGCCGGTGAGCGAGCCCTGTCCGGCGTAGGTGTCGCCGGTCTGTCGTCGGATCCAGTCCAGGTAGCGGGTCATCGACGGCCAGTTGCGTTCGACGACGGTCGTGTCTCCGGTCATCTGCCAGAGCGTCCAGGGCAGCACGACACCGCAGTCGGCCCAACCGCTTCCGCCGCCGGGGAAGTTGTAGCGTCCGCCGGGGGCGACGCCGGTGTACTGGGCCTTGTCCGCGCCGTAGACGGTCTGGGAGTCGACGACGGTGTCCTGGAAGTGGCCGAGGAAGACGGCGGCGTCCGCGTTGTAGAGGCCGGTGGTGGCGAAGACCTGGGTGTCGCCGGTCCAGCCGAGCCGTTCGTCGCGCTGCGGGCAGTCGGTGGGCACCCAGAGGTAGTTGCCGCGCTGGCCCCAGCGGATGTTGCTCGCCAGCTGGTTGACGTCGGGATCGTTCGTGGTGAAGGTCCCGGTCTCGCGGACGGCGGAGGTGGCGACCTTGCCCGTCAGCCCGGTGAGGGTGACGGTCCGCGAGGTGGTGACGGAGACATGGCGGAAGCCGTAGAAGGTCAGCGTGTCCTGATGGGTCTCGCCCTGCGGGTCGCCCTTGAGGATGTAGGTGCTGGTGGCCTCGGCGCTGCGGAGGTTGGCCCGGTAGACGGAGCCCTCGGGGCCGTCCGCGCCGGCGCTGTCGTCGTTGAGCATCTCGGCGAACCTGAACTCGACCCGGGCACCGGCCGGTCCGCGCACGGTGCAGCGGGCGACACCGACCATGTTCTGGCCGAGGTCGTAGACGGCGGTCTCGCCGCTGCCGAGGGTGACCGGGGCGGTGGCCGCTTTCGCGGGGTCGGTCACCGTGCGGGCCGGGTCCACGACGACGCGTCCCCTGCCGTGGGGGCTGTCCTCCTGTCCGGTCACCCCGGTGACGACGGTGACGGACCGCGGCCTCAGGTCCCAGCGGTCGACGAAGCGCGCGCTCTCGCCGGGGTAGGCGGTCAGCCGCACGTCCGGGTACCGGTCCTCGAAGGCGACGCGTGTCACGTCCGACCAGGCGGTGTCGTCGAAGCCGTGCGCGGTCCAGTTCGGTAGCTCCCGGCGGGCGTCGTACGTCTGGCCGTCGTAGAGGTCGTCGGACCGGTAGGGGCCGGTGTCGGTGGCCTTCCAGCCGCCGTCCGTGCCGGTCACGAGGGACTGTGCGGTGCCGTCCGCGTAGCGGATCAGCAGCTTCGCCTTGAGGGCGAGCTCGTTGCCGTCCTTCGTGTAATAGGTGCTGCCCTCGGAGACACGGCCGTTGTACCAGCCGTTGCCGAGCACGGCGGCGAGGGTGACGACCGGTTCGCGGGCGACGAGGCGGGTGACGTCATAGGTGAGGTAGTCGACGCGTGTGTCGTAGTTGGTCCAGCCCGGCGGCAGGAGTTCGACCGTGGGGGCGCCGTCCTGTTCGACGGTCACCCGGTGGCCGCTGACGTACACGTCGTAGACGCCGAGGGCGGAGACGTACAGCCGGGCCTCGCGGACCGGGCCCCGCAGCGGTGTCTCGGTGCGCAGCATCGGTGCGCCCGGCGAGCCGGGGGTCTTTCCCCGCATGCCGATCCACTGGGCGCCGTCCCAGCCGGTGACACCGTCGGTGCTCAGCAGGCCGGTCTCGAAGGAGGAGGGGGCTGCGGTACCCGTCGGGCGGCCCTCGGTGTCCCGGACGGCGACGGTCCAGTGGTAGCGGGTCGAGGGGCGCAGCGGTTCGCCCGCGTAGGGAACCGCGACCGAGTTCGAGGACCGGACGGGCCCGCTGTCCCAGACGTCGGCGCGGTCGGCGGTCAGCCTGTCCGGGGACGTGGCGACGAGGATCCGGTACTCCCCCTGCCGCCGGCCCCGGGTGGCGGACTCCGTGCGCCAGCCGAAGCGGGGGCGGTCTGCGTCCACACCGAGGGGATCGGTGCGGTGTTCCACCGTCAGCCCGAGGACGGGGCTGCCGTGCGGGCGGCGGGACGGTTCCGCCGCCGCACTCGTTCCGCTTGCCATGGCGCTGGCTCCTTTCGAGGGGCCCTTGGGATCTCTTGCCGGTCGGGAGGTCGGGTCAGGTCAGGTCGGGTCAGGTCACGCGACACGGCAGGTGAACGTGTGGCGCCCCGAGCCGACGACCCGGCGGGCACCGTCGCCGGAGGGCAGCCGGATCTCCGCCGTGGTGTTGGGCGGGAGTTCCACGTCGAGCCGGAACCTGCCGTCGCGGCGGGTCCACCGGGCGGACACCACTCCGTACGGGGTGCGGTAGCCGCCTTCGGCGTGGGTGAGGTCGCCGACCGGGCGGGGGTCGACGACCAGTTCGCGGTAGCCGGCCTTGCCGCGCGCCTGGCGGATGCCGACGACACCGCCGTGGAACCACTCCTCGATCTGCAGCAGGATCATGTGGTTCTTGGAGCTGCCGATCTCCCAGTCCTCCGGAACGGTCGTCAGACCCCGGGGGTTGGCGGTGGTGGGTGCCATGAAGTGACCGTATCCGGGGCGGGTGTCCTCCTGGAGGACGTCCCACAGGAGGTCGTCGTGGCCGCCCTCGTGCAGGGCGCGCACGATGGGGGCGAGGCCGATGGTGCCACCGCTGAAGTGCGGACCGCCCCCGAACGGGCGGTGGGCGTGGACCAGTTCCACCAGCGCGTCGAGGACCCTTGCGCGTTCGCCGTCCGGTACGAGGCCCTCGTCGAGCGCGAGCGCCTGCGCGGCCTGGGTGGCTCCGGCGGTTCCCCGGTCGCCCTCGGCGGTGTACCGGCCGAGGGAGGTGTGGTAGAAGGCGTCGTTGAACGCGTCCTTGATGTTGGCCGCGAGGTTGCGGTACTCGGCGGCGTCGGTGTCCCGCCCGATGAGTGCCGCCATGCGGGCCATCCGGTCGGCGACCTGGTGGTAGCCCCAGGTACCGGTGATACGGCCCGAGGTGTTCTCACCGGCGATCCAGTCGGCGAGGGCCGCGTCCACGAGGTGGGCGTCCGCGCCGGTGCCCGCCTTCCGGGTCCTGATGTAGTGCAGGAAGGCCTGCATCCGGGGGTAGGCGCGGCTCATCGTCTGTGTGTCGCCGTATGTCTCGTACAGCAGCCAGGGCACCAGGACGATGCCGTTGCCCCAGTTGATCTCGTCGCCGAACCGGCCGGTGTACCCCCAGTCGTACACGGGGGCCTTGAGCGCCACGTTGCCGATGTCGTCGCCGGCCCTGGACTGGCCCTCGACCAGGTGGCGTTGCATGGTGCGCAGATAGGCGGCGTAGCCGAAGGCGCGGTGCAGGGAGCCGAAGGGCTGGACGTAGTCGGCGGGGTAGGCGAGCTTCTCCCGGCCGGGGCAGTCCGTGAAGGTCGACATGACATTGCTCATGATCGAGTAACGGGCCATGCGGTGGACGCGGTTGATCCGGTCGTCGGAGGTGTGCAGGGACCCGGCGGCGGGCAGGTCCGCGTGGATCTGGAGGCCGGTCACCGTGTCCCGGGTAGGTACGTATCCCTCGGGCAGGCCGGTCACCTGGAGCCACTGCATGCCGAAGTAGTGGAACCGCGGGTGCCAGCTCTCGCCCCGCTGGTCGCCGTACGTGGTGTAGGCGGCGAAGAGGTCGGTGCCGCGGGCGGGGCCGCCGCCCATGAGGGACGCCTGGTGGACGGTGCCGTCGGCGTTCAGCGACTCGGCGGGCAGCAGCTTGACCGTGGTCCCGGCGGGCAGCGGGCCGTCGAGCTTCAGCAGCGGCCAGCCGGCGAAGTTCTGCCCGAAGTCGAAGACCCAGACGCCGGGTTGCGGCTGGGTGACCTCGACCGGGCGGAGCCGGTCGACGACCCTGAGCGGCTCGGCCGCCCGCCACACCAGTTCGGTGGTGAGATTGGGTGGTGGGGCGATTCCGGCGGCGGTCCAGCCCATGGCCGTGCCGTCGCGGCGTTTCGCCGTGGCCGTGAGGTCCGCGCCGGGGGCGGTCCAGCCGGGCTGCTCGCGGCGGGCGTCGTGGTCGGAGCCGGAGTACCAGTTGGCCGTGACGGTCGGACCGAGGGCGGCTCTCCAGGAACGGTCGCTGACGACGGTCCGGACCGTGCCGTCGGCCCGGGTGAGTTCCAGCCGGGCGATCAGCCGCGGGGAGACGGCGGCGCCCGCGCTCGGGTCGGTGGCGGCGAGGGAGTTGCCGGAGCCGGTGACGGCGGCATTGCCGTCGTGCGCGGCGGTGAGACCGGGCTCGAAGGTGATGCCGGTGCCGTCGGCCCCGGCGGTGCCGATCGCGGTGACGGTCCGGGATTCCAGACGCTCGCCGCCGTCGCCGGTGTCGATGTTCACGGTGCCGCCGACATGGAAGCCCGCGACACTGCTCACCCTGACGGTGGTGGCGCCCCGGGCGGCGGGCGCGACGAGGCTGCCGCTGCCCTTGAACTGGCTCTGCCACCAGCTGTACGGGGCGGTGCGGCCGGTGGCGGGGTCGGTGACGGAGCGGGTCACCAGGGCTGTGCCGTGGCCCAGTTCGACGCCGAGGGTGTTCGCGCCGGAGCGGATCAGCCGGGTGACGTCGTACACCCGGTATTCGAGGGAGAGCTGGTAGTTGGAGTTGCCGGGCGCGAGCACCTCGTCGGTGACGGGTTCGCCGTTGAGCCGGGCCTCGTGCAGTCCGACGCCGGACAGGTACAGCCTCGCCCTGACGACCCTGCCCCCGCGTCCGCCCACGCGGAAGGCGCGGGCGAACAGGGGCAGGGGCTGGTCGACGGTGCGGCCCGGGTACTCGATCCAGCGGGCCTCGCCCCAGTCGGTGCGCCTGAGGAGCCCCGTCTCCCAGGTGCCGGGACGGCTCCACGGTATGGCCCGCCCGTCCGCGCCCCAGGCCCGCACCTGCCACACCACACGGTCGCGCGAGGCCGGTGCGGGGCCGTGCCAGGGGATGTCGGTCTGGGCCGGGGAGCGGACCTTGCCGCTGTCCCACAGCGGGCGGCCCCGGTCCAGGTCCTCCTCGGTGCGCGCCGCGCGGATCCGGTAGGCGGCCTGGGTCCAGCCGGCCCCGGCTCCCGCCACCCGCCAGCTCAGCCGTGGGGCGGGGTCGTCGACACCGAGCGGGCCGTCCTCACGGCCGTCGACCGCCAGGCCCGTCACCCGGGCCCCCTGTCCGCCGTCCCGCTCGGCGGCGTGGGCTGCCGCCGTCAGGGGCAGCCCGGGGACGACGGGCGCGGCCAGTCCCGCCGCCGAGACGGCCATGGTGCCGACCACCTTCCTCCGGCTCAACGGCTCATCGGGGACGTCTGGCATACCGAACCTCCGGTCACTCGGGGGGATTTGAACCTGGCGATGCCAGGTGATGCCTCGTGATGCCTGGTGATGCGAACCTGGCGACTTGACCCTGGCGATTTGAACGTTTCAGTCGGGCGCCCGGAAAGGGCCGCCGGCCACGGAGGGCGGCCGGCGGCCCGACGGCCGGGTCAGTTCCCGGACGTGTAGTCGGCGTCCATCTCGTCGAGGAGCTTCTCGGGGGTGGACTGGCCGCTGAAGATCTCCTGGAGGCCGCTGAGCATGGTCTGCTGGACCTTGGGGTTGGGCCAGAGCTGGTCCATGAACGGCACGGTGCGGTCCGACTCGATGAACTCGGTGAGTTCGGCCAGCGACGGATCGGTCCTGTAGCCCGTGTCCGGCAGGGTGGGCAGACTGCCCTGCTTCTCCACGAACGTGGTCATGCCCTTGGGCGACATCACGAAGTCCACGAACTTCAGGGCCAGTTCCTCGTTCTTCGCCTTGGCGTTGACGCCGTACCCGGCGCCGGCCGCCGCCGGAATGAGGGTCCGGGCCGGGTCGTCGGTGGCGGGCAGCGCCTTGAGCGTGAACGTGCCCTTCGGGTTCTTCTGCTTGAGCAGGGCGATCACCCAGTTGCCCTGGACGATGCCGAGGGTCTTGCCGGTGGCGGCGAGCTGCTGGCTGGCCTCGTAGTTGGTGCCCAGGGGGTTCTTCTGGAAGCAGCCCGTCTTCTCCATGGTCATGTACTTGTCGACGGCGGCGGCCCAGGGAGACTTCGCGAAGGAGGTCTCGCCGGCCTGCAGCTTCTTGTCGAAGTCCCGGTCCTCGCCGTAGACGGTCGTGGCGACCAGCGCGTACAGCACGAGCTGGGTCACCCAGTTGTCCTGGTTGCCGAGCGCGAAGGCCGGGGTCCCCTTCGCCTTCGCGGCCTTGCAGAAGGCCAGCAGGTCCTTCCAGGTCTCGGGCGGGGTGAGCCCCGCCTTCTCCATGGCCTAGTCGTTGTAGACCGCGCCGATGCCGTTCTGTCCGAACACCGCGTTGTACGTCCTGCCCTCGTACTGGGCGACCGACTTCATGGCGTCCGGCAGTTCGGCGGCCCACGGCCGGTCCGACAGGTCCCGCAGATAGCCCGGCTTCGCCAGGACGAAGGTGGCGCCCGGGTTGCCGTTGCCGGGCCAGACCGACATCACGTCGGGCGCGGTGCCGGAGGACAGCTGGGTGCGGATCTGCTGCTGGTACTGGTCGGCGCCGCTGGTCGTGTACCGGACCTTGACGCCCGGGTTGGCCTTCTCGAACGCCTTGACGACGTCTTCGACCGAACCCTGGTCGATGGACGCGAGCGTCAGCGTCTTCGAGCCCCCCGAACCGCCTTCGGAGCCCGCCTTGGTGCCGCCGCTGCACGCGGCGAGCACGGACATGGATGTGACCGCCGCGATCAGGACCGGCAGTGCGCGGTTCCTCATCGGAAGTGAACGTGCCTTCATGATGCCCCCCTCGGGGAGAGTGCCGCCGTGCGTGAGGGTCGGCCGGGAGTCGGGGTCATCCCCGCAGCCCGCCCGCGAAGCCGTTGATGATGCTGCGCTGCAGCAGGAGGTAGACGAGCAGGACGGGTAGGACGCTGATCACCAGCGCCGCGAAGATGAGGTTCCAGTCGGTGACGTACTGACCGACGAAACCGGAGATCGCCACCGGCAGGGTCTGCCGGTCGCTGCCGCTGAGGTACAGCAGCGGGGTGAAGAAGTCGTTCCAGACCGCGACCGTGTTGAGCACCAGCGCGGTCACGGTGATCGGCTTGAGCATGGGCAGGACCACCAACCGGAAGCCCTGCAGCGGGGTGCAGCCGTCGATCAGCGCGGCGTCCTCGAAGTCACGCGGCAGAGCGCGCAGGAACCCGACGTAGAGGAAGACGGTGAACGGCACCTGCAGCCCCGAGTAGAAGAGGACCAGCGCCCAGGGGGAGCCGAGCAGTCCCAGGTCGCGCAGGGTCTGGTACAGCGGGAGGGACGCGAGCTGGAAGGGGAGGGCGAGGCCGAGCAGGAAGGTCAGATACGTCCCCCGGGACCAGCGGGCCGTGGCGCGGGCCAGCGGGTACGCCGCGAGCGCGGACACCGCGAGGACGACGGCGACACTGCACACCGTCACCAGCAGGCTGTTGGCCAACGCCCCGCCCAGCGCCCCCTGTTGCCAGGCCTGGGAGAAGTTGTCCAGGGTCGGTGAACCGGTCGGGCTGATCGGCGAGGAGGTGTCCGAGGAGGGCCGCACCGCCAGATTGACCAGGACGTACACCGGGAAGGCGACGAACAGGGCGGCCGCGATCATCGCCAGTTCCAGGGCGAAGGTGCGGCGGCGGTAGCGGTTCATGACGCGGACCTCTCGTAGCGGGACAGCGCGAGGAACTGTCCGGTCGAGACGACCGCCACGATGATCGTGAGGACGACGGCGAGCGCGATGCTGTAGCCGAACTCGCCGAGGGTGAAGGCGTCCTTGTAGATGAGCGTCGAGATGGTGTCGGTGGCGTGCCCCGGTCCGCCGCCCGTCAGCGCCCAGACCTGGTCGAAGAGTTTGATCCCGCCGATGATCGACAGCATCAGGTTGATGGTGAGGGCCGGGGCCAGGAGCGGCCTGGTCACCGACCAGAAGCGGCGCACCGGACCGGCCCCGTCCATGGAGGCCGCCTCGTGGACCTCCTTGGGCACCGACTGGAGTCCGGCGAGGAAGATGACCATGGAATAGCCCGCGAACTGCCAGACGATCACCCCGACGACCGACCACAGCGCCAGATCCGGGTCGCCGAGCCAGTCCTGCCGCCATCCGCCGAGGCCCACGGCGGCGAGCAGGCTGTTGACCGCGCCGTCCGGACCGAGGAGGTTGCGCCAGAGGTAGGCGGTGACGATCGGGGTGATCACGGCCGGGGCGAAGAGGAACACCCGGAGCAGGGTCCGGGACTTGATGGCCGAGTTGACGCCGAGGGCCAGCAGCAGTCCCACCGCGTTCTGCACGACCGTGATGGCCACGGCGATCAGCAGGGTGTGGCGGACGGCCCGGGTCGCGTCCTCGTCGCCGAGCATCTCGGTGAAGTTGTCGAGGCCGACGAAGGAGAAGTCGGGAGACAGCCCGTCCCAGTCGGTGAAGGCGTAGTAGACCCCGCGCGCACTCGGCACCAGGACGACGAAGGCGAACAGCGCCATCGCGGGAAGGGCGAACCACCACGGCGGGGCGGTTCGGGGGCGTCGGCCCCGTGGAGCCGGCTCCGCGCCCGGGGACCGGTCGACGTCCGGCGGGCGCTTGTGCGGGATGACGGTCACCGGCGAACCTCCTCTCTTGAATCGATTCAACGCATCGGGCGGATCAGCCCTCCGAAGACCGGGCATGGATTTTTGGGTAACGTTTCCCAAGGGGTGTGGCCAGACCTTAAGGAGCCTCCCGCGCGACGTCAAGATGTTGCGCAGACAAGACGACGGCATTACGGGGGCCGCCGCCCTCCGCCTTCGAGCCGTCCCCTGAGCTGGGGAATCAGGCTTAGACTCGGCCGCCCCGACGCACCCCGAGAGGCAAGGACCGGATGGAGCCGACCGCATCACGTCGCAGGATCACCATCGTCGACGTCGCGCGACACGCCCGGGTGTCCGTCACCTCCGTGTCCAAGGTGCTGCGCAACGCGTACGGGGCGAGCCCCGAGATGCAGGCCAAAGTGCGCCGCGCCATCGACGAGTTGGGCTACCGGCCGCACGCCGGCGCCCGTGCGCTGCGGGGGCGGACCTACACCATCGGCGTGATGCTGCCCGACATCCGCAACCCGTTCTTCCCCGAGATCCTCGACGGGATCACCGACTCGCTGGAGGACACCGACTACCAGGTGTTCCTCGGCCCCGGCTGCAACGGGGAGAAGGCGGAGGCCCGGGTCACCGAGGCGATGATCGACCGCGGCATGGACGGGCTCGTCCTGGTCGCGCCGGTCTCCTCCCGCGCCCATCTGGAGCATGTCGCCGCCGCGGTCCCCACCGTCGTCGTCGGCCGCCACGGCTCCTCGCCCGTCTACGACACCGTGGCCGACGACGACATCGAGGGCGCCGCGCTGGTGGTCCGCCACCTGGCCGGCCTCGGACACCGCCGGATCTCCCACGTCGAGCACCACGAGACCGACCCGACACGCCTCGCGGAGATGCCCAACGCCCGCCGTGCCGACGGATACCGGCAGGCCATGCGGGCGCACGGCCTGGAGGAGTCCATCGACGTGCTCTCCACCAGCTACACCCAGGAGGGCGGCCACGAGGCGGTACGGGAACTGCTGGCCCGGCCCGCCTCCGCCCGGCCCACGGCGCTCTTCGCCGGGGCGGACATCGTCGCCATGGGTGTGCTCGAAGCGGTCGCCGAGGCCGGTCTGTCCGTCCCCGGTGACCTCTCGGTGGCCGGATACGACAACACCACGTTCGCCGCGTTCGGCCCGATCTCGCTCACCAGCGTCGACCAGGCCGGCCAGGAGATGGGCCACAACGCCGTACGCCTCCTCCTGGCCCGCATCGACGACCGCGACCGCCCCACGGCCAGGGTCACCCTGACCCCCTCACTCGTACCGCGCCGGTCCACGGCACGGGCACCGGAGTGACACCGCCGCCGGCGGCGAGAACGCCGCCGCTGGGTAACGTTACCCATCCATCGATCCATGGCTGACGACAGCCGGGCGCACCAGGTTGCTTCGACCAGGCCCGAGGAAGCGTTGAACCGCCACGGGCGTCCGGCCCGCTCCATCAAGATCCCGATGATCAGGAGGAATCCATGTCGGCGTACGGCCCCGTGGTCTTCGTGTCCAGGAAGGACGGCGCGGACCTCTCGGAGGAGGAGCAGGCGACGGTCTTCCGGCTCGTCCAAGACGCCTGCCTCAGCCTGAAGATGACAGATGATCACGGCGATCCGGTACGACCGTCGAACCGGGGCTACCACCAGGACGAGGAGAAGGCGCTGGGCATCCTGGTGTACTACTCCTACGCGTGGGCCGACATGCCCGAGGAACTCAAGACCGACGAGGCGGCGGACTGGACGCGGTACGGCGCGAGGGTGTCGCACAAGGTCGAGCAGCAGGCCCCCGGGGTCTACGCGTTCACGTCCTACGGACTCGAGGTCTGACGGCACAGGGTCCGGTCGGCCTCGGGGCCGCCCCGGCGCTCCCCGGCGCCCCGGGACCCATGCGGCGGCCCTGGCCCGTCGACCGGCCCGTACCACCGAGGCATGATCGGTACGGTGGCAGTCGGGACCGGGAGAGGGGCGGCGCGGCCATGAGCGAGCAGACAGGCATCAGTACGGCCAAGGAGGCCGCCGACCACGAACTCGTCCTCGCGTTCGGACGGCTCCAGGGCGCGGCCAACCGGCTGGAGTACATCCTCGGGCGCGCCCTGGAGGTCGAGTGCGGCATCAGCCATCTGATGTTCGAGGTGCTGCTGATCCTCGGGCGGGCGGGCGAGCCGGGACTGCCGATGCGGGCCATCGCCCAGGAGCAGGTGCTCACCACCGGTGGCGTGACCCGCCTGGTGGACCGCATGGAGACAGCGGGCCTCGTGACCCGGGAGGAGTCCCCCACCGACCGCCGCGGGAAGCTGGTACGGCTGACGCCGCTCGGCGAGGAGACAGCCGTGCGCGCCGCCCGCGTCCACGTGGAGAACATCAAGGAGTACTTCGTCGGCCCCCTCCCCGAGGCCGACCGTGAGCGGTTCGCCGAGGATCTGCGCATCCTCAGCCACACGGCACGCGACGTACTGCCCCGCCTGCCCTGACGCGGGCGCGGCTCACGTGAGGGCTGGAAATGGGGGCGAACTCAAGGTCCTGGACCCCCTTTTTCATGTCGATGTGGCTGCCGTCGATCACCGCCCGGGACCAGTCGATCTCGTCTGCCGCGTTCAGCTGGGCAAGCAGGAATGCCCTGCAGGCACTGCCGATCCGGTACCGGCCGCGGACCGGGCGCCTTCATCGGGCCATGGTGGAAGCAACGGCTCGAGAAGCTCTCACGACTGATCATTCAGCAGAGTGTGTGAGCAGCTCTTTGATGTTTGTCGCAGGTTCGCTCGGTAGGAAGTAGGCATGCGGATAAGCGATGCAATCCGTATGGAGAAGGCTGGTGATGGCAGTCGACGCAGCGCCATCGGGGAAAGCCCAGCCCGGCCCATCTCTGCACTTCGGGCCCAGTTGCGACGGGCCTTGATTCTCGTGCGGGTGTCGAACGGCGCTCCGGAGAGTACTCCCGTCGGAGTAACGTCGTGCCGCCTGTCTCCCGAGGGATGACGACCGCAGCATGACGAAACAGAACGGAATCGGGCCTAGCGTTGGGGCTATGCCGGAACTTGATAGTCCACTGCGGAAGTTCGGGGTGGCCACCAGGGCGCTGGTGACAGCGTTCCCTGTCGCCGTATGCGGGGTCACACGCCGACACAGTGCGGGTCCGCACAGCGCGCACGCGGGCGGTCGCCTGCTCCACCACAGCCGCTGCACACCGACGAGCGGTTCCTCGGCCTGAGCGCTGCCGGGGTGCGCGAGCAGGACGCGAAGACCCCTAAAGCATCTCTCGCAGACGGATGCCGAACGGATACCTCACCACACAAACGCCCGAAGAGAGGGACTGACATGAAGCCCATGGGACGTCGCGGCTTTCTCGCCGCCAGCACGGCACTTGGCATTGGTGCCGGCTTGTCCACGCACGCCATTCTCTCGGAAGCGAGCGAGAGCGAGACATCGGACAAGGCTTCGGACAAGACGTCGGACATTTTACGGCGGGACCAGGACCTGCCCTTCATCGGCACGGAGGAGACCTTTTCGACTCCCACGTTGTTGAAGTTGAACTCCATCAATCAGGATCACATAGCATTCCTCGAGGAAATCGGCCTTGCGGATCTAGGCCAGCGCCGCATCGGCGACATGGATGCGGGTGGACTCAACGTTCAAATCCTCTCTGCTCATACACCCTCCGTACAAAATGTCCCTGGCCAGAGGGGCATCGACCTTGCCTATCGCCTCAACCGGCAACTTGTAGACGGGCCGATCGCCAAATATCAGGACCGCTTCAAGGCTTTCGCCACCCTGCCCTTGCAGAGCCCGGAGGCGGCGGCGGACGAACTGGAACGCTCGGTTCGGGAAGATGGCTTCTTGGGCGCACTGACCAACGGTCACATCGCGAAGAAGTATCTCGATCATCCCGATTTCGAGCCCGTACTGGCACGTGCCGTTGCTCTCGACGTGCCGATCTATCTGCATCCCGGCTATCCAGCTGACGAGGTCTTCAAGATCTACTACAGCACCACACGGTCTGAATACACGGAAGATTACCAGGACTACATTTTCAGTGGGTCTGGATATGGCTGGCACCAGGAGGTGCTGACCCAATGCGTTCGGATGATCACGTACGGGGTTTTCGACAGATTCCCCAAACTGAAAATCATCATCGGCCACATGGGCGAAGGCCTTCCTTTCTACTACGAGCGGATCGTCAACGACATGGGCGAGCCGACCAAAGAATCTCTCAAGAAACCCATCGGGCAATACTTCCAGGACAACTTCTGGGTCACAACCAGCGCATTCCCCCAGACCGAACTGCTCGATCTCCTGCTGAAGTACATAAGCGTGGATCGAGTGATGTTCGCAACCGACTATCCGTTCGCGGACATCAAGGAGCAGACCGACTGGTTCCGCGGAGTCGATTTGCCACGCGAAGACAAGGAAAAGATTGCATTCCGAAATGCGGAGAAACTGTTCGGAATCAAAGTTCCCGTGAAGTGATGCGCCGGCGTCGGCCGGAGCGAAAGTATGCCTTGCCGTAAGGCGAGAGTACGGCCCAAGTATGCGATGCGCGGCTGCTCCATGACGCGGCCCCATGCCGACTCTTCCAACTGATCGTTTCAGAATGAGTTGAGTCGCGGGTCCCGTGCTCGGCGATCTTGGTCGGCAGGGTGTCCGGGGTCATGTACGTACTGCGGACCGGTGTCGCGTGGCGCGATGCCCCGGCGGAGACCGTGGGCCGCTCCGGGGTGACGGCCTGGCGTCGGCTGCGGGGCTGGACCGCGGCCGGCGTCTGGCCACGCCTGCACGCGGCCCTGCCGACCGAGCTGCGCCGCACCGGCCCGCTGGACTTGGACGAATGCCCAGTGGACGGGTCACACGTCCGGGCTCTCAACGGGGGGATCACGCCGCTCCCTCGCCCGTCGACCGGTCCCGTTCCGGCTCACCCAACTCCTGCTCCTGCCCCTGCCGGACGCCGTCCCATCGTTTCGAGGTCTGCGGGGACGCCCTCGCCGCAAGCCCCGGCGGCTGTACGCGGACCGCGGCTACGACTTCGACAAGTACCGCCGCCAGCTGCGGAAGCGCGGCGTCGAGCCGCTGATCGCACGACGCGGCGTCGCCCACGGTTCCGGACTGGGCAAGGTGCGCTGGGTGGCCGAGCGCCCCTTCGCCTGGCTGCACCGGTTCGAACGGCTCCGCATCCGATACGAACGACGCGCCGATCTCCATCAGGCTCTGCTCGCACTGGCCTGCAGCCTCACATGCCTCCGCCGCCTGCGAACCTCCTCCTGAAGCGATCAGTTGGCTACGCCGAACCACCCCGACCGCACCTCGTGCAGAAGTGGTCCCAGCGACCGCACTGCGGACCGCAGGTCCTGATCCGTGACGTCAAGAGGCTCCGGCAGGCTCAGCCCATACCCGCGCAGCCGCCAGAGGTCGAAGACTTCACTCCCGTCGGCTGCGAAGTCCACGTCGACCTCAGTGCCGTCGTCGCTCACGAAGCGGCACCCTGCCCCATGAACCTCGTAGGAGTAGGTGCCGATGTGATCACTCCGGTTGATCCGGCACGCACGGACCAGGCCGACGACGTCCGCCGATCGCTCCGGCGAGGGGATCGCCACCCTCATGGCTTCATCAATCGCGTTCAGAGCGCGGACGTAACCGAGCACGAGGTCTCGCGCAGCCCCAACCCGTTCCATACGGCGTCATTCCCCCTGAGCCCGTGGCCGAAGGGATTGTTCCATGGGGCCGCCAGCGTCTCCGCAGGACGGCATTCTGAGACGATCAGCTATTCCCTGGTGTCCGAGTCAGGACTGCTTGGCCGCGTCACCCACCTCACACCAGACTGCCGAAATATCTGACACGTCAGTTACTGTTCTGTCAGGCGATCGCCCGCACCGGGTGGACGATCCCGCGCCTGTCGAGGTCACCATGAAGCTGGTCTACGTTTTCGACGCCTACTGCGGCTGGTCCCACGGTTTCTCCGGAACGCTCCGGGAGGTGGTCGCCCGCCACCCCGGGCTGCCGGTGGAGGTGGTCTCCGGCGGTCTGTTCACCGGGGCGCGCCGGGTGCCGATCCGTGAGTTCGGCCATGTCCGGGGCGCGAACGCCCAGATCGCGGAGCTGACCGGCGCCGTGTTCGGCGCGGGCTACGAACGGCTGGTCGCCGACGGCTCGTTCGTCATGGACTCCGAGGCCGCCGCCCGCGGCACGGCCGCCCTGCGGCAGGCGGCCCCCGACCGGGCGGCGCTCCTCGCGGCGGACCTGCAGCACGCGTTCTACGCCGGCGGCCACAGCCTCTCGGACCCGGCCACGTACCGCGCGGTCGCCGAGGCGGCCGGTCTGGACGCGGACGCCGTCGTGGCCGCCTTCGCGTCGGCCGAGGCGAAGACCGCGGCCGAGGCCGACTTCCGCCGCTCGGCCGCACTGGGTGTCACCGGCTTCCCCACCCTGCTCGCCGTCGAGGGCACGTCCCTCACCCCCCTGGCCTACGGTCGCGCCACCGCGGACGAGATCGACCAGCGGCTCGCGTCCCACCCGGCCACCCGAACCTGACCACGAACCTCCTGACCGTCCCACCTCCCACGCCCCACACCCCACCTCCCACACCCCTCAAGGAGTTCCCCGTGAGCACCCTCTCCTTCAAGGTCCTCGACCTCGACTTCCCCGCCGGCGTCAAGAACAAGACGGCCACCCTCGTCACCGGTGAGACGGATGCGCTGCTGGTCGACGCCGCCTTCACCCGGGCGGACGGTCACCGGGTGGCCGCCGAGATCCTCGACTCCGGCAAGACGCTGACGACCGTCTTCGTCAGCCACGGCGACCCCGACTTCTACTTCGGCGCCGAAGTGATCGCCGACGCCTTCCCCGACGCGGTCTTCGTGGCGACTCCCCTCGTCATCGACCACATCCGGCACTCGTACGAGGGCAAGCTCAAGGCGTGGGCGGCGCTCGGCGCGAACCTCCCCACCCGCCTGGTCGAGCTGACCCCGCTGACCGGCGACCTCACCCTCGAAGGCCACCGCTTCGAACTGCGGGGCGGCCCGGCCGCTCTCCCCGACCGCCACTACCTCTGGCAGGCCGAGCGGCGCGCAATCCTCGGCGGCGTCCTGCTCTTCCAGCAGGAGCACGTCTGGGTCGCCGACACCCCCACCCCGGGCGACCGCGCCGCCTGGATCGACCTGCTGGACGAGATGGCCGCGCTCCGGCCGGACCTCGTCGTCCCCGGCCACCGGCTGCCCGGCACCCCCGCCGACGCCTCCGCCATCACCGCCACCCGTGACTATCTGCTCGCCTTCGAGGAGGAACTGGACAAGGCCGCGGACGGCGCCTCTCTCACGGCCGCCCTCGTCGCGCGTCACCCGGACAACGGGATGCAGATCGCCGCCCAGATCGGTGCGAAGGTCGCCAAGGGCGAGATGAAGTGGGGCTGAACATGAGCGAGTTCGCCCTCTCCCCCGCGCCCGCCGACGTCGTACGCCGCCAGTACCTCGCCTCCGCCGCCGGTGACCTGGACGCCCTGCGCGCCACCCTCGCCCCCGACGTGGAGTGGACGGAGATGGCCGGCTTCCCCCTCGCCGGCACCTATCGCACGCCCGACGGGGTCACCGCGGGCGTCATGGAGCGACTCGGCCAGGACTGGGACGGCTGGACCGCCCACGACGACACCTATGTCGTCGACGGCGAGAACGTCGTCGTCCTCGCCCGCTACACGGCCACCAACAAGGCCACCGGCCGCCCCGTCGCCGTCCGTGTCGCCCACCACTTCGTCGTACGCGGCGGCCTCATCGTCCGCTTCGAACAGTTCGTGGACACCGCCCTCGTCCGGGAGGCCATGACCACCTGACCGAGCCCGACCCAGTCCAACACAGCCCGACCGAGCACGACCGGTGTCGGCAGTGAGCCGCCGGGGGCACGACGCCACAGCCCCCGGCTTCGGCTCGGGACCGGCGAGGGCCGGTCGCACAGCTCCCCGCGCCCCCGAGCCTCGCCTCAGGTCGAGTCCCGCACCTCGATCCTCAGCGGATCCTCGACAGGGCGGGGGCGGGCCGACGGCTCGTCGAGGCCGCGGTCGGGGTCGTGGTGATGGCCGAGGCCCTGGTCGAGCGCGTCCACGACCCGGCGGGCCAGCCCGCGCGCGAGGGTCTCGGTGTCCCGGACGACCGTCGTCAGTGCCGGTCGCAGCAGGGCCGAGCCAGGGATGTCGTCGACCCCGATCACGGCGAGGTCCTGCGGGGCGCGCAGCCCGAGGGCCTGGAGGGCCAGCAGCACCGCCATGGCGATGTCGTCGTTGAAGGCGCAGATCCCGGTCACCGGCGGATCGGCGGCGAGCCAGGCCTTCACCGTCTCCATGGCGCCGTTCAGCTCCAGCGGGACGGTGCGGACGTCGGGCTCCGGAAGGCCGCGTTCCGCGCAGACCCGCCGGACGCCGTCCACCCGGGGCTGGGCCAGGACGTCGAGGCGGGGCAGGTCCGGGTAGGCGTAGCCGAGCCGGTGGTGGTGCGTGTCGACGAGATGGCGGGCCTGCAGCGCGCCGATCGGCTCCTCGGCCACCAGGGGTGCGGCCAGCGGGGACCGGGCGCCTCCGGGGGCCGCGCCGTGCATCGTCATGACGACCTGGATGCCGACCGCGCGCATCGCCTCGGCCTCCGCCTCGGGGAACTCGTTCAGGGCGAGGACCGCGGCGGGTGTCAGGGCCTTCCAGACCTCCCGCAGCGGCCGGGCCGGCCGCGCCGACGAGTGCACGAGGAAGGTGAGTTCGTGTTCGGCGAAGGCGTTGGTCAGCTGCTGGATGAGCCGGCCGAGCACATGCTGGATCGGCCAGTCCGGCAGTACGCCGAGCACGATGTCGGAACGGCCCGTGCGCAGGGCGCGCGCGGCGGCCGAGGGCGCGTAGCCGAGCCGGGCGGCGGCCTCCCAGACCCGGCGGCGGGTGGCCTCGGCGATCTTCTGGTGCGGGGTGTCGTTGAGGACGTAGCTGACCGTCGCCCGCGAGACTCCGGCTTCCTTCGCGACGTCCCCGCTCGTCACCCGTCCGCCTCTGGACGTCCCGGCCATGCGCCCCCACCCCTCCGACGGCATCCGACGGATCCACGGGCTCCGACAGACCTCTTGCCAAACCCGACGATCGCGGGCTAGCTTACCCGCTCAGTCAACCTACACGTTTAAGTGGCGCGATTAAGTAACGGTCGGTAGTCGAATTCGGCAGCCGTACGCGGCCCTCGCTCCCGGCCTCGCGCCTCATCAGGTCCGTACGTCCCCACCGTCCCCGTCCCCGACCACGACCCCATCCCCATCCCTACCCCCGCCCCGTCCCCGTCCCGTCCCCGGTACTCAGCGAAGAGGACCCATGCCCGGCACGACCGACACCACGAGCAATCCCTGGAAGACCGCGACGCTCGCCGGCATGGCCTCCTACCTCGATGCCGCCGCTCTGGTGACGTCGGGCATCGCCATCGGCGGCTACTACGCCGCACCCCTGCGACTCGACCCCGGGACCATCGGACTCCTGCTGGGGCTGCAGACCCTGGCGTTCGCCGTCGGCGCTCTGTTCGGCGGACGGCTCGGGGACCGGTTCGGCCGCCGGACGGTCTTCACCTGCTCGCTCGTCCTGTACGCGGCCGGTGTCCTGCTGCTCCTGGTGGCGGCGAGCCCCGTCCTGCTGTTCGCGGGGGTCGTGGCCACCGGCCTGGCCATCGGCGCGGATCTGCCCGTGTCGCTGGCGCTCGTCAACGAGGAGGCGCCGCCCGGCAGGAAGGGCACGATGGTGGTGTTCTCCGGCATGCTCTGGCTCGCCGGCATCGTGGCCGTACTGCTGCTCAGCTCCTTCATGGGAGCGCGGGGCATGCTCGGCGGCCGTATCCTCTTCGCCCATCTGCTGGCCGTCGCCGTCGTCGTGCTGCTGCTGCGCCTGACACTGCGCGAGTCGGCCGAGTGGACCGCCGCCCGCCGGGCCGCCGACACGCGTCCGGACTCCGCTGCCGGGAGCATCGAGTTCGGCCGGGTCCGGGACCTGTTCCGCGCACCCACCGTCCACGCGCTGCTCGCGACGGGCCTCTACTACGCCACCTGGAACCTCGGCGCGAACACCCTCGGCCAGTTCGGCACCTTCCTGTGGACCGCGCTGGCCCACGGGGAGGTCGCCCGGTACTCACAACTGACGCTCCTCGGACTCCCGGTGGGCTTCGCCGCGGGCCTGGTGTTCATGCGCGCGGTGGACCGGCCCGCCCGGCACGCCTGGTTCGCCGCGGGCACCGCCCTGCTCGTCGTCGCCTGGTCCCTGCCCGCGCTGTTCGGACCCGGCGAAGTCACCCTGGTCGCCGTCATGCTGGTCTCCGGCCTCGGCAACTCCTTCGCCGGCGAGGCCATCTACAAGATCTGGTCCCAGGAATTCTTCCCCACCCTGCTGCGGGCCACCGCGACCGGCGTGACCATGGCCTTCACCCGGGCCGTCGCCGGACTCGCCGCGCTGGCCACCCCCGCCTTCGCCCTCGGCCACACCGAGCTGTTCTTCGGCCTGCTCCTCGGCGTCACCGTGGTCTCGGCGGTCATCGGCCTCCTCTGGGTGCCACGCCTGCCCGGGGCCGCCCGGTCCGAGGCGCCCGCCGACACCGCCCGGCCCGGGCCCGCCGACCGGCCCCGGCCCGCCGGCCAGAGCGGCACTCCCACTCCCGCAACGACCGAAAAGGCTGTCCCTTGATCCGGCATCACGACTTCCAGCACAACGGGCTGACGCTGCGCTCCACGCTGCACATCCCCGAAGCACCGGCGGGGACCCGCCGTCCGACCGTGGTGTTCGTCCACGGCTTCACCTCCAACCGGCTCGAACTGCCGAACTTCGTCGCCATGTCCCGCCTGCTCGCGGCCGAGGGGATCGCCTCCGTCCGCTTCGACCTCTCCGGCCACGGGGAGAGCGACGGCGACTTCTTCGACGTCACCATCACCGGTGAGATCGCCGAGACCCGCGCGGTCCTGCGGACGGTCCGCACCCTCGACTTCGTGGATCCCGACCGCATCGGCCTGGTCGGTATGAGCATGGGCGGTGTGGTCGCCGGGATCACGGCCGCCGAGGAGACCGGGATCGGCGCGCTGTGTCTGTGGTCCCCGGCCGCCGTGGCCCCCTTCGAGATCGGCGGCGGCCACCTCAAGGGCCGCCCGCTCGCTCCGGAGATCGCGGAGAAGGGCTACGTCGACACCGGCGGCCACCGGATGAGTGCCGCCCTCGTCGAGGACATCGCCGGCCTGGACGTCTACGGACGGTCCGGCGCGTACACCGGGCCGGTCCACATCCTGCACGGAGACATGGACGACATCGCGCCCCTGGAGTACGTACGCCGCTATCTCGACCACTACGACGGGAACGCGGAGCTGGAGGTCGTGGCGGGCGCGGACCACGCCTGGGGATCCGTCCCCCACCGCACCACGCTGCACGAGTCCACGCTGCGCTTCTTCCGTGAGCACCTCCAGCGATGAACCCGACGAGCCCCGTGAACCCCGTGCACCGCGTGAATTCCGGGAACCGCGTGAATCCCGGGACCCCCGTGAACCCGATGAACTCTCCGGCCCCGACGGCACCGGACCCGACGGACACCACGACCTCCGTCACCGGCCTGCGCACCGCGGACGACTCCGGTCTCGTCGCCACCCCGCACGCCATGCCGCGCCTCTCCTGGTCGCTGACCGGCGAGCGTCCCGGCGTCCTCCAGCACGCCTACGAGATCGAGGTGGCGGCCGATCCGTCCTTCGCCGCCGCCACGTCCAGCGGCGAGACCGCGGCCGACACGGTCACCGACCACCCGTGGCCGGCCCAGCCGCTGGCCAGTCGCGAGACCCGGTACTGGCGGGTCCGTGTCCGCACCGACCTCGGCCGGACGCCGTGGAGCGAGCCCGCCCGGGTGGAGGCCGCCCTGCTCGACGACGTGGACTGGGCGGCCCGCCCCGTCCATCTCCCCGAGGACCGGGGCCGTACCTCCCCCGGCCCCGTGCCGTTGCTCCGCCGGGAGTTCCACCTCCCGGCGGAGCCGGTGTCCGCGCGCCTGTACGTCACCTCGCTCGGGGTGCACCGCACGGCGGTCAACGGCCGTCCCGTCTCCGCCGATCTGCTGGAACCGGGCTGGACCCACTACCCCGACCGGCTGCTCTACGCCACCTACGACGTCACCGCCCTGCTCCGCCCCGGCGCGAACGCCCTGTCGGCCGCGGTCGGCGACGGCTGGTACCGCGGCCACCTCACCTGGCACAAGAACCGCGACGTCTACGGCGACACCACGGCCCTGCTCGCCCAGCTCGAAGTCGACCTGGCCGACGGCACCAGGCTCACGGTCACCACCGACCGGCACTGGAAGGGCGGATACGGCGAACTGCTGGCGGCCGACCTGTACGACGGCTGCGAACGCGATCTGCGCCTCGAACCCGACGGCTGGCAGCTGCCGGGCTTCGCCGACCACGCCTGGGAACCGGTCTCCGTCCTGCCCCTGCCCCAGGGGCTGGCACAGCGGGCCCACCCGCCCGTGCGGGTCGTCCAGGTCCTCCGGCCCCGGCGGAGCGCTCTGCCCGACGGCACCATCGCCGTCGACGCGGGAGAGAACCTCACCGGATGGCTGCGCCTGCGCGTCGACGGGCCGCCGGGCGGCACCGTCACCGTCCGGCACGCCGAGATCCTCGACGGCGACGGGCGGCTGCTGACCAGCATCCTGCGCGGCGCCCGCGCCACCGACCGGTACACCCTGGCCGGCGGACCGGCCGACCTGATCCCGGAGTTCACCTTCCACGGCTTCCGGTACGCCGAGATCGTCACCTCCCCCGGTGTGACCGTGGAGACCGTCGAGGCCGAGGTCGTCGCCAGCGACCTCCGTCGTATCGGCTCGTTCAGCTGCTCCGACGAGCGGGTGAACACCCTGTACGCCAACGTCGTACGCTCCCAGCGCGGCAACTTCCTCGCGGTGCCCACGGACTGTCCGCAGCGCGACGAACGGCTCGGCTGGACCGGCGACATCATGGCCTTCGCCCCCACCGCGTGCGCCACGTTCGACAGCGGCTCCTTCCTCGACAGCTGGCTCACCGACCTCCGCGGCCGGCAACGGCCGGACGGCGCGGTCCCGCTGGTGATCCCCGATGTGCCGCTCGGCGAACTCCCGCCCACCGAGCTGCCGTACGCCGGTTCGGCGGCCGGCTGGGGCGACGCCGCCACGGTCGTGCCCACCGCGCTCTTCGAGGCGTACGGCCGGCCCGGCATGCTGGAGCGCCACTACGCGGCGATGCGGGCCTGGGTCGAGTTCACCGTCGGCCGTCTGGACGAGGACGGGACCTGGAGCGGCAACGCGCAGCTCGGTGACTGGCTGGACCCCTCCGCGCCGCCGGAGGACCCGGCACGCGCCACCACCGACTCCGGCTATGTGGCCACCGCGTTCGTCGCGCACAGCGCCCGGCTGCTCGCCGACGCGGCCCGCGAACTGGGCCACGCCGACGACGCCGAGCGGTACGCGTCCCTGCACCGGCGTACCGCCGGGGCCGCCTGGCGCAAGTGGGGCGACCACGCCCGGACCACCCAGACGGGCTGTGCGCTCGCGCTGGTCTTCGGCCTCGTGCCCGCCGCCGAACGCGCCGACGTGGGCAGGGCCCTGGCGGGACTGGTGCGCGCGGGCGGCGGCCGTGTCGCCACGGGTTTCCTGGGGACGCCGTTCGTGCTGCCGGCCCTCGGCGACGCGGGCCATGTGGCCGAGGCGTACGCGCTGTTGCTCAACCCCGAGTGTCCGGGCTGGCTCTACCAGGTCGACCGTGGCGCCACGACCATGTGGGAGCGGTGGGACGCCGTCCGCCCGGACGGGACCGTGGACGTGGAGAAGGCCGGCACGATGCTGTCGTTCAACCACTACGCCTACGGGGCGGTCGCCGGCTGGCTCTACCGTTCCGTGGCCGGTCTGCGGCCCCTCTCGCCCGGCTACCGCACGCTGGAGATCGCCCCGCGCCCCGGTGCCACGCTCACCTCCGCCGAGGCCTCGGTCGTCACCCCGTACGGCATCGCGTCCGTGGCCTGGTCGCTCGACGGGGACACCCTGACCGTGAAGGCCGTGCTCCCGCCCGGCACCGGCGGACGGTTCAGCGCGCCCGAGGGCTGGCACCCCGCCGAGCCCGTCGACGGCCTCGCGTCCGGCAGCCATGTGCTGTCCCTGCGTCCGGTCACCCGCCCCTGAGGCCACCACCGGAGCCTGTCGGAGCAGGCTCCCGCGCTCCCGGTCCCGAGACCCGGGGGCCCACAGTCGGCGGCCCGCCGCTCCCTGACACGCGGCGGGCCGCCTTTCCTCGTGCGCGGGGCCTCCCCGTGCGTACGGGTCCGTCCGCACGGGGTCACGCCGACGCGCGGACCTCCAGGCGGACGCGCGGCTCCGACAGGCCCCCGTCGCCCGGGAACCGGGCGCCGTCGAGTGCGGCGCGCACCGAGTCCGCGTACAGCTCGGCGATGCCGGGGAGGTCCTGGACGACGCTGGTCAGCGGCGGGTGCGACACCGCGGCGGCGGGGCTGTCGTCGACGCCGACGACCGCCATGTCGCGGGGGGCTTCGAGTCCGAGGTGCCGCAGACCGGCGAGCACGCTCATGGCCACGTCGTCGTTGAACGCGCAGATGCCGGTCACCCGGGGCTCGGCCGCGAGCCAGGACCGTACGGCGTCGGCGGCGGCGCCGGGGGTCAACGGGATTGTGCGGACGTCGGGTTCGGGCAGTCCCAGTTCGGCACAGACCTTGCGGACACCCTCCAGCCGGGGCCTGGCGAAGACGGCGACCCGTTCGTCGTCGGGGTAGGCGTACCCGAGGCGCCGGTGGGAGACGGCCAGATGACGGGCCTGGACTGCGCCGATCGCGTTCGCGCTGGTGATGCCCTCGTCGCCGCCGAACCCCTTGTCGTCGTACAGGGCGGCGATCACCTCGACGCCGGCGGCGCGCATCGCCTGGGCGTCGGAGTCGGAGAACGGCGCGAAGGCCAGCACGGCGGCCGGTGTGAGGGCCTTCCAGATCTCACCGAGCGAGCGGGCGCCGCGGATCCCGGAGTGCACCACGAAGGTGAGATTGCGCTTCGCGAACGCAAGCGTCAGCTCCTGGATGAGCCGACCGGTGGCATGGCCGAGCGGCCAGTCCGGCAGCAGGCCGAGCACCACGTCCGATCGCCCGTACCGAAGGGTCCGCGCCGCGGCCGACGGGGCGTAGCCGAGCCGGTCGGCCGCTTCCAGCACCCGCTGACGGGTGGCGTCGGTGATCTTCTGATGGGCGGTGTTGTTGAGGACGAAGCTGACCGTCGCCCGTGACACACCCGCCTCGCGGGCCACATCCGCGCTCGTCACTCTCCCGCTTCGCGGTGCCATCGACAACCACCTTCCACGAACCTCTTGCGCGACGCAGGAGACACAGTTAGTTTACGGGCATCCACTTTAACGTGTTAGCGACACGTTAAAGCTACTCAAAGTAGTCACGTCCTGAGGTTGTGCGAGGGGACGCCCCACCGGCCCTTCCGATCGCCGACATTGAAGCAGACGGCCCACGGCGCCCACGAGACGGAGTGATCCTCCGGGCCCCTCGTGGCGCCCGCGGCCCCCGCACCACGCGGCATCGGCCCGCGCGGCGCCCTCCGCGTCCGCCGGCCCCGCACGCCGGACCGTCACCTGAACACTCGCAAATCCCCGCACCGGGCAGCCCGCCCCGGTGACCCTCCTTCGCGACCTCTAGCTCTCGGCTCGCCCTTTCTTCCGGAGACCCTCGATGAAGAGAAGAACCGCACTCCAGGCCTCGATCTGCGCGGTGGCCACGCTCACGCTCGCCGCCTGCGGAGGCGGACAGACCGGCGGTGGCAGCGCCGGCCCGGTGGACCTGACCATCGCCCTGTCCTCCGCGCCCAACAGCCTGGACCCTGCCCAGGTCGCCGTCGGGCCGTTCCTCAACTACATGGATCCCGCCTACGCGACGCTGCTGACCCGCGAGGCGAACGGCGACCTCGGGGCAGGCCTGGCCGACAAGTGGGGCTACGTGGGGAAGAAGAACACCACGTTCGAACTCCGCCTGCGCAAGGGCGTGAAGTTCGCCGACGGCACCCCGGTCACCGCCGCCGCCGTCATCGACTCCTTCAAGTACTTCCAGAAGGGCAGCGGACCCACCGTCGCCTGGTTCCGCCCGCTGACCTTCTCCGCACCGGACAGTTCGACCGTGCTGGTCACCAGCCCGACGCCCAACCCCGACATGGGCACCCTGTTCACCCCGGCGTACATGGGCGGTGCCGTCATCAGCCCGGCCGGGCTCAGGTCCCCGAAGAAGCTCGCCTCCACCACCTTCGGCGCCGGACCGTACGTGTACGACGCCAAGCAGTCCGTCTCCGGCGACCACTACGTCTACGTCCCGAACAAGAACTTCTACGACAAGTCCGCGATCCACTTCAAGAAGATCACCGTCCGGGTGATGCCGAACGTCAACTCCCAGGTCCAGGCCCTGAGGTCCGGGCAGATCGACCTCATGTACGGCACCCCGGACGTGGCGCCGACCGTCAAGGGCGACAAGGCGATCACCACGCTGCAGAAGCCCACCACCTGGGCCGGCCTGTTCCTCCTCGACCGCGACGGCACCGTCGTCAAGGGCCTGGGCGACGAACGGGTGCGCCAGGCACTGAACTTCGCCGTCGACCGCGCCGCGATCACCAAGGCGGTCTACGGGGACTACGGAACCCCCGTCTCGCAGCCGCAGATGCCCGGGTACGACGGCTACAGCACCGTGGCCGCGAAGATGTACCCCTACGACCCCGCCAAGGCCAAGAGCCTGCTGAAGGCGGCGGGGTACGAGAAGGGGCTCACCATCCCGGTGAACTACGGGTCGTTCGACCCCTCGACGACCAAGCTGGTCCAGGCCGTGCAGGACCAGCTCGCCCAGGTGGGCGTCAGGCTGAAGCTGCGGGCGGCGACCAACTT
Organism: Streptomyces griseiscabiei; assembly: GCF_020010925.1. Lineage (NCBI taxonomy): Bacteria > Bacillati > Actinomycetota > Actinomycetes > Kitasatosporales > Streptomycetaceae > Streptomyces > Streptomyces griseiscabiei. The sequence continues at coordinate 3,202,543 of NZ_JAGJBZ010000002.1, read as the reverse complement.
CGGCGGCTGGATCAACGACCTGCTGACGAAGAAGTACGCGGCCACCGTCCTGTCCCCCGGCACCGGCGGCGAGGCCAACTTCTACGCCCAGCAGCCGCCGTTCACCAAGACGGGCATCATGAACGTCTTCGGTGTGGCCGACCCGGACGTCGACGCCGCGTACGCCCGGCTCGCCGCGGCGGACCCGAAGTCCAGCGCGGCGGCGTCGGTGGACCTCACCGACGTGATCGCGCGCAAGGCGCTCGCGCTGCCGGTGTCCGGCACCGACACGATCGCCCTGTTCAACAGCAAGCTCGACGGGGTGAAGTTCCCGGAGGGCGGCGCTCAGCTGACCTCCAACACCCTGTGGACCACCCGCTGACGAGGGCCGATGCTTCCCATCATTCTCCGCAGGCTGGCGCTGTCCGTGCCGCTGCTGGTGATCGTCTCGGCGATCACCTTCCTCCTGGAGTCGTTCGTGCCGGGAGACCCGGCACGCACCCTCCTCGGCATCAACGCGACGCCGGAGCAGTACGACGCGCTGCGGGCCGCGATGCATCTCGACCAGCCGGTCGTCGTGCAGTACTGGCTGTACCTCCAGGACGCCGTGCGCGGTGATCTCGGCAGTTCGTTGTTCTCCGGTGAGTCGGTGCTGGGGCTGATCGGGCAACGCCTGCCGGTCACCCTGGCGCTGGTGATCGGCGGGACCGTCCTCGCGACCGTGGTCGGCGTGGTGCTCGGGGTGTTCAGCGCGACCCGGGGCCGGGTCAGCCGGCGGGTGTTCGACGTCGTGTCGCTGCTGGGCAGCGCGGTGCCGAACTTCTGGATCGCGCTGCTGCTGGTAGCCGTGTTCGCCGTGAAGTTCGCGTTCTTCCCCGCGACCGGGTACACGCCCTTCGCCGAATCGCCGGGGAGTTGGGCGAACGGCCTCGTACTGCCGGTGATCTCGCTCGCGATCGGCGGGGTCGCGTTCATCTCCAAGGTCACCCGCGACGCGATGCTGACCACCCTCGGCCTCGACCACATCAGAACGCTGAGGGCCTCCGGCATCGGACCCGCGTCGATCATCTGGAAGCACGCCCTGCGGGGCTGCGGACTGCCGGTGGTGACCACCATCGGCCTGATGATGATCACCTTCATCCCCGGCACGATCCTCGTCGAGAACGTCTTCACCCTGCCCGGTCTGGGCACCACGGTCGTGGAGGCGACCAACCAGCACGATCTGCCGGTCGTGCAGGGCCTCGCCCTCACGTTCACGGCCATGGTGATCGTGGTGAACCTCCTCGTGGACGTCCTCTACAGCCTCCTCAACCCGAAGGTACGGACGGAATGACCACTGTCGAGGCATCTGTGAAGCCGCGATCACGGGCGAGGAACAACCCCTTCGCCGGAATACGCCGCCGCCCCGTCACCGCCACGGCGCTCCTCGTGGTCGTCGGCATCACGGTCGCCGTGATCCTCGCCCCGCTCCTGGCGCCGCGCCCACCGCTGGCGCAGGACCTGCAGCACATCCTGTCCGGGCCGTCGGCGGCCCATCCGCTGGGCACCGACGTCCTCGGCCGCGATGTGCTCAGCCGGCTGCTGTACGGCGGGCGGCCGACCCTGCTCGGTGTGGCGGCCGCCGTACTCGTCTACGCCTTCGTCGGGATGACGCTGGGGGTGCTGGCCGGCTATCTGCGCGGCTGGACCGACCGGATCATCGTCGCCGTGCTGGACGTGATGCTCTCGGTTCCCGCGGTCATCATCACGCTCGCCGTGCTCGCGATCTTCTACCAGAGCAATGTCGCCGCCATGCTCACCCTGGGGTTCTTCGCCTCGGCCGGCCTCGCCCGGATCATCCGCAGCTCGTGTCTGGCGCTGCGCGAGGAACTGTTCGTGGACGCCGCCCGGGTCTCCGGGCTCGGCCCGGCGCGGATCATGGCCCGGCACATCCTCCCCCGGCTGACCGGGCAGTTGCTGGTCCCGGTCTTCCTCTTCTCCGGCAACGCCCTCGCCATCCAGACCGGCCTCGGCTTCCTCGGGCTGGCCACCCCGGCACCCGCCCCGAGCTGGGGCGGCATGGTCGGCGAGGCCGCGCAGATCATGCAGCAGGACCCCTATCTGCTGTTCGTCTCCGGTGGTGTCATCGGTCTGATGTCACTGTCCTTCGGGCTCGTCGGCGACGGCCTGCGCGACCTCGAACAGGACCGGCGGCAGGCCACGAACGGCACGGTACGGCGGCCCGTCCCCGCGGCGGCTCCCCCCGTCACCGCCACTCCGCCGGAAGGGGCCGTACTGACCGTCCGGGACTACTCGATCGCCTTCGGCGCCGCGCGGGGGCCACGCACCGTCGTCGACGACATCGGCTTCACGGTCCGCCCCGGTGAGATCTTCGGTCTCGTCGGCGAGTCCGGCAGCGGAAAGACGGTCACGGGGCTGTCCCTGCTCGGGCTGCTCCCGCCGGGCGGAGCGGTGACGAGCGGCGCGGCCTGGCTGTCCGGCACCCGTATCAGCGACCTCCCGGAACGGGAGCTGCGGCGGATCCGGGGCCGTGAGATCGCCCTGGTCTCCCAGGAACCCATGGTGGCGCTCGACCCGTACTTCACCATCGGCTCCCAGCTCGCCGAGGTCATCCGGCGCACCGGCGACGAGGCGGACGGCGGCAAGGACGCCGTCCGGCAGCGGATCCGCGAGCTGCTGACCAGCGTCCAGCTGCGTGATCCGGACGACGTGGCGCGCCGCCATCCGCACGAGCTGTCCGGCGGCATGCTCCAGCGCGTGGTCATCGCCATGGCGCTCGCCGGGTCGCCGAAGGTGCTGATCGCCGACGAACCCACCACCGCGCTGGACGTGACCGTGCAGGCGGGAATCCTGGATCTGCTGCGGTCGCTGCGCGACGAGCACGGCATGGCGATCGTGCTGATCACCCACGACCTGGGTGTGGTGGCCGACAGCTGCGACCGCGCGATCGTGATGGAGCGCGGCCGGATCGTGGAGGAGGGCACGGTCGAGGACATCTTCTACCGGCCCCGGCATCCGTACACCAAGAAGCTCATCGCGAGCACGCCCAGCATCGCCCGCGCCGAGGGGCGGGCCGAGGACGCGACCGAGACCGAGACCCAGGGCAGGACCGCGTGACCGGAACACCCGTACTCCAGATCGACGGCCTCGCCGTCCGCTATCCCGGCCGTGGCTTCCGCAAGCCGCCGACCACCGTCATCGAGGACGTGTCGTTCGAGGTCGGCCGGGCCGAGACGGTCGCCCTCGTCGGCGAGTCCGGCTCGGGCAAGACCACCATCGGCAGGGCGGTGCTCGGCCTGACCCCGGTCGGCGGCGGGCGTGTCCTGCTCGACGGGCGGGACATCACCCACCTCACCGGCCGGGCCCGCCGGCTGCTCGCCTCCGACCTCCAGGCGATCTTCCAGAACCCCTACGGGTCGCTCAACCCCGCGCTGCCCGTGGGCCGGACCCTGGCGGAGCCCCTCCTCGCCGGTTCGAACAGCTCGCCCCGGGAGGTCCGCGAGCGCATCGGCCGGCTGCTGCACCGCGTCGGGCTGCCCGAGGACGCGGCCGACCGCTACCCGGCCCAGTTCAGCGGAGGTCAGCGCCAGCGCATCGCCATCGCCCGGGCGGTCGCCCGCGAGCCCCGGCTCATCGTCTGCGACGAACCGACCAGCGCCCTCGACGTCACCACCCAGGCCGCCGCGCTGAGCCTCCTCACCGAACTCCAGGACACCCTCGGGTGCGCGTATCTGTTCATCACGCACGACCTCGCCGTGGTCAAGGAGTTCGCGGACCGCACGCTGGTCCTGCAGCACGGACGCATCGTGGAGGAGGGGCCGAGCGTCGATGTGTGCGACCGGCCGCAACACCCGTACACGCGACGCCTGGTGGCCGCCGCGCCCGTCCCCGACCCGATCGGCCAGCGTCACCGCCGCGAACGGCGGCCGAGCGTGGAAGCGCGCTCATGACATGAACCGGGGGTCAGAGCAGGGAACGGATCGCCGTCTCGAACCTCTTCACATGGTCGGCGGCCAGACCCGCCGCGCGATCGCCGTCGCCCGCCAGCACGGCGCGCAGGAGCGGGCCGTGCTCGACCACATGGCCGCCCAGCCCCGGCAGCCGGCCCAGGAAGAGGCACCAGATGCGGGTGGCCAGGTTGTCGTAGCGCACGAGCGTGTCACAGAGGAAGGGGTTGGCCGTGGCGGCGTAGAGCGCCCGGTGCAACCGCAGGTCCAGTTCGATGAGTTCACCGACCTCCCGCCCGGGGTCCGCGTCCAACTCGGCCAGCAGGCCGGTCAGTACGGCGCGGTCCCGCGGGCCGGCCCGGCGTGCGGCGCAGTCGGCGGCCAGAGGCTCCAACTGGAGGCGTACCTCGGTGAGATGGCCCAGGTCCGTGATCTGCACCTCGGAGGCGAAGGTGCCGCGCCGGGGAAAGGCCACCACGAGTCGGTCCGCCTCCAGGCGTTTGAGGGCCTCGCGCACCGGGGTGCGTCCCACGCCCAGCTCGGCGGCGACCTGTTCGTCGTTGATGGGCGTACCGGGGGCGATCCTCAGCGTCACCAGGCGGTCGCACAGCACCTGATAGGCCCGCTCCGCGAGGGAGGGCTGTCCCTGCGACACGGCGACCGACATGGGCACGCCCTCCTCACGGTGGCTCCGACACCGCCCACGTTAACGCAGCGATCGATACAGCAGGGCGGGGTGGCGCGCGACCTCCGCGCCACCCCGCCCTGTCCTGCGCATGCCCGCACGCGGGCGGGTCCCAAGGACCGCCGGACGCGGTCAGACCCAGGTCTTGCCCGCGGCGTTGGACTTCAGCTTGTGCTTCTTGACCTTGTCCTTGCAGAAGCGGCAGGCGGTCTCCTTCGCCTTGCCGTACGTCCAGGCCGTGATCTTGCCTCCCATGCTTCTGCCGATCTTGTTGTTGTACTGGTCGGCCTTGGAGTCGCGCTTGGCGGCCTTGGAGCTGCCCGCGTTCTTCTCATGGGCGTTGCCGAGCGCCTTGGCGAGGGTGGAGCCGACCGCCCAGGTCAGCATCGCCTGCCAGATGCAGTGGCGGTAGGCGTTCTGCTTCGCCCCGTTCGAGTACCTCTTCTTGGCCTCCCCGAGCGCCCAGTAGGTGATGTAGGCCATGTCCGCGCACCACAGCAGGAACAGGGCGCAGATCGCGGCCTCGGGCACGAGGCCGTTGATGCTGTAGTTGCCGCTGATGTCGTAGCAGTTGACCGGGTCGGCGAAGCAGTAGTCGTAGGAGCTGGCGTTGCCTCCGACGATGCGGTCGACGGAGAGGAAGCGCCCGGAGTCGGAGTCGTAGAGGCGGACGCCCATGAGGGTGACCGTGCTCGGGGTCTCCGACGAGCGCTGCTCCGAGCCGAGCCAGCCGTACCGTGCCGTGTCCGTCCCGGGGAGGAGGTTGCCGTACTCGTCGTAGCTGTTGACGACGGGTGTGGTGGCGTCCACCAGGGGAATCCGGGTGGCGATGTCGCCGTGGATGTTGGCGAGCTGGAGGACCACCTCGGCGGAGGTGGCGCCGGTGGTGGCGATGAGGCCACCGGTCAGGTCGGACAGGTTCCGGGTGATCTTGTCGTCGCCCTCGCCGATCCAGGTGGGGTTGTCCCCGTCCGCACCGTAGTGGTTGCGTGTGGTCGCGGTGGTGGACCAGGCGCCGTTGTCGTCCTGGCTCTCCGTCGTGGACGAGGCGAGGCGGCCGGCCGCGTCGAGGCCCCAGGTGGTGCGTTCGCCGCGCGCCGTGATCCGGCGCACCAGATCGTTGGCGTAGTACGCGTTCTCGGCCCCGCTCGACTGGGTGGTCGTGCGGCCGAAGGCGTCGTAGGAGGTGCCGGTGGCGATCAGCCGGTCGGCGCTGTCGTAGGTGGAGTCGACCGTCGTGCTGGTGGGCGCTCCTCCGTCCACGTCGTCGACCGTGGTCACCAGGGACGTGCGGTTGGTGTTGTCGTCGAAGCCGTAGCCGCGGTGGGTCGTGACACCGGTCTGGGTGTCGTCGGCCTTGGTCAGCCGGCCGGCCGCGTCATAGGTGTACTCCTGGTAGGCGCCGCCGCCGGTGTACGTGGTGCGGGAGACGACCTGGCCGTGGATGTTCTCGCTGAGCGACTCGCCCTGGACGGTCCAGCCGGACTCCCAGTGCCAGTAGCGCGAGGTCTCGGCCCCGGTGGGGTCCAGGTTGAACTCCACGTCCATGTTCCAGGGCAGCTTCTGCTTGTACAGGCGCCCGTCGGAGTCGTAGGAGCCGGTGACGTCACCGACGCCTCCCATGACGGAGTCGTGCATCCGGGTCGGCTGCCCGGTCAGGCTGTCGTAGTCGTACGTCGTCTCCGAGGGAGCCGAGTCGGATCGCCTGGTGACGCGGTCGCGGGCGTCGTACTCGGTGCGGGTGACATTGCCCGCGCCGTCGTCGTAGGAGATCTCCCGGCCGAGCCTGTCGGCGACATGGCGGACCGTGCCGGTGCCGTCCGACATGGTGGCGACCTGGCCGTTGGCGGAGTCGAAGGTGAGGGTCTGCGTCGGTACGGCTGTGCCGACGCCGCCGCTGATCTGGATCTGCTTTCCGCGGCCGGCCGCGTCGTAGGTGGTGACGGTGGTGCGGGTCACGCCGTTGGCGGTCTCGGTGACCTTGGTGACATTGCCCCAGCGGTCGTATTCGAGGGTTTTGGTGGGCAGTTCATCGGGGTTGGAGCCGCCGCCGGTGATCTTTCCGGCCGGGCCGCTGGAGCAGAGCAGGTCCGCCCACTCGGGGCGGCCGGAGCAGGCTCCGCTGCCGTCGGCGGTCCAGTACCGGGAGACCACGGTTGCGGCGTCGGTGCCGTTGGACTTGGGCTGGCTGTTCCTGGTGATGCGGCCCTGGGCGTCGAAGGCGGAGGAGCGGGTCAGCTTGAGCCCGCCGGGGTCCGTCACCGTGCTGGTGGGCAGGCCCTTCGCCCAGTCGTAGCCGGTGGTGCTGGTCCGGATGTCGCCGTCGGCCGGGTAGTCCTCGACGAAGGCGCCGGTGGCCGTCGTGGTCGGCTGGTCCATGACCTGGGCGGACCCGTCGGTGGGGCGGCCCTCGTCGTACCGGGTGACGGTGTGCTCCCGTGCGGGCACCTGGGTGCCGGCCGGGATGTCGGGGCTGTCGGTGTCGCCCTGGAGCTGCTTGGTCAGGGTGACCAGGTGCAGCGGCCCGAGCTGGTCCACCGGCCGTCTGCCGTCGGAGGAGTACTTCGCGACGGTGGCCAGTTTCTGGGCGCGCTCGGCCGGTGAATCGGAGAGGATGCCGAGTTCGCTCTGGGTGTTGACCTGGTACTCCTCGCTGCCGAGAGCGAGTTCGCGGTTGGTGGCCCCCAACTCGAAAACGACGTTGCCGAACGCGTCGTACTGGGTGGTGGTCAGATGCCGTCCGGGCAGGCCGGTGTTGACCTGGAGCCCGGAGGCGTTGGTGTAGGTGGTGGTCGCCTTGTCGTAGTCGCCGGCGGCGAGGTCGTTGCCGTTGTGCGAGGCGGGCACCTGGTCGGCGGGGAAGACGGCGGTGGCGTCCGTGGGGGTGTCGGTCTGGGCCCAGGTCCTGGCATCGGCCGGGGAGACCTGGTTGGGCGCCTTGGTGCCGGAGAGCGGTACGTCGTAGACGAGGGAGACGGCCGCCCTGCCGCCGTCGGGCTCGTCCTTGCTGCCCGGCTTCAGCGTGGGCCGGGACACGGACAGCAGCATGCCGTCGCCCGCGACCGAACTGGCGCCCGCCTTGCCGTACTCGAACGTCCACGGCAGCTCGCCCGGCGGGGTCTGGGTGACCACGCGGCCCGCGCTGTCGTAGGTGTAGGCCGTCTTCAGCGCCGGGGAGATCCGGGGGTCCCACTGCTCACGCAGCCGGCCCGAGGCGTCGTACGCGTAGCTGGAGACGACCGTGGCGGTCGCGGTGGACGCGCCCGGGTCGGTGGACCACAGGCGGAGGCGGTGGACCTGTCCGGCGTAGTCGCCGAGCGTGCCGCCGCTCGCCGTGGTCGTGGTGGCGTACTGGTACTCCAGGATGCGGCAGCCCTTGGTGGACGGGGCGTTGGCGCAGGTCTCGTTGCTCACCGCCGACGAGGGCGCGATCACGTACTTGGGGCGGGCCAGGATCTTGCCGCCCACCGTGACCTTCTCCGAGTACAGCGAGGTGGTGGAGTTCTCCGTGGAGAGGGAGCTCTTGGAGAGCTGCCAGGTCGTCGCCGCCGCGTCGATCTTGGTGAACTGCGAGGTGGTTCCCTCGGTGTCCTTCAGGGTGAAGGAGCCCGTGAGGCTGCCGGTGAGGGTCAGGGCCTCGGCCCCTTCCTCGGGCTTCCATCCGCCGCCGCTCGTCGCGGTGAACCCGGTCTCGTCGCCTTCGACGTCCACCAGCGCGACCGAGGTGTCCGACGTCTTGCGCAGATACAGCGACTCGGAGTCGGTGAGTTCGGCGGCGGCGCCCGCGGTCCACTGCGGACCGAAGACGGCGACCTGCCCCTCCTGCTGCCCGCCGGCCGCCGGACGGCGTGAGGAGGCGGTGCGGTTGGCGGTCAGGCCGAACGCCGAGGCGTCGCTCGCGGCGAGCGTGTGGTCACCGGTGAGCATGTTGACGTCGCCCGGGCCTGCGGCCTGGGTCGGTGCGGCGCCCGCGTCACGGTCGACGGTGACGGAGGTGGCCGGGGAGGCGTCGGTGCTGGAGCCGTCGGTGAAGACCGCGCGGATGTCCACCGGACCGTCCTCGGCGAGGGTGTCGGTGATGTTCCACACCAGCTCCTCCGGCAGCCCGCCGGTCACCTTCACCGGCCACGCGGTGACGGCCGCGTTGTCCGCCTTGCGGCGCACATCGGCGACGGGGACGTCCTTCCAGCTGTCGGTCTCACCGCGCCGGTACTGGTAGCGGACCCCCGTGTCGGCGGTCTTGCCCTGGCCGGACAGCACGGTCCGCCGTGCCGGCCGGTCCCCCTGCGCCGGGGTCAGCAGGGCCGCGCCCGAGCCGGCGTAGTAGACGAAGGGGGTGGTGGCGGAGGCGTTGCCCGCGGCGTCCTTGGTGCGGGCGGACAGGGTGTGCCTGCCCGCGCGGAACACCGGCTTCGCCGTCACGGTCGCGCCGGTCGTGGCGATCGTCTGCCAGACTCCGCCGTCCAGTTGCCACTGGACCTCCTTGACGTCCGTCGACGGCGGAGCGAGCGTGAAGCTTCCGGTGAAGTCGCCGCTGCCGTTGGGCGTGCCGGACCACTGCCCGGCGGGGAAGTCGCTCGACGAGACCGAGGTCGCGGCCGGGGAGGCGGTGTCCACGGTCAGGGTGCGGAACGCCGACCAGGCGCTGGTGGCGGAACCGTCACCGGCGCGGACCCGCCACTTGTAGGAGCCGGCCGCGAGGGCTGCGGGGGTCCAGTTGGCCTGGGCGCCGGAGGCGACCGCGGCGCTGGAGCCGGTGCGCAGGGCGGCGGTTCCGGTGGAGGTCCACACCTCGTAGTCGAGGGTGACCTGCGAGCCGTCGCCGTCCAGCGCCTTCGCCGCCAGCGTCGGGGTGGTGTCGTTGGTGGCCGCCGCGCTCAACGGGGCGATCAGGGTGGGCAGTTCGGGAACCGAGTTGTAGGTCACCGACAGATAGGGCGTGTTCGAGGCGGCGTTGCCGGAGTAGAACCGCTTCCAGCCGTACGGGTCGGTCTCGTCCGTGGCCCGCAGCCCGAGGTGGTTGGTGGCGCTGCCGCCCGCCGCCCACGCCTTGGCCAGGGAGGTCACGTCGGCGTTGACCCAGCCGTCGGCGCAGGCGCTGGAGAAGCCCTTGGTCTGGGTGCTGGTGGCGTGTTTCGTCCCCCAGGACGGCTGGGCCGACCAGCGCGAGGAGGTGCTCGCGGCCCCGGTGGACCACACCTCCCAGGCCTTCGCGGTGCAGGACCACGAGTGGTACGCGTACAGGTTCAGTTTCGCCGCCGAGACCTGCTTGCCCGTGATGTTCTTCATCGGGAACGACAGGAACGACCGCGCCACCTGCGAGGAGCCGTTGTTGCCGAGCTTGAGGTCCGTGGAGGCGGACTGGTCGGTGGTGGTGCCGTCCTGGACGAAGGTGTCGAAGCTGGACCCCACGTTGATCGCGGGGTCGATCGTCACCGGGAACCGTGTGGCGCTGTCGGCCAGGAACTTCGCGTCCGGGGTCAGGGTCAGGGTGACGGTGTCGCCGTCCTGGGCCACCTTCACGCCGACCGGGGCGGTGCGCTTGTGCTCACCGGACTTCGCGTCCACCTGGGCGTCCCACATCACGGGGGTCGGCAGGACTCCGACGGACTTGCCCTTGCCATCGGTGAAGGAGACCGAGCCGTCCTTGTTCTCCTTCGCGGTCAGGCCCTTGGCCGTCAGGCTGTAGGTGATCGCGCCGCTCGCGTCGACGGCGGAACGGTCCTTCAGTTCCAGGAACTGCTCGTATCCGGTACGCGTCGACTCGATCAGCAGGTCGGTCGAGGGGAGGGCGCTCCGGTAGCGGGCGATGTTCTCCTCCGCGCCCTCGATCACCGGCGCGGGAAGGGCCCCGTACCAGCCGAGCCGCATCCGCTGCCCGGTCCGGCCCTCCAGCGTCACCAGGGGCACACCGGCCGAACCCGTGCTCTCGCCGACACTCTTCAGCCCCTTGGGGGCCGTGGTCCTCCCGGCCAGGCGCAGTCCGTGCGGATGCTTTCGGGCGCCCACCGCGCCGTCCGACAGCTTCCGCAGCGAGACATCGATGTCCTGCCATCGGTCCTGGTCGTCCTGGAACCGGATCGGTCCGGCGTACGCCTCCTCGGTCACGGAGCCGTTCGGCTCGACGTACACCGTGGAGGTCTCGGTACGGGCGTCCAGCGCCTCGATCCGACGGTTCTGGATCTTCGCCTTCAGTCGGGCTGCGGCCACCGATCCGGCGGTCGCGGCGCCGAGGTCCTTCGCCTTCTTCTCCCGGTCGGCGGCCGGGGCTTCACGGCCCAGGCCGACCGCGACGGTGGAGGTTCCGGCGATCAGGGCGGTTTCGAACGCCATCGCCAGGACGACGGTCGCCGCCACCGAGCGGAGGCGTCTTCGCCGGGCCGGAGGAAGGAAGGGCCGGACGGACGGTCTGCCCGCCCTCCGGCCCGCTCTGAGGAACGTGGCTATCAAGCTCACTCCTTGCAACGGTCGCGGGTTCTTCCCGCAAGCACCTGACGATCTTCACAGCGTGCTTACAGAAGTCAATCCGTTGCATGACAAGTGATCACTTCCGGCCAACGTTGGCCGATAGCAGATGACTTGCCCACCGCGCCACCGGGCCGCGCGCGAGGCGCGACCGGGCCCGCCTCAGTCCTAGGTCGTGCGCGGGGCAGGCGGGACTTCGCGGACACGACCTAGCAGCTGGTCGCGGAACCGTCGGCCGTGGACGTGACGGACACGCGGTAGCCGACTCCGGTGTCGAACTCGGGCCCGGGCTCGCTCTCTTCGTCCTCGAGGATCGTCTTGGTCAGGAAATAGACGTCCAGGATCGTCGAGTCGTCCTTCTCGCCGAGGGTGAAGCACAGGTTCGCGGCCGGGTCCTTCTTCGAGGACTTCTCGCCGGCGCGGGACAGCCGCCATCCTTCGCGCTCCGCCGCGGCCTTGTAGAACCGGGTCACCTCGGCCTTGTCACCGGGGAAGACATAGGTGCGCTCGGCATACAGCCACGCCTCGCCGCTGTCCGCCCAGCAGCCGGCGTCGAGGCTCTCGAAGCCCTTCGGTACGACAGTCCCCTGGGGCCGGGCGTCGAGAACGCCGTACGCCTTCAGCTCGCCCACCCGGCTCCCGGTCCCGTCGCAACCCGAGCCGGAGGCGGCGTCCGCGAGCTCGCATCCGGTGAGAACGCCGGTCGCCAGCACGGCCGTCAACAGGGCGGAGGCGCACCGGCCGGTTGCCTTACGAGGTGCCAAGTCGACTCCTACGGTTGACGCGCCGAGGCGGCGGACTTCACTGCCTGATACCGAATACGTGCGATCGGTGACATTACCATCTCTTCCGCCGATCCCGGTCGGAGTCAACTCGCTTCGCCCCGGCGGGTGTTCATCCCCTCTCGGGTACGGCGCGGACCGCGCCGGGGTGGTCGGCGAGGTAGTCCCGGACCACGGACGCGAAGCCCGGGTCGGGAGCCAGGCCGAGCGCGGTGGCACGGGTGTGGTCGAAGGCGGAGGGCCACGAGCCCACGACGGCCTCGACAGCGGGGTCGGGCGCGACCGTCACCAGGTCGGCGACGGCGTCCCCGGCCACCTGCCGGAGCGTGGCCAGCATCTCGGCGACCGAGACGGTGAGCGCCGGGAGGTTGACCGGCAGCCCGCCGTCGAACCGGCCCGGCCCCTGCCCGCGCTCCGCTTCCGCGATGCGCAGGAGCGCCTCGACGGTGCGTCGCGGGGAGGCCAGGGCCACCCGCAGGCCGGGGCGTACGGGGCAGAGGGCGGGGAGTCCGGCGAGGGGCTCGCGGATGATCCCGGACAGGAAGCCGGAGGCCGCACCGTTCGGCCGGCCGGGTCGTACGGCCACGGTCATCAGGCGGGCGACGCGCCCGTCGACGAACCCCCGCCGGGTGTAGTCCGCGATCAGTTGCTCGCAGACGAGTTTCTGGATGCCGTAGCTGGTCCGGGGCGTGGGCAGGGTCGCCTCGGTGGCGACGGGCGGGAGCGGGAGCGCGGGGTCGGGGCCGTAGACCGCCACGCTGCTGGAGAACACCAGGCGCGGCGTCGGTCCGCCGGCGGCCGACTGGGCCCGGGCGGCTTCCAGGAGGGCTCGGGTGGTGTCCACGTTGGCGGTCATGCCGAGGTCGAAGTCGGCCTCGCACTCGGCGGAGACGGCTGCGGCGAGATGGAACACCAGGTCCACCGGCTCCGCGAACACCGCGTCGAGGCGGTCGCGGAGGTCGCCGTGCACCGTCTCCACGAGCGGGACGAGCGGGTCGGACACGGACGGCGACGCGAAGGGCGTTCCGGATGGCACGATCCTGTCGACGAGCACCAGGCTCCGGATCGGGACACCTCGGAACGTCCGTGTCCGGAGCAGTGCGCTCGCGACCAGCCGCCCGACGAAGCCGAAGCCACCCGTGACGACGATCCTCATGGGGAGAGCGGCCCGGTACCGAAGAACGAGCCCCTCTGTGCGGCGCCCGGCGACGCGTCGGCGCTCCCCGAACCAGGGATGACCCCTTCCAGTTGACGGCGCACACGGTCGGCCTCGTCGCGCACCCGCGCGGGAATGTCACCGCGTTCGGCGACGAGACGGCTGTAGATCGGGGTGTCCAGGGACATGGATGTTTCTGCTCTCATACCGAGAACCCTAAGGCGGAGCACTGACAACGCGGCGCCGGGCAAGGCGTTCAGGGACCAGTGGCACGGGCGGGGTTCGGGGCGGACTCGGGGAGACCCCGGTCGGACTCGGAAACGGACTCGGGGCGGACTCGGGGCGGACTCGGATCGGACTTGGGCCTCAGAATCGCACCGGCAGGGCGACGAGTCCGCGGGCCCGCATCGACGGGCGCCATCGCAGTTCGTCGCGTGGCACGTCGAGTTGGAGCGCGGGCAGGCGGCGCAGCAGCGTACTCACGGCGATCTGTGTCTCCAGCCGGGCCAGCGGGGCGCCGACGCAGTAGTGGATGCCATGGCCGAGTGCCAGATGTCCGCCGTCCTGTCTGTCCACGTCCAGCCGGTCGGGGTCGCGGAAGCGGGCCGGGTCCCGGTTGGCGGAGGCGAGCGACAGCAGGACCGTCTCCCCCGCCGGGATCGTCACACCGTCCAACTCCACGTCCTCGACCGGGAAGCGGCGGATCGCGAGCAGCGCGGGCCCGTCGTGGCGCGCGAACTCCTCGACGGCGCCCGCGATCCTGGCCGGGTCGTCGCGCAGCGCGGCACGTTGTTCCGGGTGGTCCAGCAGGGCCAGCACCGCGGTGCCGATGAGTTGCACCGTGTTCTCGTAACCGGCGGACAGGATGAGGAAGGCGAGTGAGGTCAGCTCGTCCTCGGTGAGCCTGTCGCCGCCGTCGCGTACCTCGACCAGGTCGGACAGCAGGTCGCTGCCGGGGGTGCGGCGCTTGTCGGCGATCAGCCGAGCGAAGTAGGCCGGCATGGCGGCCACCGCGTGCTTCGTCGCCTCGGGGTGTGCGGGGTCCGGGGCGACCAGTGCGTCGGTCCAGGCACGGAAGTCCGGGCGCGAGTCGTCCGGCACACCGAGCAGATCGCAGATGACGGTGATGGGCAGCGGTGCGGCGAAGTCGGCCACGAGGTCGGCGCGTCCCCGGTCGGCGATGCCGTCCAGCAGCCTGTCGGCGAGGAGTTGGATGCCGGGGCGCATGCGCTCGACCCGGCCGGAGGTGAAGGCCTGGGCGACCAGCCGTCTGATCCGGGTGTGGTCCGGCGGGTCCATGTTGAGCAGGTTGGCGTCGAGCGCGGCGGGCAGCGTGAAGCCTCGGTAGTGCCCGGGGAGCCGGTGCGTCTTGTCCAGCGACAGCCGTGGGTCGGCCAGCAGCCGTCGTACGTCGGCGTACCGGGTGACGATCCACACGGGCAACCGGTCCGGCCCGACGATCCGATGGGCCGGCCCCGCCTCCCGGAGCCGGGCGTACACGCCATGAGGGTCGGCCAGCAGTTCGGACGAGTCAGGTAATGCGGAAGACATGATCAGCAGCCTAGCCCGGCAGGTGTCGTGAGGGTTGCCGGGCCGTACGCCCGGCCTCCGCGCCCGCGCATCAGCGCATCAGCGCATCGGCGCATCGGCGCGCCTCCGCGCCCGCGCGCCGAAGGCCGAGGCGAACGGCGGTTGTTCCTCGTCAGACCTCGTCAGACCGATCCTGCCGTCTCGGCCTTCAAGGGCGCGGGGGCCGGGTGGGGTTGGCGCAGGATGCCGGCGGAGCAGGCGGCGACGACACAGCACGCCACCGGGAGGAAGAACGTGAGGTTGAGCGGCATGACCTGGGTCAGCGGACCGATGACGGCGGGCCCGGCGAGCATACCGAGGTAGCCGAGTCCGGCGACGCGGGAGACATGGACCCCGGCTGCGTCCTGGTCGGAATGCCCGGCGGCGCTGAGGAGTTGGGGCACGCAGCCGGAGAGCCCCGCCCCGAACAGGGCCCAGCCTGCCAGGGCGAGCGGAATCCAGGGCGAGAGGGCCGCCACGGTCAGGCCGAGCGCCGCGACGGACGCGCCGTGGCGGAGGATGGCCACGGGTCCGAAGCGCGCGGAGGCCCGGTCGGCGAGCAGACGGCCCACGGTCATCGCGGTGGCGAAGGCCCCGTAGGCGAGGGCGGCGGTGGAGGCGGGCGCGTCGAGGACCTGACGCAGATGGAGGGTGCTCCAGTCGTTCGCCACGCCCTCGCACAGCATGATCATCAGTGCCAGCGTGGCCAGCATCCAGATACGCCGGGGTGTTCGTGTGCGGGGCTTCGCGGCCGGGGCGGCGTCGTCGACCGAGGGCGCCGCCCCGGGCGCGGGGCGCACGCTGTCGCGGCCCAGCAGCGCGGGCGCAGCGAACGCCGCCGCGGCGAGGCCTGTGAGGGCGACGACGCCCAGTGTCAGCGCGGGGCTCCAGCCCAGGCCGAGCGTGAGGG
This sequence comes from Streptomyces griseiscabiei, assembly GCF_020010925.1. Taxonomy (NCBI): domain Bacteria; kingdom Bacillati; phylum Actinomycetota; class Actinomycetes; order Kitasatosporales; family Streptomycetaceae; genus Streptomyces; species Streptomyces griseiscabiei. The sequence continues at coordinate 3,187,050 of NZ_JAGJBZ010000002.1, read as the reverse complement.
CTCCCGCGAGGGCGGCGACGACCCCGCCGATGGAGAAGGCGGCGTGGAAGGCGGACATGACGGGCCGCCCGTAGCCGCGCTCGACCTGGACGGCGTGGGCGTTCATGCCGACATCCAGACAGCCGTTGCCGACGCCGAGGACGAAGAGCGCGGCACCGAGCGTCCACGCGCTGGTCGCCAGACCGGGCAGGACCAGGGCCGCGCTGCACAGCGCCGCACCGAGCGGGACGACGGTGCGGGCGCCGAAGCGGTCGGTGAGCGGACCGACCGCCTGCATACCGGCGAAGGCCCCCGCGCCGAGGAGCAGCAGAAGCCAGCCGAGCACGGCATGGCTGATGCCCGCGCGGTGCTCGATGCTCGGGATGTGGACGACCCACATGCCCATGAGGAAGCCGTTGAGAGTGAAGTAGGCGAAGGTGGCGAGCCGGCCGGCCCGTAGATCTTGTCGCATGCATCGAACATATCGAACAGTTTTCATGTTCGAAAGATTGCCATTCAAACTCTCATGGTGTTCAATCCATCGTATGGCTGGCACAGATCGACACAGGCAGATCACCGACGCCGTACGGGAAGCCGGCAGCATCGGTGTCGCGGAACTGGCCGGGCTCACCGGAGCCTCGGAGATGACCGTCCGCCGCGACCTCGAAGTCCTGGCCGCGCAGGGGGTGCTGGAGCGCTATCGAGGCGGAGCCAGGAGCCTGCTGCTGCGCGGCGAGGAGCCGCCGTTCGCGTTGCGGGCCCAGGAGGGGATGGACGCCAAGCGGCGTATCGCGGCCGAGGTCGCCGGGCTGATCTCCGACGGGGAGTCCGTCGTCCTCGACAGCGGCACCACCTGTCTGGAGGTGGCCCGCGCCCTGGAGCAGCGGCGACTGACCGTACTGCCGCTGTCCCTGCACGCCGTGAACGCGCTGACGGATGCCCCTCAGCTGACCCTGCTGGTCCCCGGCGGCCGGCCGCGGCCGGGCGAGTTGGCGCTGACCGGCCCGCTGACCACGGCGTCGCTGGCCGCCCTGCGGTTCGACACCGCGGTCCTCGGCTGCTGCGGACTGGACGCGGACAACGGCCTGACCGCCTACGACCTGGACGACGCCACCGTCAAGCGCGCCGCGATCGCCTCCTCCCGCCGGGTCATCGCCGTCGCCGAGGGCACCAAGTTCTCCCGTACCGCCCTCGGCTTCGTCGCCCCGGCCTCCGCCCTGCACGCCGTCGTCACGGACGAGTCCGCCCCCGCCGACCAGACCGACCGGCTGGGCACGGCGGGTGTGATCGTTCGGAAGGTGTGATCCGGTGACCGCCTCCGTGCCGGCGCGTCCCTTTCTCAGTCGCTGATCACGGGGCTGCGACGGATCCATTCGACGCCGTGGGCGGCCTGGTGCATGAACGCCGCGACATCTGCCCGGCTGATCGTCGGATTGCCCTTCATCGGCAGGCGGTCGGCCACCTGGTAGCCGCCCTTGGCGGCGCCGTCGGTCAGCCGGGTCGGGTAGACGACGGTCCAGTCGAGGCCGCTGCCGCGTACGGCCTCGTCGGCGATCTCCTTGTTGGCGTAGAGCCCCCGGAGCAGGGTGCTGTAGATCGCCTTCTGCGTGGTGCTGCTCCAGTCGTAGGTGTGGCCGACGCCGAAGGACGACAGCCATATCAGGCGGGCGACGTCGGTCTCCCGGGCCGCCGTGACGACGGCCGCCGAGGAGCGGGTGAAGAGGCCGTCGGCGCGTACCGAGTTGCCCCTGCCCAGAGCCGAGATGACGGCGTCCTGTCCGGCCGCCGCTCCGGCGATGTCACGGTGCGACGTGGCGTCGCCGGTGACCAGGGTGATCCGGTCGGCCAGGTCGCCCAGGGCCGCGGGGTCGCGCACCAGGGCGGTGACCGTGTCCCCGGATCGCAGGGCCGCGTCGATGACATGGCGACCGGTGGGGCCGGTCGCGCCGAGGACCAGCAGTTTCATGGCAGCGAGATCTTCCGTGCGGGGATGGGGGAGAACGGCACAGCGCCGCGCGACACGACGGCACCGCGACACAGTGGAGCCACGGCACCGAAAAGCGGACAGCCGTCCGGTACGTTGAGGAAAACGTACCGGACAGCTGTCCGCTTCATCAACCCGTCCTGGGCGGGGAATCGCAGCCGGCACCCTCAACTCGGCGCCCACAGCCCTCCGTTGAGCGGACGAACCGGCTGATAGCGTGGCGCCGGGCCCGTCGCACGCCGCTGTGGGCCGATCACCGGTGCGAAGGACGCGACATGAGCAAGCGGTTTGCCGACGGCCCCATACGAGCGCTGCTGGTGGCCTATACGCCCGACGGCACCTGGCTGCGTGAACTGCGTCTGCCGGTCCCGCCCTTTCCCGGGCTGGGCATTCGCCTGGACACCTATGAGGTGGTCAACGTCGACAGCGTGCTCGTCGGCGACGACGACCGCTGGGACATCGACGTGACCTGCATCGTGTCCCCGGACGGAGGCTCCGTCCTCACCGCGGAGCGATGGGAGGGACTCGGCTTCGAAGAAGGCGTCTACGTGTGAGTCCTCGCCACCCGCCTTCTCACCGGACACCGGATCAGCGCGGTTGCACGAGGAGCGGCTGGGTTCCGGTGCCGAGTGTCCCGGAGAGGTCGTACAGGTCGGTCACCGTGGCCCCGATGCCGTCGCCGGACAGGGAGGTCCGGGCGTCCAGCAGGATCCACTCCCCCGCCGGATGGCGGTGCAGGTTCAGCTGGAGTGCCGTGGGCACGAACAGGAAGCGGTCCAGCGGGAGTTCACCGGAGATGCCGTTCGCGGAGTCGGCGACCACGGCCAGGCGCTGCAGCGGCGTGACGGCCTCGCCCCCGACCACCGGGACCCGGACCCGGGTCCAGACCGCGGCGGGCCCCGGCTGCGCGCCGCCGCCGTGGACGAACCGCCATTCGATCGCGTCGGGGTAGTGCCAGGCTCCCGGGAATCCTGGGAACGGGTGATCGCCGGGTGTGGTGTCCGGGAGAGCGGGCAGCGGCGACCTGCGGTGTTCCACCTGACGGTCCGCGCCCGTGCCCGTGGCCATCGTCCAGCACCTGGCCTCGGCCACCACCCGGTCGCGGATCGTCAGCGTGGCCGCGTCGAGCCGGACCCGGCGGCCGGGGCGCAGCGTGCGGACCTCGACCTGTCCGGGCTCGCGCGGGATCGCGCCGAGGAAGTCGATCTGGGCCGCCGTGATCCGCCCGTGGCCGGCCACCGCTCTCTCGATCTCACCGAGCAGGAGCGCGGACGGCGGGCCGCCGTGCTGCAGCGACTGGTCCCAGGGGCTCTCGGTGGCCCGCGTCGGCTCGAACGTGCCGGTTCCGGTCCGGTGGTAGAAGGGCTCGCTCATCATCTGGGCGACGATACCGACCCGCGCCCGGCACCCCGGATGTCAGGCACCCGCCCCTGCGGACCGGCCTCCGTCCTCAGAGGAAGTCGGCGAGTCCGTCGAGGAACCGGTCCACGTCGTCCGTGGTGTTGTAGGGGGCCAGGCCCGCGCGCAGGGCGGGGGCGTCGAGCTTGAGCGCGGTGAAGGGCTCGTACGCGTAGAAGGAGCCCGCCGGTGCCACCACGCCGCGCGCCGCCAGGTGGGTCTGGGCCTCGCGGGCGTCGCGCCCTTCGAGGGTCATCAGCAGGGTCGGTGTGCGGTCCGGGGCCTTCGAGTGCAGCGTGAGGGCGTCACCCAGGGACCCCAGCCCCTCCTGCAGCCGTGCGCGCAGCGTCAGTTCGTGCTCGTGCAGGGCGTCGAAGGAGCGGATGAGGCGCTCCCGGCGCGAAGTCCCCGTACCGGGGTCCAGGTCGGCGAGGAAGTCGACGGCGGCGGTGGCGCCCGCCAGGATCTCGTACGGCAGGGTGCCGAACTCGAACCGCTCCGGGACCGTGTCGGGGGACGGCAGGAGCTTGTCCGGGCGCAGGGCTTCGAGGAACTCGGGAGCCGCCGCGAGGACTCCGCAGTGCGGCCCGAGGAACTTGTACGGCGAGCAGACGAACAGGTCGGCCCCGAGGGCGGGTACGTCCACGAGATGGTGGGCGGCGTAGTGGACGCCGTCCACGTACACCAGGGCGCCGGCCTCGTGCGCGCGGTCGGCGATCCGGCGGACGGGCGGCACGGTGCCGAGCACGTTCGAGGCGGCGGTGAGCGCGACCAGCCGGGTGCGGGAGGTCAGGGCCCGTTCGTACGAGTCGAGGTCCAGTTCCGTGGTCTCCGGGTCGATCTCGATCCAGCGGACCGTCACCCCGGCGCGTTCGGCGGCCTGGGTCCACGGGCGGACGTTGGCGTCGTGGTCCAGACGGCTGAGCACGATCTCGTCGCCCGGATGCCAGGTCTTGGCGAGGTGGCGGGAGAAGTCGTACGTCAGCTGGGTGGCGCTGCGGCCGTGCACGACGCCGGCGGAGGGCACATGGAGGAGGTCGGCGTAGGCGGCGCGGAAGTCGGCGACGGCGCGTTCGGCGTTGGCCTCGGAAGGGCTGACGGTCCCCCGGTTGGAGAGGGGGCCGGTCAGCGTCGCGGTGACGGCCTCGGCGACGGGGCGGGGAGTCTGGGTGCCGCCCGGGCCGTCGAAGAAGGCGAGGCCCGTGTCCAGGGAGGGGAAGTGGGCGCGCAGGGCGGTGAGGTCGATGGCCATGGTCTCGCTCTCTTTCGGGCACGGCGCCCGGCTGGATCGGGCAGCGTGCCTGGGGTCGGCGGCACCTTTACTCTGTCGTCGACCGCGCGACACGTAAAGCGATGGATCTCGAAGAGAAAGTTCACGAGCCGTGAAGTCTGCCGGGAGGTCTTCCGCGAAGTCCCAGCCGGATCTGAAGCTCCTGGCCACCTTTCTGGCCGTGGTGCGCCGGGGCTCGATGGCCGAGGCCGCCACGGAACTCGGCTATGTGCCCTCGGCGGTGTCCCAGCACATCGCCGCGCTCGAACGCGAGCTGGGCGTCGAACTGATCGTCCGCCGCCCCGGGAGCCGGCTGATCCTCACGGCGGCCGGACGCTCCCTCGCACAGGCGGCCGAAACGCTCTTCGACGCGACCGCGCGCTTCCAGGACGCCGCCCACGCCATCGCCGGCCGTGAGCTCGCCGAACTGCGCGTCGGGGTCTATCCCAGCGCGATGACCTATCTGCTGCCCCGGGTCCTGGCCACGCTCAGGGCCCGCCGCCCGGGTCCCCGGATCCGTCTCGTCGTCATGGAGACCGACGAGGGCGTACCGAGGGTGCGGTCGGGCGACCTCGACCTGCTCGTCGCCTACCGCTATCTGCCCGAGGATCCGCCGGCCCCGTCCGAGACGCTGACGATCACCGCCCTCGGACGGGAACCGCTGGTCCTGGTCGCGGGCGGCGATCCGGTGCGCCCGCGCCCGGTGCGGCTGGCCGACTGCCTGGAGCAGGAGTGGGTCTCCGGTCACCCGCACAACCCCGACCGGCGGCTGCTGCACCGCTGGGCGGGCGAGCTGGGGATCGCGCCCCGGGTGACGCTGGAGACCGAGGACCTGCACAGCATGCTCGCCATGATCCGGGCCGGCCTCGCGGTGGGCCTGATCCCGGCCACGCTGCTCGGCGACGGCGACGGCGACGGCGATAGCGACGGCGGCCACGGGCGCGGCCACGCTCCGGGGCGCGACGCCGGAGTCGACAGGGTGGTGCTGCCGCCCGGGATCACCCCGCTGCACCGCGAGATCCTCGCCGTCAGCCGCCCCGGCGCACGCCCCCCGGTCATCGACGAGCTGGTGACGCTCCTGACCCGCGCCGTGGAGAGTGTGCGAGGCGCTCCCGGGCGGCCCGGCGGGCAAGGGCCCTGAGAAAATCACGCCATGGCGCGTACGGACGATCAGCTGACCTGGGCCGCGTTCGGGGACCTGGAGACACCGGCGGACCCGGAGACACCGGCGGACCCGGACCGTGCCGACGCCCTGCGGCTGCTCGCGGCCGACACCACGCTGCACGCGGAGTGGGTCGCGGGGCTCGCCATGAACACGGCCGCACCGGACGAGGTGCTGCGGCGCGTGCTCACCGTCGATCCGCTGCCCGACCCGCAGTACTGGCTCGTGCAGCGCGCCCTGTCCCCCGCCGTCGCGCACGCCGCCGTCGCACACCCCGACCCGGCGATCCGCAAGCTCGTCGCGGAGAACCCTCACCTGCCGTGCGACGCGCTCGCCGTGCTGGCCCAGGACCCCGACCCGAAGGTACGGCGGATCGCGGTGGTGATGGCGGAGGAGCACGAAGCCGAGCTGCCGGCAGAGGCGGTGGCGCGGCTGACGGCCGACCCGGAGCCCATGGTGCGGTACTTCGCCGCCCGGCTGCCCGGGGTGCCGGAGGCGACGCTGCTCACGCTGGCCGAGGATCCCGACCCCCGGGTCCGGGCCGCCGCGATCGACCCCCGGACCTGGCCGGTGCTGCGCCCGGACGTACGGACCGCCGCCGAGGCCGACCCGCACCCTCGGGTGCGCGAGGCGGTCGGGCGCGCCACCTTCGTCGACGTACCCCTGCCGACGACGGTCGAGGACTTCCTCGCCGAGACGGACGACCGCCGCCGCCGTGACTCCGCGCGCGCCGCGCCCGTCGACACGGGGCTGGCCGTCCTCCTCGTGGCGCACGAGGACAGGTGGATACGCCACGGTGCGGCCGGCAACCCCCATGTGTCGCAGGCGCTCGCCCTCACGCTGGCCGCCGATGCCGAGCCCGAGGTCCGCCTCGCCCTGTCCCTGCGCGCGGACCTGACCGAGGAGCAGCGGGCGGCGCTCGACCACACCGTCCCCGAGGGCCGCCATCCGGTGCCGGGCTGGGTGGCGGAGCGCTTCGGTGATCAGGACGCGCTGCGGGAGCTCGCGGCCTCCGGCCATGTGCTGCTGCGCCGGGCCGTCACCTGCGCGCCGGAACTGGCCCCCGATGTGATCGAGCGGCTGGCGGCCGACGAGGACTACTTCGTCCGGCTGATGCTCTGCGAGAACGACCACGCCCCGCACGACCTCCTCGTGGAGATGTTCGCCGGCTGGACCGGGCTGAGCTGGGCCCTGCTGGCGTACCGCCGCAACTTCGCGCGCCCCGGTCTGGCCCGGTTCGCGGACCATCCCCACCACCGGTTGCGCTATGCGGCCCTCTTCGATCCGGACGCCTCGCCGGAACTCGTCGACCGGCTCTCGTACGACGGGGACGGCATGGTCCGCCGGCACGCGGCGGCCGACCCGCGGCTGCCCCGCGCACGGCTCGTCGGTCTGCTCGGCGCGGACGGCATGCCCCGCGCGGCGGCCGGCAACCCGGCGCTGCCCACCGCGCTCATGCACCGGCTGCTCGACGTGGCGGGCGTGGCGGGGGTCGAGACGGTGACGGGCGTCGAGGGCTGACGCCCGCCCCGTCGGCCCACGCGTGTCGCGAGGACATGGGACACCGGCGGCTCAGCGCGAGGCGAGCGGCGTCTCCTGCTCGACGCGGGTCAGTTTCTCGGGGTTGCGGACGTAGTAGAGGCCGGTGACGCGGGCGTGCTCCACGCGGAAGGCGAGGACGCCGTCGATCTCGCCGTCCAGGCGCAGGACGAGTCCCGGGTTGCCGTTGACCGTCGTGGGCTCGCCGACGAGGACGCCGCCGGCCTTGGCGACACTGCCGGCCATGTAGCGCAGCACCTTGTCGGCGCCGACGACCGGGTGCAGCGCGGCCAGCCTGAGGCCGCCGCCGTCGCTGACGAAGACGACGTCCGGGGCGAGTACGTCGAGCAGCCCCTGCAGGTCCCCGGTCACCAGCGCCCGCCGGAACGAGTGCAGCGCCTCCCGGGTCTCCTCCGGGGAGGCCGCCGTACGCGGCCGGCGGGCCTCCACGTGCCGGCGGGCGCGGTGGGCGATCTGGCGTACGGCCGCGGGGGTCTTGTCGATCGCGGCGGCGATGTCGTCGTAGCCGAAGTCGAACACCTCGCGCAGGACGAAGACGGCACGTTCGGTCGGCGAGAGGGTTTCGAGGATGTACATGAGGGCCAGCGACAGGTTCTCGGAGAGTTCGACGTCCTCGGCGACGTCCGGCGCGGTGAGCAGGGGCTCGGGCAGCCAGGGGCCCACGTAGGCCTCCTTGCGCCGTTTGAGGGTGCGCAGCCGGTTGAGTGCCTGCCGGGTCGTGATCCGGACCAGGTAGGCGCGCCGGTCCCGTACCTGCTCCAGGTCGGCCCGCACCCAGCGCAGCCAGGCCTCCTGGAGGACGTCCTCGGCGTCCGCGGCCGATCCGAGCATCTCGTAGGCGACGGTGAACAGCAGGTCGCGGTGGGCGACGAAGGCCTCGGTCGCGGGGTCGGTGACGTCGTCGTCGTTCATGTCGTGCGCTTCACTCTCCGGTCCGGTCATGGTTCGGTCGTCTCTCGCCGATCAGACACCTTGGGGCTGGGCAGCCTTGTCACCGTCGGCCCGGGAGCCGGCCCTGCGCGCGCCGGACACCAGCTTGTTGAGGGTGAACGTGCAGGCGATCTCCTTGACGACGGCACCCGTGCGCCCGCCGATGCCGAGCGCGTTCACCTTGTCGTTCGGGTAGGAGAACTGGGTGACGCCCGCGTCCCTGCCGAGACTGAGGCACTGCCCGGCGAAGAACATCCGGACGGACGCGGGCCTCTTCCCCGCGATCCGGCGCAGGATCGTGCCGGCGGCGGCCGGGCCGAGCTGTACGGCCGCCTGGCAGCTCATCCGGAACGGGTGGTCCGGCATCACGCCCGCGTCCCCGGCGGCGACGATTCGGTCGTCGTCCACGCTGGTCAGGGTGGTGTCGGTGACCAGACGGCCGTCGGCGTCGGTGCGCAGCCCGCTGTGCGCGGCCAGGTCCGGGACACGGAATCCCGCGGTCCAGATCGTCACCGCGCTGGGGACCTCCCGGCCGTCGCCGAGCCGTACGGCGTCGTGGGTCACCTCCTTCACCTGAGCGCCGGGGCCTTCGAGGACGGTCACCCCCACCTCGGCGAGCCGGCGGGCGACCGGGCGACGGACCCGGGGGTGCAGGGAGGGGCCGAGTACGGCGCCGCAGACCAGGGTGACCTCGCGGCCCGCTTCCGCCAGTTCGGCGGCGGTCTCCAGCCCGGTCGGGCCGGCGCCGACCACGGTCACCGGGGCCGAGGCGGGCGCCGCGTCCAGCGCGGCCCGCAGACGCTCCGCCCCTTCGAGGTCCGACACCCGGTGGGCGAACTCCGCCGCTCCGGGCACACCGGGATCGGCGGCACCGCTGCCCACCGCGTAGACGAGGTAGTCGTAGGGGACCGTGCCTCCGCTCTCCAGGGCCACCCGGCGTTCGGCGGCGTCGATCCGGGTCGCGGTGTCGACCACCAGCCGGACGTTCCGGCCCATGACCCGGCCGTAGCTCTCGGTGGCGTCGTCGGAGCCGGTCACGCGCTGGTGCAGACGGATCCGCTCGACGAACTCGGGACGCGGATTGATCACGGTCACCGACACACCGGCGCGCCGCGCCAGGGCGTTGGCCGCCGTCACGCCGCCGTAGCCACCGCCGACGACGACCACCCGCACGTCGCCGTCGCCGCTCCCGCCACTGCTGCCGCTGCCGTTCATCATGTCTCCCTCGGTTCTGGACTCGCCATGGAGACACCGGCCGCGCGGGGCCTGTGACAGCCCTCGGATGAGACGTGGCTCACACATGCCTCACGTTCTCCCTCCGGCCGTCCGGGGCGGCGGACCGCGCCGCGGCGGCGACCGGAATCGGCCAACAAGACCTCCTTCGGAGGCTGTCGGTGGCGGGAACTATGCTCCCGCCATGAACGAGGACGACAGAGGGCCCGGCAGACGAGTCGTCGACGGGCGCTTCGAGTTGGAGACCCGTCTCGGCGGTGGCGGGATGGGGACGGTGTGGCGGGCCAGGGATCTGGTGCTGCACAGGCTCGTGGCCGTCAAGGAGGTCCGGCCGCCCGACCGGGACCTCGCCGAGTACGACCCGGAAGGCGCCCGGACGCTGCGCGAGCGGGTGCTGCGGGAGGCCAGGGCCCTGGCCCGCATCGACCATCCGAACGTGGTCACCATCCACCACATCGTCGACGGCGGCGACGGCACGTATCCGTGGATCGTGATGGAGCTGGTCAGCGGTGGTTCGCTGGCCGACCGGCTGGCCGAGGGACCGATGCCGCCCGCCGAGGCGGCACGGATCGGCCGGCAGGTGCTGGCCGGGCTGGCCGCCGCGCACGAGGCCGGTATCCAGCACCGGGACGTCAAGCCCGCCAATGTGCTGATGCGCCCCGACGGGCGGCCCGTCCTCACCGACTTCGGGATCGCCGCGATCCGCGAGACCACCGGTCTGACCGCCACCGGTTCCGTCATCGGTACGCCCGACTTCATGGCACCGGAGCGCATCTCGGGGCACGAGGGCGGCTCCGCCTCCGACCTGTGGTCGCTGGCGATGATGCTGTACACGGCGGTGGAGGGCCACCATCCGCTGCGCCGGGGCAACACCCTGGCGACCCTCGCCGCGGTCCTCAACGACGACGTCGCGCCCCCGGTGCGCGCCGGGGCACTGGGTGACGTCCTGATGAGCGTGCTCGTACGGGACCCGTCGGCGCGGCCCCCGGCGGCCGAACTGGAGCGGCGGCTCGCCGAGATCGAGTCGGGTCCGGCCGTTCCTCAGGCTCCGGCGGTGTGGGACGAGCCCACCTCGTATCCGCTGGTTCCGCCGTCGTCCTCCGGCCACCCGGTCACCCCGTCGCACTCGGGCGGCTTCACGCCACCGAACACGTTCGGCCCGCCCGGCGTCCCCGTCCCGCCACCCGCCGCCCACACGGCCGGGGGCGGCCCGGGTGCCTCCGGCCCGACGAGCCCCTTCGGGGCCACCGGGTTCGGGCCGCCGCCCGTGCCGGCACCGCCGGGAAAGGTTCCGTATCAGGCGACGACCGCGGCCGTGGGCACGGTCCGCCCGCGCACGCCGCGCCGTGCCGCACTGCTGAGCGTGTCGGGGGCCGCGCTCGTCGGTGCGCTGGTCCTGCTGTGGTGGCTGTTGCCCGTGGGAGGGGACGCCGGCGACTCGCAGGCGAGCGGCTCGTCCACCGTCGCGCCCACCGCCTCGGCCTCGAAGTCCAGCGCCTCGACCCCGAAGTCGACGGCCTCACCGGCCGATGACGACCGGGCGACGGAGGAGTCGAAGGACGTCGCGCCGGGCGACATGCTGACACCGGACGGCATCCGCACCGCGATCAAGGCGTTCGAGAAGGAGACCGGCCGGGACATGTTCGGCGACTTCTCGGTCTACCCGGACTTCGTGTCGGCCCAGCTCATGGTCGAGGGCAGTGACACGAAGTACGACACCTACACCTACCGGCCGGGGCAGGGCGTGGAGAAGGGCATCATCAAGGGCACGCTCGCCGGCGGCGAACAGCCCGTCAGCCTCGACGACTTCAACTGGGACAAGGTTCCCGCCCTGTTGAAGGAGGCGGACAAGAAGCTCAACGTCAAGGATCCCGAGAACCGTTACCTGCTGGTGAGACAGCCCAACGACGTCTTCGACACACCGGCCGGCATGGCCGTGTACCTGAGCGACGAGTACAACCAGTCCGGCTATCTGGAGGCCGACACCGACGGCAAGGTGACCCGGGTGATGCCCGCCGAGGGCTGATCCCCCGCCGTGCCGCGAGCACCGCCGTGGCACCGCCGCGCACGGGGCGCGAGAACGGCCGCGCCGGGCACACCGACGGATCCGCAACCTTTCGGGGCGGTGGGCAGTCGTGTGTGTCGACACGGTCCGTGGTGCGGGTGGAGGCGGGAGATCTCATGCGACGGCTGACGCGGGTGTCCCGGTGGTGTCTGGCTCTCACGGTCGTGCTGCCGGCGGCGGCCTGCAGTGGTGCCGGGGAGCGTCCTGCCGCCGGCGGGAGCGGCGCGAGCGGCACGGGAGAGCGGTACCCGGCCAGTCTTCAGGGCGAGCGGCCGGGCGCCGGAAGACCTTCCGCGCATCCCCGGCCCGGGGATGTCAACGGCGACGGCTACGACGACTTCGCCGCCGTGGTCGCGGGCGGAAGCCTCGTGGTGGTCTACGGGTCGGCGACGGGGCTGGATCCACGTCGGCACACCGTGGTCCCGTGGTCGGCTCCGGCGGCGGGGCCCGAGCAGACGCGGTTGTTCCGTCTCGATCTGGACCATGACGGCTTCACCGATCTCGTGTCGGCGCCGCAGCGTGGCGAGCCCGCCGTGCTGTGGGGCGGGGCGCGCGGCGTGGGCGACGCCCAGCCGCTCACCGGAGCACCGGCGAGCCCCGTGGCGACCGGCGACTTCGACGGGGACGGCAACGCCGACCTGTTCCTCCCGGGCGGCGCCGAAGGCCCGCTGGGCACCGTGTGGTTCGGCCCCGTCCGGCGCGGCGGCGCACCCGCCCGGGTGCAGGAGCAGGCCGGAGACGGCCGGCCGAACTCGGTTCCGTACCACTTCCTGGCCGGCGACTTCGACGGTGACAGGGCCACCGATCTGGCCGTCCGGTACCACTGGAGCGATCCGGAGAGTGAGGGGGACGGCGAGGTCGCCCTCGCCGACTTGCTCTATCTGCGCGGCGGCCCGCAGGGACTGCGGCCGGAGGAGGACCGCGAACGGCCCGTCACCGGTCTGGAGGGGCAGCCCGGGGACGTGGACGGGGACGGCGTCGACGACCTGTACACCGCGAGCTTCGTCGCCTTCCGTGAGCAGCTGAGCGTCGGCTACTGGCTCAGCACCCGTTCGGGGCCCGAGAGCGGCGAGCACGGCGGTCTGAGCACCGACGCTCCGCCGGGGCTCAGGAACGAGACGCAGTACGGCGGTATGGGCGGCACCGCCCTCGGCGACGTCACCGGTGACGGCCGGGCCGATCTGGTCACCTCGGCGACCGGGGCCAACAACAGCGACGGCGTGGTCTGGCTGGTCCCCGATCTGCGGGCGGCCACCGCCGGGACGGTCCGGGCGGTGACCCTCGACAGCCCCGGCCTCCCCGGCAGCGACACACCCGCCGCCGGCCGTGGCCCGACCCGTAACGGCATCACCGTCGTCGGCCCGCTCCTCGACACCGACGGTGACGAGCACCTGGACGTCGTGGTCGGCGCGCCCGGCTTCCTGAACGCCAAGAAGCAGGAGCTGGACGCGTTCTGGGTGCTGCGCGGCACCGGGGCGGGGATGACGTACCAACAGCACTTCACCACCGAGGACCTGTCCTGAGCGGAGTTCAGGTGGTGGGCCGGGTGTGCACGCTGACGGCGTAGCCGCCGCCGGGCCGGTACGGGTCGCCGCTCCAGGTGGCATGGCGCTGACGCAGGGTCAGTCCGGCCTCGGCGCACCAGTGGTCGAACTGCGTCAGGGTCACCGGCGGTTCCGGCAGCGGCAGGTGTGCCGCGTCGAGTCCCATGCCGGTGACCAGCAGACCGCCGGGGCGCAGTGCGGCGGCCAGGTGGTGGACGACGGCCGGTTCGGTGCCGGCGGCCAGCAGGGGGATGACGTTTCCGGCGGCGAGCACCAGGTCGAAGCCCGGTGTCAGGTCGAGGGCGTCCAGGTGGGCGAGGTCGCCGAGGAGCCAGTCCTGCGCGGGTGCCTCGCGGCGGGCGACGGCGAGCATCGAGGGGTCGACGTCCACGCCGGTGCAGCGGTGGCCCAGTTCGGCGAGCCGGATCGCGATCCGGCCGGTGCCGCAGCCGGCGTCGAGGATCCGGGCGGCGGGCTCCAGCAGCGCGGCGCAGAAGGTGGCCTCGCCGTGGACGTCCTGGCCCGATTCGGCGAGGCGGGCGAAGCGCAGGGCATACGCCTCTCCGGCCTCCCCTCCGGTCAGTTCCGCCCAACGGTCGCGTTGCCCAGCCATGTTCCGTACGCCTTCCGGTCGGCCCCGCCCACCGGGGACGGGAGCGCTGCCATCGCCCTGACCGGATCATGCCCGGTCCGTGCCGCTCGCACCCGTGGCGAGCAGTCCGCCGACGACGAGCGCCGCCAGTGATTCCGCGGTCGCCGCGAGGTGTCGCGGCGAGGCGTTCTCCGGTCGGCCCGGGCGCCGGGCCAGGGGCACCTCCAGCATGCCCGACACGGGGCCCATGACGGCGAAGAACAGCACGTCCGGTCGTATCCCAGCTCCGCGAAGGCCTCCAGCCCACGCCGGAGGACCTGCCGCTCGTCCGGCACCGCGGGTGCGCCCGCGCCGGGGCGTCCGGGCACCCCCGGATCTTACTTGACACATGTCAGATTACAGCTAATCTGACATGTGTCAGGCGACGGGCTCCGTCGAAGCAGCCCCCCTCCGCGCTTCAGCCGACCTCTCCCGTCCCGCCCGCCCCTACTGGAGTTCCGTCATGCCCCACACCGCGACCGACACACCGGACAAGCCCGCCGTGTCCGCCTCACCCCCCGCCGTCGCACCCCCGCCCCACCGCTGGTGGATCCTGGTCGTCATCGGTCTGGCCCAGCTGATGGTGGTGCTGGACGCGACGATCGTGAACATCGCACTGCCCTCGGCCCAGCGGGACCTGGGCTTCTCCGACGGCGACCGGCAGTGGGTCGTCACCGCCTACGCACTCGCCTTCGGCAGTCTGCTGCTGCTCGGCGGCCGGATAGCGGACCTCTTCGGCCGCAAGATGACGTTCCTCGTCGGGCTGGTCGGCTTCGCCGGTATGTCCGCCCTGGGCGGTGCCGCCACCAGCTTCGAGATGCTCATCGTCGCCCGGGCCGGCCAGGGCGTGTTCGGCGCCCTCCTCGCACCGGCCGCGCTGTCCCTGCTGACCGTCACGTTCACCGACGCCAGGGAACGCGCCAAGGCCTTCGGCGTGTACGGCGCGATCGCCGGGGCCGGCGGCGCGGTCGGTCTGCTGCTCGGCGGGGTGCTGACCGAGTACCTCGACTGGCGCTGGACCCTCTACGTCAACCTCGTCTTCGCCGCCGCCGCCTTCGTCGGCGGAATGCTGCTCCTCCAGCGCACCACCCGCGACAAGAACGCCAAGATCGACGTACCGGGCGCCCTCCTCGTCGGCGGTGGACTGTTCTGCCTGGTCTACGGCTTCTCCAACGCCGAGAGCCACGACTGGGGCTCCCCGCGGACCTGGGGCTTCCTGCTCGCCGGAGGCGCCTTGCTGGCCGTGTTCACCTGGTGGCAGACCAGGGCCGCGCACCCGCTGCTGCCGCTGCGGATCCTGCTGGACCGCAACCGCGGCGCCTCCTTCGTCTCCGTACTGATCATCGGCGCCGCCATGTTCGGCGTCTTCCTCTTCCTCACCTACTACCTGCAGCAGACCCTCGGCTACACGCCCATCAAGACCGGCCTGGCGTTCCTGCCGATGATCGCCGCGCTGATGGTGACCTCCACCCTCGCCACCACCTCGCTCGTCCCCCGCTTCGGCCCCAAGCCGGTCGTGCCGCTGGGCATGGGCGTCGCGGCGGCCGGCATGGTCTGGCTGACGGGTCTCGACCTCACCAGCTCCTACGCCGGCGACATCCTGCCCCCGCTGATCGTGGCCGGACTCGGCATGGGCCTGATCATGGCGCCCGCCATGAGCCTGGCCACCGAGGGGGTCGCCGCCGAGGACTCCGGCGTCGCCTCCGCCGCCGTCAACACCATGCAGCAGGTGGGCGGTTCGCTGGGCACCGCGCTCCTCAACACCCTGTTCTCCAGCGCCGTCACCAGCTACCTCGACGGCAGGAACCCCAAGGACCCCACGGTCCTCGCCGAGGCCGGACTGGAGGGTTACTCCACCGCCTACTGGTGGTCCGCCGCGTTCTTCGTCGCCGGCCTCGTCGTCAGCGTCCTCCTCTACCGGCGCGGCACCCCCGTCCACAACCCGGACGCCGCGCCCGTCGTCCACATGTAGAACCCGCTCCGCCCAGGGGACACCCCCGCCGCCGCGGCCCGCCGGACATCCGGCGGGCCGCGGCAGTGCGTCTCCCTACCTTCGACCTCTTGACTTCCCAACCCACCTGTTACTACCGTCGCGCAGCATTTCGAACATCGTTCGCAATATCGAACATTTCGAACCACCGCATGAGTGCCCAATGGAGGACACCTCGATGCGTAGACGCCTCAGACGTAGCAACCGCGCACTGGCCGCCCTGTGCGGATCGGTGTTGTCCGTCAGCCTGTTGAGCGCCGGGCCGGGTGCGGGTCCCGCGCACGCCGCCGACGATCCCAACGCGGTCGCGCTGGACAAGGACGCGATCCTCGCCGCGAACCAACTCGACGAGCGGCAGTGGTACAAGGACAACATCCCGTTCCTCGACACCCCCGACAACGACATCGACGAGGTCTACTACTACCGGTGGAGCACGTTCAAGCGCGCGCTGCGCTACACCGTGCCGGGCACCGGGTACGTGTCGACCGAGTACGACGTGCCGATCGGGTACGCGGGGAACCCGTACACCGCGCTGCCGGACGCGACCGGCTACCACCTGCTGGACGGGCGCTGGCTGCACAACCGCGACTACGCCGGTGACTATCTGGACTTCTGGCTGCGCGGGGCGGGCAACTCGGGCGCGCGGAACTTCAGCGAGTGGATCACCAGCGCCGCGTACCAGCGCTATCTGGTGACCGGTGACGCCGCGCAGATCAAGTCCGCGCTGCCGCATCTGATCGCGCTGTACAAGCGGTGGGACTCGAACTTCGACACCGACGTCACGGTGAACGGCGCCCAGTCCTCCAGCGACCTGTTCCACCAGACGCCGCTGTCCGACGCCACGGAGTACACCGAGACATCGATGCACAGCAGCAACTGGTTCAGCGGCGGCCGGGGTTACCGGCCCACGATCAACGCGTACATGTTCGCCGCGGCCCAGGCGATCAGCAAGATCTCCACCCTGAACGGGGACACGGCGACCGCGAGCGACTACGACGCGAAGGCCGCGCAGCTGAAGTCCGCCGTGCAGAACTCGCTGTGGGACCCGCAGCGGAACTTCTTCATGCAGGTCTACAACACGGACAGCACCAACGGCACGCTGAAGCAGACCCGGACGACCTGGCGCGAGGCGATGGGCTTCGCCCCCTGGGCGTTCAGTCTCCCCGACGCGCAGTACTCGTCGGCGTGGAAGTACCTGACCGACGCCAAGCGGTTCAAGGCCCCGTTCGGGCCGACGACCCTGGAGCGGGTGCACGACTTCGAGGCCGAGCAGGCAGCCGTCGTCCACGCCAACACCCACAACTCCTCGACGGCCTCGAACGGCAAGTACGTCGGGCAGATCGACTTCGACGACAGCGCGGTCACCTTCACCGTGGACGCGCCCGGCAACGGCACGTACCCGGTGACGGTCCACTACGCCAACGCCACCTCCGCCACCTCGACGCACAAGGTCGTCGTGAACGGCGACACCGCGAACCCGGTCACCGTGAGCTATGCCCCCGGCGGCGGTTGGGGCCAGTTCGCGGAATCGAAGTCCGTGACCGTGCAGGTCCCGATGAAGACCGGCGCGAACACGCTGAAGTTCACCAAGGGCACCGGCTTCGCGGAGCTGGACCGGATCACCGCGAACCCGTACTTCAACTACCAGGCGATCCCCGCCGAGCAGAAGCGCGACGACGCCAACTGCTGTCACTGGAACGGCCCGAGCTGGCCGTACCAGACCAGCCAGATCCTCACCGGCCTCGCGAACCTGCTCCAGGACTACCCCGCGCAGAACTTCGTCACCAAGGCCGACTACCAGTCGATGCTCGCCCAGTTCGCCGACCTCCAGCACAAGGACGGCAAGCCCTACGTCGCCGAGGCCGCCAACGGCGACACCGGCGAGTGGATCTACGACGGGTTCAACTTCAGCGAGCACTACAACCACTCCAGCTTCAACGACCTGGTGCTCTCCGGGCTGCTGGGCATCAAGCCGCAGGCGGACAACACGCTGGTGCTGAAGCCGCTGGTCCCGTCCGGCTGGGACTGGTTCGCGGTGGAGAGCCTGCCGTACCACGGGCACACGTACTCGATCCGCTGGGACCGGGACGGCTCGCACTACGGCAAGGGCAGCGGCCTGCAGATCTTCCAGGACGGCGTCCGCATCCACCAGTCCGCGGCCCTCGGCACCAGCACGACCGTGAACGTGGCCGCGCCCGTCACCCCGGCGCAGCCCGCCCGGCTGATGAACGTGGCCGCCAACCCGCTGACCGCCGAGCAGGACTGGCTGGGCCGCACGGTCACCCAGCCCTACCCGAAGGCCTTCGCCTCCTACACCAACACCGTCTCCAACGGCCCGCACTGCCACAGCGGTCAGACCTGCAAGCCGACCACCTTCGACGCCCCGCTGCGGGCCACCGACGGCTGGATCCGCTACGACAAGATCCCCGACGACCGCTGGACCAACTCCGGTTCACCGAACGCCACCGACCATCTCGGCGTCGACTTCGGGGCACCGCGCAAGATCAACGAGGTGAAGTTCTACACCTACGACGACGGCGCGGACATCCGTGTCCCGGCGAGCTACACCGTCCAGTACCTCAAGGACGGGGCCTGGGTGACCGTGCCGGGGCAGACGAAGAGCCCGGCCGCCCCGGTCGCGAACAACCCCAACGAGGTGACCTTCCCGACGGTCACGACCTCCCAGTTCCGGGTCGTCCTCACCCCGCAGACGGGCAAGTTCGTCGGCGTCACCGAGTTGGAGTCCTGGTACCCCGAGACACCCCGGGTGAAGATCACCAACAAGAACAGCACCCTGGAGCTGGGCGTCGACGGCTCCTCGATCGCCCCCGGAGGCGCCGTACAGCAGCAGACCGCCAACAGCACGGCCAACCACTGGTGGAAGATCGTCCCCGCCGAGAACGGCTACTACAAGATCTTCAACACCAACAGCGGGCAGGTGCTCGGCATCAAGGACGCCTCCAAGACTGCCGGGGCCACCGCGCTGCAGTGGGGTGACACCCTGACCGCCGACCATCTGTGGTCGATCGTCGACGCCGGCGGCGGCTACGCCAAGCTCGTCAACAAGAACAGCGGCATGGTGCTCGGCGTCAAGGACATGTCCACCGCGTCCGGGGCCCAGACCCTGCAGTGGGACGACACCGGCACCGCCGACCACCTGTGGAAGATCACCGCGGAGGACGGCTCCACACCGTTCACCTCCTGACCGGACATCGGCCGCGGCCCTCCCCGAGGGCCGCGGCCGATCCCCGTCAGCGGCCGATCCCCGTCAGCGGTCGGGGCACGTCTCAGCCCATGTCCAGGTCGGCGCGCACCAGGTCGTGGTCCGAGTACGCGGACTGCCGCACCCCCTGCCCGAGCGGGGTGAAGCCCCGCAGGAAGGTGTAGTCGAACTTGCTCCGCCAGTCCGTGGTCACTTTGCAGTCGCCGTCGGCCGGCGGCCGGCACGCGGGGTCGGCGTCCGTGGCCAGTTCCCAGATCGGGGCGAGTTCGGGGGCGTCCGGCACGGCGTTGAAGTCACCGAGGACGACGGCACGGTCGTACCGGGAGACGGCCGAGGCGAGCACACGGACCTGGCCCTCCCGGACCTCCTCCTGGCGCCGTTGGGCGAGGTGGGTGTTGAAGACCCGCACGGACCGGCCGCCCACCGTGATCGTCACGGCCTGATAGCCCCGGTCCTCGGAACCGCCGTCGGGGTACTCCACGTTGACGCGGTCCGTCATCGGCGCGGCCGAGAGCAGCGCCTGACCGAAGCCGCCCGGACTCCACGGCACTCCCCCGCAGCGGCCCCAGTGCCGCAGCACCGAGCCGTACTCGACGTGGTAGACCAGCCCGTGCAGGCTCTCCAGATACTCCCGGATCTGCTCGACGTCCCGTACGCACGCCTCCTGCATGCCGATGACCTGGGGCGCGTACGCGGCGATCTCCGCCGCCCGGTCGACGTTGCTCACCTCGCAGGGATTGCAGATGTTCCACGTCATGACCCGGTTCGGTACGACCTCACGGACGGCGTCGGCGGGGAGCGCCCCGGCGAACAGGCCGTCGCCCGGAGCGCTGGGGCCGACCAGCGCCACGCAGGCGAGGGTGACGGCTCCCGCGAGCCACCGCGTGCCCCTTGCCAACACCGTCGCCTCCTCGCGCGGGCCCCCGCCGGCGCCGTTCCGGCGTGCCCAAGCACGAGACTAAGCGACGAGGCTGTGAGCGCCACCCTCTCCCCTCCCCTCCCCCCGGCCTATCCGGCCACGGGTGCCAGCTTGGCGCGGAACTGGCGCAGGGTGGCGGGCTGTTCGGTGATCCTGAGGCCGGGGACGAGAGAGGCGTCGCGCGCCACGCGGGCCAGCGCCCGCCCGACGTGGTCGAAGTGGCCGCGGGTGTACGTCCGGCGCGGAATCGCCAGACGCAGCAGCTCGTACGGAGCGCTGGTGAGCGGGGCTCCGTGCTCGTCCTCCGTGCCGAGATACAGGGAGCCGAGTTCCACGGAACGGATGCCGCCCTCCAGATACAGCTGACAGGCCAGCGCCTGGCCGGGGAAGCGGTGGGGCGGGATGTGCGGCAGCAGACGGCCCGCGTTGAGGTAGAGCGCGTGCAGGCCCGGCGGCTCCACGATGTCGACGCCGGCCGACCGCACCAGGCCCGCCAGGTACGCGGTGTCCTCGGCCCGGGCGTTCAGATAGCGCGGGTCGGTGACCTCGGCCAGGCCCCGGGCGACCATGTCGAGGTCGCGGCCCGCGAGTCCGCCGTAGGTGGGGAAGCCCTCGGTGGCGATGAGCAGCAGTTCGCAGCGCCGGGCGAGCGCGGTGTCACGCAGGCCCAGGAAGCCGCCGATATGGGCGAGGCCGTCCTTCTTCGCGCTCATCACACAGCCGTCGGCGAGCCGGAACGCCTCCTCGGCGACCTGCCGGGGGCTGCGGTCGCGGTACGCGGGCTCCCGCCGGGTGACCAGCCAGGCGTTCTCGGCGAACCGCGCGGCGTCCAGGATCAGCGGCACGCCGTGCTCCCGGCAGAGCGCCGAGGCGAGGGTCAGGTTGGCCATGGACACCGGCTGGCCCCCGCCGCCGTTGTTGGTGAGCGTCATGATCACCGCGCCGACGCGGGCGCCCTCCGGTCCGTCCAGGACGGCCTTGAGCCGGGCGGTGTCGATGTTCCCCTTGAAGGGCTCGGCGCTGTCCAGGTCCGCGGCCTCCGGGCAGGGCAGGTCCCGGGCCTCGCCGCCGCACAGGGCGATGTTGGCCCGCAGGGTGTCGAAGTGGGTGTTGCTCAGGAAGAGCTTGCCGGGGCCGAGGAGCATGGCGGTCAGAAGCCGCTCGGCCGCGCGTCCCTGGTGCACCGGCAGGATGTGCGGGAAACCGGTCAGCTCCCGGACGGTGTCGTGGAAGCGGTGGAAGGACCGTGACCCCGCGTACGACTCGTCGCCGTCCATCGCGGCGGCCAGCTGCGCGGCGGACAGCGCGCCGGTTCCCGAGTCGGTGAGCAGGTCGACGGTGACCTCGTCGGCGCGCAGGTCGAAGAGGTTGTGGTGGACGCGGGCGAGAGCGGCCTGCCGCTGCTCACGGGTGGTGACGGGGATCGGCTCGACGACCTTGATGCGGTACGGCTCCATGGTGGCGGTGTCCTTTCAGGTGGTGGGGGCCGTCAGGGGGTGGGGCCCGTCAGGGGTGGGGCCCGTCAGGTGGTGGGGGCCCGGTGGCCGGGGACCGGGTTCGTGGGTCCCGTGTCGTCTCGTGGCGGCAGGACTCCGTACGCCTCGGAGGAGAGGTAGACGGTGATACGCGGTGGCCGCCCGCCCGCCTGGACGAGGCCCAGGTAGGAGATGAGGCCCCGCCCGGCGCTCAGCGGGCGGGGAGTGAGCGCGGCCAGCGCGCGGTCGAGCGGGGCGTCGGCCACGCCGTACTGACGCAGCAGGGCCACGGCGTGGTCGCGGGCCTCGCGGTCGTCACGGACAAGGTCGCGGACGGGGAGATAGAGGGTGTGACCGGTGGGATGAGCAGGGCCGGCGGCGACGCCGCCACCCGTGCTTCCACCCCCGCCTCCGCCACCGCCACCGCGTGCCCCCGTGAACGAGTAGCCGGAGATGAGCGGAAGGCCCGCGAAGGGCTCCTCGCCGCCGATGCGATGGCACAGGTCCGCCACGCGTCGGGGGCACGCCCCGGGCACGAGGCGCGCCGCGTCCGCCGCGTCGGCGGCCGTGGCGTGGCGGTGGACGACATAGACCTTGGCCCGGGGCGCGGCCCACGGACCCACGTCGAGGGCGAAGAACATCAGGCCGGCCCGCTCCGGGAAGCGCGGCTCCAGACAGCGCCGTAGGGGCTCGAAGGCGTGTGCGTGGCCGAGCCTGTCCATGGCCTCGCCCACGGTGTCCATGCTCCGTTCGGCGCCCCGCGCACCGGGGTTGAGATACAGCTTGAGCCCCGGCGGGCCGCCCGGCCGCAGTTCGAGGGCGCACCACAGGGTCAGCGGGCCCTGCGGCACCGGCGGCAGGAAGAGGTCGCTCACCCGCGTCAACTCCCCCAGTCCGACCCCCCATTGGGCCGCGAGCCGTGCCACGGCGGCCCAGGCCAGCCGGGCGTTGTCCGGCAGGGTCCGCGCGGCACACCCCGGGTCGGCCAGGACACGCAGCACCGGGGCGGCGCCCGAGGGGAAGGTCAGCGAGAACTCCACGGGCGTGTGGTCGTCGGAGACGAACGACGGCGAGGGCGGCGGATCGGCCAACGGCCGTGCCGCGGCCGGTCCCAGCAGCTCGGACAGCACCCGTTGAGGGGCGACGCGCTGCCGCGCGCCGATGCCCACCACCTCGCACAGCCGGTCCAACTGCCCGGCGGTGAATCCCCCCAGCCGGTCCGGGTCCGTCCGTGGGGGCGGGGTGTCCGCGGCGGTGCCCGGCCGTCCGGCTCGGTGTCGTGTGCGGGCGTTCATTCGTCCTCCCGGACCGGTCGTGGGGTTGTTCCTGGCACCTTTTGTAATCGCGGTCCGTTGTTCACGATCGGTGGGCTGGCGCTGAACAAACGCATGGTGAACAATCCCGAAGAGCTCGGGGGAGGTGCGTGCAGGTGCCACGTGGAGAACGCCCGCTGGAAGCGGAAGGCGGCCCGCTGCTGGATTTCGCCGCGCGCTTACGGAAGTTGCGGGAAAAGGCCGGGAGCCCCACTTATCGGGACCTCGCGCGGCGGGCGCACTATTCCATCGCCGCGCTCTCCGCGGCGGCGGCCGGACGACAGCTGCCCACCCTCGCCGTCACCCTCGCCTACGTCCGCGCCTGTGGTGGTGACGTGCGGGAATGGGAGCGGATCTGGCGCGCGACGGTCGCCGAATGCGCCGCCGGGACGGTCCGTGGCGTCGAGAGCGCCGGGACGGTCCGTGGCGTCGAGGACGCCGGCACGGCTTCCGCGCCCTATGCGGGTCTGGCCTCTTTCCGGCAGTCGGACGCCGACACGTTCTTCGGTCGCGAGAGACTCACGGACCGGCTGGTCGAACACCTGAAGAGGAAAAGATTCCTTGTTCTGTTCGGGGCCTCGGGATCCGGGAAATCCTCCGTGCTGCGCGCCGGAGTGCTTCCGCGCTTTCCCGGAACACCCGCGCTGATTCTCACGCCCGGCGCACACCCTTTGGAGGAATGCGCGATCCAGTTGGCGGCCCGCGCCCGTCTCACGCCGGGATCGGTGCGTGCCGAACTCGCGTCGGAGCCGCGCGCCCTGCACCGGCTGGTGCGCCAGATCCTGGCCGCCGCACCGGACCCCGAGGCCGAACTCATCATCGTCGTGGACCAGTTCGAGGAGGTGTTCACGCTCTGCCCCGACGCGGGGGAACGTGACGCCTTCGTCGCCGCCCTCCTGCACGCCGCGCGCACCCCTGACAGCCGCTGCCGGGTGGCGCTGGCGGTGCGGTCGGACTTCTACACGCACTGCACCCGGCTTCCCGCCCTGGTCGACGCCCTGGCGGACGCCCATCTCCCGGTCGGCCCGATGACCCTGGACGAGCTGCGGGCGGCGATCGTGCGGCCCGCCGCCCGCGCCCGGCTGACCGTCGAGGGCGCGCTGCTCGCCACCCTCGTCGCCGACGCCCACGGCCGCCCCGGCGCACTGCCCCTGCTGTCGCACGCGCTCCTGGAGACCTGGCACCGCCGGCGCGGCAACGCCCTCACCCTCGCCGGGTTCCAGGCGGCGGGCGGCTTCGAAGGTGCCCTCGCCCAGACCGCGGAAGCCTTCCACACCGGGCTCAGCGACACCCAGCGGACCCTCACCCGCCGGCTCTTCCTGCGGCTCGTCGCCCTGGGCGACGGCACCGAGGACACCAAGCGCCGCGTGCCCCGCCGTGAACTCGACGGCACCGACGGCACCGACGGCACCGACGGCACCGGTGATACCGCGTTCGTCCTCGAACAGGCCACCCGGGCCCGTCTGCTGACCGTCGACCGCGACCATGTGGAGATCACCCACGAGGCGCTCATCCGCTGCTGGCCCAGGCTGGGCCGCTGGCTGAACGAGGACCGGGACCGGCTGCGGCTGCACCGGGCGCTCACCGAGGCCACCGCCGTCTGGGAATCCCTGGACCGCGATCCCGACACCCTCTACCGCGGTCTGCGTCTGGCCGCCGCGAAGGAGCTGCCCGACGAGGTGCTCACCGCCCGGGAACGCGCCTTCCTCGACGCCTGCGAGACCGCGGAACGGGCCGAGGCGCTGCGCGCCCGCCACCACATCCGCCGGCTGCGCCGCCTCGTCGCGGCCCTCGTCGCCCTGCTCGTCTGCGCCACGACGGCCGTCGGTTTCGCGGTGCGCTCCGAGCGGACCGTCACCGCGCAGCGCAACCACGCCCTCGCCCTCAAGGCCGCCGACGCCTCGACGGCCCTGCGCACCCGGGACCGCTCCCTCGCCGCCCAACTGGCCCTGGCCGCACACCGGCTGGACCCCGGCCCGGTCACGCGCGACGCCCTGCTCAGCGTCGCCCCGCGCACACTGACCCGGTACGTCCACGCCCTCGCCGTCAGCCCCGACGGCCGTACGCTGGCCACCGCCTGCGACGACGGCAGCCTCAAGCTGTGGAACCCGACCGACCCCCGGCGCCCCGCCCCGCTGGGCGAGAACCGCCGCCACCCCGACAGCTTCTACGCCCTGGCCTTCGGTCCCGGCGGCGAGACACTGGCCGGGGTCAGCCGGGACGGCGAGATCCGGCTCTGGGACGTGTCCGACCCCGGACGCCCGCGGGTGCTGTCCACCACCCCGACCCGTCACACCGGCATCGTCTTCTCCCTGGCCCTGAGCCCGGACGGCCGCACCCTCGCCACCGGCGGCTACGACCACACCGTCCGGCTGTGGAACATCGCCGACCGGGCCCGGCCCCGGCTGCTGAACTCCCTGACCGGCCACACCCTGAACGTCAAACCGGTCCTCTTCAGCCCCGACGGCACCCTCCTGGCCTCCGGCTCCGACGACCGCACCGTCCGCCTGTGGGACGTCACCGATCCACGCGACGTGTCCACGGTCGCCGTCCTCGAAGGCCACGACAACTTCGTCGACGCCCTCGCCCACAGCCGGGACGGCCGCACCCTGCTCTCCGGCAGCGACGACCACACCGCGCTGCTGTGGGACGTCTCCGAACCACACCGTCCCCGGCGCCTGGGCCGGCTCCAGGGCCACACCGATGTGATCACCTCGGTGGAGTTCGCGCCCGGCGGCCGTCTCGCCGTCACCGCAGCCCTCGACGGCACGGCCCGCCTCTGGGACACGGGCGACGGCTCCCGCCCCACCGGCCGGGCCACCCTCACCGGCCTCTCAGGAGGCCTCGCGGCCGCCCTGCCCCTCGCCGCGCACGACGCCGTCGTCACCCTGAGCAACGACCACACCATCGAGATCTGGCCCACCGACCCCACCACCGCCCGGACCCGCGCCTGCGCCCACGTCCGTACCCCCCTCACCCCGGCCCAGTGGACCCGTCACTTCCCCGGCCTCCCGTACGACCCGCCCTGCGCCGGCCCCACCTGAACCACCCCCGACCGGCCGCCGAGTGGTAGAACGAGGCTGTGATCGGCAGCACGTGCGGCAATCCGGTTTCGGGTCCACCATGGGCCCCGGACAAGGGAGTTGGGTGTGGCGGCAGAGAACATCGACGACGTCGTGGACGGGCTGGCCCGGGTCGTGCGGGAGGCGGTCCGTGACGGTGACCGGATCGGGTACTTCGCGGCACTGTACCGGCAGGTGACCGTCGAGGTCCGTACGGCCATCCATCAGGGGCTGTTCGACGACGGCGCACGGATGGACCGGTTCGACACACACTTCGGCAACCGCTACTTCGAGGCGTACGACGCCTGGCGCCGTGACCGGGGCGGGCCGCGCTGCTGGCGTGAGGCGTTCGGGCTGCTGGACGACGCCGACACCGTCATCGTCCAGCACCTGGTGCTCGGCGTGAACGCCCACATCAACCTCGATCTGGCCGTCGCCGCCGCGCGGACCAGCCCGGGTGAGGACATCCGGGCGCTGCGGCGCGACTTCCTGCTGATCAACGACATCCTCGCCCGGGTGTCGCTGACGGTGCAGGACTCGGTCGGCGCCGTGTCGCCACTGCTGTCGCTGCTGGACCGGGTCGGCGCCCGCACCG
Organism: Streptomyces griseiscabiei; assembly: GCF_020010925.1. NCBI lineage: Bacteria > Bacillati > Actinomycetota > Actinomycetes > Kitasatosporales > Streptomycetaceae > Streptomyces > Streptomyces griseiscabiei. Next base: position 3,160,717 of record NZ_JAGJBZ010000002.1, on the reverse strand, counting down.
ACGAGCGGCTCCTCGACTTCAGCATCCGCCAGTCCCGCGCGGAGGCCTGGCACAACGCCGTCCTGCTGGCCGGGCAGACCGAGGAGGAGCGCGAGGACACCATCGAGCGGCTCGACGTCCGGTCCGCCGTCCTCGCCCGGCTGATCGCCCGGCCGAGCGGTCTCGTCCGCCCGGCCCTGCAACTGATCCGGTCCACCGAGAGCGACGACGTACCCGCCGTCATCGCCCACCTGGACAGCGCGATCGAGGGGCCGGCGACGTAGTGCAGCGGCGGGCCCCGCCGGGGCCCAGGGTTCTAGCCGTCGATGTCGAGGGCCGTTCCGTAGAGCCGGTCCACCTTCAGCCGGATGACCACCCGGCGTTCGTCGACCAACTGCCGCAGGAAGGCGTCCTCGTCCTCGGGTGCGGCCTCCCGCGGGATCATCCCGAGCAGTTCACGCCCGACCGCGTCGCCGGGGGTCCTGGTGGCCGCGGTGACCTCGGCCTCGCCCTGGGCGACGGCGAACGACCACACGTCGCCGCCCTGCACATGCAGCGCCGCTCGCGGGTTGCGTCGCAGGTGCGTGACCTTGACGCGGTCGGCGGTCGTCGAGAACCGTACGACCCGCGCTTCGGGGTCCCAGTCGTACAACATGGTGGTCAGATGGGGATGGCCGTCGCGTTTGACGGTGGCGAGCGTGCCGAACCGCTGTCTGCCGAGGAGGCCGGAGAGGGCCTCCTCGGACAGGGGGCGAGGCGCTGGTCCTTGTGTCATGAAGTGATCAACTCTCGAACTGGCTCTTGTAGAAGACGCTGGACTGCCGGACGCCCCCGGTGTTGGAGTGGAAGCCGAAGGCCAGGCGTGCGGCGCCGGACACCTGCCAGATCGCCATGCCCTGCGGTTCACGGCCGGGCAGCGACTGACCGGCCGTCGTCTCCCAGCGGTCGACGACGGTGGACTGTCCGCTGCTGTTGAGGTCGATGACCGTGAGGTACGACGGGCCGTTCGCCGCGCCCTCCAGCAGATAGGCGTAGCGGCCGTACACGGCGAAGCCCTGGAAGGGGTTGGCGGTTCCCCAGTCGCCCCGGGAGGGCAGGGCCCGCTCGGCGAGCCGCTTGTCCGGGCTCTCGGTCAGCCGTCCCGCGCGGGCGTCGCTCATGGTGAAGCCGACGATGCGGGGCATGTCCGCGGCGACCTTGTAGCGCACCCACAGCCGGTCGGTCGACGGGTCGATCGCGGGCTGCGGATTGACCATGGTGTCGGCGATCACCGGCGTACGGTCCTGGATCGCGCTGTCGTTCTTCTCCAGCGTGGCCCCGTCGACGAACCTGAACCGGCCGACCCTGGTACCGAATCCGGAGCCGCTGCTCTGCCACTCGGTCCACAGGTGGACGGCGCCCTGGTAGGGCTCCACCCCGATCTGGACGCCATGGCCGAAGTTGTGCAGCGCCATCGCGCCGAGTTCGTTGCCGGAGGTGTCCGTCTTGGTGATCCACAGATCTCCGACCCGGTCGGGGTCCGTGTTCGCCGAGTTGGTCTGGGCGAAGTAGATGTGCTGGTTGACGTTGTCGTACGCGAACGACTGCATGACCCAGTTGGCGTGCAGGGACTTCTTCCACACCGGGTTGCCGCCGGCGCCGTCCAGCCTGAACCGCGGTGAGTCGCCCACGACGGCGTACGCGGGACCGGCACCGAGCAGGGTGGCCGCGCCGCCGAACAGGGCCGCCGCCGCGATACCACCGCCCGTCCCGAGCAGCCGCCGCCGGCTGAGGCCGCGGTCGTTCGCGGGTGTCCCGTTCATGTGTCTCCAAGTGACGTACGGCGGGACACCGTGAAGTGCGGGTCCCGGCATCCGCGTTCGAGTATGGCCCGCGTGTCGCCCGCCGTGTTGTCACTCCGTCGCGGGCTCCCTTGCCAATGTGTCCACACCCGGGCCGGCCGGCGGCGCCGCGGGCCCCGGACCCGGCCGGCGGGACCCCGGTTGGTCCGGGCCGGGCCGTGGCGGGGATACTGGTGGGTGCACGTGTCCCTGCTTCCCGATGGACTTATGCCGACCTCCCGCACAGCCCGTCCCGTGACTCCCCCGACGGTGTGGCCGGCTCGCGGCCGCCACGTGGGGCCCGACGCCGAAGACGTACTCCGTCGCACGCTGCGACAGCTCAAGGACAGCCAGGTCATCGACGACTTCCGGGAGGCGCCCGCCGCCGGGGGCGACGCACCGGAGCGGGTCTTCGAGGCCCGCTGGCGGATGCCCGGCGAGGTGACCGTACGCGCGCGCCTGACCCTCGCGCCCGACCTCGGCGGCGGCCGGGAGTGGACCCTGCTCGCGGAGGCGGAGCAGCCGTGGGATCCGTCCTGGCCCTCCCCCGTCACCCGGTTCTGGCCGGAGTACGGCGACTGGGACCACGACGCCGCCACCGGTCTGTCGCTGAGCCGGATCAACGCCCTGCCCGAGGACGACAAGGACGTACGGCGTCTGCTCAGGGACTCCGGGCGCGACGGATGGTGTGTCCATGTCGTCGTCCACGAGGCCATGACGACGGACGAGCGCGGCCGGCTGCCCCTCGCGCGCTGGCTGTCGCCGGGTCTGCGTCATCGTGTCGTGGAACACCGGGCCGCCCCGCATCAGTTGCGGGTCGTGAACTGGGCGCTGCGGGACTTCGACACGGAGGTGCCACGCGGCGGCGCCGTGGTGCTGCCCGGCCTTCCGGGCCCGGCCGGCCACGACGCGGACGACTTCACCGTACGGTCGGTGTTCCTGGACGGTTCGGAGCCGACCGACCTGGTCCGGGCGGTCACCCGGTTCGCCGCGCTGCCGCGACCGCTGCCGGACGGCGCCGACGAGGCCCTCACCGCGCTCCGGGACGACTGGGATCTCCTCACCCTCGAGGAGGAACTCGTCCGCGAACGCAAGCGGGTGGCCGCGTACGCCGAGGCGCTGGAGGCGATGACGAAGTCCCGGGACCTGTACCGGGAGGCGACCGAGCGCGCCCACGAGGCACTCGCCGCCTACCGCGAGTCCGCCGAGGCCGCGCCCGTCGTGCCCGCGCCGCAGCAGCCCGGGACACCGGCGACGACGGTGACGTCCGCGTTCCAGCAGTTCACCCGGACACTGGAGCGCTGGAAGGGCGGCACCAAGGCCACGCGTCCCGCGGCCGAGGGCGGGCCCCAGAGCGCGGAGACCACGGACGCGGGCGCGGACACGGGGACGGGGACAGGGACGGGCTCGGGAGCGGCTCCCGACGCGGGAACCGGGCCCGGCGACCCGGAGCGCTAAGTCGTCGGGGCAGCTCGTCGGGGCAGCTCGTCTGGGTCCGGGGGACACCGGGTTGCCGCAGGCCGTGTCCCGCCCCCGGGTGGGTCGTTGAGTGGGCGATTGGATGATCTTGCTGTGTGGTCATCGCAATGGCTGCTCAGCAGGCCTATGAGAGGAGAAAGCGTGTCTCGTGTGGCGAAGTCGGTGACGGTGACCCTGGGAGTGGCGGGGTTCGTGCTCGCCGGTGCCGGAGCGGCGGCGGCCGACGCGGGTGCCCGGGGTGAGGCGCTGGGCTCGCCGGGTGTCGCCTCGGGCAACGCCGTCCAGGTGCCGGTGCACATCCCGGTCAACGTGTGCGGCAACTCGGTGAAGGTGATCGGGGTGCTGAACCCGACGTTCGGCAACATCTGCGCGAACGACTGACGTTCCGCGACCGCACCGCGGCACGATGCTGGTGGCCCGAGCCACTTGGGGCCACCAGCGGGGTGGGGCCGCGCAGGATCCCGTCCCGAGGACTTGTTCCGCGTGGGCCGGGGCCTGGATGATCGTCGATCATGCGTGTCGACGAACTCAACGCCGGTGAACGTCAGTTGTGGCACTCCTTCGCCCGGGGAGGCACTGTCGACGTCCGCCACGGCCCACGGGCGGAGGACACCGCCGTACGGGCCGAGGTCGTCGCGGCGCTGCTGCTGGGCGCCGGCGCCGAACCCGCCCCCGGTGACCGCCCGGCACTGCGGCTGACGGGCGCGCGTATCACCGGCAGGCTGGATCTGGGCTTCGCCGAGATCCCCGTACCGGTCGCCCTGGACGCGTGCAGCTTCGACGAGGCACCGTCGCTCCGGGGCGCCAGAGTCCGGGAGTTGGCCCTCACCGGATGTTCCCTCCCGGGTCTCGCGGCCGACACGGCCCAGATCGACGGCCGGCTGGTCCTCTCCCACTGCCGGCTGACCGGGCCCCTCGTCCTCACCCGTGCCCAGATCCACAGCGATCTGGATCTCCGCCACACCGTGATCACCGCGCCCGGGACCGAGGCGATCTCCGCCGTCCACCTCGTCGCGGGCGGGGACGTGCTGTGCACCGGCCTGACCGTCCGGGGCACGTTCCGCTGCTCGGGCGCCACCATCGCCGGCGAGTTCGATCTGGAGGGCGCCGCCCTGCACCATCCCGGCGGCCACGCCCTGGACGCCTACCACGTCCAGGTCACCGAGGACCTCACCTTCCACCCGGGCTTCAGCTCCGAGGGCCGGATCATCCTCTCCGGTGCCACGGTCGGGGCGGCGATCGGCTTCTGCGGGGCCCGGCTGAGCAACCCCGGCGACGTCGCGCTGGAGGCGGTGGACGTGACCGTGGCCCGCAACTTCGATCTCGGCCGGGGGCTCCACGTCGACGGCGGCATCACCCTCGACGGCAGCAGCGTCGGCACACGGCTCAGCTTCCACGACACCACGCTGACGAACCCCGGCGGCACCGCCCTGTCCCTGCGGCTGGCCCAGGCCCGGGAGACCGATCTGCGCACCCGGCAACCGATCGACGGCACCGTCGACGCGGGCGGCGCCCGGCTGGGCACCCTGTACGACGCCCCCGAGACCTGGCCCGCCGCCCTCCGGCTGGCCGACACCACCTACGACGCCCTCGCCACGTCCCTGCCGGCCGCCGAGCGGCTGGACTGGCTCCGGCGCGGCGCCGACACCTACCTGCCCCAGCCGTACGAGCAGCTCGCGGCCACCTACCGACGGCTGGGGCACGAGGACGAGGCCCGTACGGTACTGCTCGCCAAACAGCGCCATCACCGTGCCTCGCTCCCCCCGTACACCCGTGTCTGGGGCTACGTCCAGGACGCGACCGTCGGCTACGGCTACCGGCCGCTCCGTGCCGGCCTGTGGCTCGCGGCGATGCTCGCCTGCGGCGCGCTCTTCTTCGCGGCCCACCCTCCGGCGCCTCTCGAAGCGGCGAAGGCGCCGCCGTTCAACGCCTTCGTCTACACCCTCGACCTCCTCATCCCGATCCCCGCCTTCGGCCAGGACCTCGCCTTCGCCCCACGCGGCCCCGCCCAATGGCTCGCCCACGCCCTCACCGCCGCCGGCTGGATCCTGGCCACGACCACCGCCGCCGGAGTCACCCGGGCGATCAACCGCCAGTGACGAAGTCTCCGGAGATCTACATAAGTGAATTCACTTCACTAGAGCGATTCCCGCCCGAGGGTGGCGCTCCTCCTCGCCATCCGGCAACCTGGTAGGCCCATGGCGAGCGCGACGCGACCTCGCGACGACTTCTGAGCACAAGATGAAGTCACCTCAGGTATGAGGAAGGAGCCGGACGCGGATGCCGAATCAAGAGGCGGTCGATCTGCTCGTCGTCGGAGCGGGGATGGCGGGGCTGACCGCGGGCGCGCGAGCCGCGTGGGAGGGGCTGTCCGTCGTGGTCACCGAGATCGCCGACGACGTCGGGGGATCGGCACGGTACGCCGGCTACGCCTGGACCGCCCCGAGCCACGAGGTCATGGAGCGGCACAACCCCCGCGGCGAGACCTCGCTCAAGCGCGCTCTCGTGGACCGCTTCGCGGACGGCGTCTCCTGGATCAGGAGCACGGGGGTCGACGTCAAGGACGCTCAGCCCGTCCTCGGCTTCGGCCGTGGGCATCAGTTCGACACCAACCACTACGTGGACACATGCCGCCGTATCGTCGTCGCGGCGGGGGGCGAGGTCCTGACGCACACCGACACCGAGCGGCTCCTGATCGAGAACGGGGCCGTGACCGGGGCGGAGTTGGTCACCGGTGACGGGACACGACGTACCGTACGCGCCGCCTCGACACTGCTGGCGACCGGCGGCTTCCAGGGCGACGCGGAACTCCGCGACAAGTTCGTCCATCCCCACGCCGGCCGTATGCTGCTGCGCTCCAACCCGTACAGCCGCGGCGCCGGATACCGTCTGGCGGCCTCCGCCGGAGCGGCGTCCGGGCACACCGGGGCCGGCTTCTACGGGCATCTCGTGCCGAGCGGCGTCCCGTTCGCTGACCCCTCCGACTTCGTCGACCTCTCGCTCTACTACAGCGAGCACGCGCTGCTGCTGAACCTGCGCGGTGAGCGGTTCACCGACGAGACGCTGGGCGACCATCTCACGACGATGGCACTGCTGGAACAGCCCGAGAGCCGAGGGCTCCTCGTCGCCGACTCCCGGGTCTTCCGCGACTGGGTCGTGGGGGCGTACGTGGAGGGCGCGGTCGCCGTCGACAAGTTCGCGCTGGCCACCCGGCGGGGCGGACGGACCGGCTTCGCGGAGAGCCTCGACGAGTTCGACCATCTTCCCGAGGAGTGGGGCTACGACGGACCGGCCGTCCGCGCGGCGGTCGCCGAGTTCAACGCGAAGGCGGCGGCGGGCCGGGCCCCGACCCCGGGCCGGCAGCTGGACCGGGCGCCGCTCGACCAGCCGCCCTACTACGTGATCGAGGCGGTGCCCGCCCTCACCTTCCCGTTCCACGGGGTGCTCGTAGACGACCGGGCGCGTGTCCTGGCCGAGGACGGACACCCCGTCGCGGGACTCCTCGCGGCCGGCTCGGACACCGGCGGCCTCTGGCACCGGGCGTACGCCGGCGGCATCGCGTCGGCCCTCGTCTTCGGACTCACCGCGGCCGAGACGGCGGCCCGTACCGCGCCGGAACAGAGACAGACGCAGGCGCGGGCTCGCGTCGGTGGTCATGCCGCACATTCCGCCCACGTGCCGACGCGTCCGTGAGAGTGTTGCGTCGATCATGATCGGCGTGGAGCCCGGAGGGCAAGCAATGACCATCAACCGACCCGGACTGCCCGGGGACCTGCCGCCGGCGGAGGTGCTGTGGGCGCGCTGGGCGCTCGTCGCCGTACTGGAGGCCACCACGGCGGCCGAGCGGGTGGGCCGTCACCGCACGGGAACCTGGGTGGACGACCAGGGGCTCCATCTGGACGACTCCGGCAGTACCTGGTGGGGCTTCGCACGGCGGGGCGAGGGCCGGTACGTGCTCTTCGGCGAGGACGAGTCGAGCGGCGTCAAGTGGCACAACCCGCCGGTCGACATGCTCGCGGGCGCCCCCGACTGGCTTCCCCACGAGCGGCTGCGGGACCTGCTGGGCGGCGATGAACTGGGCTGCGTCTACTGGTACGAGAACGGCATCTGGGCCAGGGCCCCGTACCCGGCGTCCCTGGACGACGACGGACTCGACTGCGGAATGAGCCGCTTCGTCGACAGGAAGGACGTGCTGAGGACCGTCGCCGACGAGGACCACGGCGCCATGACGACCCACGACGCCGAAACCCTGCTCGGCCGTGCCGAGGCCCACCGGCTGCCGTCGGCCCTCCTGTTGTCCCTGCTCAGCGGACCCGACGGGCTCGACGGGCGAGAGCCGGACCGGCCCGCGATGACCCGAGCGCTGGAACTCGCGGGCCTGGACCGGGCGTAGCCGCCCCGGCGGACGGCTCTCGCCGCGTCACTCGTGGCGTTCCCACGTCTGGCCGCCGTCCTCGGAGATCCACAGCCCTTCGCCCTTCACGAGGTCGTACGTCGATGTCGTCGCGTCGGCGATGCCGTAGAGCGTGGTGCCTTCGACGGTGAACGACGTGAAGGTCGCCGGTGTCTCGAACTCGTGGAAGGTCTGGTTGGTGGGGTCGTCGGCGAGCCAGTAGCGGCCTCCCTCCTCTCCGACGAGGAGCCGCCCGTCCGTGAACACCTCCAGGATCAGCAGGTCGGCGCCACGGTTCAGACTCTCCCAGGGAATGCCGCCGTCCACGACCGTGCGCCAGGACTCACCGTCGTCCGTCGTCACCAGCAGACCGCGCACGCCGTCGTCCGTGCTGAGGGACAGGGCTGCGGTGCCCTCCCGGGCGGTGAGACCGTCGCCCGAGTACGTCTTCGGGACGGTCCTGGACCCGAGGGTGCGCCCGTCGCGCCGCCAGACGACACGGTTGGGCTCGTCGGTGAGGGGCTGCTCCAGGCTCCAGACCGTGCCCCGTTCGTCGACGGCGAGGCCGACCACGTCCTCGGCGATGTCGGCCGGGGGCGCGAGGGTGCGCGTGGCGGGGCGGTAGACGAGGGCCGGTTCGCGGTCGGAGAGCAGGATGTCGCCGGCCCGGACACGCGCCGGGGTCTCGGCGATGGCGACCGTGTGCCGCTTGCCGCGCACGTCGAGTCCGGTCCCCTCCTCCGGCGGCACACCGACGAAGCCCCCGGGCACCCCCTTGTACGCGGCCCGTACGTCCTCCGCGTTCGCGTGTTCCGCGTGCTCGGCGACCGTGCGGCCGTCGGGGCCGAGGATGCGCCAGGCGCGGGCTGCGGGCCCCTCGTCGTCCTCGACATTGCCGGCGTCGTACGTCAGCAGGAGCGAGCCGTCGTCCGCGCGGGACACGCCGGTCGGCGCGCCGGCCATCTCGATGACGTCGGCGGGACTCGGGCGGGGGTCCTCGATGACCCGCTTGTACTTCTCCTCACGGCTCTCGGGGCCCTTCTCGGCGGAGGCGCTCTGACCGCAGGCGCTCAGCGCCACCGCCATCGCGCCCGCGACCGCCGCGAGTCCGGCCGCCCGCCGCCCGCGTTCCCTCAACCGCCCCATAGCCACCTCATAGCCGCATCCTGTCCCGGGGCGCCGGCCGGCCTGGCGGCAGCTCGCGCCCCGGGCCTTCGAACTGTGCGGCCGATCATGCCAGTCGCGGGGGCATCGTCCACACCGTCCGCCTGTCCGGCCGACCGTCCGTCAGGGGACCTCGGCGCCGCCGTACTCGCTCATCGCGTCGATGAGCCAGCGGGCCAGGTAGTCCGCGAAGGAGGACCGGGGGAAGAGACGGTACGTCGGGGTGTCGTCGACCTGCCAGAGGAGTACGGCGACGGGGCCGACCGTGGTCGAGACCGCCTGGCCCGGGGCGAAGGCACGGGGGTGGAGGTCGAGCGGGCAGCCCTTCTCCAGGACCTCGCGGGCGGCCGGACCGGTCAGCTCCAGGGTGGTGCGGTTGGCCGAGACGTCGACGACCGAGCCCGGGGTGTCCGCGAGCGCCTCCCGCAACTCGGCGGCCACCGTGCCCGCTTCGGTGTGGGAGAGCACGAGCCATTCGTCGGGGCCGAGCCACACAACCGTACGGCTGCCCGAAGTGGAGGTCTGCCCGCAGCGCGCCGGGAGCGGCACCCCCAGGGTCTTCGCGATCCGGTCGGCCGCCTCGGACTCGGGGTCGACCCGCAGGTTCACCATGCCGAGGCACGGCCACTCGGTCAGCTCGACCCCTCGGGCGCCGTCCACGGTGGCGGAGCGCATCCGCTCCTCCAGGTGGGCCAGCGGGCTGTTGCGCAGCGCCACCGGCCCGGATACCGCGCCCATGTCCGTGCCCATGCCCGCACCCGCCTCGATCGTCGGCTCAGCCATCTCGCTTGGTCCCTTCGGGGTCGTAGAGGACGAAGTCGGCCACCTCGACCGGCACCAGGCTGTCGCCCACCGGGGCGAGGAGGGTCTCGCCGATCCTGGCCCGCCCGTCGGCGACGAGGGCGAGGGCGAAGGGGCGGCCGAGGGCCGGGCTGTGGTAGCTGGAGGTGACGTGGCCGAGCATCGGAACCGGGACGGTCTCCAACGAGACGTCCGTTGCTACGAGTTGGGTGCCTTCCGGCAGCCGGGTCGTGCGGTCGGCCGGCAGCAGGCCGACCAGTTGCTTGCGGTCGGTGCGGGAGGTGTCGGCGCGGGCGAAGGACCGCTTCCCGATGAACTCCTTCTGCTTCGACACCACCCAGGACATGCCCGCGTCCTGCGGGGTGACGGTGCCGTCGGTGTCCTGCCCGACGATGATGTACCCCTTCTCGGCCCGCAGGACGTGCATGGTCTCGGTGCCGTACGGGGTGATGTCGTACGGCCGGCCGATCGCGTACACCTCCTCCCAGACCGCCAGGCCGTACCACGCCGAGACGTTGATCTCGTAGGCGAGTTCGCCGGAGAAGGAGATACGGCAGATCCGGGCGGGGATGCCGGAGGCGAGGGTGGTCTCGCGGAAGGACATGAACGGGAAGGCGTCGTTGGACAGGTCGACGTCCGGTGCCAGATGGGCCACCACCTCGCGCGACTGCGGGCCGACGACCGCGATCGTCGCCCACTGCTCGGTGACCGAGGTGCAGTGGACGTCGAGTTCGGGCCACTCGGTCTGCAGCCACTCCTCCAGCCAGTCCAGGACGTTCGCGGCGCCGCCGGTCGTGGTGGTCATGAAGTAGCGGTTGTCGTCGAGGCGCAGGGTCACACCGTCGTCGAAGATCATGCCGTCGGGCTTGCACATGACGCCGTAGCGGGCGAGTCCCGGCTTGAGCTTCTTGAAGGCGTTGGTGTAGATCCGGTTGAGGAACTCGCCGGCGTCCGCGCCCCAGATCTCGATCTTGCCGAGGGTGGAGGCGTCCATGAACGCCACCCCCTCGCGGGCCGCGCGGCACTCGCGGGCCACGGCGGTGTCCATGTCCTCACCGGCCCGGGGGTAGTACCAGGGCCGCTTCCACTGCCCGACGTCCTCGAACTCGGCGCCCTGGGCGACATGCCAGCCGTGGATGGAGGTGGTCCGCTCGGGGTCGAACAGGTCGCCGCGTTCCCGCCCGGCGAGGGCGGTGAAGGCCACCGGGGTGTAGGGCGCCCGGTAGGCCGTGGTGCCGATCTCGCCCGGGGAGGCGCCCGCGCCGAGGGCCTCGGCGATCACCCCGATCGCGTTGACACCGGAGGTCTTGCCCTGGTCGTTGGCGGTGCCGAGCGAGGTGTAGCGCTTGACGTGCTCGACGCCGCGCATGCCCGCGCCGGTCGAGCGCCACACGTCGGCGACGGTGACATCGCGCTGCAGGTCGACGAAGTGGGTGTCCCAGCCGCCGGGTTCGCCGTCGGCGCCGGGCACCAGCCACAGGGCTCGCGCCTCGGGCCGGGTCTCCTCGGCCGGTGTCTCCTGGGGCGCGAGCGTGGGCACCGGCACCGGGAACCCGGCGTCCGTGGCGGCCCGCGCACCGGCGTGCGCGCCCTCGCCGAGGCAGCCGTCGAGGCCGTACGTCCCGCGCGCCGCGCCCACGACCAGCTGGTCCCGTACGGTGCCGTCGGGGACGAACGCCACGAGCCCGGAGTCCCAGCGGAGCTTGCCCTGGCGCTGGCTGTGCAGATGCACCACCGGGCTCCAGCCGCCCGAGACGGCGAGCAGGTCGCAGGCGAACGACTGCGGTTCGCCGCCCAGTTCGCCGTGCCCGTCGAGAGCCCGGACGGTGACTCCGGTGAGTCGGCCGTCCCCGTCCGTGCCGACGACCGTGCTGCCCGTCAGCACCCGTACCCCGGTCGCCACGGCGGTCTCGGCGGCGCGGTGGGACAGTTCGGGGCGGGCGTCCACGACGGCGGCGATGTCGATGCCGGCGGCGTGGAGGTCGGCGACGGTGTCGTAGGCGCTGTCGTTGGTGGTGCTCACCACGGCGCGTGAGCCGGGGGCCACGGCGTACCGGTTGAGGTAGGAGCGCACGGCGGCGGCGAGCAGCACGCCGGGGCGGTCGTTGCCGGCGAAGACCAGCGGGCGTTCGTGCGCGCCGGTGGCCAGGACCACCTGGCGGGCGCGGATGTGCCACAGCCGCTGGCGCGAGACACCCGAGGACGCCTCGGGGGCGTCGGCGCCGAGATGGTCGGTGCGCCGCTGGAGGGCCAGCAGGTAGTTGTCGTCGTACGAGCCGAACGCGGTGGTGCGGGGCAGGACCACGACCTCGGGGGCGGCGTCGAGGGCCGCGCGCACCTCGGCGACCCATTCCAGGGCGCTCTGGCCGCCGACCCGCTCGGTGCGTCCGGAGAGCAGTGATCCGCCGGGCTCGGGCTGGTCGTCGACGAGGATCACCCGGGCGCCGGAGCCCGCGGCGGCGGCCGCCGCGGCGAGTCCGGCGGGTCCGGCGCCGACGACGAGGACGTCGGTGTGGACGTACTTCTTGTCGTAGACGGCGGGGTCGGGGGTCGCGTCGAGGCGGCCCATCCCGGAGACCGTGGTGGCGGACAGACCGTCGTACAGCTCGACGGTGGTGGCCGGGAGCATGCCCTCCGAGCACGGACCGTCGATCTGCAGCAGGGCGTTGGGCTCCTCGACACCGGCGGCGACGATACCGCGCGGTCGGCCCCGGTAGAGCGACGGGGCGACCTCGACGACGCCGTTGGCGAGCATCGCCGAGGCGACGGTGTCGCCGGGGTGGCCGGTCAGTTCCCGTCCGTCGACGGTGAACCGCAGCACGGTGCCGCGGTCGACGCGACCGCCCTGCCGGAGCCGGAAGTGCTGGTCGGTCATCGGTTCCCTCCGGCCTGGGGCAGTGCGGGGCGGGGCTCGTCGAGCCGGTAGGTGGACAGGACCTCGTAACTGACGGTGTCGCGCAGCACGTTGAACCAGCGGCGGCAGCCGGTGCCGTGCATCCACCGCTCGGCGAAGGGGCCCTTGGGGTTGTCGCGGTAGAAGACGTACTCGGCCCACTGCTCGTCGGTGAGGTCGGCGGGGTTCTCGGGGTAGGGGACGTGGGCCTGGCCGCCGTAGTGGTACTCGGTCTCGTTCCGCGGCCCGCACCATGGGCAGGTGATCAGCAGCACGGTGTTCTCCTCGTCCGTCAGTGGGCCACGGCCGCGGCGCCGTGTTCGTCGATCAGCGCGCCCGTCGCGAAGCGTTCGAGCGCGAAGGGGGCGTTCAGCGGGTGCGGTGCGCCGGTGGCGATGGTGTGGGCGAAGGCCCAGCCGGCGGCCGGGGTCGCCTTGAAACCGCCGGTCCCCCAGCCGCAGTTGACGTACAGGTTCGCGACAGGGGTGGTGCCGATGATCGGGGAGGCGTCCGGGCTGACGTCGACGATGCCGCCCCAGGTCCGCAGCACATGGGCGCGGGCGAAGACGGGGAACAGCTCCACGGCGGCGGCCATCTGCTGCTCGATGACATGGAACGAGCCGCGCTGGCCGTAGCCGTTGTACGCGTCCACGCCCGCGCCCATGACCAGTTCGCCCTTGTGGGCCTGCGAGACGTAGACGTGCACATGGTTCGACATGACGACCGTGGGGTGCACCGGTTCGTGCAGTTCGGAGACCAGCGCCTGCAGCGGATGCGACTGCACCGGCAGCCGTACGCCCGCCCGCTCGGCCAGCACGCTGCTGTGCCCGGCGGCGGCGAGACCGACGCGGCCGGCGTGGATGCGGCCCCGGTTGGTGTCGACGCCCACGACCCGGTCGCCGTCCTTGAGGAAGCCGGTGACCTCGCAGCCCTGGATCAGGTCCACGCCCATCTCGTCGGCGCGGCGGGCCAGCGCCCAGGCGACGTGGTCGTGCTTGGCGATGCCGGCGCGCGGCTGGAAGGTGCCGCCGAGCACCGGATACCGGGTGCGGGACGACAGGTTGAGGATGGGGCAGACCTTGGCGATCTCGTCCGGCTCCAGCCACTCGGCGTCGACGCCGTTGAGCTTGTTGGCGTTGACCCGGCGTACGCCCTCGCGGACGTCCTGGAGGGTGTGCGCGAGGTTGAGGACACCGCGCTGGCTGAACAGGAAGTCGTAGTCCAGCTCCTCGGGCAGCCGCTCCCACAGCTTGAGCGCGTACTCGTAGATCGCCGCGCTCTCGTCCCAGAGGTAGTTGGAGCGGATGATCGTGGTGTTGCGGGCCATGTTGCCGCCCGCGAGCCAGCCCTTCTCCAGCACGGCGACGTTGGTGATGCCGTGGTTCTTGGCGAGGTAGTAGGCGGTGGCCAGGCCGTGGCCGCCCGCGCCGACGATGACGACGTCGTAGGAGGAGCGCGGCTCGGGGTTGCGCCAGAGCCAGTCCGGGTGCTCCGGCAGCGCCGTGCTGGTCATGCAGCGTCTCCGTTCGCGTGGGACGGGTCGGACAGGTCGGACGGGTGAGGCAGGTGCGGGTAGAGCGGGAAGGCGGAGGCGAGCTTCTCGACCCGGTCGCGCAGCAGGCCCGCGCGCTCGTCGCCGAGTACCTCCTCCTTCAGCGCCTGGGCGATGATGTCGGCGACCTCCCGGAACTCCGTCTCGCCGAAGCCCCGGGTGGCCAGCGCGGGCGTACCGATCCTGAGGCCCGAGGAGATCATCGGCGGGCGCGGGTCGAACGGCACCGCGTTGCGGTTGACGGTGATGCCGACGCGGTGCAGCCGGTCCTCGGCCTGCTTCCCGTCGAGCGCCGACCTCCTCAGGTCGACGAGGACCAGATGGACCTCGGTGCCGCCGGTCAGCACGGTGATCCCGGCCTCGGCGACGTCGTCGGCCAGCAGCCGTCCGGCGAGGATGCGGGCGCCGTTGAGGGTGCGCTGCTGGCGCTCCTTGAAGTCGGGGCTCGCCGCCACCTTGAAGGCCACCGCCTTGGCCGCGATGACATGCTCCAGCGGGCCGCCCTGCTGGCCGGGGAAGACCGCCGAGTTGATCTTCTTGGCGAGGGCGGCGCGGCTGAGGATCACGCCGCCGCGCGGGCCGCCGAGGGTCTTGTGGGTGGTGGTCGTGACGACGTCGGCGTAGGGCACGGGGTTCGGGTGGAGGCCTGCGGCCACCAGCCCGGTGAAGTGCGCCATGTCCACCATCAGGTAGGCGCCGACCGCGTCGGCGATCCGCCGGAACTCGGCGAAGTCCAGCCGCCGGGGGTAGGCGGACCAGCCCGCGACGATCATCTTCGGCCGGTGGGCGAGGGCCAGCTGCTCGACCTCGTCCATGTCGACGCGCATGTCGGACTCGTGCACGTGGTACGGCAGGACGTTGTAGAGCTTGCCGGAGTAGTTGATGCGCATGCCGTGGGTCAGATGGCCGCCGTGCGCGAGGTCGAGGCCGAGGATCGTGTCACCGGGGTCCAGCAGCGCGAACATGGCGGCGGCGTTGGCCTGGGCGCCCGAGTGCGGCTGGACGTTCGCGGCCTCGGCGCCGAAGAGCTCCTTCACCCGGTCGATGGCGATCTGCTCGGTGACGTCGACGTGCTCGCAGCCGCCGTAGTAGCGGCGGCCGGGGTAGCCCTCGGCGTACTTGTTGGTCAGGACCGAGCCCTGGGCCTCCATGACCGCGGCCGGGGCGAAGTTCTCCGAGGCGATCATTTCGAGCGTGGACTGCTGGCGGCGCAGTTCGGCGTCGACCGCGGTGGCGATCTCCGGGTCGAGCGTGCCGAGCGGGAGGGACAGGGTGGGGGCGACCGTGGTGGTGGACGGGGTGGTTGCCATCTGCACACCATTCTGAGAGCCGACTAATGAACCACTGATATATCAACCTGTGCGGTAAGGTATGGGAGCTTGCGGGACAGGTCAAGGGGGCGTTGAATGCAGCAGCCGGCGACAGAGCGCGAGGGTGCGGAGCCGTCCCTCGCCGAGCGGGCCTACCACGTCATCCGCGACCGGCTCGTCATGCTGGAGATCCGGCCGGGCGCGCCGATCAACGAGGAGCAGCTGGGTCAGTCCCTCGGCGTCGGACGCACCCCCGTGCGCGAGGCGCTCAAGCGGCTCCAGTACGAGCGCCTCGTGGCCACCTACCCCCGGCGCGGCACCTTCGCCACCGATGTCCACATCACCGACCTCGCCCATATCTCGGAGGTCCGCCAGGAGCTGGAGCCCCTGGCCGCCGCCCAGGCCGCGCGACGGGCCACGGCCACGGACCGTGCGGCTCTGGCGGCCCTGCGACGGCGGCTGGACGGCGCGGGCTCCCTGCACGAGGACGCCACCGGACTCATGCAGCTGGACCTCCAGGTGCACCGCGCCGTGTACGCCGCCACGCACAACCCGTACCTGGAGGACACCCTGGTCCGCCACGACAACCTCGCCACCCGCATCTGGTGTCTGTTCGTGGACCGGCTCCCCGACATGGCCGGGCACGTCGGGGAGCACGGTCCGCTGATCGAGGCGATCGTCGCGGGCGACGCCGACAAGGCGGCCCATCTCGCGCGCGGCCATGTCGTGGGCTTCGAGGAGGCCGTCCGCGCCGCGATCTGACGGCCCCGGAGCACGGGCGGTGCGGGCCGGGGGCCCGGGCCGTGGGGTGGTCAGAGGGGAAGGTAGAAGCGGACCGTGGTGCCGTCCTCGGCCGTGTGGAGGCGTACGAGGTCGGTGACGTAGTGGACGAGCAGCAGCCCGCGTCCGCCCAGCTGGTCGCGGGCCGGTGGCCGACGGCCGGCCAGCGGGTCGGTCAGCCGGCCCCGGTCGTGGACCTCGCAGACGATCTGCCCGCCCTCGGCCCAGATCCGCAGCGTGCCCGAACCACCGCCGTGCACCACGCTGTTGGTGGTCAGTTCCGCGACCGCCAGCGTCAGGTCCTGCACCCGGTCCCCGGCGATCCCGAGCCGCCCGGCCTCCCGCACCGCGAACGCGCGGGCGCCCGGCAGCGCCTGCGCGTCGAACGGCAGGGACGCGGCTCCGGGCGGGTGCGCGAGGGGCTGGTTGTAGCGGGCGACGACGTGCCCGGGATCGTAGGCGTCGCTGGCCCGCTCGACGCCGGTGTCGATGACGACGGGGTGCGTGGCATGGGCGTCGGCGAGCACCTCCGGCGCCAGGCCGTCCGCGTCGTAGGGGCACAGGATCGTCGCCTCCCGGCCCTGGAAGGCCGCGTTGATGAGGGCCTCGTGCTGGACGCACGCCGGATACTCGGCGGCCGAACGGCCGGCCCAGATCGGTTCCCCGATGATCCTCACGCGCTCGGCCGGATGGGCGTCGGCGAAGGCCCGCAGCACACCGGGGATGATCCGCCCCGGGTTGCGGCCGGCCCGGGTCATGTCGAGGAACTCGACTCCGGCGGCGTCCGCTCCCAGCGCCGACTCGATCAGTGCGAGCCGGGGGCCGGGGACCGCGACCGCGACGGCCTCGCCGGCGGCCAGCCCTTCCGCGAGGAACGGGACCGTGCCGGCCGTGTACTGCTCGTCGCCCCGGTAGAACAGGGCGGGGTGCGCGAAGGGTTCACCTCCGCCGGCCGTCCTCATCGCCCCGCCACCTCGATCGTCGTCAGGCCGGGCCAGAACAGGCCCAGGATGCGCGGCAGTTCCGGCGGCGGACGGTCCACCACGATACGGCCGGTGCCCAGGTGCTGGGCGGTGACCGCCAGCGCCGCCGCGCCGCCCACGTCGATGGACCGTACATCGGACAACTCCACGAAGGAGACGTCCGTGTGGGCGTCGGCCAGCTCCGCAAGGCCGCGTTCCCAGCGGGAGCGGGTGATCACGTTGATCTCTCCGGTGGCACGGATCCCGGGGCGCCCGGACAGGGCAAGGACCTCCAGCACCGCACCGCCGCGCGCCGCGGCCGTCCGCCCCGTGCCGTGGGAGACATCCACGGTCCCCTCCCCCGTCTCACCCGCCACCGGGCGTCATCGTAGCGTCCGCCCCTGCGGCAACGCTCAATCGCCGTCCGGTCGTTCGGTGCCGGCCGGACGGAAGCACGCCGACACCGTCTTGCCGTGCCGCTGCCCCTTCATCTCCAGCTCGTCGGCGAGCATCCGTACGATGCCCACCCCACGACCGGAGACCTCGCCCGGCTGCGGATGGCGCTGACGCGGCATGGTCGGGTCCTCGTCGTGGACGCTCACATGCAGGCAGTCGCCGTCCCAGGTGAGGATGAGACGCGCGTCGCTGTGCGCGTGCACATGCGCGTTGGTGAGCAGTTCGGACACCGCCAGCACGACGGCGTCCACCGTCTGGGGCTCGGCCGCGGTCCACGGAAGGGACTCCAGCTGCCGCCGCGTCCACCGCCGCCCGGCACTGATCCCGCCCGCCACGGGAAACGAATGCGCCCAGCCCATCGCCTTGATCGCCACCGACTTCCCCGTCCTGTCGTCCGATCCCGTTCGACACCTCGTACCCCTCGTGTGCCCGCGACCCGCGTTCGCAGACGTGTATGAGGCGGTGCGGTCTCAGCGGCGGGACACATAGAGGCCGAGGGCCCGGTGCAGCACCTTGTTGAGCGGGTAGTCCCACTCGCCGAGGTACTCCACCGCCCGGCCGCCGGTGCCGACCTTGAACCGGAGCAGTCCCAGCAGGTGGTTGTCCTCCTCCAGGGTGTCGGTGATGCCCCGGAAGTCGTAGACGCCCGCCCCGAGTTCATGGGCGTCGGACATCATCCGCCACTGGATGGCGTTGTTCGGCTGGACCTCGCGCCTACGGCTGGTCGAGGCGCCGTACGAGTACCAGACGTGCTCGCCGACGGTGAGCATCGTGGCGGCGGCGAGCACCTCGCCCTCGTGATGGGCGAGGTAGAGACGCATCCGGTCCTCGTCCTCGGCGCGCAGCGCGGTCCACATGCGCTGGAAGTAGGCCAGGGGGCGTGGGACGAACCGATCCCGTTCGGCGGTCTCGACGTAGATCTCGTGGAAGGCGGGCAGATCGTCGTAGCCGCCCTGGACCACTTTGACGCCGGCCTTCTCCGCCTTCTTGACGTTGCGCCGCCACTGCTGGTTGAGATCCCGGTGGATCTCCTCCAGGGTCCGCCCGGCGAAGGACACCTGGAACACATGGCGCGGCTGGCCCGCGGCGAAGCCGTCCTCACCACCGGGCTCGGTCCGCTGCCAGCCCGACCGACGCAGCCGGTCGGCGAGTTCGAGGGCCCACGGCTCGGTCTCGGTGGCCTCCACCTCGCGCAGCTTCCTGGCCCGCGGATCGGCGATCGCGGCCTTGACCGCCTCGGCGCTCCAGCGGCGGGTGACCACGGGTGGCCCCATCTTCACCGAGAACGCGCCCCGCGCTTTCAGATACGCGAGCATCGGCCGGAGCCATCGCTCGATGTCGGGGTCGGTCCAGTCGATGACCGGGCCCTCGGGCAGATAGGCGAGATACCGCTTCAGCTTCGGCAGTGGCCGCAGCAGGACCAGCGCCGCGCCGACGAGGCGGTCGTCCTCGTCGAACCAGCCGAGGCTCTCCGCCCGCCAGTCCGGCTTCACCTCTCCCCATGCGGGGATCTGCATATGGCTCACCGAGGGCCGGGCCGAGACGAAGGCCAGATGCTCCTCTCGGGTGATCGCCTTCAGGCGATGGCTCATGCGCCCTGCTCCTCTGCTCGACCCACAGGCTCACTCCCGGAGTATTAAGCCACCCGCACCCCCACCAGACACGTGTCGTCGTCCGTGTCGGATCTGCTGTGGGTGAGGAGGCGGTCCAGTTGCTGGTCGAGGGTGGGCGGGACGGTGCGGGCGGCGGTGAGGAGCTGGGCGAGTGACTCCTCCATGGAGCGGTCGCGGCGTTCGATGAGGCCGTCGGTGTACATCAGGAGGGTGTCGTCGACGGCCAGCTGGAGTTCGTGTTCCTCGTACGTCGCCTCGGGCAGGGCGCCCAGCAGCAGGCCCTTGATCAGGGGGAGCGAGGTCGCCTCGCCGACGCGCACCAGGACGGGCGGCAGATGGCCGGCCCGCGCCCAGCGCAGGGTGTGCCGGGCGGGGTCGTACAGACCGCAGACGGCCGTCGCGGTGACGGAGCCGGTGAGGTGGTGGGCCACCATGTTGAGCCAGGACAGCAGTTGTCCCGGACCGGCGCCGGTCACCGCGAGCCCGCGCAACGCGTTGCGCAGGACGACCATGCTGGTGGCCGCCTCGATGCCGTGTCCGGCGACGTCCCCCACGCACAGCAGCACCAGCCCGGACGGCAGCACCACCGCGTCGTACCAGTCGCCGCCCACCAGGTGCTGGGTCTCCGCGGGCCGGTAGCGCACGGCCACCCGCAGCCCGGGGGCCTCCAGCGGGGCCTGCGCCGGGGGCATGATCGCGTGCTGGAGCTGCAGGGTGAGCCGGTCGCGTTCGCTGGCCTGCTGCTCGGAGTGGGCGAGCTGGTCGCGGGTGGCGGCGAGGGCGACCTCGGTCCAGTGATGGGCGGAGATGTCCTGGTAGGCGCCCCGGACGGCGGACAGCCTGCCGTCGGAGTCGAGGACCGGCTCGGCGACCACGCGGATGTGCCGGGTCACTCCGTCGGGCCGCTGGAGCCGGAAGGCCTCGGACGCGGGGCGGCGGTGGTGCAGCAGGGTGCGCAGGAACCTGCCGATGGCGACGGCGTCGTCGGGGTGGGCGTGGGCGGGCAGATCCTCCAGCGGGACCGGGCCGCTGACGGCGGGCTTGCCGTACAGGCTGTAGAGCTGGCCGTTCCAGGTGATCTCGCCGGTGACGAGGTTCTCCTCGAATCCGCCGATACGGCCGAGGCGCTGCGCGTGCTGGAGCAGGCTCGCGAGCCGGGCGGTCTCGTCCTCTATCCGCCAGATCAGCAGGACGCTGCCGCCGTGCCGGCTGATGTTGATGTCGGCGACAGCGGCCAGCGGGACGTCCTCCACGAGGGAGGTGAGTCGCATCCGGCGGGCCCGGAACGCCTCCCCCGTGGCGTAGACGCGTTCGATCTGCTCGAACAGTTCGCTCTCGCCCGCGGCCATCGGGTACGTCTCCAGGAGCAGCGCCCCGTTGACGACGCCGCGCGGCCGTCCGGCCGGGTCCAGAAAGCGGCTGTTGACGTGGTGGATACGGAAGTCGACGAGGTCCCCGGCGGAGTCCAGGTGCGGGACCAGCACCAGCGCGGGGTCGCGCAGACCGTCGGCCAGATCGATCAGCTCGGCGACGTCCGGCAGGACGCCGGGCCGCCCGTCCCCGTCGGCGTGGTGCGGGGCACAGGTCTCCAGCGTGTGCGCGCACAGCTCGGCCAGCGCCTCTATCTGGCGGACGATCTGCGGGGGCTGGGCCTCCAGCGGTACGGGCCAGACGATCTCCAGAACGCCGTGGATCCGGCCGCCGGTGCCCGCGGGTACGGCGACCCGGCCGCCGTCGGGGTGGTGGTGCCGGCCGATGGAGGGCAGACCGGTCTCCGACAGGCAGCCGATCCAGCGGCCCGTGCGCTCACCGAGGCCATGACGGGCCACCGTCACCACGCCCGGCGGCACATACCGCCAGCGGGCCGCCTCCGCCGTGGAGAATCCGGCGCTGCCGGCCAGGGTGAGGGAGCCGTCGGCGCCGAGCGCCCAGATGGCCACGGCCTCCGCGCCCAGCGGCGTCAGGGCGTGTTCCAGCAGGGAGTCGGCGACGGACTGGGCGTCGTGCGCGGCCAGCGCGGCGCTCTCGGCGGTCCGCAGCCGTACGGCCGGGGAGTCGCTCCCCGGTGACGGGTCGCCGGTGTCGGCGCGGGCCGCGGTGAGGTTGAGGAAGGCGGTGGTGACCTCGGAGAGCCGGTCGCGGGCGGCCTGGTTGATGACCTCGACGGCGAACTCCAGGGGTGTCGCGCCCGCCTGCTCGGTCAGTTCGGCGAGCTGGCGGGCCGCCTGGGCGGGCCCGCAGCCGAGCCGCTCGACGAGGATGCCCTTGGCCAGTTCGATCAGGGCGCGTCCGTCCGCCTCCGCCTGGGCCGCCTGCACCTCGCGGCGCAGCCGTTCGACGGTCGCCGCGAGCCGGCCGACGGCGGAAGGGCCCGTGCTCTGCGTGGTGTGACGGCCCGTCATGCCGAGAGCCAGCGCCGGACGCGGCCGATCAGGTCGTTGGTGTCGACCGGCTTGGTGACGTAGTCGTTGGCGCCGGACGCGAGGCTCTTCTCCTGGTCGCCGGGCATGGCCTTCGCGGTGACGGCGATGATGGGCAGCTCGGCGTACTGGGGCATCGCGCGGATCTCGGCGGTGGCGGTGTAGCCGTCCATCTCCGGCATCATCACGTCCATCAGGACCAGGGCGATGTCCGGGTGGGCGAGGAGCATCTCGATGCCCTTGCGGCCGTTCTCGGCGTGCAGGACGTGGAAGCCGTGGAGTTCCAGCATGCCGCTGAGGGCGAAGAGGTTGCGCGCGTCGTCGTCGACCACGAGCACCTTGCGGCCGGCGAAGGCGCCGTCGACGATCTGCGCGGCCGGGCGCTGGGCCTCCTCGGCGCGGACCAGGGACAGCACGTCGCCCGGCTCCTCGGCGGACAGGTGCAGGGTGATCCGTTCGCGCAGTTCGTCGAGGCTGGACAGGAAGTCCAGCGGGCGGCCGTCCGCCCGGGAGCGCAGCGTCCGCTCGTGCGCCAGGTCCACGCGGTGGCCGGTGTGCACCAGCACGGGCACGCTGGCCAGCGCGGAGTCGCCCTCCATGGCCTCCAGGAGGCGTGCGCCCTCGTCGTCGGGCATGCCGAGTTCGAGGACGACGCAGTGGCAGGGTTCGGCGGCCAGGTTGCTCGCCGCTTCCTGTGCTCCGATCGCCGTGATGATGTCGATGGCCCCGAGCGGGTCGCCGTCGGACGCGAGGTCGGCGACCGCGCGTTCGGCGACGAGGGTCAGCAGTCCGCGCGGGCGGTCCTCGACCACGAGCAGCCGGCGCCTGCGCTGCTCGGGCACGGCGGGGGAGGCCGTGTCCGGCCGTGCGGCCGAGGTGAGTTCACGGCCGCCGGTCTGCGGGTGCTCCGCCGGCCTGCCGTCGCCGTCGAGCAGATCCTCGAAGTCGGCGCGGGCCACGGGGAGATAGAGGGTGAAGGTGCTCCCCTGGCCGGGTGTGCTGTCGACGGTGACGGCGCCGCCGAGGAGATGGGCGATCTCCCGGGTGATGGACAGGCCGAGGCCGGTGCCGCCGTACTTGCGGCTGGTGGTGCCGTCCGCCTGCTGGAAGGCCCCGAAGATCGTCTCCAGTTGCTGCTGGGGGATGCCGATGCCGGTGTCCTTCACCCGGAAGGCCACGACGGGACCGCCGCGCAGGACGCCGGTGGGCACCTCCCGGTCGGCGGCGGGTTCGATGCGCAGGGCGACGCCGCCCTCCTCGGTGAACTTCACCGCGTTCGACAGCAGGTTGCGCAGGATCTGCCGCAGCCGGGAGTCGTCGGTGAGCAGGTCTGCGGGGGTGCCGGGGGCGGTGGCGACCGTGAAGTCCAGGCTCTTCTGGGTCGTCATCGGCCGGAACGTGGCCTCGACGTACTCCAGGAGCTTGCGCAGCGGGACCCGTTCGGGGGTGACGTCCATCTTGCCCGCCTCGACCTTCGACAGGTCGAGGATGTCGTTGATCAGCTGCAGCAGGTCCGAGCCGGCCGAGTGGATGATGCCCGCGTACTCGACCTGTTTGGGCGTGAGGTTGCGCGAGGGGTTCTGGGCGAGCAACTGGGCGAGGATCAGCAGGCTGTTGAGCGGGGTGCGCAGTTCATGGCTCATGTTGGCCAGGAACTCCGACTTGTACTTGGACGCCAGCGCCAGCTGCTGGGCGCGGGTCTCCAGTTCCTGCCGGGCCTGTTCGATCTCCAGGTTCTTGGCCTCGATGTCGCTGTTCTGCGAGGCGAGCAGGGACGCCTTCTCCTCCAGTTCGGCGTTGGAGCGCTGGAGTTCGTCCTGCTGGACCTGCAACTCCTCGGACCGGGCCTGGAGTTCGGCGGTCAGCCGCTGGGACTCGCCGAGCAGTTCGTCGGTGCGGGCGTTGGCCACGATGGTGTTGAGGTTGACGCCGATGGACGGCATCAGCTGGGTCAGGAAGTCCTGGTGGATCTGGGTGAACGGGGTGACGGAGCCCAGCTCGATGACGCCGAGGACCTGGTCCTCGACCACGATGGGCAGCACCACCAGGGCGCTGGGCACGGCCTGTCCGAGAGCGGAGGAGATGGTCACATAGCCGGGCGGCAGCTCCTCCACGCTGATGGGACGGCGGTTGCGCGCGGCCTGCCCGACCAGGGAGCGGCCGACGGGGATGCGATGCGGCCGGTCGGTGTCGTCGGGGTAGCCGTACGAGCCCACGAGCCGCAGTTCGGGTCCGCGCTCGGTGTCCTCGGCGAGGTAGAAGGCGCCGTACTGCGCGGAGGCCAGCGGCGCGAGTTCGTCCATGATGAGTTCGGCGACGACGGGCAGTTCGCGGTGGCCCTGCATCAGGCCGGAGATCCGGGCGAGGTTGGTCTTCAGCCAGTCCTGTTCCTGGTTGGCGCGGGTGGTCTCCCGCAGGGACTCCACCATGGAGTTGATGTTGTCCTTGAGTTCGGCGACCTCGCCGGAGGCGACCACGGTGATGGAGCGCGTCAGGTCGCCCTCGGCGACGGCGCTGGTCACCTCGGCGATCGCGCGGACCTGCCGGGTGAGGTTCCCGGCGAGTTCGTTGACGTTCTCCGTGAGCCGCTTCCAGGTGCCCTCGACGCCCTCGACCTCGGCCTGTCCGCCGAGCCGGCCCTCGCTGCCGACCTCGCGGGCGACGCGGGTGACCTCGGCAGCGAACGACGACAGCTGGTCGACCATCGTGTTGATGGTGGTCTTCAGTTCCAGGATCTCGCCGCGGGCGTCCACGTCGATCTTCTTCGACAGGTCGCCGCCCGCCACGGCCGTCGTCACCAGGGCGATGTTGCGGACCTGGCCGGTGAGGTTGTTCGCCATCGAGTTGACGTTGTCGGTGAGGTCCTTCCAGGTACCCGCGACGTTCGGCACATGGGCCTGGCCGCCGAGGCGCCCCTCGGTGCCGACCTCGCGGGCGACCCGCGTGACCTCGTCCGCGAACGCGGAGAGCGTGTCGACCATGGTGTTGATGACGTCCGCGAGGGCCGCGACCTCGCCCTTCGCCTCGACGGTGATCTTCTGGGACAGATCGCCGCGTGCGACGGCCGTGGCGACCTGGGCGATCGAACGGACCTGGCCGGTCAGGTTGGACGCCATCACGTTGACGTTGTCCGTGAGGTCCTTCCAGGTGCCCGAGGCGCCCCGGACGATGGCCTGTCCGCCGAGATTGCCCTCGGTGCCGACCTCACGCGCGACGCGCGTGACCTCGTCCGCGAACCCCGACAGCTGATCCACCATCGTGTTGATCGTGTTCTTCAACTCCAGAATCTCACCCCGCGCGTCCACGGTGATCTTCTGCGAGAGATCGCCCTGCGCCACCGCCGTGGCCACCTGCGCGACATTGCGGACCTGCGCGGTGAGGTTGCCCGCCATGAAGTTCACGGAGTCGGTGAGATCGCGCCAGGTGCCCTTCACCCCCTGCACGTCCGCCTGACCGCCGAGCCGCCCCTCGGTGCCGACCTCGCGCGCGACGCGGGTGACCTCGTCCGCGAACCCCGACAGCTGATCCACCATCGTGTTGATCGTGTTCTTCAACTCCAGAATCTCACCCCGCGCGTCCACGGTGATCTTCTGCGAGAGATCGCCCTGCGCCACCGCCGTGGTCACCTGGGCGACATTGCGGACCTGGGAGGTGAGGTTGCCCGCCATGAAGTTGACCGAATCGGTCAGGTCCCGCCAGACGCCGCCGACACCGGGCACCTGGGCCTGGCCGCCGAGCCGGCCCTCGCTGCCGACCTCACGGGCGACCCGGGTCACCTCGTCGGCGAACGCGGAGAGCTGGTCGACCATCGTGTTGACGGTCTCCTTCAGCTGAAGGATCTCGCCCCGCGCGGGCACGTCGATCTTCTGCGACAGATCACCCCGGGCGACCGCGGTCGCCACCTGCGCGATGTCCCGCACCTGGGTGGTCAGATTGCCCGCCATGGCGTTGACCGAGTCCGTCAGGTCGGCCCAGGTGCCCGAGACCCCCGGCACCTCGGCCTGACCGCCGAGCGTGCCCTCGGTGCCCACCTCGCGCGCCACCCGGGTCACTTCCGAGGTGAACAGCGAGAGTTGGTCCACCATGCCGTTGAAGACGGTGGCGATGTCGCCGAGCAGTCCCTCCCCGTCGGAGGGCAGTCGGGTACCGAAGTCCCCGTCCCGTACGGCGGTCAGACCGGCCAGCAGCTGCCGAAGCTCCTGCTCACCCGGCGCCCGGTCGGTGGCCTCGGTCGTCCTGCTGCTCATGCGCACCCTCGTTCCGCTCCCCAAGAGCCCCCGCGCCGAGGACTCGGAACCCGCGCCGGGCCGTGAACGGCCCGCTCACCGCCCGCGTTTCCGCAGTTCACGGAACGACCGGATGAGAAAATCCGGTGAAGGTTAACGCAGTTGTCGTCCGACAACCAAAGCCTGTCACGGAGATCGCGGCCGCCCCGAAAAGATACCGCCCGAGGCGGAATAACCGGCCGGACGAGGGGCACTCGGTACGGTTGTCCCGACGATTCCGAGACCCTCGCGAGACCCCTGCGAGACCGCGCCGCCCGCCGTCGCCCTCACCCTCCTGGCAGCCGCGGCCATCGCGTCCCCCGGGAGGGCGACCGTCGCCTTCCTCGTAGCCGTCGGCGTCGCTGTCCCTCCCACGCCCGCTGTCCCTCCCCCGCTCGCCGTCCCGACACCGCTCCCGCCCTGCCGCCCCGCCGTCGTCACCCGCCTCCACCATCGCGGGCGGCGTTCGGACCGTCGTCGTCGGCCGGCCTCTCGGCATTCCCGCAGGCCGCCGACGTCGCCGCGAGGTCGCGCGGCCACGGGGGGCGCAGGGCCACGGCGAAGTCGCGGACCCGGTCGTGCGGGGGCCACCACGCCGCCGTTCTCGGACCCGACCGGCCGACGCGTTTCCGAAGGCCCGAAGGTCCGCGAAAAAATCTCGGCCGCCGATGTCGAGATCCCGTGCCCCGCTCCGTCCCCGGTGTGAACGCGACCAGAATGGCCGCACCAGTACCGAGGAGACCCACGATGGCCAAGTACCTGTTGCTCAAGCACTACCGGGGCGCCCCGGCCGCCGTCAACGACGTACCGATGGACCGGTGGACGCCCGAGGAGATCTCGGCCCACATCCAGTTCATGCGCGACTTCGCGGACCGGCTCGAGAAGACGGGCGAGTACGTCGACGGTCAGGCGCTCGCACCGGAGGGGACCTGGGTCCGCTACGACGGCGAGGGGCGTCCGCCGGTCACCGACGGCCCGTTCGCCGAGACCAAGGACCTCATCGCCGGGTGGATGGTGATCGACGTCGACAGCCACGAGCGGGCTGTCGAGCTGGCGGGGGAGCTGTCCGCCGCTCCCGGGGCGGGCGGGAAGCCCATCCACGAGTGGCTCGAACTGCGCCCGTTCCTGGCGGTCGAGCCGAACACCACGGACTGCCACTGATGGACGAGGCCCTGCTCCGGAGCCTCACCCCGGGTGTCCTCGCCGTCCTCGTCCGCCGCGGAGTCGACTTCGCGGCGGCCGAGGACGCCGTGCAGGACGCGCTGGTCGAGGCGGTCCGTGTGTGGCCCGCCGACCCGCCGCGGGACGCGAAGGGCTGGCTGGTCACCGTGGCCTGGCGGAAGTTCCTCGACGCGACCCGCGCCGACACCGCCCGCCGCCGGCGCGAGGACCTCGTCGACGAGGAGCCGGCGCCCGGCCCCGCGCCCGGGGTGGACGACACGCTCCGGCTGTACTTCCTGTGCGCCCACCCGTCGCTGACCCCGTCGTCGGCGGTCGCCCTCACCCTGCGCGCCGTCGGCGGCCTCACCACCCGGCAGATCGCCCGCGCCTACCTGGTGCCCGAGGCGACCATGGCGCAGCGCATCAGCCGGGCCAAGCGCACCGTCTCCGAGGTGCGGCTCGACCGGCCCGGCGATGTGGCCACCGTGCTGCGCGTCCTCTATCTGGTCTTCAACGAGGGCTACTCCGGTGACGTCGACCTGGCCGCCGAGGCCATCCGGCTCACCCGGCAGCTCGCGGCCTCCGTCGACCATCCCGAGGTGGCGGGGCTGCTCGCCCTGATGCTGCTCCACCACGCCCGGCGCGCGGCCCGGACCGCTCCCGACGGCAGTCTCGTCCCGCTGGCCGAACAGGACCGCGGCCGGTGGGACAAGGCGTTGATCGCCGAGGGCGTCATGATCCTTCAGGCGGCTCTCGCCCGGGACCGTCTCGGCGAGTTCCAGGCCCAGGCCGCCGTCGCCGCCCTGCACGCGGACGCGCCCACCGCCGAGGAGACCGACTGGGTGCAGATCGTCGAGTGGTACGACGAACTGGCGCGGCTCACCGACAGCCCGGTCGTCCGGCTCAACCGGGCGGTGGCCGTCGGCGAGGCCGACGGACCGCGCGCCGGTCTGGCGGCACTCGCGGTCCTGGACGACTCGCTGCCCCGCTACACGGCCGTGGCGGCCCATCTCCACGAGCGCGACGGCGATCTGCCGACGGCGGCCCGGCTCTACGCGGAGGCGGCCCGCAAGGCCCCCACGGTCGCCGAGCGCGATCATCTGACCCGCCAGGCGGCCCGGCTCAACACCGGTCGGCTCGACACCGACGGGCGCGGACCCGCCCGGTAGGCCGCCCGGCCGACCATGGGCGGGTCCGCGGCGGCCCCGTCAGCAGATACGAGGCAACTGCTCCCCGATCGGCAGATCGACCACCCGTGTCCCGCCCAGCCCGGTGCGGGCCACGACCATGCCGGGGTGCTCCTCGACGGCCTCGCCGATGATCACGGAGTCCGCGCCGAGCGGGTGGGCGCGCATCGCCTCCAGCACCGCGTCGGCGTGCTCACGGGGCACGAAGGCCACGAGCTTGCCCTCGTTGGCGATGTACATGGGGTCCAGTCCGAGGATGGCGCAGGCGTTGGCCACGGCCGGGGGAACCGGGACGGCACGCTCGCGGATGACGACGCCGGTGCCGGAGGCCGCCGCGATCTCGTTGAGCGAGGCGGCGAGGCCTCCTCGGGTGGGGTCACGCAGCACATGCAGATCCGGGGTGACGGCGAGCATCGTCTCGACCAGACCGCCGAGCGCCGCGCAGTCGCTGGCGATCTCCACCCCGAACTCCAGCCCCTCGCGCACGCTCATGATCGCCACGCCGTGGACACCGATGGCGCCGCTGACGATCACGACATCGCCGGGGACGACCCGCTGGGGCCTCAGATCGACCCCCGCCGGGACGAGGCCGATGCCCGCCGTGTTGATGAAGATCCCGTCGCCGTGCCCGGCCTCCACGACCTTGGTGTCACCGGTGGCGACCTCCACCCCGGCGGTGCGCGCCGCCGCGCCGAGCGCCTGGGACACCCGGGTCACCACGTCCAGTTCGACGCCCTCCTCCAGGATGAACCCGCAGGAGAGGTAGGCGGCCCGGGCCCCGCTCATGGCGAGGTCGTTGACGGTTCCGTTGACCGCGAGGTCACCGATGCTGCCGCCGGGGAAGAACAGCGGCCGTACGACATAGGAGTCGGTGGAGAACGCCAGCCGGGCCCCGCCCAGGGAGAGGACGGCGGCGTCGCCCATCTGGGACAGCGTCTCGCCCCCGTAGGCGGGCGCGAAGATCTGCTGGACCAGTTCGGCGGAGAGGACCCCGCCGCCGCCGTGCCCCATGACGACCCGGGGCCGGTCCCGTACGGGCAGGGGGCAGGTCCACGCCTCGACGTCGAGGACGGGCGGACCGGTGACGCCGGACGCGGTGGTGTCAGACAACGGGGCTCGCCTCCCGGACCGCGGTGGCGGCGGGCAGGTCCAGCCGCCGGTAGAGGTAGTACGCCGCGCAGGCCCCCTCGCTGGACACCATCGTGGCGCCCAGCGGCGTACGCGGTGTGCACAGGGTGCCGAAGGCCCCGCACTCGTGCGGCTTGAGCAGTCCTTGCAGGACCTCGCCGCTGCGGCACTCGGCGGGTTCACTCGTCCTGATCCCCTCGACGGCGAAGCGGTGCTCGGCGTCGTGGTCGCGGTACTTCGACGCCAGCCGCCAGCCGCTGTCGGGGATCACGCCGATGCCGCGCCAGGCCCGGTCGGTGACCTCGAAGACGTCCTCCAGCATGGCGCGGGCGGCCGGGTTGCCCTCCGGCCGGACGGCACGGGCGTAGGCGTTGTCGACGGTGTGTTCGCCGCGTTCCAGCTGACGGACGGCCCGGCGTACGCCTTCGAGGATGTCCAGGGGTTCGAAGCCGGTCACGACGATCGGCACCCGGAAGCGCTCCGCCAGCTCCGGGTACTCCTCCACGCCCATCACGCTGCACACATGTCCGGCCGCGAGGAAGCCCTGCACCCGGCAGCTCGGCGAGGACATGATCGCCTCGATGGCGGGGGGTACGCGGACGTGGGACACCAGCATGCTGAAGTTCCCGATCCCCAGCCTGCGGGCCTGATGGACCGTCATGGCGTTGGGGGGTGCGGTCGTCTCGAAGCCGATGCCGAAGAACACCACCTCGCGGTCCGGGTTCAGCTGGGCGATCCGCAGGGCGTCGAGCGGTGAGTAGACGACCCGTACGTCCCCGCCCTCGCCCCGGACCTGGAACAGGTCCCGGCCGGTGCCCGGCACCCGGAGCATGTCCCCGAAGGAGCAGAAGATCACCCCCGGCCGGGAGGCGATCTCCAGCGCCTTGTCGATGACCTCCAGCGGGGTCACGCACACCGGGCAGCCGGGGCCGTGGATCAACTCGACCTCGTCCGGGAGGAGTTGGTCGATGCCGTGCCGGATGATGCTGTGCGTCTGCCCTCCGCACACCTCCATCAACGCCCAGGGCCGGGTCACCGTGGCGTGGATGTCGTCGAGGAGCCGGCGCGCCAGCTCCGGGTCCTGGAACTCGTCGATGTACTTCACGGGTTGCGCACCTCTTCCACCGGCACCTCTTCCACCGGCACCTCCGCGAACGGGTCCACGCCCGCCTCCTTCGCCGCCGTCTCCCAGGGGTCGCCGAACTCCTCCTGCAGCATGCCGAGTTCCGCGAAGAGTTCGAGGGTCTGCCGGGCCGACTCCTCGTCCAGCCGCTGCAGGGCGAACCCGACGTGGACGATGGCGTACTCGCCGACCTGGAGGTCGGGCAGATACTCCAGGCACACCTCCTTGACCACGCCGCCGAAGTCGACGGTGGCCATCCGGGTGCCGTCCCGTTCCTCGATGTCCAGCACTCTGCCGGGTACCGCCAGGCACATGAGCCTCTCCTCGCTGTCCTCGCTGTGGGTGGCGCGTCGCTCAGTCGGTGGGGGCCGCGGCGGGGGTGGCCCGCCCGGCCACCATCAACTGGCCCAGGGCCAGTCCGCCGTCGCCCGGCGGCACCAGGTGATGCCGCAGGACCGTGAAGCCGTCCGCGCGCAGGGCGGCGGCGCAGGCGGAGGAGAGCAGCGTGTTCGCGAACACGCCCCCGGACAGCACGACCGTGTCCGTTCCGTGCCCCTGCCGCGCCCGCGCGCACATCCGGTGGACCAGGGCCGTCACACCCTGGTGGAAGCGTGCCGCGATCAGGGTCGGCTCGGCGCCCGCGCGCAGATCGCCGACGATCGCCGCGAGCACGGGCGCCGGATCGGCCCGTACGGCCGCGCCCTCCCCCGCCTCCGGGTCGTGCAGGGCGAAGGTGTACGCCGTGGTGTCGCGGGCCGGTGCGCACAGCGCCGCGCCCTCCAGTTCGACGGCGGCCTGTGCCTCGTACCCGGCGTGGTGACACACACCGGCCAGCGAGGACACGGCGTCGAAGAGCCGGCCCATGCTGGAGGTGGGGACGCAGTTCAGGCCCCGCTCCAACTGCTGCTCCAGGACCCGGAGTTCGTCGGGCGGGCAGGCGGCCGTGCAGGGGAGGTCGGCGGACCGGTCGATCCCGGCCGCCCGCAGATGGGCCAGCGCCATGCGGTACGGCCGGCGCACCGCGAGGTCGCCGCCGGGCAGCGGGACGTAGGCGAGGTGTCCGAACCGGGTGAAGCGGTCGTAGTCGGCGAGCAGGAACTCCCCGCCCCACACGGCGCCGTCGTCGCCGTGGCCGGTGCCGTCGAAGGCGACGCCGATGACCGGCCGGGTGCCGTCGAGCCCGTGCTCGGCCATCGCGGCGGCGATGTGCGCGTGATGGTGCTGGACGCGCCCGACGGGCCGCCCCGCCGCGTTCCGGTCGGCCCAGCGGGCGGAGCGGTAGCCGGGGTGCCGGTCGGACACCAGGATCTCGGGCCGTACGCCCGTGATGGACTCCAACTGCGCCTCCGCGCGCTCGAAGGCCCGTTGGGTGCCGAGGTCGTCCATGTCGCCGATGTGCGCCGACAGCCAGGCCTGTCGCCCCGACCCCAGACAGAAGGCGTTCTTCAGGTCGCCGCCGACGGCGAGGGCCGGGCGTACGGGCAGCGGCAGGTCGACCGGGAGCGGGGCATGGCCCCGTGAGCGGCGGAGCACCAGCGGCTCGCCGTCGCAGACCCGGACCACGGAGTCGTCGCAGGGCACATGGATCGGCCGGTCGTGGGTGAGCCAGGCGTCGGCCAGGTGCGCCAGCCGTTCCAGTGCCTCGGTGTCGTCGGTGACGATCGGTTCGCCGGAGACGTTGCCGCTGGTCATGACGAGCAGCCGGGGGCCGTCCGGGTCACCGGGCAGGCCGAACAGCAGGTGGTGCAGGGGCGTGTAGGGCAGCATCACCCCGAGGTCGGGGCTGCGGGGCGCGACGGCGTCGGCGGGGCGTGGATCGCCGAGTGCGTGCGGACGGCGCCGGAGCAGCACGACCGGCCGGGCCCGGTCTTCGAGCAGGTTCCGCTCCTCGGGGCTCAGCCGTACGAGGTGCCGGACGTCGTCCGCCGTCGCGGCCATCACGGCGAAGGGTTTGTCGCCGCGTGCCTTCCGGCGCCGCAGGAGGGCGACCGCGGTCTCGTTCGTGGCGTCGCAGGCGAGGTGGTAGCCGCCCAGCCCCTTCACGGCGACGACGGCGCCCCGCGCCAGCAGGGCGCGCGCCCCGGCGACCGGGTCCGTCCCGTCGGCGCCCACGGTCCCTGTGTCCGGTCCGGCGATCAGCCGCAGCCGGGGCCCGCAGGCCGGGCAGGCGACCGGCTGGGCGTGGAAGCGCCGGTCGGCCGGATCGGCGTACTCGCGGGAGCAGTCGGCGCACATCGCGAAGCCGGCCATGGTGGTGTGGGCCCGGTCGTACGGCACTCCGGTGACGATCGTGAACCGCGGGCCGCAGTGCGTGCAGTTGACGAACGGGTGGCGGTGGCGCCGGTCCGCCGGGTCGGCCAGCTCCGCGAGGCAGTCGGCGCAGGTGGCGGAGTCCGGGGAGACCAGGGTGCGGGCCGGTCCGCCGGCGCGGGAGGCGAGGATGGTGAAGGCGGTGCCGCCTACGGGCGGCAGTTCCCGGTGGTCGACGGACTCGACGCGGGCCAGCGGGGGCGCCTGGGCCGCGATCCGGTCGCAGAACCCGGCGACGGCCGTGGCGGAGCCCTCGACCTCCACGACGACGCCCTCGGGGGTGTTGGTCACATGGCCCGCCAGGGCGAGTTCGGTGGCGAGGCCGTACAGGTAGGGCCGGAAGCCCACGCCCTGCACCACTCCCCGGACGGTGACCCGGCGGCGTGACGGGGTCTCCTCGGCGACGGCGGCAGCGACGACGGGGGCCTGGGCCGGTGCCTGGGGACCGCTCACGAGTGGGTGTGGGCCATGGCGCCGGGGACCTCCGGGTGCGCGTGCGTGTGGCCGTCGTGGGAGTGGGAGTGGGAGTCCGGGTGACCGTGGGTGTGGGGCTGCCGGGCCATCACCGGCGTGTGGACGGGGGCGCCGTCCAGGGCCGCGAGCGCCCGGTCGAGCAGGGCGCCGATCCCCCGTCCCGCCCGTGCCGAGGTCATGACGATCTCGACTCCCGGGTTGACCTGCTCCACATTGGCGCGGAACGCGAAGTCGTCGAACTCGACGGCCTCCGCGAGGTCCGTCTTGGTGACCACGACCAGCTGGGCCAGGCCGAAGGCGGTGGGGTACTTGAGCGGTTTGTCCTCGCCCTCGGTGACGGAGGCGAGCGTGACCCTGAGGGTCTCCCCCAGGTCGTAGGTGGCGGGGCAGACGAGGTTGCCGACGTTCTCCACGAACAGCAGCCGGGTGTCGTCGGGCAGCCATCCGTCGAGGTGTCCGGCGAGCATCCCGGCCTCCAGATGGCACAGTCCGTCGGTGAGCACCTGCTTGACCGGGACGCCCGAGCGCGCCAGACGGACCGCGTCGTTCTCGGTGGCGAGGTCGGCGCTGAGCGCCGCGACGGGAAGGGACCGTTCCCGTGCCCGCAGCAGTTCCTGCTCCAGGAGCGCGGTCTTGCCGCTGCCCGGGCTGGACAGCAGATTGACGACGGCGGTGCCCCGCTCGGTGAGGACGGAGCGCAGTGCGTGGGCGCTCGCGTCGTTCTTCGCTAGGACGGCCTGGCGCAGGTCGGCGACACGGCACATGGGTCAGCGCTCCTCGGGGATCGGTTCGCGGGTGGGGGTGTGCGCGGGGCCGCCGTCCTCCCAGCGCACGTCGACGATCTGCAGTTCCCGGCCGGCGAGCAGATCGGTCCGTGTCCCGCCGCACGCGGGGCAGGTCAGGTGGGGCGGCATGCCGACAGCCCATTCGTGCGCGCAGGCAGTGCAGCGGGCCCGTCCCGGCACGGCTTCGGTGACGAGTTCGGCGCCTTCCAACAGGGTTCCGGCGCAGGCCAGTTCGAAGCAGAAGGTGAGGGAGTCGGGGACGACACCGGCGAGTTCGCCGACCTGGAGCCGTACCGATCGGACCGCCGTGACGTTCCCGGCCCGGTCGGCGGCCTCGGCGACCTGGTCGACCACGGCCAGCGCGACGGACATCTCGTGCATGGGTCGTCGCCGTCCTTTCGCCGCCTGCCTCAGCCGGGGTTCATTACAGGGGTGTCCGCCCGGGTCACCCGGCCCGGCACGCCGTCACCGGCCGGCGGGTACGCCGTTCGACGCAACCGCGCGGCGGGCGACACACCGCGCGCCGCCCCGCGTGTCACATCCGGCGGATCCGGAGGTAGCGCCTGATGTCCGGCAGCACCTCGGCGGCCACGGCGACCAGGGCGGCCATGGCCGCTCCTCCGATGACGATCTTCTTCATCCCGTCTCTCCTCATGTCGCGGCCTCAGCGGTTGAGGCCTGTGCCGCGGACGGCTCACCGTTCCGCAGCAGCTCTTCGATCAGCCGGACGGCCTCCGGTACGGCCTCGGACACCGGCAGGCTGAGGCCGATGCGCTCGTCCACCGAGGCCGGTTCGCAGCCGACGACCAGGACCCGGCGCGGTGGTTCGCCGCCGGTACCGGCGCAGAGGGTGCCCAGCAGCGCAAGGACGGTGTCGGGGGTCATCCGGTGGCCGTCCAGGGCGGGCGCGGCCGGTGACGGGCTCGCGCCGCCGACGTCGTGCTCGATGACGTACAGCGTGCCGGGGGCTCCGCCGCGTGCGGTGGCGTCCACGAGGACGAGGGTGTCGTAGCCGTCCAGGAGCTGGTAGGCGAGGTGCACGCCCCGCACCCCGATGTCCACCACCTCGGTGTGCGCCGGGAGTTCGCGTTCGGCGAGCAGTCGCGCGGTCTCCACGCCGAAGCCGTCGTCGCCGAGGAAGACGTTGCCGATACCGGCGACGAGGGTCCGAGGGCCGGGCGGGTCCGTGGGGTTCATGCGGGGTCCTCCAGCGGGGTGACCTCGTCGGGCTGGAAGTACAGGAAGCGGCCCTGTTCGCGGCGGATGTCGGCGCCCGGGTCGCCCTCGACGGTGACGGCGAGGTGCACTCCGCCGTCGACGTCGTGCAGGACGGCCTCGACGGTCGCGGTGCGGCCCCGCAGGAAGATGTCCTGCGCGTCGGTGCGCCGCAGGCCGGGGTGGAGTGCGACACGGCTGCCCTTGCCCACCGGCCGGCCGTCCACGACGACCCGGTCCCGCTCCGGGTCGAAGCCCGCGTCGCTCGCGGGGTCCCACCAGGGGGTGTCCGGCCGTGGCACCCCGCACTCGTCGGGGAAGCCGTCGGCCCGCACAGCGGGATCGGGGCCGGGAGGCGTGGGTCCGGCGGGATCGGGGCCGGTGACCTCGCGCAGGCTGCGCACCGCCCCGTGCAGCCGTTCCAGGACCTCGGCCGGCATCGAGTCCGCCAACTCGATGACGGCGGCGGCCCGTTCGTCGGTGCCCCGGGCCTCGCGCTTCTCCTCGTCGGTGAGGGCCGCGGTGCGCAGGGCGAGGATCTCGTCGATCTCGGTGGCGTCGTAGAGCGCGCCGGGGCTCTCCGGGGCGATGGCCGGGTGGTCCTCCAGGATGATCGGCGAGGACAGCACGAGGTCGGCGCGGCCGGGTTCGCCGGCGAGGACGGGCCAGGTGTGGAGGTTGCGGCAGGCGGCGACCGCGCCCTTGGCCCACTCGGGGGGATCGGTCATCGACAGGAACGAGCCGGCGCTGAGAGCCATGAGGAGGTGGGTGGCCACCAGGGAGTGCGGCAGTGCCGCGTCCCGGTCGGCGGCCCGGCCCTCGGGCGGGGTCCAGCCGCTGGTGTTCTCGACGACGGCGGTCAGCCGCAGCACCCGGTAGGGGCCGTCGAGTTCACGGGCGGACAGGCGGACCGTCCCCCTGATCTCCTCGCAGCGCCGGACCAGCCGGCCGACGCCGCGACCGGCCGCGTCCAGGACGGGTGCGGTGTCCTCCCGCGCGAGGAGGTGGAAGGGGTGGGTGACGCCGTCGCCGAGGAGGTCGTCGACCAGAGCGATCACCTCGACGCGTTCCTCGAACCCCTCGTCCCAGGGCACCAGCACCCGGTCGTCGAGGTCGAGTTGGGGGACGGTGTCGTAGCCGCCGTCCGGGCGGAGCCGCTGCACGGTGCGCCGCCGGGCGTGCAGGAACCGCACCTCGACCGAGAGGGTGGCACCCGCCCTGGGCTCCATCAGGCATTCGGTGTGCTGGAAGTCGTGCTCCTCGCACTCGGCTCCCCAGCCGGGCGGCACGAGGACCCCGAACTGCCAGCGCAGCCGGTTCTTGGCCGCCGAGGCGCGGTACGGGTAGAGCACATAGCCCTCGAAGAGGACGGCGTCGGCCACCTGCCGGGCGAGGGCGAACCGTTCCTCGGTCTCGGCGGCGAACGCGGTGACGGTCACGGGTCGGTCCTTCCGGTGGTGCCGGTGAGCGCGCGGAACGGGTCCGGCGCGGGCGCGGGCGCGTCCGCGGCGCGGCTCCCGTCGAGCAGGGCCGTGAGGGTCGCCTCCCAGGAGGGCAGCGCGTGCCGGGAGCGGTAGGCGAGGAGGGCGTCCATGGTCGCGCGGGGCAGCCGGATCCAGCCGCAGCCGGGGAAGTGCTGCTCGACCATCTCCCGCCAGGCGGTGACGGGCATCCGGAAGGTGGCCTCCCGGTCCCAGGGGACGGGTTCGATCCGGAAGCCGCCGTCGCCGGTGAACGCCGTGCCGGAGAAGAGCATCAGCAGGGGGACCTCGCCCTCGGTGAGGGCGGTGAGGTAGCGGGTGGCGGCGATCTCCATGTCGTAGGTGCAGGGCACGACGAGGTCGGTCTCGATCTCTCCGGTGAAGCTCGGGACCATGACGGCGACCTGGGCGAACTGCACCGGCTGGAGGGTGCTGCCCCAGCGGGAGCGGTCGCCGAAGAGGTCCGCGAGTCCGTCGGCCTCGGCGGGTTCGTAGCCGCGCCGGGCGGGTTCGATACGGATCTGGCAGCGCAGCGCGAGGGCGTGCACGCGCGCGTTGTCGGCGGCGGTGACGCGCAGCCGGAAGACGAGGGTCGGGCCGGCGGCGTAGCGGTCGGCGCGGACGCCGGTGCAGGCGAAGGAGAACTCCGTCGTCATGGGCGCACCGCCTCGGCCACCGGACGGGCACGGCGCGCGACCTCGGCGAAGAACGTGTCCAGGGCGGCGCGGGCCTCGGCCCCGCCGTCGAAGCCCTGCCACAACAGGCGCATACGGCCGACGAGTTCGTAGCAGATGTCGATGGGGACGAGGTGGCACCGGCCGCGTTCGCCGGTGCGGTGCAGCAGGAGCGCCTCGACGTCGGGTTCGAGGAGTGCGGCGAGGCGGCTGCCGCCGAGGACCGCTTCCCAGGTGGCCGGATCGAGTTCGCTCTCGGTGGCTCCGGCCGGACTCGGGTAGAGGGCGACCAGCCGGTCGAGCGCCGCGTTGCGGAAGAGGAAGGCGACGCCGACCGGGATCTGCAGGGCCTCCCACGCGGTGTCGTCCAGGCGGTGTCCGGGGTCGGTGAGGTAGCGGGCGGGGACCGCGCGGAAGCGGCCCGCGGCGGCGCCCGGCTGTTCCATCAGCAGCGCGCAGGCGGTGCAGGCGCAGACGAGGGCGCGCTTCTCGGTGTCGACCAGATGGCGGTGCTCCCCGGGCACCGCCACCGCGCACAGTTCGCATCGTTCGGGCCGCGGCGGGCGTTCGGTGACGAACCGGCGCAGGCCGGCTGTGGCGGCGGTCACCGGCTCTTCGTCCCGATCTGCAACAGGGTGGGCGCGGCCTTCAGTTCGACGACCGTGACCTCGGGTGCGAAGCAGGTGAGCGCCGCTTCGGCGGCCTGCCGGGCGTCCTCGCCCGAGCCGCAGCCGCAGCCGCCGCCGCTCTCCGGGGACCGCAGCGTGAGCGTGCCGGTGTCCTCGTCGAAGTCCTCGATCTCCAGGGCGTGTTCGCGGACGCTGTCGAGGGCGCGGGCGATGCGGGTGTCGCGGTCCTCGGGGTGCAGCTCGTGCAGGACGAGGAGGCTCGCGACCAGTTCGTCTCCGAGCAGGCGCGCCGTCGGGTCGCCGGGGGCGGCGGACAGCAGGTGGAGGGCGCGGGCGAGGCCCGCGCCGTAGAAGTCCATGAGGGACCGGACGAGTTCCTCCGCAGCCGTGGTGACGGCGGGGTCGCCGCTCGTCGCCAGCCGGTCGAGGATCTCCTCGACGCGGCGTCCGGTCTGCTGCGCGTCGACGGGCCGGGCCGTCGTGGCGGCGCTCATCCGCCCAGTCCGCTCAGGCCGGTGGGCACGTGCATCGACTTCACGGTCCTGCCGCCGCCGACGTACATGTGGACGCCGCAGGGCAGACAGGGGTCGAAGCTGCGGACGGCGCGCATGATGTCGATGCCCTTGAAGTTCTCCGGGGTGTTCTCCTCGAAGATGGGTGTGTTCTGCACGGCGTCCTCGTACGGGCCCGGTGTGCCGAAGGTGTCCCTGGTGCTGGCGTTCCAGGGGGTCGGTGGATACGGGTGGTAGTTGGCGATCTTGCCGTCGCGGATGACCATGTGGTGGGAGAGGACGCCGCGTACGGCCTCGGTGAAGCCGACGCCGATGCCCTCGTCCGGGACCTCGAACTTCTCCCAGGTCTGGGTGCGTCCGGCGCGGACCTCCGCGAGGCCCTTCTCGGCGCAGTGCAGGGCAACGGCGGCAGCGTACGCCTGGAAGTAGGTACGGGCGCGGTTGCGTTCCAGGGCGTTGGACCACTTCGGGATCTTCCACTCGAAGGTGGTCTCCGGTTTGGTCATGGTGCGCGGCAGGTTGATGACCACGCTGTGGCCGGTGGCCTTGATGTAGCCGATGTCGACGAGCCCGGACAGGGCGGTGGACCACAGGCGGGCGATGGGGCCGCCGCCGGTGTCCAGGGCGAGGTGGTCCTTGCCGTCGAACCAGCGCGGGGACATCACCCAGCTGTACTTGTCGTCGAAGTTCCGCTTCTGCGGGGCGGGGATGGTGTGCTGGTTCCACGGGTGGCGCGGGTCGACCGGGTTGCCGAGCGGGTCGTGGGTGACGAACTGCTCCTGGCCCTGCCAGTCCTCGTAGTAGGAGCTGCCGAGCAGGATGCGGATGCCGAGGTTGATCTCGGTGAGGTCGTTGGTGACGAGTTTGCCGTCCACGACGACGCCGGGGGTGACGAACATCTTCCGTCCCCAGTCGGTCATGTTGGCGTAGGTGAAGTCGCAGTGCTCGGGGTCGTTGAGCGCGCCCCAGCAGCCGAGCATGACGCGGCGGCGGCCCACTTCCTCGTAGCCGGGCAGTGCCTCGTAGAAGAAGTCGAACAGGTCGTCGTGGAGGGGGACGACGCGCTTCATGAACTCGACGTACCGCATGAGGCGGCTCATGTAGTCGGTGAAGAGCTGGACGGAGGCGATGGTGCCGACGCCGCCCGGGTAGAGCGTGGAGGGGTGGACGTGGCGGCCCTCCATCAGGCAGAACATCTCGCGGGTGTAGCGGCTCACCTGGAGCGCCTCGCGGTAGAACTCGCCCTCCAGCGGGTTGAGCGAGCGCATGATGTCGGCGATGGTGCGGTAGCCGTGCTCGGCGGCGTGCGGGGCCTCGGTGCGTTCGGCGAGTTCGAGGACGCCGGGGTTGGTCTCCTTGACCATCTTCTCGCAGTAGTCGACCCCGACCAGGTTCTCCTGGAAGATGTTGTGGTCGAACATGTACTCCGCCGACTCACCGAGGTTGATGATCCACTCGCCGAGGTGCGGGGGCTTCACGCCGTACGCCATGTTCTGCGCGTACACCGAGCAGGTGGCGTGGTTGTCGCCGCAGATGCCGCAGATGCGGCTGGTGATGAAGTGCGCGTCGCGGGGGTCCTTGCCGCGCATGAAGACGCTGTAGCCGCGGAAGACCGACGACGTGCTGTAGCACTCGGCGACCCGCTTCTGCTTGAAGTCGATCTTCGTGTGGATGCCGAGGGAGCCCACGATCCGGGTGATCGGGTCCCAGGCCATCTCCACCAGGCCACTGCCGTCACCGGCCGTCTTCGTCTTCGGTGCCATCTTGGGTGCGTGCCCTTCGTTGCGTCATTGCGCGGGAGGTTGGGGTGGGGGGTGCGCTGGGCGGGGGGCCGGCTACGTGCGGGGGCCGCTCACCACGGGGGCCGGTATCCGGTGGTGATCTTCTCTCCGGTACGGCGCCACTTGGGCTCCTGGTCCACGGTCCTGGCGGTGATCGACCGCAGCCTGCGGACCACGGCGCCGTACGCCCCGCTGGCGTTGCTGGACAGCTTGGCGCCGGGGGGTTCGTCCATGAACGGCATGAACTTGTCGGGGAAGCCGGGCATGGTGCAGGCGATACAGATGCCGCCGACGTTGGGGCAGCCGCCGATGCCGTTCATCCAGCCGCGCTTGGGGACGTTGCACTTGACGACCGGGCCCCAGCAGCCGAGCTTGACGAGGCAGGTCGGCGAGTCGTACGACGTGGCGAACTGGCCCTGTTCGTAGTAGCCGGCCCGGTCGCAGCCCTCGTGCACGGTGGCCCCGAACAGCCAGGTGGGGCGGAGTTTGTCGTCGAGCGGGATCATCGGGGCGGCGCCGGCGGCCTGGTAGAGCAGATAGGTGAGCGTCTCGGAGAAGTTGTCGGGCTGGATCGGACAGCCGGGGACGCACACGATGGGGATGCCGGCCTGCGACTTCCAGTCCCAGCCCAGGTAGTCCGGGACGCCCATCGCGCCGGTCGGGTTGCCCGCCATGGCGTGGATGCCGCCGTAGGTGGCGCAGGTGCCGATGGCGACGACCGCCAGGGCCTTCGGGGCGAGCCGGTCGATCCACTCGCTGGTGGTGATCGGCTGGCCGGTCTCGGGGTTGTCGCCGAAGCCGCACCAGTAGCCCTCGGGCTTGATCGCCTCGTTGGGGATGGACCCCTCGACGACCAGCACGAACGGGTCGATCTCGCCGCGCTCCCCCTTGAAGAACCACTCGATGAACGTGTCCGCGCCGCCGACCGGACCGCACTCGAAGTCGATGAGCGGCCAGTGGACGGCGATCTTGGGCAGCCCCGGCAGCACGCCGAGCACGATCTCCTCGATGCTGGGCTGCATGGCCGCCGTCAGCGCGACCGAGTCGCCGTCGCAGCTGAGGCCCGCGTTGATCCAGAGAATGTGGATCGTGGGGGCCTCGTCGGCGGGCGCGCCGCCCGCGTTCGTGGCATCGACTGTTGCCGGCGTCGCCTCAGTCATGGGACCGCCTCCTGGGGAGGTAAGGGATGAAAGCCTTGATTTCGACCATCGGTTCTCTTCGTATCAGCCGATCGGCCGCGACGGGCCGCCATCGGGGGCCGTTCCGGTGACATCGGCCGAGGAGCGGAACCGGGCGGTTCACGCAACCGGGGCGGGTCCCAGATGCGGTGGGGTGTGCGCCGGCCGCTCCTTGTGGACGAAGGCGCGACGCAGGGCGTGGTACGGGGCGGCCGGGTCGTCGAAGGTCCGGCGCATCCGGGCCAGCTCCCGCTCACGGAAGCCGGCGAGCGGGGTGGTGCTCTCCAGCCGGTCCAGCTCGGCCTTCTTCGCGGTGATCCGTGCCGCCGTCGCCGGAAGGGCGGCGAGACGCGCCGCCAGGCCGCCGACCTCCCCCGCGAACGCGCCGGGACCGCGGTCGACGACCCGGTCGACGAGCCCGAGGCGCAGGGCGCCCGCCGCGCTCACGGGCAGGGCGTCGCGCATGAGCCGTTCGGCCGCCTCCGGTCCCACCCGGCGCGGCAGCGAGTACGTCCAGTACTCCGAGCCGTACAGGCCCATCAGCCGGTAGTGCGGGTTCAGCACGGCGCCCGCGCGGCACCACACCTCGTCGGCGGCCAGGGCGAGCATGACCCCGCCCGCCGCCGCGTTGCCCGCGACCGCCGCGACGACGAGCCGGTCGGTGGTGGTCAGGACGGCCTCG
Organism: Streptomyces griseiscabiei; assembly: GCF_020010925.1. Classification (NCBI taxonomy): domain Bacteria; kingdom Bacillati; phylum Actinomycetota; class Actinomycetes; order Kitasatosporales; family Streptomycetaceae; genus Streptomyces; species Streptomyces griseiscabiei. The sequence goes on along the minus strand of NZ_JAGJBZ010000002.1, from coordinate 3,118,510 downwards.
ACCAGGTCGTCGATGGCCTCGATGTTCGCCCGGGACTCGGCGGCGGGGTCGGCGGCGGCCTCGATGACATTGAGGTGGATGCCGTTGGAGAAGAAGTCCCGCTCCCCGCCCAGCACCAGCACCGTCGTGGGCCGCGCGCAGGCCTCCCGGTAGGCGTCCAGCAGCCGCCGGCACTGGTCCGTGCTCATGGCGCCGCCGGGGAAGGAGAAGGACAGGAAGCCCACGTTCCCGTCCTCCCGGTACCGGATGTCCGACCACGTGTCGTACGGCACCTCGGGCAACGGGGGCAGGGCGTGTTCGGGCAGCGGCGGCAGCCGGTCACCCAGGGCTCGTACGGCCGGCAGTCTGAAGGTGGGCGGCTGCCCGGGTGCGCGCCGGGGCCGCAGCTCGGGGATCCACACGGCGCCGTCCTTGGTGGCCCGGCAGAGGGCCCCGGCGCGGGTGGCCAGCAGCTCGCCCGGCCGGCCGCGCAGCACGCTCTCGGGATGTCCACCGTGCAGGTACCACTCGCCGCCGAGCAGGGCGTCCAGCACACCGGGCTGCGAGTCGGCCGCCCGCAGCGCGCGCAGCACGTCCTCGGTGGAGTCCTCGGCCCAGTCGATGCGCCGGACGCCCTGGTCGAGGTAGGGACGTGTGCGCAGCCGGGGGTCGGTCCCGGCTGCCGCGTTCTGCCGGAGCGGTACGTGGACGCCCCCGGCGAAGCGCTCCACCGCGAGCAGGACGGCCTCGACGGCGGCGTCGGCGATCTCGCCCCGGTACAGCTCGCTCTTGGACACCGGCGGGATCCGGCACGGCACGGTGGCCCACACATCTCCGGCGTCCATCTCCGCGTCGGCCTGGAGGACGGTGACGCCCCACTCCTCGAAGCCCTCGTGGATCGCCCAGTCCAGGGAGGAGGGTCCCCGGTCGCCGAGGGGTCCGGGGTGGACGACGAGGCAGGTGTGCGCCGACCAGACCTCCTCGGGGATCGCCGTCCGCAGCATCGGGGCGACGATCAGCCGGGGCGCGTGGCGTCGTACGGCTTCCGCCAACGGGCTGTCCGGCAGGGCGAGTTCGACCGCCACGGTGTGGCCGCGGTCGCGCAGCTCGGCATGGGTGCGCTGGGTGAGGCTGTTGAACGCGCTGGCCAGGATCAGGATGTGCACGGCTGCCTCCGGGCGGACGAACGGCAGGCAGGGATGACCGCCGACCGAGATCCTCGGCCACGGGGGTCCGCCGTCCCCGGCGACAGACGGGCCGGGTCATCCGAAAGCGGGCGGCGCTCCGCCGTACGGCCGCGCGCGGCCCCTCAGCGGCGTCGCAGTCCGCTGACGATGCGCTCCCAGGGGGTGCGGGTGGCGCCGAAGTGGGTCTCGTGGGCCCAGATGTGCGTGCACGAGCGGCACTGCAGATGGAGCAGGCTGCCGTGGTGGGCCAGGAGGTAGCGCCAGTGCTCGGAGCAGGTGCGGCCCTCCTCGCAGGTGCCGCATCCGCGCCGGTCATCGCAGTTCGGGCAGGCCACCCAGGCACGGCGTCCGATGTCGGCCTGCGGGTCAAGCGGCAGCACGGCCGCCGCCTCCGCCCGGCAGCACCCCGGCCGCGACCAGTTCGTCGTACACCCGCTGCTGCTCCGCGCTGAGGCCGGAGTAGAGGAGCGCGTACGCCGCCTCCTCGTCGTGCAGGGCGGCCACGGGGTCCCAGTCGGGGCCGAGGGCGTCGAGGACATGGGCGCGCCGGAGCATTTCGTGCGCGGTCAGGTCGACGACCAGGTCGACCGTCGGGGAGGCGTCGGGACGGGCCTCGGCGGGTTCGCTCGCGGTGACGGGTTCATCCGGTTCACCGGGAAGGGCACGGCCATGGTGGGACATATGACCGAACGTAGGTAAGCCTTCTCCGCCCCGGCAAGAGCCAGTGGGAGAAGTCACACCAGGTCAGGGCGCCGGACTGGGGTTCGGGGGCGGCGGCCGGAGGTCTGCTCGCCGACGCTCACAGACCGGCGAAGAGATCGTCCAGCGGGGCGGGCACCTGCTCGGGGGTGAGGGCTTCGACCAGGAGGCGGCCGTAGCGGATCTTGCGGCCCTTCTTCGTGCCGAGGAAGCGGCGCAGCTGCTGGTGCCGGGAGCGGCCGTGCTGGGCGGGCTGCCGTACGAAGGTCTGCCAGGGGCGCAGTTCGTCCGCCGCCTCGATGATCTGCTCGACCCGGGCCGGGCCCAGCGCGCGGATCAGCTCGTCCTCCAGGTCCGCCGTGCAGACGAAGACGCTCGGGCGGGGTGCCGGGGCCGGGTCGTCGCGGTGGCGGTCGGCGCGGTTCGGGTCGGCGCGGTCTCCGCCGCCGAGGCCACGGTCGAAGAAGGGCCTCTCGCGTTCGTCGCACAGGCCGAGCAGACGCAGGCCCAGGCCGGACGGTCCGAGGAGTCCCGCGTAGCGGCCGACGCTCATCGCCCCGCCCATCGGCATCACGCACACGCCCTCGGCGGCCAGGTCACGGCCCCGCCGCTCGGCCAGCGCCTCGACCGCAGCGAGGTCGCTGAGCCCTTCCAGCAGGACCGCGGTGTGCACTCCGAGGTGCTCCGCGAGTTCCCTCGCGGGCCCGCCGGAGCCACCGGCCGCCCAGCCGGTGACCTCGTCCCGGAACATCCGTATGTCGCCCATGCCGGGGAGTCTGCTACGTCCACCGACAGCGGCGCACGCGATATTCGGCTGCGCGGTCGCGCGCCCGCGCAGCCGAACGGTTCACGAGTGACCGCGGCTCCGGATCAGCGGATCTCGGTGGTCCGGGTCTCCTTCAGGGAGCCGCAGTTGGAGTTCTCCACCGACACGTACACGTTGTCGATGCTGCCGCCCCAGCTGACGCAGTGGCCCTTGCCGTAGACGTAGGCCGGCCCCGCGTACGACGAGTAGTTGTCGGCGTCACTGGCGTACTCGTCGGTGGCGGGGACGTAGATCCACGTGGACATGGGCTTGAGCGAGCCCGGGTTGGTGCGGATGGTCGCGACGCAGTTCTCGCCGTTCGACGAGTTGTACGTCAGGTACACCTTGCCCAGCGTGCCGATCGGCGCCGAGTTGACGGTCTTGTAGGCCTTCCCGCAGACACCCTGCGGGGTGACGTTGGGAGCGGCGGACGCGGTCGCGCTGAACGCGGTCGCGGAGCCCACCGCCAGAGCCGTTAACGCTCCGACGGTCGCCAGATTGCGGATGGATCGCATATTTCCCCCTTGGGTCATGGGAGCACCTTTGCTCCCACTTGATATGACCCGCGAGTGGTGCGGATGGTTGTACCGGGTTCGGAGGTGGTCGGCCGTCGGCGGAGCGGGGTGGGGCGTCCGTGCTTGTCAGGGGGTGTGGAGTGCCCCGGGAAAACCGGCGAACTCGCTTCCCTGGCCGACGAGATGGATCTCCGGGAGCCGCAGGATCCGCCGGCGGCACCGCCCGGTCCGGCGGGTGCTCCCCTGTTCGCCGTCCGCGATGAGGCGAACGTCGTCGCCTAGGGCCCTTCTGATGGATCTCCGTGGGCGAAGGAGCGGCGTTCGGTGCGTGCGCTCGGCGTGCGGCGTGGAGGGTCTTGTGGCGGAGCCACCTGGCCCTTCGCGCCGTGCGGCTGGGGGTCCCCCCACGCCCTTGAGGCAGTGGGGGAGTGCGTGCCGGGCGTCGCGACGCCGCGGAGATCCATCGGAAGGGCCCTAGACCGCTCCCGGCGACGGGTCCGTGGCACCGGCCCGGTAGCCGCCGTCCACGCGGATCTCGGTGATGCCGCTGATGTGCCGGGCGCCGCAGCGGTCCTGCGGGAGGACGAGCTGGGGTCCGGTGCGGTCGAGCGGGGCGGCGTCGAGGGTGACCGCGAGCAGGACGGGCGCCCGCCCGAAGTCGGGGTCGATCTCGGCCCAGGAGAGCAGGGCGTGGTGGCCGTCCACGCCGGTGACGGCGATCAGGAAGCGCAGACGGTCCTTGCGGCGCACGGGGTCGAAGCCGGGGCCCGCCGCCGACAGCACGTCGTGCAGCAGTGGTCCGGTGAAGCGGTGGTGCCGGACGCCGCTGGTGGCGCACTCGAATGCGACGTCGGTCTCGTGCTGCGGCCAGGTCAACAGATCGGGCACCGTCAGCCGGGACGGCCGGGCCAGATCACCGGCCAGGGCCAGTTCCGCCATCGGCACGGCGGCCGGACCGAAGGCCCTGTCCGCGGCTCCGGCCGCGGCCTTGCCGGCGGTCCTGCCCGCGGGTGCGAGGGGCTGACTCATGGGCTGTCACCTCCCGGAGGACAGTACCCGGGCGGGCGCCCCGTGCAAACGCACATGCCAGCCCCGCCCGTTCTCCTCCCAGCTCATGCGAAGCTACAGGCGACATTCCGCTCGCATCTGCGGCAGTATCATCGGCGCACGCACACCTGCCGCACACGGGGGTGCGGAACGGTCCGCCAGGACCGCAGGTGATCGTGTCCGTCAGGACCAGAGGGAGTGGACCCGTGATGACCCGAACCGCGCGCCGGACCCGTCGGCCGCTGCAGCTGGCCGCGCTGGGGGCCTCCGCGCTGCTGGCCCTGAGCGCGTGCTCGTCGTCCGACGGCCCGTCGTCGGCGAAGTCGGACTCCTCCGCGTCCGCCTCGTCGTCGGACGGGCCGTCCGGCACGGTGACCGTGTTCGCCGCCGCGTCGCTGAAGGAGAGCTTCACGACGCTGGGCGAGCAGTTCGAGAAGGAGCACCCCGGGACGAAGGTCACCTTCAGCTTCGGCGGCAGCGACTCGCTCGCCGCGAGCATCACCGGTGGCGCCCCGGCGGACGTGTTCGCCTCCGCCAGCCCCAGGACGATGGCGATCGTGACGGACGCCGGGGACGCGTCCGGGACTCCGGCCACCTTCGTCCGCAACCAGTTGGAGATCGCGACCCTGCCGGGCAACCCCGACAGGATCGCCTCCCTCAAGGACCTCACCAAGTCCGGTCTGAAGGTCGTCCTGTGCGACAAGGAGGTGCCCTGTGGCGCCGCCGCGCAGAAGGCCCTGGACGCCGGCAAGCTGAAGCTCACCCCTGTCTCCTACGAGCAGGACGTCAAGGCCGCGCTGACGAAGGTCGAGCTGAAGGAGGCCGACGCCGCCGTGGTCTACAGGACCGATGTGCGCGCGGCGGGTGAGAAGGTGGAGGGCGTGGAGTTCCCCGAGTCCGCCGACGCCATCAACGACTACCCGATCGTCCAGCTCAAGGACGCCCGGAACGCCGACGCCGCCGAGGCGTTCATCGAGCTGGTGCGGTCCGCCGACGGCCAGAAGGTCCTGACCGAGGCCGGGTTCCTCAAGCCGTGACCCGACCGACCGACGCGACCGACGCCGCGGCCGACACCCTCCGGGGCGGTCCGCGGCGTCGGCGCGTCCGCGCGTACGGCCGGAACGGACGGGGCGGCCACGGCGGCCGGGGGGCGCCCCTGCCGCTGCTGGTGCCCGCGCTGATCGGCCTGGCGTTCCTGATCGTGCCGCTGGTCGCGCTGCTCGTACGGGCCCCGTGGCGCAGTCTGCCCGCGCTGCTGACCAGCGCCGAGGTGTGGCAGGCGCTGCGGCTCTCCCTGGTGTGCGCCACCGCCGCCACCGCCGTGAGCGTGGTCATCGGAGTGCCGCTGGCCTGGCTGCTGGCCCGCGTCGAGTTCCCCGGACGCGGACTCGTCCGGGCTCTGGTCACCCTGCCGCTGGTGCTGCCGCCGGTGGTCGGCGGTGTGGCGCTGCTGATGGCGCTGGGCCGCAACGGCGTGGTAGGGAAGTCGCTCGACGCCTGGTTCGGGATCACGCTGCCGTTCACCACGGCGGGCGTCGTGGTCGCGGAGGCGTTCGTCGCGATGCCCTTCCTCGTCATCAGCGTCGAGGGCACCCTGCGCGCCGCCGACCCGCGCTTCGAGGAGGCCGCCGCCACGCTCGGCGCCTCCCGCTTCACCGCCTTCCGCCGGGTCACCCTGCCGCTGATCATGCCGGGCATCGCCGCCGGTGCCGTGCTGGCCTGGGCGCGGGCGCTGGGTGAGTTCGGAGCGACGATCACCTTCGCGGGCAACTTCCCCGGCCGCACCCAGACCATGCCGCTGGCCGTGTATCTGGCCCTGCAGAGCGACCCGGAGGCCGCCATCGCCCTCAGTCTGGTCCTGCTGGCCGTGTCCGTCGCGGTGCTGGCGGGGCTGCGTGACCGTTGGATGACGGCGGGATGAGGGCGCGTCGGTCCGGCGGGACGAACGAGCCGCGCCGCGGCGGGACGAGCGGGTTCCCCGGCGATGCCGCTTCCGGCACCCCTGCCGGGGCCGCTGCCGCTTCCCGTGACTCGGCGTCCTCCGCGTTCTCCGCGTCCTCCGCGTCCTCCGAGGAAGGGCTCGACGCCCGTCTCGTCGTCGAGCGTGACGCGTTCCGGCTGGATGTGACGCTGCGTGTGGCGCCCGGTGAGGTCGTCGCGCTGCTGGGTCCGAACGGTGCGGGGAAGACCACCGCCCTGCGTGCCCTCGCCGGTCTGACGCCGCTCACCGCCGGCCGTCTGCGGCTGGACGGCGCGGCGCTTGAGCGTACGCCGCCGGAGTCCCGGCCGGTCGGTGTCGTCTTCCAGGACTATCTGCTCTTCCCCCATCTGACGGCCCTGGACAACGTGGCGTTCGGCCCGCGCTGCCAGGGGGCGACCAAGGCGGAGGCGCGTGCGCGGGCCGCCGAGTGGCTCGACCGTCTGGGGCTCGCCGACCACGCCGGGTCCAAGCCGCGCAGGCTCTCCGGCGGCCAGGCGCAACGGGTCGCCCTCGCCCGCGCCCTGGCCACCCGCCCCCGTCTGCTGCTCCTCGATGAGCCCCTGGCCGCGCTGGACGCCCGTACCCGGCTGGAGGTCCGGGCCCGGCTCCGGCGCCACCTGGCCGATTTCGAGGCCGTGGCCGTACTGGTCACCCATGATCCGCTGGACGCCATGGTGCTGGCGGACCGGCTGGTCGTCGTCGAGGACGGCCGGGTGGTCCAGGAGGGCGCCCCGTCCGTCATCGCCCGCCATCCCCGTACGGACTACATCGCCCAGCTGGTCGGCCTGAACCTCTACCGGGGCGAGGCCGACGGTCACACCGTCCGGCTCGGCACCGGACCGGCCGTCACCACGACGGAGGTGCTGTCCGGTCCGGTCTTCGTGGCGTTCCGGCCCAGCGCGGTCACCCTCTACCGCGACCGTCCGACCGGGGCCAGCGCCCGCAACCTCTGGCGCTGCGAGGTCGCCGGTCTGGAGACCCACGGCGACCAGATCCGCGCCGACCTCACGGGAGAGCTGGCGCTCGCCGCCGATCTGACCACGGTCGCCGCCGCCGAACTCGAACTGCACCCGGGCGCCGAGGTCTGGGCGGCGGTGAAGGCGACACAGACGCACGCCTATCCCGTCTGAGGACGCGTACGGGAGGGCTGTCGCCCGGACCGGATCGCACCGGTCCGGTGTGCGAACTCGGCCTCGCCGCGGGTGCGGCGATGGCCTCCGTCAGTGTCACCGACGCGGGCGGCGAACCGACCGCGTGCCCCCCGAGAGGGTCGGCGTCGGGGCGCGTGCGGCGGCGGGCGAGGTTACCTTCGGCGGTATGGACGGTGATCTTGGACGCTGGCGCCCGTGCCTGCTCGCCGGGGCCGTGTTCGCCGTGTGCATGGCGGGCACGACCCTGCCGACCCCCCTCTACGGCCTCTACCAGGAGAAGTTCGGCTTCTCCGAGCTGACGGTCACCGTCGTCTACGCCGTCTACGCCTTCGGGGTCATCGGCGTACTGCTGCTGGCGGGCAACGCCTCGGACAGCGTGGGCAGACGGCCCGTGCTGCTGTGGGGCCTCGGGTTCGCGGCGGCCAGTGCCGTCTGTTTCCTGTGTGCCACCGCGCTCGGCTGGCTGTACGCGGGGCGGCTGCTGTCGGGGCTGTCCGCCGGCCTGTTCACCGGGGCGGCCACGGCCTACGTCATGGAGCTGGCACCACGGGGCGGCGCCTCGCGGGCCACGTTCGTGGCGACGGCGGCGAACATGGGCGGCCTCGGCTGCGGTCCGCTGCTCGCCGGGGTGCTCGCACAGTACGCGGACCGGCCGCTGTACCTGCCGTTCGCCGTCCATCTCGCCCTGGTGGTGTGCTCGGCCGCCGTCCTGCTGCGGCTCCCGGAAACCGTGCGGGAGCGTCGGCCGCTCGGCGCCGTACGGCCGCAACGCCCCAGTCTGCCGCCACGGGTGCGAGCGGTCTTCGGGCCGGCCGCCACCGCCTCGTTCGTGGGGTTCGCCCTGTTCGGGGTGTTCACCTCGGTCAGCCCGGCCTTCCTCGCCCAGTCCCTGGACGTACACGATCACGCGGTGAGCGGGCTGGTCGTCGCGCTGGCCTTCTTCGCCTCGACCGCCGGGCAGTTGGCCGTCGGCCGGGTCGGGACGACCCGCTCGCTGCCGCTGGGCTGCGCCGGGCTGCTGGCCGGGCTGGCACTGCTGGCCGGGGCGCTGTGGTGGGAACTGCTGGCCCTGGTGGTGCTGAGCGCCGTCGTGGGCGGGGCCGGGCAGGGGCTGGCCTTCCGTGGGGCCCTGTCCGCGGTGGCCGCCGCGTCCGACCCGGACCGGCGCGCGGCCGTGATCTCGACCCTGTTCGTGGTGGCCTACACGGGCATCTCGGTACCGGTCATCGGCGTGGGCCTGCTCGCGGAACCGATCGGACTGGAGGGTGCGGGGCTGGTGTTCATCGCGTGCATGGCTCTTCTGGTGTCGGTCGCGGCCGTCTATCTGCTGCGGCGGCGGCCGGTAGCGGCGCGGGAGACGGAGCGGGCGCGCTGACCGCGCGCACCTGCTCCCCGCACCGGCTCCGCGCGCCGGGTCCGGCCCGCACCGTGCCCTACCGGACGCCCGTGGCGGCGTCCCAGCGGCTCCGGGCGGGGATGGCCTCGCGGGCTTCGCGCCATGCGTCGGGGATCTGGGCCGTACCGCTGTGGGCCGCGACGACGCCTCCCGCGATCGCGCAGGTGGTGTCGCGGTCGCCCCATCCGGCCACGGTCTGCCAGAGCGCCTCGGTCAGGTCGTCCAGGTGTCCCGCGGCGGACCACAGGGCGAAGGGAACCGTGTCCTGGGCCGAGATCAGCGTCCCCGAGCCGAGCACGGACGCCGCGTGGCGCACCGAGGTGCGGTCGGAGAAGTTCGCGGCCACGAGCAGCCGGGAGCGGACGTCGCTGTCCGGCACATGGCCGGCGATCTCGCGCAGGAACTCCGGGCGGGGCGGGGTGTCCGGCCCCTCGTGGGTGGCCGCCAGTGCCGCCGCGACGGCCACGGCCACGGCGCCGGCGACGGCCTCGGGGTGGGCGTGCGTGGTCAGCGCGGACAGCCGGGCCTGCTCGGCGGCGAGGGGCAGATCGTCCCGGAACCACGCTCCGAGGGGGGCGACCCGCATCGCGGCACCGTTGCCGTGGGAGCCCTGCCCGCCGAACTGCGCCGTGGTGACGGCCCGCCAGTCCGCGCCCTCGCGAATGCCCCGGAGCAGACCGTGCATCGACGGCCCGTACCCGCGCTCCGGGTCCCGCTCGTACTCGGCGGCGAACTCCTCCGCCAGCCCGTCCGGCCGGACCTCACCATGGGCCGTCAGATGGGCGAACAGCACGAAGGCCATCGCGGAGTCGTCCGTCCACAGCCATGGACTCGGGCGTGGCGTCCGCGCGCCCCACAGCTCCTCGGCGTTCTCGTCGGAGCTCGTGAACCAGCCGTCCCCGAAGGCATCGCCCCACACGAGGCCGTCCAGGCTGGCGTGTGCGTGCGGCGGGCCGGCCATCGGAGTGCTCCTCTGAGAGTGGGTGCGCTGGAGAGTGGGTGCGACGCGGGTGGGTTCCGGCATCGCCACGGCATTCTCGTCGCAACCCTGTCATGCGCGCGACCGCGTTTGAGGGCCGCTGCCGCCTCGCCGCCGCTACCGCAGGACCAGGCGGATGTGGCGGATGACCTTGCGGTGGTGGGTGTAGGCGATGTGGACGGCGCCGTCCGGGGTCTGGGCTATCGAGGGGTAGGAGAGCTCGCGGTTGAGGCCGTCGCGGGAGTTGTTGGTGAGGCAGTGACCGTCACCGGTGACGAGGTCGGTGCGCAGGGGCCAGGTGAGGCCGGCGTCGGAGGAGAGCGCGAGGCTGAGCGGGGCGCGGGGAGCACCCCAGAAGGCGCCGGGCGCCGCCGCGAGGGCCGTGGACGCGGTGGGCGTCGCGACGTCCCGCCGGGCCGCCGTGGGTGTCGCGTGGGCGGCCTCTCCCCCGCTGTCGCCGAGCGCGCCCGAGTCGTCGATCTCGTCGTAGAGGGAGACGCGGCGGGCGGTGGCGTCGGCGGCGCTGCTGTGGTTGTAGACGAGGGCGAGGCGGCCGTCGGTCAGGGGGAGGTACTGGATCGACGAGTTGTTGTTCGGCAGGTCGAGCGGCTGCGGCTCGCTCCAGGTGTCGCCGTCGTCCAGCGACACGGACCGGTGCACGGCGTCGGCGCGGCGGCTGCGGAAGAGGGCGAGGAGGGAGCTGTCCGGGAGGGGGTGGACGTTCATGTGGACGAGGCCGGTGGAGCCGGGCACGGGCTGCTCGCGCCAGGTGCCGCCCTGGTCGCCGCTGATCATCACCGCGCTGGTGTCGAGGTCGCCGGACCACTTCTCGCCGGGTGTGGTCCGGCAGCGGAAGACGGGCACCAGCAGTCGGCCGGTGGGCAGGAGGACGGGTGGCTGGCGGACGAAGACACCTCCGGTCCCGGGCGTCGCGGGGAACAGGGTGCGGGGCTCGTCCCAGGTGACGCCGTTGTCGTGGCTGACCCGGAGCCGTACCTCTGCGGTGTCCTGGTCGCCGCCGCGCTGGGCGGTGTGCAGGAGCCACAGGGCACCGGAGGGTGCGGGGAAGAGGAGGGGGTTCTGCTCGGAGCGGGCCGGGTCGTCGGAGAGCCGGATCGGGTCGGTCCAGGTGGTGGCGCCGGGCGTGAGCCGGGAGAACCAGACGCAGATGTCGGCCACACCTTCCTGGGTGCCGCCGAACCAGACGCAGCCGAGGTCGCCGCCGGGCAGGACGGTGAGGTTGGCGGCGTGGTTCTGTACGGCCGGCGCCGGGAGTGTGGTGTCGGTGCGGTCGACGGTGGCGGACAGGTCGGAGAGTTCGGACAGGTGGTCGGTCACAGCGCCTCCCCGGGCGTGCGGGCGGCGGACAGGTGGCGGCGCGCGCTCTGTTCCAGGTGCACCAGATCGCAGGCGACGGTCGCGAAGGTGAAGCCCTCGGCGAGGCGCTTGGCGGCGCTCGCCCCGTCCGGGTTGTGGATGCCCGCGGCGATACCGGCGGAGGCCGCCGCCTCGCGGACGGTGACGAGCGCGGCCTCGAAGGTGTCGGCGAGGGCCGGGTCCGTGGACGTGGCGCCGCCGAGGGCGAGGCGCAGGTCGGAGGGGCCGACGTAGACGCCGTCCAGGCCGGGGGTCGCGCAGATCGCCTCGACGTCGGCCAGTCCCTCCGCCGTCTCGATCATGGCGAGGACGACCGTGGCGTCGTGCGCGGCGGCCGGGTCGGGGCCGATCCGCAGGGCCGAGCGCATCGGTCCGTAGGAGCGCCGGCCGTGCGGGGGATAACGGACGGCGGCCACGGCCTCGGCGGCCTGTGCGGCCGTGTCGACCAGGGGCACGATCACCCCGGTGGCGCCCGCGTCCAGGGCGCGGCCGATCGGGCCGGGGTCGTTGGCCTCCACCCGGACGAGGCCGACAGCGGTGGAGCCCTGGCAGTCGACGGCGAGGAGGTTGTTGAGCATGCCGGAGTAGCCGAACAGGCCGTGCTGGGCGTCGAGGGCGATGTAGTCGTAGCCGAGGCGGGCGATGCGTTCGGTGGCAACGGGCGCGTCCAACAGGCACCAGTAGCCGAGGAGTTGCTCGCGGGCGCGCAGGGCGGCGGTGAACTCTGCCGGGGTCATGGGGTTCCTTCTGCGGAGAGGGGGCTCAGCGGTTGTAGGCGGGCATGGGGCCGCGCAGGGTCGCGCCGACCGCGTCGCAGGCGGCGGTGACATCGGCGGGCAGGGGGCCGGCCTGGGCGGCGGCGAGGTTGGCGGTCAGGTGCGCGGTCCGGGAACCGCCGAGCAGCAGCGCGTCGGTGGAGGGGCGGTCGAGGAGCCAGCGCAGCGCCAGTTCGGTGAGCGGGACGCCCGCTTCGCCGGCGATCCGGGCCAGTTCGGCGACGGCGTCGAAGAGGCGGGGGTCCCAGTAGCGCTGCCGGTACATCCCGGCGAGCCGCGAGTCGCCGAACCGGCCGGACCCGGGGGCCTGCCCGTAGCTGTGCCGTCCGGTGAGGAGGCCGCCGCCGAGCGGGTTGTAGACCAGGGTGCGCAGTCCGGTGACGGCCGCGTACTCGACGTACTCCTCCTCGATCCGGCGGGCGAGCAGATTGTGCAGCTGCTGGGCGACGACCGGGCGCGGGGCGCCCACCTCGTCGGCGGTGCGGGCGAGTTCGGCGATCTGCCAGGCGGCGAAGTTGGAGACGCCGAGCGCGCGGACCTTGCCCTCGGTGACGAACTCGGCGACGGTGGCGAGGGTTTCCGTCAGCGGCGTGGTCCGGTCGGGCTGGTGCAGATAGAACAGGTCGACGTGGTCGGTGCCCAGGCGCTTGAGGCTGCCCTCCAGGGCCGCCCGCAGTCCGGCGGCGGACAGCGGGGCGTGCTCGCCCTGGTCGGGGTGGGGGATGCCGGCCTTGGTGGCGAGCACGATCCGGTCGCGGTGGGCGGGCAGCAGGCCGGCCAGGATGCGTTCGCTCTCCCCGCCCGCGTAGCCGTTGGCGGTGTCCACGCCGGTGACGCCGGCCTCCAGCGCCGCCGCGAGCATGTCCGCGGCGCCCGCCCGGTCGACGGTGTCGCCGAACGTCATGGTGCCGAGGACGAGACGGGACAGGGGCACGGGTACGTTCGGCAGTGCGATGCCGGTGGTCACTTGCCGGTTCCTTCCGGTGGGACGGTCAGGGGGGTGCGAGACGGTTCCGGCGGCGCGGTGGTGGCCGCCGGGGCGCGGGGTTTGAGTCCGTGGATCGCCTTGGGATCGAGGGCGGCCCGGCGCAGCGCGCGCGTGTACGGGTCGGTGGGCGAGACGAGCACGTCGGCGGTGGGGCCGCTCTCGACGACGCGTCCCGCCCGCAGGACGACGACCTCGGTGCTGATCTCGCGCACCACGCCGAGGTGGTGGGCGATGACGATGTACGTGGTGCCGGTCTCGGCCTGCAACTCCCGCAGCAGATCGAGGACCTGGGCCTGTACGGAGACGTCGAGTGCCGAGGTGGCCTCGTCGCACACCAGCAGATCGGGGCCGGAGGCCAGAGCACGGGCGATCCCGATGCGCTGGCGCTGTCCGCCAGAGAACTCGCCGGGCCGTCGCTGCAGCGCGGTCGCCGGGAGTCCCACGCGGTCGAGGAGCGCGGCGGCGCGGCGGTGCCGTTCGGCCCGTTCCCCGACGCCCGCGAGGCGCAGCGGTTCGGCCACGATCTCCTCGGCGGTCAGATGAGGGTCGAGGGAGCCGTAGGGGTCCTGGAACACCATCTGGACACGGCGTCTGAGCGGCCTCAGCCGTCGCTCGGACAGTGCGGCGAGGTCGGTGCCGTCCAGCACGATCCGCCCGGACACGGGCTTCAGCAGCCGTACGATCGCGCGGGCGAGGGTCGACTTGCCGCAGCCCGACTCTCCGACGACGGCCAGCGAGCCGCCGCGCGGCACGCTGAAGCTGACGTGGTCGACGGCGCGGACGTTCCCGGCCGGGGTCGGGTAGTCGACGACGAGGTCCTCGACGGCGAGGAACGGTTCCTGTGATGTCGTCTGCTTCATCGTGCGGCTCCCTGCGCGGTCCGGCCCGCGTATCCGTCCTCGTCCTCGTCCCAGGGGCCGAGGCTCGGGACGGCGGCGAGGAGCTTCTGGGTGTAGGGGTGTGCCGGTCGCTCGACGATGTCCTCGGCCGGTCCCGACTCGACGAACCTGCCCTCCTTCATGACATGGATGCGGTCGGAGACCAGCCGGGCCACGCCGAGGTCGTGGGTGATCATCAGCATGCCCACGCCGGTGCGTGCCTGGAGGTCCATGAGCAGGTCGAGCACGCTGGCCTGGACGGTGGCGTCGAGGGCGGAGGTCGGTTCGTCGGCGATCAGCAGCCGTGGTTCGGCGGCGAGCGCGACGGCGATGAGGATGCGTTGCAGCATGCCGCCGGAGAACTGGTGCGGGTAGGCCTTCCAGCGTGTCTCGGGCCTGCTGATCCGTACCTGGTCGAGCAGGAGGGTGCCGCGCTCGCGGGCGTCGGCCCGGGACAGGCCGGGGTGGCGCAGGCGGAGGGCGTCGCCCAGTTGCCGTCCGACGGTGTGGACGGGGCTGAGGGCGGTCATCGGGTCCTGGGGGATCAGGGACACGGTGTGGCCGCGGGCCCGGCGGGCGGCTCCGGGGTCCGCGACGACGTCCTCACCGGCGATACGTGCCGTGCCGGAGAGGACGGCGAGTCCCTCGGGGAGCAGCCGCAGCACACCCATCGCCGTCGTGGACTTGCCGGAGCCGGACTCGCCGATGAGGGTGACGGTCTCGCCGTGTCCGACGGTGAAGCCGACGCCGTCGACGGCGCGGACGACGCCGTGCGGGGTGAGCAGTTCGATCTGGAGGTCCTCGACTTCCAGCAGCGGGTTCATGGCTCAGGCTCCCTTCGGTGTCCTGCGGGCGCGGACGCGGTCGCGCAGGCCGTCGCCGAGCAGGTTGACCCCGACGACCAGGAGGGCGATGACCAGCCCGGGGAGGGTGACCAGCCACCAGGAGGTGGTGATGTAGTCCTGGCCGTCGGAGATGATGCGGCCCCAGGTGGCGAACGGCCGCTGGGGGCCGGCGCCCAGGAAGCTGAGGGCGCTCTCCAGCAGCACGGCCTGGGCGAGCAGCAGCAGGACCACCAGGCTCGCCGGGCGCACGATGTTGGGGACGATGTGCCGGGCGAGGACGGACCAGCCGCGCATGCCGAGCAGCCGGGCCGCCGCCACATAGGGTTTCTCGCGTTCCACGAGGACCAGGGAGCGGGTCAGCCGGGCCACTTCGGGCCACTGGGCGATGGCGATCACACAGGTGATGACGGTGACCGAGGGGCCGAAGAGCGCGACGACGAGCAGCAGCATCATCAGCAACGGCAGCGCCAGCTGGGCTTCGAGGAACCGGCTGACGACCGTGTCGATCCAGCCGCCGAAGTAGCCGGCCGCCGAGCCCGCCACGATCCCGATGAGACCGGAGACGACGACGGCGAGGACGCCCACGGACAGCGAGACCTGGCCGCCGTGCAGGAGGCGGGAGAGCAGATCGCGGCCGAGTTGGTCGGTGCCGAACAGGTGTCCGTCGGTGAGCGGTGGCAGTCGGCGCCCGGAGAGGTCCTGGGCGTTCGGGTCGGGCAGCGGCAGCAGGCTCGCGAGGGCCACGGGCAGGGCGACGAGCGCGGTGCAGACGGCTCCGGCCCACAGCTTGATCCGGGCGCCGCGCCGCCGGCGGGTGGCGGTGGCGCGGGCGAGGTGCCGTGCGGTGACGGCGCTGGGCCGTTCCGTCTCGGCCACGGGGGTGGTCATGGCTCAGGCCGCCTTTCCGAGTCGTACCCGCGGGTCGAGGAGCGGGTAGGCGAGGTCGACGAGGAGTTGGACGAGGACGGCGAGGGTCGCCGTGACCAGGACGGTGGCCTGGATGAGCGGGTAGTCGCGGGTCTCCAGGGCGCGGACGACGAGGGAGCCGACGCCGGGCCAGCCGAAGACGACCTCGACCACGACGACGCCGTTGAGGAGCGCCGCGAAGCGGGTGCCGACGGCGGTGACCAGCGGCACGGCCGAGTTGGCGAGGCCGTAGCGCCAGGTCAGGGCGCGTTCGGAGACCCCGCGGGAGCGGGCGACGGTGATGTACGGGGAGGCGAGCGCCGTGGTCATCTCCCGTCGTACGAGGCGTGAGATCAGGGCGAGTTGGAGGATCGCGATGGTGACCGTGGGCAGGATCAGCCCGCTCCAGGAGGTGAAACCGGAGGCGGGCAGCACGGGCAGCAGGACGGCGAAGACGGTCAGCAGCATCACGCCGGTCCAGAAGTCCGGCATGGACTGCCCGGCGATGGTGAGGACGTTGGCGCCCAGTTCGCGTGAGGTGTCGGCGCGGCGGGCCATCCACACACCCAGCGGGACCGCGACGGCCACGGTGACGGCGATCGCCGCGACGGAGAGCGTGATCGTGTACGGCATCCGGTCGAGGACCACGCCGAGCGCGGACTCGTGGAAGGAGTAGCTGGTGCCGAGGTCTCCGCTCAGCAGGTCGCGCAGGAAGATCCCGTACTGGGTGATCAGGGGCTTGTCGAGGCCGAACTGTTCGCGGACCAGAGCCAGGTCTGCGCTGGTGGCGGTGGGTCCCGCGTAGGCGGAGGCGGGGTCGCCCGGGGCGAGCCGGACCAGGACGAAGACCGTGGTCAGGGTCATGAACACGGTCAGCAGGCTCTGGCCGAGACGGCGGGCGAGGTACTTCGGCATGGCTCAGCCCTCCAGTCGTACGGTCGACAGGTCGTAGGAGTTGACCGGCAGCAGCCCGATGCCGTCGACGCGGGTGCGGCGGGCGAGCACGGTCTTGGGCACGAAGGCCCACAGGCAGGGCCAGGTGTCCCAGACGGCGTGCTGGGCGGCGGCCAGCTCACGGTCCCGGGTGGCGGCGTCGGACTCGGTGGCCGCGGCGGACAGCCGGCGGGCGATGCGGGGGATGACGTAGCCCATGAACGCGTCCCCGGTGCGTTCGTCCTCGGCCGTGCCGGCGTACATCGCCTGGAGCATGGTGACGGCCTGGCCGGTGGGTCCGGGGAAGCCGTTGCCGATGACGTCCCAGTCGCCGCCCTTGCCCTGACGCCACTTGAGGATGTCGCCGCCCGGCTCGAACTGCAGGAGGTCGGCGCGGACACCGACGTCCTTCAGCATCTCCGCGACGGCCTCCATGACGGAGGCGTCGGCGGCGAACTCGCCCGACTCCCAGATGATCCTGACCTTCAGCCCGTCCGCGCCGAGGGAGCTGAGCGACTTCCGCGCCCGGTCCGGGTCGTAGGTGTAGCGGCCGGTGCGTTCGGCGCCCTGGAGGGAGAGCGGGACGACACCCTCGGCCTGCTCCGCCGAGCCGGTGAGGACGTCCCGGACGAGGGACTCGCCGTCGATGGCGTAGGTGAGCGCGTGGCGTACCCGGGGGTCCGCCAGGGGGTGCTTGCCCGGCTTGCGGAAGTTGTAGAAGAGCTGGCAGATCCTGACCCCCGAGGTCTCCTCCAGGTGCACCCCGGGCAGGCCGGTGAGCTGCTCGGCGGAGTCGGGGGTGATGGTGTCGATGACGTCGAGTTCACCGCTGCGCAGGGAGACGACGCGGCTCGACTCCTCCGGGACGAAGCGGACCCGGACCTGGTCGACGGCGGGTCGCTTCCCCCAGTACTCGGGGACGCGGGCCAGGGTGTACTCGCCGGCTCCGCTGTCGGCGCCGGTCACCCGGTAGGGGCCGGTGCCGACGCCGGAGCGGAGTTCCTCGGGGCGGTTGTCCGCGGCGGGGGTGATGAGGATGTTGGCCATCAGCCGGTCCAGGACGGGCACCGGTGCGCGGGTGTGGAGCAGGAAGGTGCGCTCGCCGGTCGCCTCGACCTCGGGGAGTTCGGGGAACAGCCCGAGGATGAACGATCCGGCGACCTCGCCGTACATGCGGACGGCGGTGGACACGTCCTCGACGGTCACGGGCCGGCCGTCGGAGTAGCGGATCCCGTCGCGCAGCCGGACGCTCCAGGTGGTGGGCGCGGTCATCTCGAACCGGTCGGCGAGGACCAGGCCGGGCCGCATGTCCGGGCCGATGGCAGTGAGGGCCTGCCGTACGGCCCGCTGCACGGTCACCGCGGCGTCGAACTGGTTGAGCTTGTTGTCCAGGCTGACCAGGGAGCGGTTCAGCCCGAGCGTGAGGGTGCCGGGGCCGGGGGCTCCGGTCGGTCCGGCGCAGGCGGCCAGGGGGGAGAGCGCGAGGCCGGCGCCGCCCGCCGCGCCCCAACGCAGCAGGGTGCGACGGCTGGGCGTCTCACTCGGGGGAGTTCGGGTCATCGTCGACCTCTCGGGGTTCTCGTGCGGCGACCGGCTCGGGACGGCGTCCGCTCTCGCGGGGCGCCATCGGTTTCTGTCGCGCCGGAAACCGTTCCACGGTTGCGCGAATCACGCAAGGGGTCTCGCGCGAATCGCGCACTCCGTGTCATCATTTGACGCCGGGCCACCCTGCCGGTCGGCGCCGGCCGGTCGCGCACACCGTTTGGAGGCGGACATGTCCATTCCTCCCCGCCGTACGCGGGCGCCCCGGCCGCTGCTCGCGCTCGCCGACGACCTCTCCGGCGCGGCGGAGACCGCGGTGGCCCTCGGCGGTCCGGGCCGGATCGTGCTCGCTCCCGCGCCCTGGGACCCGCCCGTGCACGGCGAGACCGTCGTCGTCGATCTCGACTGCCGCGAGCTGCCCGGGGCCGACGCGGCCCGGCGCGTACACGACGCGCTGCGGGCGGCACCCGTGGACACCCTGGTCTTCAAGAAGGCCGACTCGCTGCTGCGGGGCAATCTCGCGGCGGAGACGGCGGCCCTCGCGGACGGGGCCGAGGGGGTCGTCGTCGCGACGGCCCTGCCGGCGCTGGGGCGCACGGTTCGTGACGGGGTGGTGCGCCTCGGCGACACTCCCCTGCACCGCACGGACGCCTGGCGGGCGGAGGCGGGCGCTCCCCCGCCGTCGCTGGCCGCCGCGCTCGGGGACAGCCGTACGACCGTCGTACCGCTGGCGGCCGTGCGCGGCGGCACGCTCGCCGGTGTGCTGCGCACGGTGATCGGCACCGGGCACCTGGCCCTGTGCGACGCCGAGTCGGACGCCGACCTGGACCTGATCGCCGAAGCGGCGCTCGCGTCCGGCCCCGGGGTCCGGCTGGTCGGCACCGGGGGTCTGGCGGCCGCGGTGGGGCGCGTCCTCGGCCGTACGGGCACGGAGGGATCTGCGGGATCGGCGGGATCGGCGGCGCGGGGCACGCAGGCGGCGATGCCCGAACCGCCCGGCGTACCCGAGCCGGGCGAACCGGCCGGCGTACCCGAACCGGCCGAACCGGCCGCAACTCCCGGACGACCCGGCAGCGTTCGGCGGTCCGTCCTGGTCGTCGTCGGTACCGCCGAACCTCACGCGGTTGCGCAGATCGCGCAACTCACCGCGCGTGGCGCGCGGCACCTCGTCCTGTCCCCCGACGACCTCCTGCCGGGGCGGGCGGACCGGTCGTTCCCGCGCGCCGCCGCACCCGCCGCCGTCACCGTCCTCAGCATCGGCGACAGCCCCCGCGCACGGCCCGGTTCGGCCCGTCGTCCGGTGGACGGGCTCGCGCGGCTGGCCGCCGACCGCGCAGGGGACGCCGATCTCGTCCTGACCGGCGGCGAGACAGCCCGCCGGGTCCTCGACGCGCTCGGAGTCACGCGGCTGACGCCGCTCGGCCAGATCCACCACGGCGCCGTGCAGGCACTGACGCCCGACGGGCGCCGGGTCGTCACCCGGCCCGGCAGCTTCGGCGACACCGACTCCCTGCTGCGGATCACCGCGGCGCTACGGCAGCCACTCCCCCCTCTCCCACTCTCGCTCTCACCGCAAGGAGACTCCCTGGTGAACGCCACACCGACCACCCCGACCACCCCCACCGGCGCCGCCCCCCACCCGCTGCCGCTGATCGCGGTGACCATGGGGGACGGCGCGGGCATCGGCCCCGAGGTGATCGTCCCGGCGCTGCTGCATCCCGACACCCTGGCGTGCTGCCGTCCCGTCGTCGTCGGTGACGCCAGGCGGCTGCAGCAGGCCGCGGCGATCCTGGGCGTCGACTGCGACATCGTGGCGGTGGACGGCCCGGCGGACGCCGAGTTCACGCCCGGCCGCGTCAACGTCGTCGACCTCGGTCTGCTCCCCGCCGACCTGCCGTGGGGCGTGCTGTCGGCCACCGCCGGCGAGGCCGCCTACCAGTACGTACGGGTGGCCGCCGACCTCGCCATGAGCGGGGCCGTACAGGGCATCTGCACCGCGCCGCTCAACAAGGAGGCCCTGCACGCGGCCGGGCACCTCTACCCGGGGCACACCGAACTGCTCGCCCGGCTCACCGGTGTGGAGGAGGTGTCGATGATGCTGTCGACGCCCAAGGTGAAGGTCATCCACGTCACCACCCACATCGGTCTCATCGACGCGGTGCGGCGCATCGAGCCCGGTCTCGTCGAACGCACCGTGCGGCGGGGCCATGAGGCGATGGTGCGGGCGGGGGTCGCCGAGCCGGTGATCGGTGTCTGCGGTATCAATCCGCACGCCGGGGAGAACGGCCTGTTCGGGTACGGCGAGGAGGAGGAGAAGATCGTCCCCGCCCTCGACGTGCTGCGCGCGGACGGCGTCGACGCACGGGGCCCGCTCCCCGCCGACACGGCCTTCTTCCTGGCCGGGCGCGGCGACTACGACCTGATCGTCGCGATGTACCACGACCAAGGGCACGGCCCGGTCAAGGTGTTGGGCATCGAGGCGGGCGTCAACCTGACCGTGGGCCTGCCCGTGATCCGTACCTCCGTGGACCACGGAACGGCCTTCGACATCGCGGGGAAGGGCGTGGCCGAGGCCGGTAGCATGGTCGAGGCCCTGCGCCAGGCAGCCGAGATGTCCTCCGTACCGGCCCGCTGAGGCCACCGTCCAGCGGCCCGCGGCCCGTCTCCCGCGCAGAGAAGGACTCCACGACACATGTCTCCCCTCAGCTCCAAGGCCCGGCGCGAACGCATCCTGCATGTGGCCACCACCACCGGCCTCACCAGCGTCGAGGAGTTGTCCCGGCGCTTCGGCGTCACACCCTCCACGATCCGCCGCGACCTCGCGAAGCTGACCGCCGACGGCCGGCTGGCCCGCACCTACGGCGGCGCGATGGCGCTCACCGCCCACCCCGAGGCGTCGCTGCGGCAGCGCACGGGCGAGGCGTTCGAGGCCAAGCGCGCCATCGCCCGCAGGGCCGCCGCCGAGGTCCGCGCCGGTGAGACCGTGCTGCTGGACGCCGGATCGACGGTGGGCGCCCTCGCCCACGAACTGCGCGCGGCGAAGGAACTCACCGTCGCCACCACGGGGCTGACGGCCCTTCAAGAACTCTCCGACGTCGAGACCGTGCACGTCGAATGCCTCGGCGGCACGCTACGCCCGCTCAGCCAGGGCTTCGTCGGCCCGCTGACCGAGGCGGCCCTGGAACGTATGACGTTCGACCGGGTCTTCCTCGGCACCGACGGCATCTCCCCCGAGCACGGCATCTGCGAGGCCGATCTGCGGCAGACCCGGCTGAAGGAACTGATGGCCCGCCGCGCCGACCGGGTGTACGTCCTCGCCCACGCGGCCAAGCTCGGTCGCCGTCCGTTCCACGCCTGGGCGACGCTCCCCGCCGGCTGGACCCTGGTCACGGACACCGACGCCGACCCGTCGATCGTGGACGACCTGCGGGGGCGCGGCGTCGAGGTGGTGCTGGCCGAGGTACCGCCGACTCCGGAACCGGAGCACAGGGCGTCGGCCGCATGACCGTCCGGGAGGCCGGTGGGCGGGCCGAACCGTCGCCGCACGCGCTCGTCACCGGGGTCAGTTCGGGGATCGGGGAGGCGATCTGCCGGCGGCTGCTGCGCGAGGGGTGGCGGGTGACCGGGATCAGCCGCCGCCCGCCCGTACCCGCGGCCGGGCTGACCTGGCTGCGGGCGGACCTGGCGGAGCCCGCCACGCTGCCGACCGCCCTCGAAGGGCTGCCCGCGCCCGACGCGGTCGTGCACGCCGCCGGTCTCCAGCGCTCGGCACCGCTCGGCGAACTCTCGTCCGACGACGGCGAGTTGATGTGGCGGGTGCACGTCCAGGCCGCCGTGG
This sequence comes from Streptomyces griseiscabiei, assembly GCF_020010925.1. NCBI lineage: Bacteria > Bacillati > Actinomycetota > Actinomycetes > Kitasatosporales > Streptomycetaceae > Streptomyces > Streptomyces griseiscabiei. Next base: position 3,096,688 of record NZ_JAGJBZ010000002.1, on the reverse strand, counting down.
TCCTGCTCGACGCGCTCGCCGGCCGGCTGCCCGACGGAGCCCGCGTGGTCCTCGTCGGCAGCCGCACCGCGACCGGGGTTCCCGGCAAGAGCCAGTACGCCGCGACCAAGGCCGCCCTGCCCGCGCTGGCGCGGTCCTGGGCCGCCGAACTGTCCGGCCGGGGCATCACCGTCAACGTGGTCGCCCCCGGTCCGACCGACACACCGATGCTGTCCGATCCCGCGCGCGCCCGTACGCCCCCGGCCACGCCGCCCCTCGGCCGGTTCGTCTCGCCCGACGAGGTGGCCGGTCTGACGGCGTTCCTCCTCGGCCCGGAGGGCGGCGCGATCACCGGCCAGCAACTCGTCCAGTGCGCCGGGGCGTCGCTCTGACCTACCGGCCGGGCGGAGCGGGCCGAAGCGACCGACCTGGCCGGCCCGGCTGTCGGACGGTGGGGGCGTCCGCGGCTGCCGTGGGGCCCTCCGGCCGGGTCACCCGGCGTACGAGATCCGTCCAGGTGGCCTGGAGGCGCTCGGTGGAGACGTCGTCCTCGTGCCCCGGACAGTCCGCCGTCCCGAAGGTCGTGCAGGCCAGCAGGGCGTGGGCCAGGAGGTCGTGGTCCGCATCGACTCCCGCTTCCCGCAGCAGGGCCGCGACGTGACGGTGGAAGGCGCGCCCCGTCTCGGAGGCGTTGCGGTCACGCAGGCGGAGCCGGCGGGCCAGGGACGCGCCGAGGTCCTCGGCCGCGGCGATGCGGGCGATCAGGGTGCATCCGAAGGCCGTCAGCCGGTCCGCCGCGGGCGCTCCGGGGCCCAGGGGCGGCGGGCCGGTGAGGTAGGCCTCGTGGAACTCCGCCTCGACCTCGTCGAGGAGCGCGCACAGCAGGCCGTCCCGGTCGCCGAACCGGCGGAAGAGGGTTCCCTTCCCCACGCCCGCCTCTTTCGCGACCGCCTCCATCGTCATGTGCTCCGCGCCGCACTCGACGACCAGACGGTGGGCGGCCTCCAGCAGCCGGGCGCGGTTGCGAGCGGCGTCGGCACGTTCGCCGGAGCACGACCCGTCGGCGCGTTCGACGGCGGCCGCGCTGACGTCCGGTGCTGCCATCGACCATCTCCCGTCAGGCGTACGTACTGCTGCGATGCGTGAGAACGTGGTCCCCGGGTCCGCCGGGGCGCGGCCGACGGCCAGGCTAGCGAGGTGCGGCGATGCCGGGATGCGACCGCGGTCCCGGCCCGCCTCGGCTGTTGGGACTAGGACCCGACACGGCCGGGGCCCTGGCCGGCACGGCGGTTCAGTTGACGTTCCGGGACTGCCCGGCCCAGTACGGCTCGCGGAGCTTGAACTTCTGGATCTTTCCCGTCGCCGTCCGTGGAATGGCGTCGCGGAACTCCACGCTCGTCGGGGCCTTGTACCCGGCGAGCCGCTCCTTGCAGTGCGCGATGATCTCCGCCTCGCCGACCGTCGCACCGTCGGCACGGACGATCAGCGCCTTGATCGTCTCGCCCCACTTGGTGTCCGGCACCCCGATGACGGCGACCTCGGCCACCCCGGGGTGACTGAAGATCGTGTCCTCGACCTCGATCGACGACACGTTCTCGCCGCCGGTGATGATGACGTCCTTCTTCCGGTCCGAGATCGTGAGATGTCCGTCCACGGGGTCGAGGGTCCCGCCGTCGCCCGTGTGGAACCAGCCGTCCTCCAACACGGCCGCCGTCTCCTCGGGCTTCTCCCAGTAGCCGTCGAGGACCACGTTCGAGCGTGCCAACACCTCACCGGAGTCGGCCACTTCGAGCTTCACCCCGAGCGCGGGGAGTCCGGCGCGCGACAGCTTCCGCGCCCGCTCCTCGCCCGGCAGGGCCTCGTCGCCGGGCCGGGCGCGGTTGAACGTCAGCAGCGGTGAGGTCTCCGTCAGACCGTAGATCTGGGTGAACTCCCATCCCAGTTCCTCGCCGACCCGCTGGATCATCCGGCTCGGCGGCGGCGCGCCCGCGCACACGATCCGTACCCGGTCACGCCCCGGTACCGGGCCCTCCCAGTCGGCCGCCGCGTCGAGGACCGCGTTCCACACCGCCGGCGCACCGCACATCAGCGTCACACCGTGCCGGTCCACCCGGCGCAGGATCTCGGCGCCGTCGACCTTGCGCAGCACCACCTGCTCGGCGCCCAGCCCGGCCATCACGAACGGCATCCCCCAGCCGTTGCAGTGGAACATCGGCAACGTGTGCAGATAGACGTCCCGCTCCCAGGCCCGGGTGTGCAGTCCGAAGGTGAGGCCGTTCACCCAGATGTTGCGGTGCGTGAGCTGAACTCCCTTGGGGCGTGCGGTCGTTCCGGACGTGTAGTTGATCGTCGCGGTGGCGTCCTCGTCCGGGTTCGACCAGCGCCTCGGCTCCACCCCGAACCGCATCAGCTCGCTCTCCGTCTGCTCCCCCAGCGTGAACCGGTGGGCCGCCTTCACCCCGGCCACGGTGTCCTGCACCTCGGGGTCGACGAGCAGCACCGAGGCACCGCTCTGCCGGACCACGTACTCGATCTCCTCCGCCTTCAGACGGAAGTTGACCGGCACACAGATCCGCCCGCTCATCGGCACCGCGAACAGCAGCTCCAGCATCCGGGCCGAGTTGTGGCTGACCACCGCCACCCGCTCGCCCTCCCCGACGCCCAGCGCGTCCAGCCCCGCCTGCCAGGCCCGCACCCGCTCACCCAGCCGCCCGTACGTCGAGGGCGCGACCGGCGTCGCGGGCTGGTCCGGCTCGTCGATCACCCCGGGGCTGTCGGCGAACCCCTGCTCGGCCCGGTCCAGGAAGTCGGCAATGGTCATCGGAACGCGCATCTGTCTCCCCACTCGTCATTCGTGGTCGGTCACTGGTCACTTGCCACAGGTTGTTCCTCGCACAACGGGCGGCACACACCGCTGGTTCGTCACCCGATCGAGTACCGCACGGTTTGTCACGTACATAGCTAGAAGTTTCGGGTTCACTGATTCACGGTGGTTCCTCCTGTCCGCGCGACCGTCCGGAGGGATTACGCAGTGAGACGAAGGCGATTTGTGGCAGGCACCGTCGGCGCGCTCTCGGGGTTGGCGCTCGGTGCCCCGACACCGGCGTTGGCCGGTGCCCGGGCACCCCGTGTGCGGGACTGGCAGGCCGTGCCCGCTCCCGGCAGCGTTCCCGCCGCGCAATTGCGCAGCGTCGCCGTCGCCGGGCCCCGGCTCGCCTGGGCCGTGGGCGAGGAGAACCTCGTCCCCCAGGCCCAGCAGCGGCCGCTGGCCATGCTGTGGAACGGCACCGCCTGGACGAAGACCGACCTGTCCCATCTCGCCCACACCCGGTTGACCGATGTCGCCGGTGTACGGGCGAACGCGGCCTGGAGTGTGGGCCTGCCCACCGGGGACGGCAGCCCGTTGCTGCGCTGGAACGGCACCACCTGGTGCGAGGCCGACTTCCCCGGCCGGGGCGAGCCGGACGTACGGCTCAACTCGGTGGCGGTCGGGCGCGACCGGCAGGTGTGGATCTGCGGCAGCCGGGGCGGCGCCGCCCGACTGCTGCACGGGGACGGGCGACGCTGGCGCTGGCTGGACCCCCTGCCCGTCGCGAGCGTGAACCTCTACCGGGTCGTGGTGCGCTCGCGGGGCGAGGTCTGGGTGGGCGGCGACCAGTCCAACGGCGGCGGCTGGTCCGGGACCGTGGCCCGCTGGGACGGGGCGTGGACGGCCCTGCCGCCGATCGCGGGGCTGCGGCTCGGCATCGCCGATCTGCACGCGGCCGGCCCGGACGACGTATGGGCGGTGGGCACCGAGGCCGGCGTCGGCGGGCCGGTCGGGCGTCCCGGCAACCCCGCCCTCGCCCACTGGGACGGCACGGCCTGGACCAGGGTCGAAGCGGGCTTCACCCTCGGGTCGCTGACCGGCATCGCGGGCGATGCGCGGGGCCGCGCCGCGTGGATCTCGGGCTGGAACTACCAGGACCAGAGCCGCAGTACGTACCTCCGGCGCGACGGCGACACCTGGACCGTCGTCCGCGGTCCGGCCGGCCCCGCCCCGGCGCCGTATCTCAACGACGTCACCGCCGTTCCCGGGACCACGGGCTTCTGGTCGGTGGGCATGACCCGCCCCGCGCCCTACCCGCCGACCGAGGCCTATACCGAGCACCTGCGGTCCTGACGCACCTGTGCCGATCGGCCGGGGCCCGGCGCGCCTCGGCCTCGTGGACCGATGCCGGAGGAGGATCGGTGGGGCGGCGCCGTCGGTTCGCGCCGCCCGGCACCACCACCCCGCCCACCGAGCGATGAGGTCCCGCCATGCACACGTACGACGACCCGCAGGCATCCTGTCTCGGCACCGTGCCGGGTGCGATGTGACCGGCGCGGTGCGCGGGGACGGGCCGGGCGGGGGCCGCTACGGAGAGGACGTCTTCCGTCCGGAGCTGGCCGGTGAGGGTGAGCGGATCGACTACGGCGCTCTCGCCTACGACGACGTCAGCATGGCGCGGTTCCGGGCACTCGGGGTCGGACCCGGGTGGCGCTGCCTCGATGTGGGGGCCGGCACGGGCACGGTCTCGCGGCGGCTGCTGGACGAGGGCGGGGTCGAGAGTGTGCTCGCGGTGGACCGCGACGTACGGTTCCTCGCCGCGCGCCCCGTGCCCGGGCTGGACGTGCTGGAGGCCGACATCACCGCCCCGGACTTCTCCCCCGGCCGCTTCCGGCTCGTCCACGCGCGCTTCGTCCTGATGCATCTGCCCGAGCGTGACCGTCTGGTCGCGACACTGGCCGAACTCGTCGAGCCAGGCGGTGTACTGGTCCTGAGCGACGCCATCGACCTCACGCACGTGACCGTCCCGACAGCTCCGGCGGCTCCGGCGGCTCCAGCGGCTCCGACCGGGGTCGCGAGCGGCCGGACGCCCGCTACGCCGTACGACACGGCGATGCGGGCGATGTGGCAGGGGCTGCGGGACACCATCGGCACCGACGTCTCCTGGGTGCCCTCCTACCCGCGCCTGCTGCGTGCGGCAGGACTCATGCCCGTCGCCGCCGAGGTCCATGTGCCGCCCCTGCTGCCGGGAAGCCCGCTCAGCCGCTTCTGGGCCGACACCTGGGAGCGGAGCAGAGCGGCGATGGTCGCGACCGGCCTGGTCGACGACGCGACGCTCGACGAGGCGATCCGCTACCTCGACTCCGACGAGTGCACCGCGCTGTCGGCCGGCATGCTCACCGCCTGGGGCCGGAAGCCGGGGGCGGGCCCGCGCTGAGCTGCCCCGTCCCACGTCGCTCCGGGTCGGGCCGGACGGGCGCAGAAGTACCGCACATAGGTGGAAGCACGTAACCAGTCACTGATTCCCCGGTGGCGGGGCCGGACCGGGGACGGGAGTGCGGCCGGCCGCGTCTATCGTGCGGTCGAACGTGGTGCACGGCGCCACGTCACGCCACGCCGAGTGTGAGGGGCTGCCCGATGTCCGACGACGCCGCCGACGGGCTCTCGAACGACTTCGTCGAGGACATCGTCGTCGTCCAGGAGACCGGTGGCACGGTGTACTTCCTGTTGATCACCTACCGGCCCGGCCACGCGGGGAACGCGGCGGGCTATGTGTTCCGTCGTCCGGTCGGCGGCGACGGGCCGGCGGAGAACATCCTCGCCACCAACGACACGCTCCGCGAGCTGTGGTGTTCGCCGAACGGTCATGTGTGGACGGCGAGCAGTACCGGTCTGATCTGGACCAGCGCCCCGGTGTCGTGGCCGGAGGTCATGCCGTCGGACCTGGAGTTCGAGACACCGGAGGGCGGGGTGGTCTGGCACCACGCCGCGCTGCCGCCGCAGGAGCACGATCGGGCGCGGCCCAACCCGACGGCGATCTGGGGGACTTCGGACGACGACGTGCATGTCGCGACCTTCGGTGGCGTCCTCTACCACTGGAACGGCGGCGACTGGTCGCAGTTCCGGCCAGGGGGCGGCGCGTCCGTCGGCGCCCTGCGCGGCCGGGCACGCGACGACGTCTACGCGGTCGGCCGCCACGGCACGATGCTGCACTTCGACGGCGCCGGATGGACCCGGCTCACGGATCCCGACGGACCCGACGCGGGCGACCTGCTGTCCGGTATCGCCTTCGACGAGACCGGGCGGGTCTACCTCTCCGGCAAGTCCCGGGGCGGGCGCGTACTGCGTGGCTCGGCGGCCCATGGCTTCTCGGTACTGGGCCGCTACGACATCCCCGTCATCGACCTCGCGCATGTCGACGGCCGCCTGTTCCTCGCCGCACCGAAGGGCGGCGTCCTGGAGCTGACCCCGGAGGGCCCGAGGACACTGCGCGCCGACCTCGTCCCGTGGTCGATCACCGGGGGAGAGAGCCGCGTCTACGTGACCGAGACACCCGGCGAGGCCGCGTACTCGGAACTCGACCTCACCACCGGCGAGTGGCACCGGCGGTACTACTGACACCCGGGGCGGGGCGGTCCCCGCCCGGCTCAGTCCCCGCCCGGCATGGCCTCCCTGGCGCGCTTCTCCATCTCCTCCGGCGAGATGTCCTCCACATGTGTGGCGACATGCCACCGGTGGCCGAAGGGGTCCTCGAACTGCCCGACCCGGTCGCCGTAGAACTCGTCCTTGACCGCGGTCACCTCGGTCGCGCCCAGGGACAGGGCGGCGGCGAACACCTCGTCGACGTCCTCGACGTACACATACAGGTTCACCGGTGTCCCGCCGAGCGTCTTCGGACTGCGGAACCCCAGGTCCGGGAACTCGTCCGCGACCATGACGACCGAGTTGCCGATCTCCAGCTCGGCGTGGTGGACCTTGCCGTCGGGCGACGCCATCCGCATGCGTTCCGTGGCGCCCAGGACGGCGATGTAGAAGTCGATCCCGGCCGCCGCGCCGTCCACGCAGAGGTACGGCGTGAGCCGGGGATAGTCCTCGGAGAAGGGCTGTGTGCTCACTGTCTGCCACCTTCCGACAGGTGATGGCCGTGCCCATGGCCCCGCGGCTGCCGTCGCCGCTGCCCGGACACGCTCGTCACCCCGGTGAATACCGGGACACACGTCAAGCCTGGCACTCTTCACCGGTCCACGCAGCCAGACAGCGGGTCCGCGCCGTCGCTCCTTCGTGGGAATCCCGTCGGCCGCGGACCACAGACATACCGGCTGCCGTACTCCACCTCTCCGTGGGAATCTGCGCGGACTCACGAACGGTGAGACAGGGAGGGTGAGTAACATCCGCACACACCCCATTCGTTGCCGGGAGGTAACCACCATGACCGAAACACCTTCGGAGACAACCGACCTCAAGGCCCAGTACACCGCCCAGGTCTCCGCCGACCTCGAACGCAACGCGAAGGAGCAGGAGCGTCTTCGCCAGGAGATCGACGCTCTGCAGGAGCAGCTCCAGAGCCTCCAGCAGGACCGGAGCGTGCTGGCGAACATGCAGCAGGCACTGGGCGTCGTGACTCCCGGGCCCGCCGCCGGATCAGCCGCCGAACCGGTTTCCGTGACCGAGGAGGTCGCGGCGCCGTCCGTACCCCGGCAGAAGACCGCCACCCCCACCGCCACCGCCACCGCTCCGACGTCCGGCAAGCGGACACGAGCGAAGAAGGCTCCGGCCCCGCAGACCGGCAAGCAGGCGAAGAAGCCCGCCGCCACCAAGCCCAAGGCCCAGGCCAAGACCCAGGCCAAGACCGCGACGGCCGAAGCCGCCCCGGCGAAGACCGCGACTGCGAAGAGCTCCACGGCCGAGAGCACGGCGGCCAAGACCACGGCGGCCAAGCCCGCGCCCGCCAAGAAGACACAGCCCACTCTCGTCGAGCTGATCCGCCGTCACCTGACCGAGCAGAGCGAACCGCGTTCCGCCGCCGAGGTCGCCACCGCGCTCACCCAGGCGCACCCCGACCGCCGTATCCAGACCAACGTCGTGCGCACCACCCTCGAAGGCCTGGTGGCCAAGAGCAACGCGCAGCGCACCAGGCAGGGTTCGTCCGTCTACTACACCGCCCCCGACACCCAGGAACCCGCCCAGGACCAGCCGCGGGAGCAGCACCAGGCCTCGTCCGAGGCCGCCGAGTCCGAGTGAGTCCGCACAACCGCTCGGCCGTCTAGCGCACCAGGCAGGGGCGCTTGTTGTCGAACTTCCAGTCGGGGATGAGGTATTGCATGGCGACGGCGTCGTCGCGGGATCCGGCCGCCTTCTCCTTGTAGAGCTCGTGGGCCGCGAGGAGGCGTTCCCGGTCGAGGTGGACGCCCAGGCCCGGGGCGGCCGGCACGGCGATCTCACCGTCGACGATGCGGGGCGGGGCGGTGGTGAGCCGTTCCAGGCCCTCCTGCCAGATCCAGTGGGTGTCGAGGGCGTTGTACTCGCCCGGGGCGGCGGCGCCGCAGTGTGTGACCATGGCCAGGGAGATGTCGAAGTGGTTGTTGGAGTGGCAGCCCCAGGTGAGACCCATCGCGTTGCACAGCTGTGCCACGCGTACGGAGCCCTGCATGGTCCAGAAGTGCGGGTCGGCCAGCGGGATGGAGACCGACTGGAGGGTCAGGGCGTGGGCCAGTTGCCGCCAGTCCGTGGCGATCATGTTGGTCGCGGTGGGCAGTCCGGTGGCGCGGCGGAACTCGGCGAGGACCTCCCGTCCGGAGTACCCGTCCTCGGCGCCGCAGGGGTCCTCGGCGTAGGCGAGGGTGCCGAGCAGGGGCCGGCACAGGTCGATCGCCTCGCGCAGTGACCACGCGCCGTTCGGGTCGAGGGTGATCCGGGCCTCGGGGAAGCGGTTCTTCAGCGCCTGGACGGCCTCGACCTCCCGCGCGCCCTCCAGGACGCCGCCCTTGAGCTTGAAGTCACGGAAGCCGTAGAGGTCGTGGGCCGCCTCCGCCTGGCGGACGATCGCCTCGGGGGTCAGTGCCTCCTCGTGGCGGATGCGGTGCCACGGTGCGTCCGCGTCGGGTTCGCGGACGTACTCCAGGTCGGTCCGGTCCGGGTCGCCGACGTAGAACAGATATCCCAGCACCCGGACGGAATCCCGCTGCCGGCCGTCGCCGAGGAGTGCCGCGACGGGTACGTCGAGGTGCTGCCCGAGGAGGTCGAGCAGCGCCGACTCGACGGCGGTGACCGTGTGCACGGTGGTCCGCAGGTCGAAGGTCTGGGCGCCTCGTCCGCCGGTGTCGCGGTCGGCGAACCGTTCGCCGATCTCGCGCAGGACACGCTTGTGGTCGCCCAACTTCGCACCGAGGACGAGGGGTTCGGCGTCGCGGAGAGTGCGGGTGATCTTCTCCCCGCCGGGGACCTCCCCCAGCCCGGTGCGTCCCTCGGAGTCGGTGAGGACGACGATGTTGCGGGTGAAGTAGGGGCCATGGGCGCCGGAGAGGTTCAGCTCCATGCTGTCCCGTCCGGCGACCGGGTAGACGGAGAACGCCGTGACGGTCGGCTGTCCGCTGCTCATCTGGTGCCCTTCCAGGGTGAGGTGGTTCGGGGAAACACGGGTGGGGTTCAGAGGCCGAGGACGTCGAGGGCCCACTCGGACGCCAGGACGCCGCCCAGACCGAGGATCGCGAGCACCGTCGTATAGGAGGTGCGGACCTTGATCGCTTCGATGACGGAGAGGTTGAAGTACTCCTTGAACAGCCAGAATCCCGGGTCGTTGACATGGGAGCACGCGATGGAGCCGCAGGCGACGGCCAGCACCATCATCTCCGGGTGGACCCCGCTGCCCGCCAGGAGCGGCAGCACCACGCCGGAGGCGGTGACGACGGCGACCGTCGCCGAGCCGAGCGCGATACGGAGGATGACGGCGACGAGCCAGGCGAGGATGATGGGTGAGACGGACCAGTTGTCGGTGGCGTCCTTGATGTAGTCGGAGATGCCGCCTTCGACGAGGACGTTCTTGAAGGCCCCGCCGGCGCCGATCACCAGAAGGATCATCGCCATGGCCTTCGCCGCCGAGGTGCAGGAGGCGCCGACCTCGTCCAGGCTCCGCCCGATCCGCGGTCCGAACGCCCAGATCGCCAGGCACAGGGTCAGCAGCAGCGCGATCGGTGCCGAGCCGGCGAAGGCGACCGTGTTCAGGAGCGGGCTCTCGGTGGAGGTGGCCATGTCCGTCACGGCGGCGGCCACGATGAGCACCACGGGGAAGAGGGCCACGAACAGCGACCAGCCGAGGCCGGGCATCTCCTCGTCGGTGAACTCGCGCTCGGTGACCAGACCCTGGGGGATGGACGGGTTCATCGCCCGTACGAAGGGGAGGCGCGGCCAGGTCAGGGCGATGAGCGCGCCGGCGGGGACGGCGATGAACAGGCCGTAGAACAGCGTCAGTCCGACGGAGGCGTGGAAGGTCGCGGCGACGGCGGTGGGGCCGGGGTGCGGCGGCAGGAAGCTGTGCATGGTGGAGAGCGCGATCGACATCGGCAGGCCCACCCACAGCAGCTTCGCACCGGTGACCCTGACCAGGGTGAACGCGATGGGCACGATGATGATGAACGCGACCTCGTAGAACATGGTCACGCCGATCAGCATGGACGTGACCACCATGGCCACCTGCACCCAGCGCGGGCCGAAGGCGTCGAGGAGCTTGCCGGCTATCCGTTGCGCGGCGCCGGAGTCCCCCATGACACGGCCGACCATGGCACCGAGTCCGATGGTGAGCATGGTGTCGCCGATCTGGCCCCCGATGCCTTCGGAGAGGACGTCGGGGATGGTCGCCACCGGAATGCCCTGGACCAGTGCCACGCCGACCGCGACGAGCAGAAGAGCCGCGAATCCGTTCAGTCTCAGCCGGGTCATGAGGAGAAGCAGGATCAGAACACCGACCGCGACCACGAGGAGGGGCAAGACAGTTCTCCTTTGAACCGATGAGGGCGGGGACCGGGGCACGACGGGCGACGGAGACATCCCTCCATCCCCATATGAAGATGTTGTCCACGTATGCAGATGGAGGCTAGGTGTGTGAACATCGGGCGGTCAATGGGTGTGCGGTGGCCAATCGGCCCGGATCTACGATGGGCGGATGACCGAGGGGAGAGGGGTCCGCGGCGTGAAGTCGGCGTCCCGGACCGTCGCGCTGCTGGAACTGCTCGCCGCGCGGGGCGAGCGACCCTCGCGTCTGGACGAGCTCGCGGAGGATCTGGGCGTACCGCGCAGCAGCATGTACCAGCTGCTGCAGACCCTCGTCGACTGCGGCTGGGTCCGCACCGACGCCACCGGTTCCCTCTACGGCATCGGGATCCGCGCGCTGCTGACCGGCACCGGCTACCTCGACGGCGACCGGCACATCCGCGCGGTCCGCCCCTTCCTCGACGAGGCGTCGGACGTACTCGGCGAGACGATCCACATGGCGCGCCTCGACGGCCCCGACGTCGTCTATCTGGCCACCCGCGAGTCCCACGAGTATCTGCGCACCATCAGCCGGGTCGGCCGCCGCGTCCCCGCCCATGCCGGCGCCCTGGGCAAGGCACTGCTCGCCGAGCGGCCCGACGACGAACTTCCGCTCCCCGACGGGCCGTTGACCGCCCTCACCGGGACCACCCACACCGACCGCGCCGCCCTGCTCACCGACCTGGCCCAGGTGCGCGAGCGCGGCCACTCCGTCGACCGCGAGGAGACGGTGACCGGTATCGCCGGCTTCGGCTTCGCCCTGCGGTACGACACCCCGGCCACCGACGCCATCAGCTGCTCGGTCCCGGTGGCCCGGCTGACCCCGGACCACGAGGCCCGCATCGTCTCCGTGATGCGGGACATCCGCACGAGGATCGAGACCCGGCCGCCGCCCGCGCCGGGGGCACCCGCCTGGCGCTGAGCCGGCGGCCTCGCCGCGCCCGAGCGGCCCCGGCGGGCCGGGGGCCGCGCGGGCGCGGCGAGGCCACTACCGATAATTTACTAGGACGTCCTACTATCTCTTCAGACAGCGTTCCCCCGACCCGCCCGGGAAGGCCCCCATGAGCGACCTGCACCGCCCCGTGCACCCCGTCCGTCTGATCACCGCCTCGGCCCTGTTCGACGGACACGACGCGTCGATCAACATCATGCGGCGCATCCTCCAGTCCCAGGGCGCCGAGGTGATCCACCTCGGGCACAACCGGTCGGTGCGGGAGGTCGTGGACGCGGCGCTGGAGGAGGACGCCCACGGTGTGGCGGTCTCGTCCTACCAGGGCGGACACGTGGAGTACTTCGAGTACCTGGTCGAGTCGCTGCGCGAGCGGGGCGCCGACCACGTCCGGGTGGTGGGCGGTGGCGGCGGTGTCATCGTGCCGGAGGAGATCACCCGGCTGCGCCGCAGCGGGGTGACCATCTTCTCCCCCGAGGACGGTCAGCGGATGGGGCTGGCCGGAATGGTCAACACGGTCGTACGGGACTGCGACTTCGACCTGTGGGACAGCGGGCCGGCGGATGCCGCCGCCGTGCTCGCGGGGGACCGGTTCGCGATCGCCCGCGCCCTCACCGGGGCCGAGCTGGGGAAGCTCCCGCCGGACCTCCTGGCCCAGGTGCGGACCGCCGCCTCGGCCCGGGTGACTCCGGTGCTGGGCATCACCGGCACCGGCGGTTCGGGCAAGTCCTCGCTGACCGACGAGCTGGTGCGCCGGTTCCGTGTCGACCAGCAGGACAAGCTGCGGATCGCCGTGATCGCGGTCGACCCGACCCGCCGCCGGGGCGGTGGCGCGCTGCTCGGCGACCGGATCCGGATGAACTCCCTGGACGGCGGCCGGATCTTCTTCCGCAGCCTGGCCACCCGGGGCAGCCGCGAGCTGCCCGAGCACCTGCCCGATGTGATCGACGTGGTCAAGGCCGCAGGGTTCGACCTGGTGATCGTGGAGACCCCGGGCATCGGACAGGGCGACGCGGCGATCGTCCCGTTCGTGGACACCTCGATGTATGTGATGACACCGGAGTTCGGTGCCGCCTCGCAGCTGGAGAAGATCGACATGCTCGACTTCGCCGACATGGTGGCGATCAACAAGTTCGAGCGGCGGGGCGCGAAGGACGCGCTGCGTGACGTGGGACGCCAACTGGTGCGCAACCGCGAGGCGTTCGGCTTGCGCCCCGAGGACATGCCGGTGTACGGCACCTCGGCGGCCACCTTCAACGACGACGGCGTCACCGCGCTCTACCAGCATGTGCGGACCGCCCTGGCCGAGCACGGACTGCCGCTGACCGAGGGCGCGTTGGCGCCGGTCGACGTACGCCACTCCTCCGGCATCCGGCAGGTCGTGCCCGCGGACCGGGTGCGCTATCTCGCCGAAATCACCGACTCCGTCCGGGGCTACCACGCCGAGACCGGCAGGCTCGCCGAGGCCGCCCGCCGGGTGCAGCGCCTGGACCTGGTCGGCCGTGAACTCGCCGACGCCGGCCACGGCACGGACGACGTGCGGGCCCTGCTCCAGGACGCCCGCCGGCAGCTCCCGCACGATCTCGGCGAACAGCTCGCGAACTGGCCCGCCCTGGTGGCGTCGTACTCCGGGGACGAGCAGGTCGTGAAGGTGCGGGACAAGGAGATCCGCACCAAACTGACCCGCGAGTCGCTGTCGGGGAACCGCATTCCCCGCGTGGCGCTGCCCCGGTTCACCGACCACGGGGAACTGGTGAACTTCTGGCGCCGGGAAAACCTCCCCGGCCACTTCCCCTTCACCGCCGGGGTGTTCCCCTTCAAACGGGACGGCGAGGACCCCGCCCGGATGTTCGCCGGCGAGGGCGATCCGTTCCGCACCAACCGCCGCTTCAAGCTGCTCTCCGAGGGCCAGCCCGCCACCCGGCTGTCCACGGCGTTCGACTCGGTCACCCTCTACGGCCGGGACCCCGACGAACGCCCCGACGTGTACGGCAAGGTCGGCACCTCGGGCGTGTCGGTGGCCACCCTCGACGACATGAAGGCCCTCTACGACGGCTTCGACCTGGTCGCGCCGACCACCTCGGTCTCCATGACCATCAACGGGCCCGCGCCGACCGTCCTCGCGTTCTTCCTCAACACCGTCGTCGACCAGCGGATCGACGCCTTCCGGACCGCCGAGGGCCGCGACCCGTCACCGGCGGAGGCCGCCGAGCTGCGCGCGCACGCGCTGGCGAACGTGCGCGGCACGGTCCAGGCCGACATCCTCAAGGAGGACCAGGGCCAGAACACCTGTCTGTTCTCCACCGAGTTCAGTCTGCGGATGATGGCCGACATCCAGGAGTGGTTCATCGAGCAGAAGGTCCGCAACTTCTACTCGGTGTCCATCTCCGGCTACCACATCGCCGAGGCCGGCGCGAACCCCATCAGCCAGCTCGCCTTCACCCTCGCCAACGGCTTCACCTATGTCGAGGCCTACCTCGCCCGGGGCATGCACATCGACGACTTCGCCCCCAACCTGTCGTTCTTCTTCTCCAACGGCATGGACCCCGAGTACGCGGTGCTGGGCCGGGTCGCCCGCCGGATCTGGGCGGTGGCGATGAGGGACAAGTACGGGGCGGGCGAGCGGTCGCAGAAACTCAAGTACCACGTCCAGACCTCCGGCCGCTCCCTGCACGCCCAGGAGATGGACTTCAACGACATCCGCACCACCCTCCAGGCGCTCATCGCGATCTACGACAACTGCAACAGCCTGCACACCAACGCCTACGACGAGGCCGTCACCACCCCCACCGAGGAGTCCGTGCGCCGGGCCCTGGCCATCCAGTTGATCATCAACCGGGAATGGGGGCTGGCCATGAACGAGAACCCCCTCCAGGGCTCCTTCGTCATCGACGAACTCACCGACCTGGTCGAGGAGGCGGTCCTGAGGGAGTTCGAGCGGATCAGCGAACGCGGCGGTGTGCTCGGCGCGATGGAGACCGGCTACCAGCGCGGCCGCATCCAGGACGAGTCGATGCTGTACGAGCAGCGCAAGCACGACGGCACGCTGCCCGTGATCGGCGTCAACACCTTCCGCAACCCGCACGCCGACACCGCCGAGCCGGTCGTCATCGAGCTGGCCCGTGCCACCGAGACGGAGAAGCAGTCCCAGCTCGACCGCGTACGGGAGCACCAGAACCGGCACCGCGACGAGGCCCACACCGCGCTGGTCGCCCTCAAGGACGCGGCGGTGAGCGGTACCAACGTCTTCGCCGTCCTGATGGACGCCGCCCGGGTCTGCTCGCTGCAGCAGATCACCGAGGCGTTCTTCGAGGTGGGCGGCCAGTACCGCCGTAACGTCTGAACCGGGTGCCGCCGGGCCGGCCGAACCGGTCCGGCGGCGTCCCGTCAGGCGCTCAGTGCCGCAAGCACCACGGACCTGGCCTCCTCCTGGACCCGGCGCAGATGGTCCGGGCCGAGGAAGGACTCCCCGTAGATCTTGTAGACGTCCTCGGTGCCCGAAGGGCGGGCCGCGAACCAGGCGTTGGCGGTGGCGACCTTGATGCCGCCGAGGGCGGCGCCGTTGCCGGGGGCCTCGGTGAGCACCTGGGTGACGGGTTCACCGGCGAGGGTGTCGGCGGTGACCTGGGCCGGGGACAACTTGGCGAGCAGCGCCTTCTCCTCGCGGGAGGCCGGGGCGTCGACGCGGGCGTAGGCGGGGGCGCCGAAGCGGTCGGTGAACCGCGCGTAGTGCTGTGACGGGGTCTGTCCGGTGACCGCCGTGATCTCGGAGGCGAGCAGGGCGAGGATGATGCCGTCCTTGTCGGTGGTCCACACCGAGCCGTCGCGGCGCAGGAAGGAGGCGCCCGCCGACTCCTCGCCGCCGAAGCCGAGCGTCCCGTCGGACAGGCCGTCCACGAACCACTTGAAGCCGACGGGGACTTCGACCAGGGGGCGGCCGACGTCCGCCGCGACCCGGTCGATCATGCTCGACGACACCAGGGTCTTGCCGATCCCCGCGCCCGCGGGCCACTGCTCCCGGTGCGCGAAGAGATAGGAGATCGCCACGGCCAGGTAGTGGTTGGGGTTCATCAGTCCGCCGTCCGGCGTGACGATGCCGTGCCGGTCGGCGTCGGCGTCGTTGCCGGTGGCGATGTCGAACCGGTCGCGGGCCTCGATGAGCGAGGCCATCGCGTACGGCGAGGAGCAGTCCATCCGGATCTTGCCGTCCCAGTCCAGCGTCATGAAACGCCAGGTGGGGTCGGTGAGCGGGTTCACCACCGTGAGATCGAGCCGGTGCTGTTCGGCGATCCTCCCCCAGTAGGCGACCGACGCGCCGCCGAGCGGGTCGGCGCCGATCCGCACTCCGGCGGACCGGATCGCCTCCAGGTCCAGCACGTTCGGGAGATCGGCCACGTACGCGCCGAGGAAGTCGTGACGGCCGGTGCCGGGTGCGGCCAGGGCACGGGCGTAGGGGATGCGCCGTACGTCCTTCAGGCCGGCCGTGATGATGTCGTTGGCGCGGTCCTGGATCCAGGAGGTCGCCTCCGAACCGGCGGGGCCACCGCTCGGCGGGTTGTACTTGAAGCCGCCGTCGGCGGGCGGGTTGTGGGAGGGGGTGACCACCACGCCGTCGGCGAGCGCGGACGTCCGGCCGCGGTTGTGGGTGAGGATGGCGTGCGAGACCGCCGGGGTGGGGGTGTAGCCGTCGGCGGCGTCGATGAGGACGGTCACGTCGTTGGCGGCGAACACCTCCAGTGCCGTGATCCGCGCGGGCTCGGACAGGGCGTGGGTGTCGGCGCCGAGGAAGAGGGGGCCGTCGGTGCCCTGTGCGGCGCGGTACTCGCAGATGGCCTGGCTGGTGGCCGCGATGTGGTCCTCGTTGAACGCCGTCGTCAGGGACGAGCCGCGGTGTCCCGACGTCCCGAACGCCACCCGTTGCCCGGGGTCTGCCGGGTCGGGGTGCAGCGCGTAGTACGCCGTGACCAGACGGGCCACGTCGATGAGATCCTCGGGCCCGGCGACCTGTCCCGCTCGCGCGTCCTGCATGTCCCCGCTCCTGTCGCAGAGGTCGAGTTGAGTACGGCCCTCATTCTCCCCCGCGCGCCCCACCGGGACGCACGGGCATCGGGGGCCGTGGGCTCACCCGGGGCCGGAGGGACGGGAGGGACGGGAGGGGCGGGACGGTGCCATGGCCCAGCGGATCGTCCGGGTCAGGGCCTGGCCGGTGGGGCGTACGGCGAGGTGCTCCACGACCGGCACCCGGGGCAGCCACAGCATGCCGCGGGCCCAGGACGGCAGCAGGGCGACCGCGTTGGCGGCCAGCCCGCCGTAGAAGGGCCGTACCGCGAGTGGCAGGGGCGGCTGGAACAGCACGAAGCGGGCGGCGGCGCGGGCCTCGGACGTGGCCCGCAGCTCCTGCCGGTAGGCGGTGAGGCGCTCGGCGAGTTCACGGCGGTCGCGCGGCGGGTCGGTGACGCCGAGTTCTTCGGCGACGCGCGCGGTGTCGGCGACGTACGCGTCATAGCCGGCGGCGTCCAGCGGCTGGGCCCCGAAGCGTTCGTGGGCGCGCAGGAAGCTGACCGTCTCGGCGGTGTGCACCCAGCCGAGCAGCCGCGGATCGGCCGCGTGGTACGGCACGCCCTCGGCCGTGGTCCCGCGGATCCGCTCGTGGATGCCCCGGACGTGGTCGACCGCCCGCCGGGCGTCCTCGGCGGTGCCGTAGGTCGTGACGGCCAGGAAGGTGCTGGTGCGCTGGAGCCGGCCCCAGGGGTCTCCTCGGTAGCCGGAGTGCCCGGCGACGGCCGCCATGGCGAGCGGGTGGAGGGACTGCAGCAGCAGGGCGCTCAGCCCGCCGATGAACATGGAGGCGTCACCGTGGACGGTGCGGATGGGGCGGTCCGGACCGAACCAGCGCGGGCCGGGGGTCTCATGGATACGGGCACGTGTGTCGGGTCCGTCGGGACCGGCGACCCGGCGGAACAGGGCCTGGCCCAGCTGTTCACGGACGGCGGTCAGCATGGTCGGCCTCCCCTCTGCTGTCCTTCCAGCTGTCCTTCCAGTGTCCGCGACGCCGTCCCCGCACACTCACGGTCACCACGGGCGACCCTGTGCGGCGAAGGCACAGAGGAAAGAAGGCACACGGGAAAGAGGAATGACGTTCCTTTTCATACGATATGGGTACGTAGGTCACAGTACTTGAGCCTGCCTGAGCACCGAAGGGAGCGTGCGTCATGGCCACTCCTGATCCCGCCCTCCGGCATCCCGCCGCGCCGCGGCCCATGACAGTGGAACCACTCCACGCTGTGCCGCCCGGCGAGACACCACCCGCCGAGGGCTCCACGTCCGGTATCTCCCACCCGGAGCCGCCCGCGCCGCGCAAGGGCTGGGAGGCGATGTCCCTCACCGTGATCATGCTGGTGGTGGTCCTGGTGGCGATCGGCCTGATCAGCATGGCCGTGGTGCTCTGAGGGCGCCTCGTCGAGGACGTGGGTCAGCTTTCCGGGCGGAGTGCGGCACGGGCCATGAACAGGGGCTGGAAGAAGCCGGTCCGGTCGGGCGTGCGCCAGACGCCGTCGACGAACCCGGCCTCGGCGGCGAGGCCGGCCAGCCGGTCCCGGCCGAGCGCCCAGTACGTGGTGCGGCGGACCTCGACCCGCCATCCGCCGCCTTCCGGGAGGAGCTGGAAGTGCTCCAGGTCGTAGTGCTCGCCGTCGTCGTGCCAGTGCCAGAGCTGGAAGGTGACGGTGCGCTCTCCGCCGCCGGTGCCCGCGCCGGGACCGGCGAGGTCGGCCGGGGCGGGGCCGGCGGGTCGGTGGAGGTGGACCTGTGGGGGCGTCGATGCGGGGCGGTCGCGCAGCAGGTCGTCGTACGGGCGGGTGCTGACCAGCAGCAGGCCGCCGGGACGCAGTACGCGGCGCATCTCGGTCAGGGCGGCACGCGCGTCCCGTTCCGTCAGCAGATGGGGCAGTGAGTTGTCGGCGCAGACGACCGCGTCGAACCGGCCGTCGGGGAACGGCAGTCGCCGCATGTCGGCGGCGGCCGTGGGCAGGCGGACGCCCCGGGAGACGGCCTCACGGGCGGCGCGGGCGGCAGCGCGAGGGCTGAGGTCCGTCCCGGTGACGTGGTGCCCGCGCAAGGCCAGGCCGATCGCCTGGGTGCCGATGCCGCAGGAGCAGTCCAGCACATCGGCACCGGACCGGCCGATCAGGGCGTCGAGGGCGGCGCCCTGCCGGCGCAGGCTCGCGTCCCAGTCGGCGTAGATCAGGTGGTAGTCGTCGGCCAGTTCGTCGTAGAAGCGCGCCGCGGATGCCTCGGACATGGCGCGAGACTAGCGCGCCGGGTTCAGCGGTGGGCGGGTTCGCCAAAGGCGTCGCGCAGCGCCGGCAGCAGGGTCTTCTCCGACCAGTCGAGATAGGCCGGCTGCGACTCGCCGCCGATCTGCACCAGGGCGATCTCGGTGAACCCGGCCTCGGCGTACGGCCGTACGGCCTCGACGAAGACCTCCGGGTCGTCGCCGCAGGGGATGGACGCGGCGACGTCGTCGGGCGTGACGTACCGCGTGGCGGCGGCGAACGAATCCGGGTGCGGCAGCTCGGAGTTGACCTTCCAGCCGCCGCCGAACCAGCGGAACTGGTCGTGGGCGCGCCGGATCGCGGTGTCGCGGTCGGGGTCGTGGCAGACCGGCAGCTGTCCCACGCGCGGTTTGCCCGTGCCGCCGTGCCGGTCGAAGGCCCGGAGCAGTCCGGGCTCGGGTTCCGTGGCGATGACCAGGTCCGCGAGTTCGCCGGCGAGGGCGCAGGACTGTTCGCCGGAGACGGCGATACCGATCGGCGGCGGGTCGTCCGGGAGATCCCAGAGCCGGGCGGACTCCACGTCGTAGTGCTC
This sequence comes from Streptomyces griseiscabiei, assembly GCF_020010925.1. Taxonomy (NCBI): domain Bacteria; kingdom Bacillati; phylum Actinomycetota; class Actinomycetes; order Kitasatosporales; family Streptomycetaceae; genus Streptomyces; species Streptomyces griseiscabiei. Next base: position 3,077,060 of record NZ_JAGJBZ010000002.1, on the reverse strand, counting down.
GCCGTGGTGGTTCACATGGCCGCCCTCGAAGAGCGCCCGGATGATCTCCACCGCCTCCCGGAGCATCTCGTGCCGCACGTTCACCGAGGGCCAACCACCGCCCACCACATGCTCGTTGAGGTTCTCGCCCGCGCCGAGCCCGAGTCGGAACCGGCCCTCCGACAGCAGCTGCGTCGTCGCCGCCTTCTGCGCCACCACCGCCGGGTGGTAGCGGAACGTCGGGCAGGTCACGTACGTCATCAGGGGGATGCGCGAGGTGGCCTGGGCGGCCGCGCCCAGCAGGGTCCACGCGTACGGCGAGTGACCCTGCGAACGCAGCCACGGAAAGTAGTGGTCGGACGTCACCGAGAAGTCGAACCCCGCGCCCTCGGCCCGCACCAGATGGTCGACGAGCTCACGGGGTCCGGCCTGCTCGGTCATCATCGTGTATCCGATGTGCACCATGGGGCCCGGGTCCCCTGCCCGGGCGGATGAAAACAGCCGCCCGGCCCGGGTGGAGGTGACCGGCTCAGCGCGCCCCGAGCACGGCCTCCAGCTGGCGCAGCGGATCGTCGCCCACGAAGCGGAGGACGACCGTGTCGGCGCCGGCGGCGGCGAGGGCGCGGATGCCGTCGGCGGCGCGGGCGGCGTCGCCGGAGACGGTGAAGACCTCCTCCTGGGGGCGGCCCAGCCAGGCGCCGTGGCCCTCGGTGTGGGGGTGCAGGGCGCGGGCCACCTCGTCGGGGTCGTCGCCGACACGGGCGAAGGCGAACACGGTCAGGGTGTGGTCGTCGGTGGCGCCGCCCTTGGCCGTCAGCTCGCGGACGCGCTCCAGGTCGCGCGGGCCGTGCCCCTCGGCGATCAGTGTGCCGTCGGCGACCCGGCCGGACAGCTCCAGGGAACGGGGGCGCACCACACCCGCGACGACCGGCGGGACCTCGGCCGGTGGATGCACCAACTCGACGCCGTCCAGCCGTACTTCACGACCCGCCAGCTCGACGCGCTCACCGCGCAGCAGGGTGCGTACGGAGGTGATCGTCTCCTCCAGCAGGGCCAGCGGGGAACGGGGCGCGACACCGGCCCGGGCCATCCACTCCCCCACACCGTGCCCGATGCCCGCCACCAGCCGACCGGGGAACACCCGGGCGAGAGTGGCCAGTTCCATCGCCAGCAGCGCGGGGCTGCGCAGCGGGGCCGGGGTGATGCCGATGCCCACCCGCAGGCGCTGGGTCGCCCCGAGGGCCACGGCCGCCGCCGACACGCCGCCGTTCCAGTTGAGGTCCTCCACCACCCACAGATCGTCCACACCCAGTGCCTCGACCCGCCGCGCGAACTCGGGCAGCCCCTCCGGGGCCCAGTCGCGGTCGTGCATCACACCGATCCGTACGTTCGTCATACAGCGAACCTATGCGCCGCCCGGCAATCGGATCAACGACGTAAACCGGAAAGACGCCGTGTGCGTCATGGGCTGTGGGGGCCTGGCGTCCACAATGGGCCGTCGACGAAGCATGGGAGGAGTCCTCAAGTGGCCGATTACTCACTGGCGCTCGACGAGTCGGAGATCGCGCGGTACCGGCTCATGGCCGACATCGCCGAGCGGCGGGAACGCGAGTTGTGGACGGCTGCCGGGGTGGTGGCGGGGGCGCGGATCGCGGATGTGGGGTGCGGGCCGGGGGCGATCGCGGTGCGGCTGGCGGGGATCGCCGCACCGGACGGTGGTGTGTGGGCGGTGGACCGGGACGGTGACGCGCTGGCCGTCGCCTCCGCGCTGGCCGGACACTCCGGTGTGCCCGTGCACACCTCCGCCGGCTCCGCCGAGGCCACCGGACTCGCCGAGGGCACGTTCGACGTGGTGATGCTCCGGCATGTGCTCGCCCACAACGGCGGCCGGGAGCAGGCGATCGTGGACCACCTCGCCGAGCTGGCCGGGCCGGACGGCGGCACGGTGTACCTCGTCGACGTCGACGCGACCGGCTTCCGGCTGCGGGGCGCGCCGGCCGCGTACGACGAGATGGACGAGTGCTACCGCGAGCTGCACCGGCGCCGGGGCAACGACCTCTCCGTCGGTGTCCGGCTCGACGAACTCCTCACCGCCGCCGGACTCGACGTCGTCGTCCACCAGGGCCATATCGACGTGATGACTCCCCCGCCCGGCATGCGCGGCCCCGCCTGGGCCGCCCGTGACGCGCTGCTCGCCGAGGGCATCGTCACCGCCGACGACATCGCCCGCTGGGACGCGGCGTTCGCGGAGGTCGAGAAGGACCTGTCCGGCCTCCGCTTCTTCGCCCACACCTATGTCGCCGTCGGCCGCCGCGCCTGACACCGACCGACGCTCACTCGAAGGAGCAGCCCGGGTTCGGGGCGTCCTCGGAGAACGGGGCGCCCTGGGGCAGGACGTAGAGGACGACCAGGACGAGGGGGGTGTCGCCGAGGTTGCGGCCGATGTGAACGTAGTCGGATCCGGCCGGTTCCTGGATGGTGTCGCCGGTGGAGTAGACGCCGTCGGTCTCGCACGTGGAGTCGTAGTGGCTGAGGGTGCCCTGCTCGACGACCCCGTACAGGGGGCCGTCGTGGTAGTGCCAGCCGGTGGCCTGGCCCGGTGGGACGGTGACCTCGCGCAGGACGTAGTCGGTGCCGTGCGCGGTGGTCTTGCTGATCACACGGCCGGTGACCCCCGGCCCCGCGGGCGTGGCATGGGCGGTTCCGCCGGCCACGAGGACGGCGGCGGTGACCGCCCCGGCGAGAACGGTACGGGGGGTGCGGCGCATGCGGGGCCTCCTGCGGGGGCGGTGACGACGGCGGCTACCGCCGTGAACATAGGGGGCGGCGGGGCCGGTCGGGGGAACATGGCGTGGATCGGCACCCGTCCCCCGAGAAAACGACGCGTTCTCGACAGTCGGGCCGCGTCCGCCTGAACGCGGGCCGACGTCGTCGGGGCGTGCGGCGGCGGAGCGGCGGACTTGTAGGTGGCATGACCGCGCGCACGCGTGGGCTTTGCCTCCGCTTCGCCGCCCGTATGCCTCGGCTTGCTTGCATCGTCGGCATGGACCACATCACGTTCCTCGTGGCGGTCGTCATCGTCACGGCCCTCGCCTTCGACTTCACCAACGGCTTCCACGACACGGCCAACGCGATGGCGACCTCGATCGCCACCGGCGCGCTGCGGCCCAGAACAGCGGTCCTGATCAGCGGTGTCCTGAACGTCGTCGGCGCGTTCCTGTCCACCGAGGTCGCGAGGACGATCTCCGGCGGCATCGTGGACGACACCCTGGTGACCCCGGGCATGATCTTCGCCGGTCTGGTCGGCGCGATCCTGTGGAACCTGACGACCTGGCTGCTGGGGCTGCCGTCCAGTTCGTCGCACGCGCTGTTCGGCGGTCTGATCGGGGCCGTGTGGGTGGGCGCGGGCGAGCACGGGGTGCACTTCGCCAAGGTGGTCGAGAAGGTGCTCATCCCGGCGGTCGCCTCGCCGCTGGTCGCGGGCGTCGCCGCGCTGATCGCGACGTATCTGGCCTACCGGGTCACCGCCCGCGCCCGGCAGAAGACGGTGACGAAGGGCTTCCGGCTCGGGCAGATCGCCTCGGCGTCGCTGGTCTCGCTCGCGCACGGCACCAACGACGCGCAGAAGACGATGGGCGTCATCACGCTCACCCTGATCTCGGCCGGGGCGCTCGGCCACGACGCCGGACCGCCGCTGTGGGTGATCGGGTCGGCCGGACTGGCGATCGGCCTCGGCACGTATCTGGGCGGCTGGCGGATCATCCGGACGATGGGCAAGGGGCTGACCGACATCCGGTCGCCGCAGGGCTTCGCGGCGGAGGCGGCCTCGACGACGGTCATCCTGACTTCCGCGCATCTCGGTTTCGCGCTGTCGACCACGCAGGTCTGCTCCGGCGGCATCCTCGGCGCCGGTCTGGGCCGGCGTCTGGCCGAGGTGCGGTGGGGCACGGCCGGGCGGATGGTCGTGGCGTGGCTGGTGACCCTGCCCGCCGCCGCCCTGGTCGGCGGTCTCGCCGCGAGCGTGGTGACGCACGGCGGGAACCTCGGTCTCGTGGTCATCGCGCTGCTCGCCCTGGCCGTCGCCGCCGTCATCGTCCTGATGTCGCGCCGCGACCCGGTGCACGCGTCCAACGTCAACGAGACCCACGAGGTCGGCGTCCGCGGCGCGGTGCCGGCCGAGGTCTCCACCGCCGCCTGAGCCGTATCCCCCTGCCGAGTCCGTCGAGCAGCCCGGGTCCGCGAGAGCAAGGAGAGCAGGAACGATGCAGTTGGACTGGAGCGCCCTCGGCGAGGTCGCCGCGGTGAGCACCGGAGTCACGGTCGGGGTGGTCGTCGTCTTCGCCCTGGGGGTGCTGGGCCTGGCCCGCGCCGAGACCGCGCGCGAGGACGACGGGGGCACCGACGCGGTGGGCCTCGGCGTGGCCGGGCTGTGCTTCCTGGCGTGCGCCGCGGTAGTGGCGTACGGGATCTTCCTGATCGTGCCGCAGTTCCACTGACTCTCCTCGGGAGCAAGCGATGACCGAACTGCTGACCGACATGCGTGTCGACTACAGCGACCACGACGACCCGGTGCTGATCCGCCCCGACGGCAGCCCGGTGGACACCTGGCGGGAGAACTATCCGTACGCCCGGCGCATGGAACGCGGCGAGTACGACTGGCACAAGCGGCTGCAGCAGATCGAGCTGCTGAAGCTGCAGAGCTGGATCAAGGAGACCGGGCGCCGGCTGGTCGTGGTCTTCGAGGGGCGGGACGCGGCCGGCAAGGGCGGCACGATCAAGCGGTTCACCGAGCACCTCAATCCGCGCGGCGCCCGGGTGGTGGCGCTGGAGAAGCCGACCGAGCGCGAGCGCGGGCAGTGGTACTTCCAGCGTTACGTCGAGCATCTGCCGACGGCCGGGGAGATCGTGCTCTTCGACCGGTCCTGGTACAACCGGGCCGGTGTGGAGCGGGTGATGGGCTTCTGCACGGACGACGAGTACCGGCGCTTCATGCGGCAGGCGCCCGCCTTCGAGCGGATGCTCGTCGACGACGGCGTGGACCTGGTGAAGTTCTGGTTCTCGGTGTCGCGGGGCGAGCAGCGCACCCGTTTCACGATCCGTCAGGTCGATCCCGTACGGCAGTGGAAGCTCAGCCCGATGGATCTGGCCTCCCTGGACCGCTGGGACGACTACACCGCCGCGAAGGTGGCCATGTTCCGTGAGACGGACACCGAGCAGGCGCCGTGGACCGTGGTGAAGAGCAACGACAAGAAGCGGGCCCGGGTGGAGGCCATGCGCAGTGTGCTGGCCCGTTTCGACTACACCGGCAGGGACCACGAGGTGGTCGGCGAACCGGACCGCAGGATCGTCGGCGAGGCGGCGACCCTGCTGGAGGCCGGGGAGGACGACGACCGGTAGGGCGATTCACCGGTCGGTGGGGCGACCGTGTTCTCCGTCATGGCGGGGGCCGCACCCGGAGCGGGTGCGGCCCTCGTCCGTGGTGCGGCGGACGTCAGTCCACGATCAGCTGGGGGCGCGCGGCCGGGGCCCGGTCGGCGAGGAGGCCGCCGAAGTTGCCCTCGACCTCCGCCTTCTCGGCCGCGTTCGGGTACGGGTTGGTGCAGGCGGTGCCCGCGGTGGAGCCGGACATCAGACTGGAGCACGGGCCGGGCTTGCGGTCGGGCAGGCCCAGGATGTGGCCGAGTTCATGGGCGGAGATACGGATGGTGTCGTAGCCCTGGTCGACGGCCTGGCGGCCGATGTAGACGGTGCCGTTGCCCAGGCTCGTGGTCAGGGCGCGGGGCCAGCCGTTGTCCGCGACGACCCGGATGTTCGCGCGCTGCCCGGTGGCGGACGGGCGCAGCTCGACGGCGTCGACGCTCTCGTTCCAGATCGCCGCGCCCCGGTCGACCGCGCTCCTGAACTCGGCGGAGCCGCTGGCGTCGTAGGTGAAGACCCGGGCGGCCAGGGTGGCGTCGGCCGTGTCGGTGGGGGCGGCCACGGCCTGGCCCGCCGTCAGGGACAAGGACACCAGCAGGGCGGCGGCCAGGCCGCCGGTCAGCGTACGGATGTGCATGTTCGACCTCCTTGTGGGGGAAGGAAGGACTGATCGAGATTGATCGTGCTCATGACATTAGCGGTTCGCTACCCGGCGGAGGCGGCGGTGAATCCGTCAATCCGAGACGGGCACCGGCCGAATGCCGCCGGGCCCCGCGTACGGTCGCGCGGGGCCCGGGGGTGTCGATGTGCCGTGCGGGTCAGGGGCAGCTGACGCGGATGTCGCCCGGGTCGGTCGTGCAGGTGTCCGTGTTGAGGCCGCCGTTGGCGGTGTCGTTGCCGGAGACGCTGTCGACGGTGTTGAGGTTGTCGGTGCCGCTGTTGCCGATCAGATTGTCGTTGCCGGGGCCGCCGCCGAGGGTGTCGTTCCCGGCGCCGCCGTCGATCCGGTCGTTGCCGTGGCCCGCGTGGACGGTGTCGTTGCCGGAGCCCGCGTTGACGGTGTCGTCGCCGCCGAGGGCGCAGATCACATCGTTGCCGAAGGTGCCGGTGATGGTGTCGTTGCCGCTGGTGCCGATACGGGTGCAGCCACGGGAGTTGGTGACCGTGGTGGTCGCCGTGGCCGTGTTGTTCCCGGCGACGGGGTCGGCCTGTGTGGCGCCGACCGTGGCCCGGTCGGTGAGCGTGCCGGCGGCCCGGGGCTCGACGGCGACCGTCACCGTGACGACGGCTCCGGGGGCGAGGGTGCCCAGGGAGCAACTGGCGCTCGTGGCCGTGGTGGTGCAGGTGCCCGAGGTGGTGGTCGCCGAGACGACCGAGGCGGCCACGCCGCTGAGCGTGTCGGACAGGGAGACGTTCGTGGCGGAGGTCGTGGCGCTGGTGTTGGTCACGCGCACGGTGTGGACGGGCCGGTCACCGATGGCGGCCGTGGCGGGGCCGGACTTCGTGACCGACAGGTCCACGCCGGCCGGTGGTGGCGTGCCGCCGCCCTCGAAGCGGGCCAGCGCGAAGTCGGTGTCGGGGCCGCCCCAGCCGGCGGCGACGATGCGGCCGTCGGGCTGGAGCGCCACGCCCTGGGCCGCGTCGCCGCCGCCGAAGTCCGCGGTCGCGACGCCGCCGGTGCCGAAGCCGGTGTCCTGGCCGCCGCCGGGGTTGTAGCGCAGGACGGCGAAGTCACCGCCGGGCCCATTGCTCCCCGCGACGACGATCCGGCCGTCGCCCGGTTGCAGCGCCACGTCCGCGGCTCCGCCGCCTCCGGGGGTGAGCACCCGTCCGTCGCCGTCGAACGCCGGGTCGAGGGTGCCGTCGGTCCGGTAGCGGGCCAGGGCGAATCGGCCGCTGCTGCCGCCCGCGGCGACGACCCTGCCGTCGGGCTGGACGGCGATCCCCTCGACGGACTCGTACGCGCCGAAGTCGGTGCGCTCCATGCCGTCGCCGCCGAAGGACGGGTCCAGGGTGCCGTCGGCGGTGTAGCGGAGGACGACGAAGTCGAAGCGGGTGGACCCGACCTGGCCGCCGACGACGATCCTGCCGTCGGCCTGGAGCGCCAGGGTGCGCCCGTCGCCGCCCTCGTTCAGCCCCGGCGCCGGGTCGGTGGCCACCTGGCCGTCACCCCCGCCGAAACCCGTGTCCGGGGAGCCGTCCGCCTGGTACCGGGCCAGCGCGACCCGGCCGCCCGCACTGCCGACGGCCACGATCTTTCCGTCGGGCTGCACGACCACGTCCCGGGCCTCGTCCGGGCCTCCGAAGTCGGTGAAGACCCGGCCGTCACCGCCGCCGAAACCGGAGTCCAGGGTGCCGTCGGCGTTGTACCGGGCCACCGTGAACCAGCAGCAGTTCTCCCACCCGCGCCAGCTGGAGCCCACCACGACGATCTTGCCGTCGGGCTGCAGCGCCAGGGCGTGGGCCTCGCTCCACTGGAGGTCGGGGTCCATGTTGTTGACGGGGGTGGTCACCGTGCCGTCACCGCCGAAGCCGGTGTCCGGGGTGCCGTCGGCGTGGTGCCGGGTCAGCGCGAAGCGGCTCTCCGTCACCGAGTGGTCGGCCGAGGAACCGACGGAGACGATCTTCCCGTCCGGCTGTACGGCCACGTCGTGGGCGCGGTCGTCGTCGGCGAGGTCGGTGAGCAGCCTGCCGTCGCCGCCGAAGGCGGGATCGAGGTCGCCCGGGGCCGCGGTGGCGGTGCCGGGGAAGGTCAGGAGGAGGGCCAGCACGGTGGCCGCGACGGTCGCGGCCCTGGCCGGGAAGGCCCGGCGGGGGCGTACGCCCCGTGGCAGCCGGGCCGGTCGCACATGAGGTGTGGGCATGTGCGACAGCCTTGACGGCTTTCGCACACACTGACGGGCTCCAGGGGTGGGCGTTGCCCTCGCCGGCCGCAGGAATCCATCCGCGCGGGTGAGCGCGGGCCAGGCACGGCCGGGGCATGGACCACGCGCGGCCCGGAGCACGGGCCGCGCACGGCCCGGGGCAGGGGCTCCGACGCGCGCCACGGACGCGAAACGCCGCCCCGGGCCCCGGGGTTCACCGGGCGGGTCAGCGCAGTCCGGCGAAGAGATCGTTCTCGGGTACGGCCGCGCCGGTGGTGTCCCGGACGCGTACGAAGGTCTCCGTGCCCATCAGCTCACCGAACCTCTCCTTGCCCATCCCGAGGAAGAAGATGTTCTCGCCCTGGCTGGCGTGCGCGGCCAGCGCGTCGAACTTCTGACCGCTGAACGCGGTGGTGTCCACCCAGGTGGTGATCTCCTCGTCGGGGAGACCGATCTCGGCCAGCGCGGCGGCCTCGGCGGGGTCCGGCTCCGGCATGTCCGGATGGAACTCGCGCATGATCTCGCCGAACCGCCGCATCGTCGAGCGCGGCATCGTGGTCCAGTACACCTTCGGTGCCGGCGTGGTCAGCAGGTCCAGGGCCGCCATGGTGATGCGGTGGGCCTGGATGTGGTCGGGGTGGCCGTAGAAGCCGTTCTCGTCGTAGGTGACGACCACATCGGGCCGGTAGTGCCGCATGAGGTCCGCGAGCCGGGCCGCGCCTTCCGCCACGGGGGTCCGCCAGAACGATCCGGGGGCGTCGTTGCCGGGCCAGCCGGCCATCCCGGAGTCCGCGTAGTCCAGGGTCTCCAGGTCGCTGATCTTCAGGACGTCGCAGCTCGCCCGGAGTTCCTGGCGGCGTACCGAGGCGACCGCCGCCGGATCGTGTGCGGGATCGCCCGGCTTGACGCCCCCCGGCCCGTCACCGCAACCGCCGTCGGTACACGTCACGAGAACCGTGCGGATGCCTTCCGCCGCGTACCGCGCGAGGACCCCTCCGGTTCCGGTCGCCTCGTCGTCGGGGTGAGCGTGCACCGCCATCAGCGTCAACGGCCGGTCAGTCATGGAAAAGTCCTCCTGCGAAATCCGTCTGCGTCCACGTCCGGGTCCGGGTGCGCGTGCGGCACACCCGGGTCCCTCGGTCGATGCAACCGCACCGGCCGTACCGGCTGTTCCCGAACCGGCCGCTCGGGGAGAGGCGATCTTGTGTGAGCGCGCGGACAATGGGGCCGAGGGATCCTGTCGAGGCGGTGGCGGGGTCCGTGGTTCTGCGGTGCGGAGGTCGTGGGACATGGGGATCAGTGCGTCCATGGCGGTCGAAGAGCAGCTTTCGCAGGACGAACTCGCGTCCGTCCGGAACATGGCGGCGCGGCTGAGCGCGGCCTTCCCCTCGGTCGACCCGGCCACCGTCGAGGCGACGGTGAGGGCCGCGTACGACTCGTTCCGGCTGGCCAGGGTCCGGGCCTACGTCCCGATCCTGGCCGAACGCCGGGCCCGGAAGGCGCTCGGAGCGAAGAGCGGGTGAGTCCGGGGGCGTCGTACGCCCGGCATCCGGGGGCCGGCGCCTGACCTCGCGCGCACGGGACCACCGTTCTCGTGCCACGCTTGCCGCGCGTGCACGCTCGACGCACTCGTGACGCCGGCCGGGGAAGACCGGGAGCGGCGGGGCAGGACGGAAGGACGGTCTGTGAGAACCGAGCACAACGGCCGGGGACTGCTCCCCCGGCTGCGGGCCGTTCCCGGGGTCCGCGCGGTGTCGTCGTACCGGCGCGAGTGGCTGGTCAAGGATCTGGTCGCGGGGGTCGTCCTCACCACACTGCTGGTGCCTCAGGGCATGGCGTACGCCGAGCTGGCGGGTCTGCCGCCCATCACCGGGCTGTACACGACGATCCTCTGTCTGCTCGGCTACGCGGTGTGCGGGCCGTCCCGGATCCTGGTGCTGGGTCCGGACTCCTCGCTCGGGCCGATGATCGCCGCGACCGTGCTGCCGCTGGTGGTGGCGGACGGCGACCCCGACCGGGCCGTGGCGCTGGCCTCGGTGCTCGCGCTGATGGTGGCGGCCATCATGATCCTGGCCTCGGTGGCGAAGCTCGGCTTCGTCGCCGATCTGATCTCCAAGCCGACGATGATCGGCTATATGAACGGCCTGGCCCTGACGATCCTGATCGGGCAGCTGCCCAAGCTGCTCGGCTTCAAGGTCGACGCGGACGATCTGCTCGGCGAGTGCGCCGGTCTCGTCCGGGGACTCGCCGACGGGGCGGTGGTACCGGCCGCGGCGGCGGTCGGCATCGGTGGCATCGCGCTGATCCTCGTCCTGCAGCGCCTGCTGCCGAAGATCCCCGCCGTGCTGGTGATGGTGGTGCTGGCGATCGGCGCGGCCGTCGTGTTCGACCTCGGCGGGCACGGGGTGAAGCTGGTCGGTGAACTGCCCGAGGGTTTCCCGCCGTTCACGGTCCCGGAGATCCGGCTCGCCGATCTCGCGCCGTTGTTCGCCGGTGCGCTGGGCATCGCGCTGGTGTCCCTGGCCGACACCATCTCCAACGCGTCGGCCTTCGCGGCGCGCACGGGTCAGGAGGTCCGCGGCAACCAGGAGATGGCCGGCGTAGGCGTCGCGAACCTGGCGGCCGGTCTCTTCCAGGGTTTCCCGGTCAGCACCAGCGGCTCCCGTACGGCGGTCGCGGAGCGCGCGGGGGCGAGGAGCCAGCTCACGGGCGTGGTCGGCGCGGCGCTGATCGTCCTCATGCTCGTGCTGGTTCCGGGTCTGTTCCGGGATCTGCCCCAGCCCGCCCTGGCCGCCGTGGTGATCACCGCGTCACTGTCCCTGGCCGACATTCCGGGCGCCGTACGGCTGTGGCGGCAGCGCCGGGCGGAGTTCCTCCTCTGTCTCGCGGCGTTCGTCGGCGTGGCGCTGCTCGGGGTGCTGCCGGGCATCGCCGTCGCCGTGGGCCTGTCCGTGCTGAACGTCTTCCGGCGCGCGTGGTGGCCGTACAACACCGTGCTGGGGCGGGTCCCCGGCCTGGAGGGGTACCACGACATCCGCTCCCATCCGGGGGCCGGGCGGCTGCCGGGCCTGGTGATCTACCGGTTCGACGCCCCGCTCTTCTTCGCCAACGCCAAGGCCTTCCGTGACGAGATCAACCGGCTGGCCGGCGCCGACCCGCGGCCGACCTGGATCGTGATCGCGGCGGAGCCCATGACCGATGTGGACACCACCGCCTCGGACGTCCTGGAGGAGCTCGACGAGGCGCTCAACGCCCGTGGTGTGCATCTGGTGTTCGCCGAGCTGAAGGACCCGGTCCGCGGCAAGATCGAACGGTACGGGCTGACGCGCACGATCGACCCCCGGCACTTCTTCCCCACCGTGGAGGCGGCCGTCGCCGCCTTCCGGCTGCGTACCGGGGCGGAGTGGACGGAGGACGGCGACGACCGTCCCGAGGGCAAGCGGGTGTGAAAGCGTTTGCAGGCGCCTTGACTGTCCTACCTCTCGCTGCTTCCATCGCAAGCGTGTAAACGGTTCAACTCCCCCGGTTCTCCCCGGGTTTCGACTCCGCACGAAGAGGAGTGATTGTCATGCGCATGACTGCAATGGCACTGGCCGTCTGTGCCGCGCTGCTCACCGGGCCGACGAGCCTCGCGCCGTCCGGCGCGAGCACCGCCGCGGCTCCGGCGGACGCCCCGGCGGGCGCCCCGGCGGGCGCCCCGGCGGGCGCCCCGGCGGTGCGGGCCGCGCGGATGATGGAGAACCTCGGGCGCGGGGTCGTCGCGGTGCGTTCCGGTTCGGCTCAAGTCCTGGTCTCCTGGCGGCTGCTGGGGCTCGACCCGGAGGGCATCGGCTTCCACGTCTACCGGTCGACCGGCGGCGGCGCGTACACCAGACTCACCGCGTCCGTCCTGACCGGCGGGACCAATTTCACCGACACCACGGCCGACCTGACCCGCGCCAACAGCTATCGCGTGGCACCGGTGGTGGGCGGTCAGGAGCAGGCGCCCAGCGGGGCCTTCACCCTGACGGCGAACCACGCGACGGAGCCGGTGGTCCGGGTGCCGTTGCGCTCCGGCGGCCCGGTGAAGTTCGTCTGGGCCGGTGACCTCGACGGCGACGGCGAGTACGACTACGTCGTGGACCGGCAGACCTCGCCCCAGCGGCTGGAGGCGTACACCGGCCGCGGGCAGTTCCTGTGGGACGTGGACCTGGGCCCGAACAGCCGGAACCAGGACAACATCGAGCCCGGGTCGTCCACGATCGACGTGGGCCACTGGGACGGTGTCACGGTCTACGACTTCGACAGCGACGGCCGCGCGGAGGTCGCCCTGAAGATCGCCGACGGCGTGCGGTTCGGCGACGGGACGACCTGGACGCACGCGGACGACGCACGCCAGTTCATGGCCGTCCTCGACGGCCGCACCGGGGCGCTGCGCAACTGGGCGGCGGTGCCCACCACTTACCTGGCCGACGGTCCGATGGGCGCCCGGCTCGGGGTCGCGTATCTCAACGGCACCACGCCCAGCCTCGTCGCGTACATGAAGAACCGGCGGGACGACGGGTCCTTCAACCTGATGATGGCCGCCTGGCGCTTCACCGGCAGTGCGCTCCGGCAGGAGTGGACCTGGCTGCGCGGCGACCGGAACGCGCCCGACGGGCACAACACCCGTGCCGTCGACGTCGACGGCGACGGCACGGACGAGGTCGCCGAGATCGGGTTCGTGCTCGACGGCGACGGCTCGCTGCGGTACTCGATGGGACCCCAGGGCATCGTCCACGGCGACCGCTTCCACCTCGCCGACCTGGACCCCGGCCGCCCCGGGCTCGAAGGCTACGGCGTCCAGCAGGACAACCCGAGCGGTCTGCTGGAGTACACCTACGACGCCGCCACCGGCTCCGTGATCTGGCGGCACACCGGCGCCCCCGCCGACGTAGGACGCGGCATGGCCGGTGATGTCGACGCCCGCTTCCCCGGCATGGAGGTCTGGTCCTTCTCGGGCCTGTACAACGCGGCCGCCGACCGCCTCACCGAACCGAACAGCGCGCTGCGCCCGTGGCCCCAGCTGGGCCTGTGGTGGGACGGCGACCTCACCATGGAACTGCTCAACGACGGCAAGATCGAGAAGTGGAACCCGCTGAACCCCACGCCGACCGGCGGTCTGCCCCGGCTGGTCAGCACCTGGAACCACGGCGCGGTCACGGCCGCGCAGGGCGGGCCCACCCTCGTCGGTGACCTGGTCGGCGACTGGCGCGAGGAAGCGGTGTACACCGACGCCGCCCACGACGAGCTGATCGTGTTCACCACGAACCAGCCGACCAGCACCCGGCTGTACACCCTCGCCCACAACCCCGCCTACCGCAACGCCATGACGTTCAAGGGCTACATGCAGTCCCACCACCCCGACTACTTCCTCGGGGCCGGCATGGCACAGCCGCCCCGGCCGGACATCGCCTACGCCGGAAGCGGCTCCGCGGAGTAGCGCGGCACCCGGCCCGCCCGGCCCCCGCCCGACGGTCAGGCGACGAGGCAGAGCGTCCGGCCGGGGCGGTTCCGCGCGAAGACGACGAGGCGCAGCACCGCGAAGCGGGCGACCCCGGCGAGCGCGGAGGCCGACAGATAGACGACCTGTTCGAGCAGCGCACCGGGCTCGGCGACCGACTCCCGCAGGACGAGCACCGCCCCGCAGGTCACCACGTACGCCGCCGCCGCCGACCCGGCCGACTGCGCGTGCTGACGCCAGGTCGCACGCCCGCCCGCGCCGAAGGTGAAGCGGGCGTGCAGTTCGGTGGCGAGGAGCGTGGACACCACGGTGATCAGGGCGTTGGCCAGGGCCCAGGGCAGCCGTGAGGCCAGGGCCGCCACGGCGAAGCTGGAGGCGACGCCGACACCACCGCCGCAGACCACGAAGCGGGCGAAGGCGGTGAAGGCGCCGGGTGCCGCCTGCTGCCGACTCTGTACTGCCTCCATGACCGGCCCCCTGATCGCCCGCTTGTTTCTCGATACGCAAACGCTACGTTGCATTCACAAGGTCAGCAACATAGTTATTGCGTAGATCAGAGATATTGGCAGGTGGGAGCCGATATTTCGTTGCACTCAATCACTTTTCAACGCAACGAGATCTCCTCAGTTCGTTGCAATCAATGAGGGTGAACGCTATGCCCGCAGGACGCGGGCGCCGGGAGCGCAGTCGTCCCGGAGTCCGGCCAGTTCGGCTGCGGGCAGACTCAGGGCGGAGCCGCGCCGGCCGTGGTCGAGCAGGGCGGACCCGGTGTGCAGCCAGTGCGGCAGGGGGTCCACACCGATGAACTCCGCCAGGCGGGTCAGCTCTTCGGCGGGGTGGTCCAGGAGACGCTCGTAGGAGAGGGTGGCACGCCGGTCGGCGGGCAGCCGGACGAGGAACTCCGTCGCCTCGGTGACCAGTTCGGACCACAGGGCGCCGAAGACACGCAGCGGGATGTGCCGGTCGCGCACCAGGGCGGGGTCGAAGCGTTCACCGAGCAGGGGTGCCAGGTCCGGGGGCAGCGCGCGGACGTGCTCGGGGGTCAGGTCGGCGAAGCTGTCGACACCGCAACGGGCCTTGATCTCGCGGAGCAGGGAGATCGCGCGGTAGCCGGGATGGCGGCTCATCGACAGGGCGCAGTCCGGGCCGTCACGGAACAGGTGCACGAACCGGGCGTCGGGGAACGCCGCCCGCAGTCTCGGTGCCCAGCCGGTCGAATAGCCGGAGCGCTCCACGACGGCGGTGCGTCCGAACCGGGCGCAGAGCAGGCCGAACAGGGCCCGGTGGTGCTCGGCGGCGGTGCGCCGGGGCCAGTGGACCACCGCCGCGCCGAGTTCGTCGAGGAGCCCGTCCGGGTCGTCGGTGAGATGGGGCAGCACCATCAGGGAGAGCGCGGGAATACCCGTCGTCCCGGACGCGTATCTGCCGGGCCTGCGGGTGTACAGGAACTCCGGCAGCGGCACACCGCTGCGGATCATCCGCTCGAAGTGCGGCGCCGGACGGTAGAGGGCCTGCCAGAACTGCTCCCCGTCCACCTCCCCCGCGGGAAAGGCCGCGTCGCCGACGGAGGCCATGTACTCGTTCAGACTCAGTACGTCCGGGTGGGCGTTGAGGATGCGGGACAGCGCCGTCGAACCGCTGCGCCCCGTGCCGTAGACGAAGGTCGGAGAGGTCATGGTCCCCTTTCGCATGTTTCACCGGGTGGGCTCGTGCGACCGGCGCCACGCCCGGCGGCGCACGGCGTGTGCGCGCCGTCCCACTCTGCCCGGTCCGCCGGGCCGCGCACCCGTCACGCCGCGCGGGCGGACCGCACGGGTTCAGGGGTAGCCGGGGAAGGGGTCGACGCCCATGAGGACGGCGCCCGCACCGTCGTACACGCCTTCCTGGAGGAAGGCGTGCTGCGGTACGACCGACGCGTCACGCAGGTACCGCTGCAGGGGGCTCGCCTCGTCGACGGCGTCGATACCGCCGAGTTGGTAGGCGGCCCGTACGACCTCGAAGGACGTCCTGGCGAGGTGGGCGGATGCCAGGCGCAGGGTGCTCGCCTGCCCGGCGGTCGCGGGGTCGCCCGCCTCGACCGCGGCCCAGGTCTCCTCCGTGGCCTCGTAGAAGAAGGCGCGGGCGGACCGCAGTCGGGCCTCCGCCCGGCCGACCGCGATGCGGTAGGTGGCGCGTTCGGCCGGCTTGGGAGCGCCGGTGTGGCCGGGCCTGCCGCCCTGTGCGACGACGTGGTCGAGGGCGGCACGGGCGACACCGAGGCCGACGACGGCCAGGACCTGGGAGGCGTACGCAACGGTCGGGTACCGGTAGAGGGGTTCGTCGACGGTGGCCCTGCCGCCGCGCACGAACGTCCACTCCTCGCCCACGACCTCGCCGTCGACCTCCAGGTCATGGCTGCCGGTGCCGCGCAGACCGACCACGTCCCAGTTCTCGGCGATCCTCACCCGGTCGGGGCGCAGTACGGCGGTGAGAGGCCGTCCGGCCCGCTCCGCTCCGGCCTTGATGCCCACGCCGAGCACGTCGGCGGCCATGCAGCCGCTGGCGAACCTCCAGCGGCCCGCGACCCGGTAGCCGCCCGCGACCCGCTTGGCGGGCCGTACGGGGAACAGGCCGCCCGCGAAGACGACATCGGGCCCGTCGGCGTACAACTCGGCCTGGGTGTCCAGCGGCAGGGCGGCCAGATAGACCAGGGCCGATCCGAAGCTCGCGACCCAGCCGGCCGAGCCGTCGACGACCGAGATCCGCTCAACGAGACGGAGGAACTCGGCGGGCGGCAGGGCGTCGCCGCCGAATCGCCTCGGCGCGCTCGCCCGGTAGAGTCCCGCCTCCTTGAACACGGCGATCACGTCTCGCGGGATGTGCCGCTTCTCCTCGAACTCGGCCCGCCGCTCCGCCACCACCGCCAGCACCCGGTCCAACGTCCGTGCCATGAGGGATCCCTTCGCGTCGCCGGGTGGTTCGCCTCCCCAACTCTCCCCCATTCGCCGCGACTTGCCGGAGGGAAGACCGAACTCGCCTCCCCGGGGCGGGGTCCGTCACACGCGCGGCGACGGCAGGAGCCCCCGGACCCGGGTGTTCTGGAAGGAGACGAGTTCCCAGCCGCGCTCCCGGTGGGCGGCCACATAGGTCTGGACGGAATGGCTGTCCGGACGGCATTCCGGTTCACCGGGGTCGGCGACACAGCCGGTGGTGATCATGACGGCTGTGTCGGGCGTCGGACGGCGCAGGGTCACGGGTACCTCGGTGAAGACCAGGCGGGTCCCCTTCGTGTACTCGTCGAAGTAGATCTGGAAGTCGCGGGCCATCTCCTCCCGGCCGCGCAGGTGTGTGCCGTCGAAGGTGATGAACTCGGCGTCCTCGGCATAGGTGCCGGCGAAGGCGGTGCCGTCTCCCCGGTTCCACGCGTCCGCCTGGCGCTGGATGAGGCGCTTGAGCTGCGGAAGGGCGGATCCGGCGGGGTGGGTGCGTGCGTCGGACTCTCGGGGTGCGGCGGACCCGGCGGACCCGGTCGCCGCGTTCGCGCCCGTGGCGAGGGTGAACGACAGGGCGGCGGCCAGGGCGAGGACACGGGGGCGGCGCGGACCGGTCGGCCGTCGGGCGGTTCGGCGGTGGTCCGGCGCGGGCGTGGATGACGTCATGTCAGTGCTCCCTAGGGCGAGTTGGGGTTCCGGCCCGTCGTGGGCCGGTTCGGGACCGGTACCAGCGTCGGGGTGCGCCCGCCGGACGATGTCGTCCTCGCCGACATCCGTATGCCCGGACCGGACGGACTGGAGGTCACCCGCGTCCTGGCCGGCCCCGACGCGGTGGACCCGACCAAGGTCATCGTCGTCACCACCTTCGACCTCGACGCGTACGTCCACACCGCCCTGGCCAACGGCGCCTGCGGCTTTCTGCTCAAGCGGTCCGGGCCCGCCCTGCTCACCGAGGCCGTCCGCGCGGCCGTGGCGGGCGACGTCCTCATCAGCCCGTCGGTCACCGTACGACTGCTGCGCCACCTCGGCCCCCGCGCCGACGCCCCGCACCACCCGGTCCGACGGAACCGCTGACCGACCGGGAGGCGGAGGTCGCGGCGCTGGTGGCGCAGGGACGGACCAACGCGGAGATCGGCACCGCGCTCTTCGTCAGCGCCGGCACCGCCAAGACCCATGTGGCCAACATCCAGCGCAAACTCGGTGCCCGCAATCGTGTCGGCATCGCGGCCTGGGTGTGGCGGAACAGTGGGCCGGACCGGACAGACCCCGGTCGGCCGGGGTGAACTTCCCGGACCTGTACGGGCGTTGGCCTCCGAGGAATTATGATCTTGGTCATGACTGTGCAGAGCACCGACAAGACCCTCTCCCGTAAACAGCGGCTTCAGGAGAAGCAGCGCCGTCAGCTGGCCGTCGTCGACACCGTCGACAAGGCCGAGGGCAAGGTCCGCAAGGCGGAGGCCGAACTGGCCGTGGCCGTCGCCGAGGCCGTGCAGATGTTCGGCGACGAGCAGGCCGCGTCCGACGCCCTCGACATGTCGGTCGGGGCGATCCAGCGCTTCCTGCGCATGGCCAAGGACGAGGCGGCCGACGCCGGTCCGACGGCACAATGACGCCACGTCACGCCGCGGCGGGCATCAACTGCCCGCCGCCGTAGCATCCTTGGGCGTGCGAGGAGGAGAGGACGGACGTGGACGTGAGCGAGACCCAGGCCGAGGAGACCCCGCAGCGGCGCCCCGACACCGGTACGGCGCACAACGCCCGCGTCTGGAACTACTGGCAGGGCGGCACGGACCACCACGAGGTCGACCGGCAGGTCGGTAACCACGTCGCCGGCCTCATCCCCGTCATCCGGGACATCGCCTCCGCCGACCGGCGCTTCCTCGTCCGCGCCGTACGGCATCTCGCCGAGGAGCAGGGGATACGCCAGTTCCTCGACGTCGGCACCGGTCTGCCCGCCCTGGAGAACACCCACGAGATCGCCCAGCGCGTCGCGCCCGCGTCGAGGGTCGTGTACGTCGACAACGACCCGACGGTGCTCATGTACGCCCGCACCCGGCTGAGCGGTACCGAGGAGGGCGCCGCGGTCTACCTCGACGCCGACGCGCGCGACCCCGACACCGTCCTCGACGGCGCAGCCCGGACCCTCGACCTCGGCGAGCCCGTCGCCCTGATGCTGCTCGGCATCCTGAACTTCGTCCTCGACGACACCGAGGCCCTGGACATCGCCCGCCGGCTCCTGGAACCGCTCGCCCCCGGCAGCTTCCTGGTGCTGACGCACCCCACCACCGAGCCCGAACTCGGCGGCGACCTCCAGCTGGAGGCGATGGAGTTCTGGAACGCGCACGCGAAGCCGCCGGTCACCGCACGCGCCGTCAAGGACGTCGGCCGGTACTTCGAGGGCCTCACACTCCTGGAACCGGGCCTCGTCTCCTGCTCCCTGTGGCGCCCCGATCCCGGTGACGAGCCCGTGGTCGTACCCCAGTTGGGGGCCGTGGCACGCAAGCCCTGACGACCGCCCGCGCTCGCGCGGAATCAGGGCCGGGCGAGCCGGGGGACGAGCCGTTCGGCGTTGCCGCGGTTGACGGCGTGCAACTCCCCCGGCCGCCAGTGCGGATAGTCGTCCAGTCCACTGTCGAAGCCGGTGGCCCACTGCTCCGGCAGCATCGGGAAGTCGCTGCCGTACAGGACATGGCCGGGCTCGGCGAAGGCGAGCAGGGAGGGCAGGGCGGCCGGGCCGGCGGAGATGGCGGTGTCGAAGTAGAAGCTCCGGAGGTCGCTCAGCAGCTCCTCGGGGGTGGACTCCGGGTGGACCCGGGCCGCGACGGCGAAGCGGTGGGCGGCGTAGGGCAGGAAGCCACCGGCGTGCGGCAGGATCAGTTTGAGACGGGGGTGGCGTCGGGGCACCCCGTTCACCGCCAGATGGAGGGCCGTACGGGCGGTGTCGTACGGGAAGTCCACCAGGGGGCCGGGCAGTCCGGGGACCGGTGCGACGGGCGGGGCCGTGGGGTGCACGAGGACGACCGCGCCGCGGGCGTCGAGTTCGGTCCAGAGCGGCTCGAACAGCGGGTCGCCCAGATACCGGCCGTGCGCGTTGGACAGCACCATCAGTCCGTCGGCGTCCAGCTCGTCCAGCGCGAACACGGCCTCGGCGAGGGCGGCGTCCACATCGGGCAGCGGGAGGACGGCGAAGTGGCCGAAGCGGTCGGGCCGGTCCTTGACGACCTCGGCGGTGTACTCGTTGACCTTCCGGGCCCCGGTACGGGCGCCGTCGGGGTCGTCCGGGGCCGCGACCGGTGCGGGGAACGACAGCAGGCCGGTGGCGATCGACCGGCGGTCCATCATCGCGAGCGCGCCGGCGACGTCCCACGCGGGAGCGGGCCAGCCGAGGGCCGCGGCCCGCTCGGACATCGCACGGGCGAGGTGCGGTGGGATCAGATGCTGATGTACGTCGATGCGCGCGGCGTCCGGCATGGCGGTGCGGGCCTCCTCGGCTGGGGGGTGCGGATGCGGTCCGGCGTCGAGACGGCTCGCCCCGACGACGTACCCCCTGCCCCGGCACGGCCCTGCCGGACGGGCCGAGCCGCCCCCGGACAGCCGGTACGCCCCACCCCCGAACCACCCGGACGGCCCAGTCCGACCGCCGACGCCCCCGGCCACACGCGCCTGACCCGCCCACACGGACGTGGCCCGCGCCCAGCACGCGGTTCCGCGCTCAGCACTCGATGACGTTGACGGCGAGCCCGCCGCGGGCGGTCTCCTTGTACTTGACCTTCATGTCGGCGCCGGTCTCCTTCATGGTCTTGATGACCTTGTCGAGGGAGACATGGTGACGGCCGTCGCCGCGCATCGCCATACGGGCGGCGGTGACGGCCTTCACCGCGGCCATGCCGTTGCGTTCGATGCAGGGGATCTGGACGAGGCCGCCGACGGGGTCGCAGGTGAGGCCGAGGTTGTGCTCCATGCCGATCTCGGCGGCGTTCTCGACCTGTTCGGGGCTTCCGCCGAGGACTTCGGCGAGGCCGCCGGCGGCCATGGAGCAGGCGGAGCCGACCTCGCCCTGGCAGCCGACCTCGGCGCCGGAGATGGAGGCGTTCTCCTTGAAGAGCATGCCGATGGCGCCGGCCGCGAGCAGGAACCGCACGATGCCTTCGTCGTCGGCGCCCGGCACGAACTCCAGGAAGTAGTGGAGGACGGCGGGGATGATCCCGGCCGCCCCGTTCGTCGGCGCGGTGACGACACGGCCCCCGGCGGCGTTCTCCTCGTTCACGGCCATCGCGTAGAGGGTGATCCACTCCATGGCGCGGGCCAGCGGATCGCCCTCGCTGCGCAGCGCGCGGGCGGCAGCGGCGGCCCGGCGCCGGACCCTCAGACCGCCGGGGAGGATGCCCTCGCGGCCCAGGCCACGTGCGATGCAGGCCTCCATGACGTGCCAGATCTCCAGGAGGCCCGTGCGGATCTCCGCCTCGGTGCGCCAGGCCTTCTCGTTCTCCAGCATCAGCGCGGAGATGGACAGGCCGGTCTCCCGGGTGAGCCGCAGCAGTTCGTCACCCGTGCTGAACGGGTGGGGCAGCACGGTGTCGTCGAGCTTGATCCGGTCCGCGCCGGCGGCCTCCTCGTCGACCACGAAGCCGCCGCCGACCGAGTAGTACGTCTTCTCCAGCAACGGCACACCATCGGCGTCGTACGCGAAGAGGATCATGCCGTTGGCGTGGTACGGCAGTGACCGCCTGCGGTGCAGGACCAGGTCGTTCGAGGGGTCGAGGGCGATCTCGTGGGCGGGGCCGATCTCGGCGCCGAGGAGACGCATGCGCCCGGTCGCGTGGATCCGCTCGACGTCCAGGTCGGCCTGGGCGACGTCGACCGTGTGCGGCTCATTGCCCTCCAGGCCGAGCAGTACCGCCTTGGGGGTGCCGTGGCCGTGGCCGGTGGCGCCGAGGGAACCGAACAACTCCGCCCGCACGGCGGCGGTCTGGGCCAGCGCTCCGTCCTGCTTCAGCCGCCTGACGAACATCCCGGCGGCGCGCATCGGGCCCACGGTGTGCGAGCTGGACGGGCCGATGCCGATGGAGAACAGGTCGAAGACACTGATTGCCACGCCACGCTCCGTGGAGTTGGAGAGGACGTGCCGATCGGTGACGGCACGCCCCCGTGCGGGAGGTTGTCGGTTACAGGCCCGGGTACAGCGGGTGTTTGTCGGCGAGGGCCTTGACGCGGGTCTTCAGTGCTTCCGTGTCGTAGGACGGCTTGAGTGCCTCGGCGATGACGTCGGCGACCTCGGTGAAGTCCTCGGCGGTGAAGCCGCGGGTGGCCAGGGCGGGGGTGCCGATGCGCAGTCCGGAGGTCACCATCGGCGGGCGGGGGTCGTCGGGGACGGCGTTGCGGTTGACGGTGATGCCGACCTCGTGGAGGCGGTCCTCGGCCTGCCGGCCGTCCAGGTCGGAGTTGCGCAGGTCGACCAGGATCAGGTGCACGTCGGTGCCGCCGGAGAGCACGTCGACCCCGGCCTCGCGGGCGTCGGGGGCGGTCAGCCGCTCGGCGAGGATGCGGGCGCCGTCGACCGTGCGCCGCTGGCGCTCCCTGAACTCCTCGCTCGCCGCGACCTTGAAGGACACCGCCTTCGCCGCGATGACATGCTCCAGCGGGCCGCCCTGGAAGCCGGGGAACACGGAGGAGTTGAGCTTCTTCGCGAAGTCCTTCTTCGCGAGGATGATGCCGCCGCGCGGTCCGCCGAGCGTCTTGTGGGTGGTGGAGGTGACCACGTCGGCGTACGGCACCGGGTTGGGGTGCAGGCCGGCCGCGACCAGGCCGGCGAAGTGCGCCATGTCCACCCACAGATACGCGCCGGCCTCGTCGGCGATCCGCCGGAACTCCGCGAAGTCCAGCTGCCGCGGGTACGCCGACCAGCCCGCGATGATCACCTTCGGCCGGTGCTCCCGGGCCAGGCGCTCGACCTCGGCCATGTCGACGAGTCCGGCGTCGTCCACGTGATAGGCCACGACGTTGAACTGCTTGCCGGAGAAGTTCAGCCGCATCCCGTGGGTGAGGTGACCGCCGTGGGCGAGGTCCAGCCCGAGGATGGTGTCGCCGGGCTGGGCCAGCGCGAACAGGGCGGCCTGGTTGGCGGAGGCGCCCGAGTGCGGCTGGACGTTGGCGTACTCGGCGCCGAACAGCTCCTTCACCCGGTCGATGGCGATCTGCTCGGTGACGTCGACGTGCTCGCAGCCGCCGTAGTAGCGGCGGCCCGGGTAGCCCTCGGCGTACTTGTTGGTCAGGACCGAACCCTGCGCCTCCATCACCCCGACCGGGGCGAAGTTCTCGGAGGCGATCATCTCCAGGGTCGACTGCTGACGGTCCAGCTCGGCGTCGAGGGCCGCGGCGACCTCCGGGTCGAGCTCGTGCAGGGACTGGTTGAACAGGGTCATCGGCGGTCTCCTGTGCGGGTTCCGGAGGGAGGAGGCGAGGGCGGGACGCTCACGAGCAGAAGGCTCAGGACACGGCGACTGCGGCCACGGGGACGAGGGTGCGGCGGAGCCGGTTGAAGAACTTCGGCTGGTTGAGGGAGAGCACGGCCACCGGGTCGCCCTGGTGGCGGTAGACGGCCGTGAAGGTACGGCTGTCCGGATCGCCCTCGACGACCTCGGGCACGGCGCCCGGGGGGACGTACCCGGCCAGCTGGATGCGCGTGCGGTACTGGTCGGACCAGAAGTACGGGGCGGTGAGCGGGGCGGGCGCGGGCACGCCGGTCAGCAGCGTGCGGGCCGCGGTCCTCGCCTGC
This sequence comes from Streptomyces griseiscabiei, assembly GCF_020010925.1. Lineage (NCBI taxonomy): Bacteria > Bacillati > Actinomycetota > Actinomycetes > Kitasatosporales > Streptomycetaceae > Streptomyces > Streptomyces griseiscabiei. The sequence goes on along the minus strand of NZ_JAGJBZ010000002.1, from coordinate 3,053,570 downwards.
TCGGTGGCGTTGCTCCAGTGTTCGACGCGGGCGTGCCGTCCGGTGAACGGGTGGGGGCAGCGGGCCACGTCGCCGACGGCGACGACGCCCGCGACGGTGGTCGCGCAGCCGGTGTCGCACACCACGCCGTCGTCCACCAGCACTCCGGAGCCGGCGAGCCAGTCGGTGTTGGGCCGTACTCCCACACCGACCACGACGACGTCGGCGGGCAGCACCCGTCCGTCCGCCAGCCGGACACCGGTGACGCGGTCCTCGCCGAGGAGTTCGGCCACGCCGGTGCCGCACAGCAGGTCGACGCCGTGGTCGGTGTGCAGGGAGGAGCAGACCAGGCCCATCTCGCGGCCCAGTTGGCGCTCCAGCGGCACCTCGGCCGCCTCGACGACGGTGACGTGCAGTCCGAGCCGGTGGGCGGTGGAGGCCACCTCGGCGCCGATGAAACCGGCGCCGATGACGACCAGCCTGGGCAGGCCGGTCAGCAGCTCGGACCGCAGGGCCTGGGCGTCGTCCAGGGTGCGCAGGGTGTGGACACCGGCCAGTCCGTCGGAGCCGGGGAGGGTGCGCGGGCTCGCGCCGGTGGCGACGACCACGCCATGGGTGCGCACCTGCCGGCCCCCGGCCAGGGTGACGGTCCGGGCGGCGGGGTCGAGGCGCACCGCCCGTTCCCCGAGGAGCCAGTGCACATCCAGGTCGTCGTACTCGTCGGCGTCGCCGAGGGCGAGTGCTTCGGCGTCGAGGTCACCCTTGAGGAAGTCCTTGGACAGCGGCGGACGGTCGTAGGGAGCGTGGCGCTCCTCCCCCACGACGACGATCTCGCCGTCGTAGCCCTCCGCGCGCAGCGCGCGGACCGTGCTCAGGCCCGCCAGCGACGCTCCGACGACGGTGATGCTCCTCATGCGGGCTCCAGACGAGAGGATGTCTCACATCGCACAACGACACGCGTCATGTGCAACATGGTTTCGATGGATTTCTGAGGTGTCAAGGGGCCGGGCTCCGGTCAGTGCGTGGGTCCCACGTCGAGCTTGTTCTGCAGCCAGGTGTGGAACTCACCGATGTGGTGCTCGCTGGGCACCAGCACACCGCCCTTGGCGTAGGCCTTCGAGCTCATCGCCGGCTGGGTGCGCTCACAGGCGTCGAAGTCCTGCTGGTTCACCCGGTGGAACAGTTCCACCGAACGCTCCACGTCCTTGCCGCTCTCGACGACGTGCGGCAGATAGAGCCAGTCGCACTCGACGACCGTGCGGTCGGCGGCCATCGGGTACATCCGGTGGAAGATCACATGGTCGGGCACGAGGTTGATGAACACCTGCGGCCGGACGGTGATCGCGTAGTACCGGCGGTCCTGGTCCTCGGCGACACCCGGGATACGGTCCAGCCCCTCGGAACCGTCCACGGTAAAACCCCGCACCTCCTCACCGAACTCGGCGCCGTGCCCCACGTAGTACTGCGCGGCGTACCCGTCCGCGAACTCCGGCAGCACCTCGGTCAGTTCCGGATGGATCGTGGCGCAGTGGTAGCACTCCATGAAGTTCTCGATGATGAGCTTCCAGTTCGCCTTCACGTCGTACGTGATCCGGCGCCCCAGCCGCAGGTTGTCGATGTCGTAGCGCTCGATCGACTCCAGGTCGCCGAGCCGCTCGACGATCGCGCCCAGTATGTCGGCCTCGAAGGACGGCGGCTCGTCGGCCAGGCACACCCACACATAGCCGAGCCACTCCCGCACATGGACGTTGACCAGGCCGTACTCGGTCCGGTCGATGTCCGGCATCGAGGTCAGGTTGGGCGCGGCGACCAGCTTGCCGTCCAGGCCGTAGGTCCAGGCGTGGTACGGACACTGGAAGGCCCGCTTGACCTCGCCGGACTCCTCCAGGCAGAGCTTGGCGCCGCGGTGCCGGCAGATGTTGAGGAAGGCCTTGATCGAGCCGTCACGGGAGCGGGAGACGAGAACGCTCTCACGTCCGACCTGACAGGTGCGGAAGGCGCCGGGTTTGGCCAGTTCGGAGGCGCGGGTCACACAGAACCACATGGCCTCGAAGACCCGCTCCTGCTCCTGGGCGAAGACTCCGGGGTCCGTGTAGTACTCGCCGGACAGCGTGGGGATCAGGCTGGGCGGCAGATTCGTGAGGGTCATCGAGTCACCTTCGGAAAATGTCGGGAGGCGGTGGCGGGCGGTTCAGTGGCCGCGGGCGATCCACTCGTCGAGGTGGGGCGCCTCGGCCCCGATCGTGGTGGTGTCGCCGTGACCGGTGTGGACGGTGGTGCCGGCGGGCAGCGTCAGCAGCCGGTCCCGGAGGGAGACGATGATGGTGCCGAAGTCCGAGAAGGAGCGGCCGGTGGCCCCGGGGCCGCCCTGGAAGAGCGTGTCGCCGGAGAACAGGGCGTTCAGCTCGGGTGCGTGGAGGCAGACCGCGCCGGGCGAGTGGCCGGGGGTGTGCAGCACCGTCAGCCCGACGCCGGCGACCGTGAGGGTCTCGCCCGCGACGAGCGGGCGGAAGGCGGGCGCCTCCTCGCCGTGCGCCATCTTCCACAGGACGGTGTCGTCCGGGTGGAGCAGGATGGGCGCGCCATGACGGGCGGCCAGGGCCGGGGCGGCGTTGACGTGGTCGTTGTGGGCGTGGGTGCACACGACGGCGACCAGACGGCGGTCGCCGACGGCGGCGGCGATGGCGTCCGCGTCATGGGCCGCGTCGACGACGAGGACCTCCTCGTCGTCGCCGACCAGCCAGACGTTGTTGTCGACCTCCCAGCTGCCGCCGTCCAGTTCGAAGGTGCCGGAGGTGACGAGGCACTCGATGCGGGCGGTCACAGGACCACCACCGAACGCAGGACGTCGCCGTGGTGCATCTTGGCGAACGCGGCCTCGACGTCGTCCAGGCCGATGGTCTCGGTGACGAACTCGCCCAGGTCGAAGCGGCCCTGAAGGTAGAGGTCGATCAGGGCGGGGAAGTCGCGGGAGGGCAGGCAGTCGCCGTACCAGGAGGACTTGAGGGAGCCGCCGCGGCCGAAGACGTCCAGCAGCGGCAGTTCGAGCTTCAGCTCGGGTGTGGGGACTCCCACGAGGACGGCGGTGCCGGCCAGGTCGCGGGCGTAGAAGGCCTGCCGGAAGGTCTCGGGGCGGCCGACCGCGTCCACGACGACATCGGCGCCGAAGCCGCCGGTCAGCTCGCGGATCGCCTCGACGGCGTCGGCCTGCGAGGAGTCGACGGTGTCGGTGGCGCCGAACCGCTCCGCCCACTTCAGCTTCCGCTCGTCGACGTCGACGGCGATGATGCGGCCCGCTCCGGCGACCTTGGCACCCGCGATCGCGGCCATGCCCACGCCGCCGCAGCCGATCACCGCGATGGAGTCACCGCGTCCCACGCCCCCGGTGTTGACCGCGGCACCGAACCCGGCCATCACACCGCAGCCGAGAAGCCCGGCGGCGGCCGGTGAGGCCATGGAGTCGACCTTGGTGCACTGTCCGGCGGCGACCAGGGTCTTCTCGGCGAAGGCGCCGATGCCGAGGGCCGGGGAGAGCGGGGTGCCTCCCCCAGACTTCGTCCGGGAGGTGCCCCCAGCCAGGGTCATCGGCTGGGTGGCGTTGTGGGTGGCGAAGCAGTACCAGGGCCTGCCACGGCGGCAGGCACGGCAGGTGCCGCAGACGGCGCGCCAGTTGAGGACGACGAAGTCGCCGGGAGCGACGTCGGTGACGCCCTCGCCGACCGACTCCACCACGCCCGCCGCCTCGTGGCCGAGCAGGAAGGGGAACTCGTCGTTGATGCCGCCCTCCCGGTAGTGCAGGTCGGTGTGGCAGACACCGCAGGCCTGCACCCGTACCAGCGCCTCACCGGGGCCGGGGTCCGGCACCAGGACGGTCTCCACCGAGACCGGGGCGCCCTTCTTGCGGGCGACGACGGCGCGTACCTCGTGTGTCACGGTCGATCTCCTCGTCGAGGAAGGGGAGGAAGGGAGGGAGTGGGGGAGGGACTTCACTGCACCGGGCCGGGACGGGACCGTGGCCGGGCCGCAGACCACTGCGTTCCATATAGCGCAACCATCTTCGCTATGAGCAACGACGACCAAACTGTCTCCTTGGGGGCACCCACTGTCAAGAGGTTGGTCGCGCCGACTTGTCCGCTTCGCCTCGACGCCTCCCCCTTCCCCGGACGGGAGGGGCCGTGCGAGCATGCGGGCGACCGGTTCCGGCCAGGGTCACCGCACTCCTCGAACCCCTCGGAACCGTCGGGGCGGCTGCGTATAGTTGCACCATGAGCAACTACGCGGCAGAGGGCGCAACAACGGGTCCCGCGGTGAACGGTGTGCAGTCGGTCGACCGCGCCGTCAGCGTGCTGGAGATCCTCGCCCGGCGCGGCGAGGCCGGTGTCAGCGAGGTCGCCGCCGAGATCGACGTCCACAAGTCGACCGCGTTCCGGCTGCTCGGGGCGCTGGAGGCACGCGGACTGGTCGAGCAGTCGGCCGACCGGGGCAAGTACCGCCTCGGCTTCGGCATCGTACGGCTCGCCGGCGCCGTCACGGGCCGGCTGGACATCACCCAGCAGGGCCGGCAGGTCTGCGAGCGGCTCAGCGAGGAGATCGGCGAGACCGTCAACATCGCCGTGCTCCAGGAGCACTACGCGGTCAACCTCCATCAGGTGCGCGGCCCGGGCGCGGTCGGCACCCACAACTGGGTCGGCCAGCTCACCCCCGTGCACGCCACGTCCAGCGGCAAGATCCTGCTGGCCCATCTCTCGGAGCGGCGGCGGGCCGAGGTGCTGGAGGCGTCCGGACTGCGCAGACTGACACCGCACACGCTGACGGCCGGGACGCAGCTGGAGAAGGCTCTCAGCGAGGCGCGCGAGCGCGGGTACGCGGTGACGCTGGAGGAGCTGGAGATCGGCCTGCACGCCATGGCGGCCCCGATCCGCTCTCGCGAGGGCGAGGTCATCGCCGCGCTCAGCGCCTCCGGCCCGGCCTACCGCTTCACCGAGGAACGCATCCACGCACTCGTGCCGGTGCTGACGCGCGGCGCCGACGAGATCAGCCGCAGGATGGGCTATCTGGGCTGACCGCCCACGAGAGGCGACCCACCCAGCGGCGACCGCGCCGCCATCGCCGCCTCGGCGCCCCAACGGGCCGTCACCCGTACCGCGTCCAGCGTCGAGGCGACGTCGTGCACCCGCAGACACCAGGCGCCCTGTGCGGCGGCGAGCACGGACACGGCGGTGGTCGCGGCGTCGCGCTCGCGCGCCGGGCGCGGTTCCCCCGTCGCCGGGTCCGCCAGCAGCCGCCCCAGGAACGCCTTGCGGGACGCGCCGACCAGGACGGGACGGCCCAGCGCGCGCACCTCCCCGAGCCGGCCCAGCAACTCCCAGTTGTGGGAGGCCTCCTTGGCGAAGCCCAGCCCGGGGTCGACGATCAGCGAACCGGCGGGCACGCCCGCCTCCAGGGCCGCGTCGATCCTCAGCCGCAGCTCCCGGAGCACGTCGTCGACCACATCGCCGTAGACGGCGTTCGCCTGCATCCCGGCGGAGTGTCCACGCCAGTGCATCAGCACGTACGGCACACCCGCCCGGGCCATCAGGGGCAGCATCGCGGGGTCGGCGAGGCCTCCCGACACGTCGTTGACCAGCCGTGCGCCCGCGTCCAGCGCGCGGGCGGCGACCTCGGCCCGCATGGTGTCGACACTGACGACCGCGCCCGCCGCCGAGAGGTCCCGGACGACGGGCAGCACCCGTCGCAGCTCCTCCTCGACCGATGGGCGCACCGCGCCGGGACGCGTCGACTCGCCGCCCACGTCCACGATGTCCGCGCCCTGCTCCAGCAGGGCGCGGCCACGTGCCACGGCCGCGTCGGCGGCGAACGACAGCTCGCCGTCGGAGAACGAGTCCGGCGTGACGTTCACGACGCCCATGACCAGCGCCCGTCCGGGCCTCGGCAGCCCGTGCGGATGCGGGTCCGGGGTGCCCGGGTACGGCGGCGGGGCGTGGTCGTGGGCCGTGACGGTCACCGGTGACCGGCCTTCGACGCGCTGACAGGGGCTCGCATGACTCAGACGTACTCCGTCGCCGCGTCGAGCAGCCAGTCCGCCAGATAGCCGGCGAACGAGGAACGCACCAGGATCCAGAAACCGGCGCCGAGTCCCTCCCGCGCGACCAGGACGACCTGGGTGCGGGCCAGGGTGGTCTGGGCGCAGCGCCCGGAACCGAAGGCCCTGGGGTGCAGGTCCAGCGCGCAGCCGTGGGCCAGCAGGTCGCGGGCACCCGTGCCCGCGACGAGGACCGTGGTGCGCTGCGCGGACACGTCGGTGACGGAGACCGGCTCCTCTCCGGCGGCCTCCCGGATCCGGCTCTCCAGTTCGCGCTCGCCGCCCGGCGGCCCCACGAGCAGCCACTCGTCGGGGCCGAGCCACAGCGCGGTCAACTCCCCCGCGCGGGCGACGGTGTCGGGCTCCAGCGGCAGCGGGAGGCCCAACGCGAGACCGACGGCGTCCGCCGCCGCGCCCTTGGCGTCCAGACGTACGTCGAGCTGGGTCAGGAAGGGGAGTTCGGCCAGCCGGATCGTGCCCCCGGAGTCACGGGTGGCCGCGGCGAGCCGGTCGGCGGCCCCGGACAGGGGGCTGCGGGGCCGGGCGGTCAGGGCGGTGTCAGCCATCGCGGCGGGCTCCCTCGGGGTCGTAGAGGACGGGGCTCGCGACGGTCACGGGGACCAGTCGGTCGCCCACGGGGGCGTACAGCCGCTCGCCGATGCGGTCCCGGCCGCCCTTGACCAGGGCGAGCGCGAAGGTCCGGCCGAGGGCGGCGCTGCGGTAGCTGGAGGTGACGTGGCCGAGCATCGGGACGGGCGGGGGCGGCAGCACGCCGTCGGCGACCAGGTGGGTGCCCTCGGGGAGGAAGTCGCCCGGGTCCTCGGGGAGGAGGCCGACCAGGTGCTTGCGGTCGGGCCGGACGGTGTCGGGGCGGGTGTAGGACCGCTTGCCGACGAAGTCCGACTTCTTCTTGGAGACGACCCAGCTCATGCCGAGGTCCTGCGGGGTGACGGTGCCGTCGGTGTCCTGGCCGATGATCGGGTAGCCCTTCTCGGCGCGCAGGACGTGCATGGTCTCGGTGCCGTACGGGGTGATGCCGTACGGGGCGCCGGCCTCGTACAGCGCCTCCCAGAGCGTCAGGGCCTCCCACGGCGACACGTTGATCTCGTAGGCGAGTTCGCCGGAGAAGCTGATCCGGCAGACCCGGGCGTCGATGCCCGCGACGGTGGTCTCGCGCCAGGCCATGAACGGGAAGTCCTCGTTGGCGACGGCGAGTTGCGGTGCGAGGGAGCCGATCACCTCGCGGGACCTCGGACCGACCAGGGCGACCGTGGCCCACTGCTCGGTCACGGAGGTGCAGTGGACCTTGAGTTCGGGCCACTCCGTCTGGAGCCACTCCTCCATCCAGTCGAGCACGGTGGCCGCGTTGCCGGTCGTCGTGGTGACCAGGTAGCGGTCCCGCTCGACCCGGATGACCGTGCCGTCGTCGAAGACCATGCCGTCGGGGCGGCACATGACGCCGTAGCGGATCATGCCGACCTTCAGGGTGCTCATCATGTTGGTGTAGAGCAGGTCGAGGAAGACACCGGCGTCCGGGCCCTGGACGTCGATCTTGCCGAGGGTGGAGGCGTCCATGAAGCCCACGCCCTCACGGGTCGCGGCGCACTCGCGGAGCACGGCGCTCTCCATGTCCTCGCCGTCCCGCGGGTAGTACCAGGGGCGCTTCCACTGGCCGACGTTCTCGAACAGCGCGCCGTGCCCGACGTGCCACTCGTGCAGGGCGGTCGTACGGACCGGGTCGCTCAGCACACCCCGGTCACGGCCCGCGAGGGCGGCGAAGGAGACCGGGGTGTACGGCGGGCGGAAGGTGGTGGTGCCGAGGGACGAGACGTCCACGCCGAGCAGTTCGGCGACGACCCCGCTCGCCAGCACGCCGGAGGTCTTGCCCTGGTCGTTGGCGGTACCGGCCGTCGTGTAGCGCTTGGTGTGCTCCACCGAGCGCAGTCCGGCGCCGGTCGCGCGGGCCAGGTCGGCCACCGTGACGTCGCGCTGGAGGTCGACGAACCTGGGGGCGTCCGTCTCGCCCGGGACGACGTACACCTGCATCACCGGGGTCGGCCGCGGCCGCGCCGGCACGGCGGGCAGACGGGGTGCCTCGGACGTGTACCCCTCGGCCTCGATCGCGCGGGCACCGGCGGCGGCGCCCTGGGCGAGGACACCGGCGGTGTCGAGGAGACCGCTCGCGCTGCCCACGACCTCGACGGCCTGGCGGCCGGTGTCGGGCACGAAGGAGCCCAGTGTCTCGTCGTGGCGCAGCTTGCCGCCGGACTGGCTGAACAGGTGCGCGGCCGGGTTCCAGCCGCCGGAGACGAGCAGCAGGTCGGCGGCGCACTCCCGCTGGCCTGCGGACTCGCCGTACGGGGCGACGGTCACGGCGGTGAGACGGGGCTCGCCCGACGTGCCGGTGACGGCGTGCCCGGCCAGGACCTCGATGCCGGCGGCCGTGGCGCGCTCGGCCCACTCCCCCGGCTCGGGACGGGTGTCGACGATCGCCGCGATGTCCAGACCGGCCGAGGCGAGGTCCAGGGCCGCCGCGTAGGCGCTGTCGTTGGTGGTGAACACGACCGCGTGGCGGCCGGGCAGGGCGCCGTGGCGGTTGACGTGGGTGCGGGCCGAGGAGGCCAGCATCACGCCGGGGCGGTCGTTGTCCGCGAAGGCCAGGGAGCGTTCGTGGGCGCCGGTGGCGAGGACGACGCGGCGGGCGCGGATGCGCCAGACGCGTTCCCGGGAGATGTTCTCGGGGGCCGCGCCGCCGAGGTGGTTGGTGCGGCGCTCGACGGCGAGGAGGTGGTTGTCGTCGTAGTAACCGAAGACGGTGGTGCGGCGCAGGACGCGGACCTCGGGGGCGGCGTCGAGCAGGCCTGCCGTCTCGCCCACCCAGTCGAGGTGTTCGGCGGTGCCGAGGAGGCTGCCGCCGGGTTCGGGCTGGTCGTCGGCGAGGATGACGCGGGCTCCGCTGTTCGCCGCCGCGGCGGCTGCCGCGAGGCCGGCCGGGCCCGCGCCGACGACCAGGAGGTCGCAGTGGGCGTGTACGGCGTCGTAGCGGGCCGGGTCGGGGTCGGTGGCGAGGCGGCCCTGGCCGGGGAGGCTGGTGGCGACCAGGCCGTCGTACAGCTCGACGGTGGTCGCGGGGAGCATCGGCTCGGGGAAGGGTTCCTCGATCTGGATGACCGCGTTGGGCTCTTCGACTCCGGCGGAGAAGATGCCTCGGGGGCGGCCGAGTTTGATGCTGGTGCCCGCGTGGATCACGCCGTTGGCGAGGAGGGCGGAGGCGAGGGTGTCGCCCCGGTGGCCCTGGTACTCGGTGCCGTCGAAGGTGAACGTGAGGGTCGTGTCGCGGTCGACGCGGCCTCGGGTGGGGTGGCGGAACGGTTGGGTTGTCCCGCCCCCGCCGCCCCTACCCGTCCCATCCCCGGGGGCTGCGCCCCCGGACCCCCCTTCGGCCTGAACGGCCTCGTCCTCGAACGCCGGACGGGCTGGTGGTGCCGGACGCGGCTGCGACGTGACCGGGCTCGGCTCCGGGGTCGGGGGGCGTTCCTCGCCCGCGCGGTACACCGACAGGATCTCGTTCGTGGAGGTGTCGCGGATCGCGTTGAACCAGCGGCGGCAGCCCGCCGCGTGGCTCCAGCGCTCGGCGAAGGGGCCCTTGGTGTTGTCGCGGAAGAAGAGGTAGCGGGCCCACTCCTCGTCGGTGAGGGCCGAGGGGGTCTCGGGGTAGGCCACGTGGGCCTGGCCGCCGTAGTGGAACTCGGCCTCGTCGCGGGGCCCGCACCACGGGCAGGTGATGAGCAGCATGTGTGGGGCTCCCTAGTGGGCCACCGCGGCCGCGCCGTGCTCGTCGACGAGCGCGCCGGTGGTGAAACGGTCGAGCGAGAAGGGGGCGTTGAGGGCGTGCGGGGTGTCGTGGGCGATGGTGTGGGCGTAGACCCAGCCGACGCCCGGGGTCGCCTTGAAGCCGCCCGTGCCCCAGCCGCAGTTGAGGTAGAGGTTGTCGACGGGACTGAGCCCGACGATGGGCGAGGCGTCGGGGCTGACGTCGACGATGCCGCCCCAGGTGCGCAGGACGTGGGCGCGGGCGAAGACCGGGAAGAGCTCCAGGGCCGCGGCCATCTGCTCCTCGATGATGTGGAAGGCGCCGCGCTGGGTGTACGAGTTGTACGCGTCGATGCCCGCGCCCATCACCAGCTCGCCCTTGTGTGCCTGGCTGACGTACACATGGACGGCGTTGGACATCACGACCGTGGGGTGCACCGGCTCCAGGAGTTCGGAGACGAGTGCCTGCAACGGATGGGACTGGACGGGGAGTTCGATGCCCGCCATGGCGGCGAGGACCGAGGTGTGGCCGGCCGAGCAGAGCGCGACCTTGCCGGCCGCGATACGGCCCCGGGTGGTGCGGACTGCGACGACGCGGTTGTCGACCACGTCGAGGCCGGTGACCTCGCAGTTCTGGATGATGTCGATGCCGGCCGCGTCGGCGGAGCGGGCCAGGCCCCAGGCCACGTGGTCGTGCTTGGCGATGCCCGCGCGCGGCTGGTAGGTGGCGCCGAGGACCGGGTAGCGCACGTCCTGCGAGATGTTGACGATCGGGCAGACGTCCTTGACGCCGTCGGCGTCGAGCCACTCGGCGTCCACGCCGTTGAGGCGGTTGGCCTCCACCCGGCGCACGCTGTCGCGGACGTCCTGGAGGCTGTGCGCGAGGTTCAGCACACCGCGCTGGGAGAAGAGGATCGGGTAGTCGAGTTCCTCCTCCAGTCCCTCCCAGAGCTTGAGGGCGTGCTCGTAGATGCCGGCGCTCTCGTCCCACAGGTAGTTGGAGCGGATGATCGTGGTGTTGCGGGCCATGTTGCCGCCGCCGAGCCAGCCCTTCTCCAGCACCGCGACATCGGTGATGCCGTGGTTCCTCGCCAGATAGTGGGCGGTGGCCAGGCCGTGTCCGCCGCCGCCGACGATCACCACGTCGTACGACTTCTTCGGCTCGGGGTCCCGCCACAGCCACTCGGGGTGCTCGGGGAGGTCGGCACCGGGGGTGCGGGGGCTCATCGGGCGTCTCCCTCGGCTGAGAGGTGCGGATGCTGCGGATCCTGGGGGACGTGCGCGTTCATACGGCGGTGGCGTTCCTCTCGGCGGCCTCGACGACGTTGGCCAGCAACATCGCGCGGGTCATGGGGCCCACTCCGCCGGGCATCGGCGCGATCCAGCCGGCGACCTGGGCGGCGTCCGGGTGGATGTCGCCGACCAGGCCCTGGTCGGTGCGGGTGATGCCGACGTCCAGGACGGCCGCGCCGGTGCGCAGCATGTCCTTGGTGATCAGTCCGGGTGAACCGGCGGCCGCGATGACGATGTCGGCCTCCCGGGTGTGCCAGGCGAGGCCCTTGGTGCCGGTGTGGCACAGGGTGACGGTGGCGTTCTCGGAGCGGCGGGTGAGCAGCAGGCCGATGGGACGGCCGACCGTGATGCCCCGGCCGACCACGCAGACCCGGGCGCCGGCGAGCGGCACGTCGTGGCGGCGCAGGAGTTCGACGATGCCGCGCGGGGTGCAGGGCAGCGGGGCGTCGACGCCGAGGGTGAGCCGGCCGAGGTTGACGGGGTGCAGTCCGTCGGCGTCCTTGGCCGGGTCCATGCGTTCCAGTACGGCGTTGGCGTCGAGGTGGCGGGGCAGCGGGAGCTGGACGATGTAGCCGGTGCAGGCCGGGTCGGCGTTCAGCTCGTCGATGACGTCCTCGACCTGCTGCTGGGTGGCGTCGGCGGGCAGGTCGCGGCGGATGGAGGCGATGCCGACCTGGGCGCAGTCGCGGTGCTTCCCGGCGACATAGGCGTGGCTGCCGGGGTCCTCGCCGACCAGGACGGTCCCGAGGCCCGGCGGGCGGGCGCCGGTGGCGGTCAACTTGGCCACGCGCTCCGTGAGTTCGCGGCGGATGTCGGCGGCGGTCGCCTTGCCGTCGAGCAACTGTGCGTTCACCGGCGGTGTTCCTTCCCTCGTCGGTCGTGGCCGGGTGTCAGCCACGCAGGCGGGACATGGTGGGGTCGAACAGGGGCTCCTCGGTGACGACGGCCTCGACGCGCTGGTCGAAGTAGCCGATGTGCAGCACGGTCCCGGGGGCCGTGAGTTCCGTGGGGAGCCAGGCGTAGGCGATGCCCTTGCCGATGGTGTAGCCGTAGGAGGCGCTGGTGACGTAGCCGACCGGCCGGTCGCCGTCGAGGACGGGTTCCTTGCCGAGGACGACCGACCGGGGGTCGTCGATGACGAGGCAGGTCAGCTTGCGCCGGACGTTCTCCTTGCGGCGCAGCAGCGCGTCCTTGCCGATGAAGTCGTCCTTGTCGAGCTTGACGGCGAAGCCGACGCCGGCTTCGTAGGGGTCGTGCTCGTAGGTCATGTCGGTGCCGAAGGAGCGGTAGCCCTTCTCCAGGCGGAGGCTGTTGAAGGCGCCGCGGCCGGCGATGACGCCGCCGAGGGGCTTCGCCGCCTCCCACAGGGTGTCCCAGAGCTTCTGGCCCTGGTCGGCGGTGGTGTAGATCTCCCAGCCGAGTTCGCCGACGTAGCTCAGGCGCATCGCGGTGACGGGTACCGAGCCGATGTAGGCGTGCTTGGCGCGGAAGTACTTCAGGCCGTCGTTGCTGAAGTCGGCGTCGGTGAGGGGCTGGAGGACCTTGCGGGCCAGGGGGCCCCACAGTCCGACGCAGCAGGTGCCGGGGGTGATGTCGCGGACCTGGACGGTGCCGTCGGCGGGGAGGTGGCGGCTGATCCAGTCCAGGTCGAGGTTGCCGTTGGCGCCGATCTGGAAGGTGTCGCGGGCGAGCCGGGCGACGGTGACGTCGCTGCGGATGCCGCCGTCGTGGTCGAGGAAGAGGGTGTAGGTGACCGAGCCGACGGACTTGGCGACCTTGCCGGTGCACAGGCGCTCCAGGAGGTCGGCGGCGCCGGGGCCGCTCACCTCCAGGCGCTTGAGGGCCGTCATGTCGTACATCGCGACGGTCTCGCGGGTGGCCTGGGCCTCGGCGCCGACGATCGGGGACCAGTACCGCGCGGCCCAGTCGCCCGGGGTGGGGATGGAGCGGCCCTCGACGAGGCCGGAGTTGGCCTCGTACCACTGCGGGCGCTCCCAGCCGTTGGCCTCCAGGAAGAAGGCGCCGTGCTCCTTCTGCCGGGTGTGGAAGGGGCTGGTGCGGATCGGGCGGGGGTCCCCGGACGGCTGGAGGGGGTGGAGGATGTCGTAGACCTCGACGAAGTTCTGGCAGTCGCGGGCCAGGACGTACTCCGGGGAGAGCTGGTGCGGCTCGAAGCGGTTGACGTCGCACTCGTGCAGGTCGAAGGAGGAGCAGTAGCCGTCGACCAGCCATTCGGCCATGGCCCGGCCGACTCCGGCGGAGTGGGTGACCCAGACCGCCTCGGCGACCCAGAAGCCCTTGACGTCCGGCGACTCGCCGAGCAGCGGGAAGTTGTCGGTGGTGAAGGAGAACAGGCCGTTGATGCCCTCCGCGATGTCCGCCTCCTTGGTGGCGGGCAGCAGCGACTGGGTCTCGGTCCAGGCGTCGGCGAAGTCGTCCTCGGTGAACTTCAGGACCGACGGCATGTCGTCGGCCTCGTCGACGGAGAGGATCTCGTCGGCGGTGATGGGCATCGGGCGGTGGCCGTAGTAGCCGATGCCGATGCCGTCGAAGCGGTCGCGGTAGTAGAGGTCGGCGTCCTGGTGGCGCAGGATCGGCCGGACCGCCTCCTCGGTCTGACCGGCGAGGGCCGGGATCGGCCCGGTCCAGGCGAGCTGGTGGGCGAGCGGGGTCAGCGGGAGGTTCATGCCGGCCATGCGGGCGATCTTCGGGCCCCAGATGCCGGCGCAGCACACGACGATGTCGGCGGGGATCTCGCCCTGGTCGGTGAGGACGCCGGTGATCTCGCCGTCGGCCTTCAGGACGTCGAGGACCTCGTGGCGCGGCAGGAAGGTCACGCCGCGCTCGGTGGCCCGGCGGATCTGCGCCTCGACGGCGAGGACGGCCTTGGCGAGGCCGTCGGTGGGGACCAGCAGGCCGCCGAGGACCTTGTCGGGGTTGACCAGCGGGTGCTGTGCGAGGCATTCGTCCGCGGTGAGCAGCCGGGCCTCGATGCCCCAGGCGGTGATCCAGCCGTGGCGGCGGCGCAGTTCGGTCAGGCGCTCGGGGGTGGTGGCCACTTCGAGGCCGCCGACCTGGAGGAAGCAGGGCTTGCCGTCCACGTCGAGGGAGCAGAACTTCTCGACGGTGTACCGGGCCAGCTCGGTCATCGTCCTGGAGGAGTTCGTCTGGAAGACCAGGCCCGGGGCGTGCGAGGTGGAGCCCCCGGTGGCGGGAAGCGGGCCCTGGTCGACCACGGTCACCTCGGTCCAGCCTCGCGCGGAGATCTCGTCCGCGAGAGCCGCTCCCACGACTCCCGCTCCGATGATGACCACTCGGGGTCCCGCCATCGCCGCACCTCCGGTCTGTTGATCAGCCGAGCCGATCGAGTTGCTGTTTACGCAACGCGGTTCAGGTTGCGCAACTCAATGTGCCCTCCGCACTGGTGGGTGTCAAGGGTTCCCGGGACCTCGGAAAACGGGCCGGAGAAGCAGCCGGGGAACGGGCCCGGACACGGCGATGCCCGGTGGGCGGCGCGTGTGGCGCGCGCCGCCCACCGGGCATGATCCGACCGGATTCCCGCGTCCGGTCCTCGCCCCTACTTCAGCCAGGCGTCCACCTTGACGCGGTTGGCGTCGACCCACTTCTTCGCCGCGGCCTCGGGGGTCATCTTGTCCACGGCGATGTACTTGGCCACGATGTTCTGGTCGTCGTTGGTCCAGCTGAAGTTCTTCACCAGGTCGTAGGCGGGGCTGCCCGAGTCGGCGAACTTCTTGGCGACGATCTTGTCCAGCGTGTAGACGGGGTAGTCGCAGGCGATCTTCTCGGCGTCGGCGTCACAGCCCGCCTTGTAGTCGGGCAGCTTGACCTTCACCAGCGGCACCTCGGACATGAACCACTGGGGCTCGTAGAAGTAGCCGATCACCCATTCCTTGTTCTTCTCCGCCTTGCGGAAGGTCTGGATGAGCGCGGTCTCGCTGCCCGCGTACACGACCTTGTAGTCCAGCTTCAGGTTCTTCACCAGCGCCTCGTCGTTGGTGACGAACGACGGGTCGCCGTCGAGGAGCTGGCCCTTGCCGCCGGACTCGGAGGTCTTGAACTTCGCCGCGTACTTGTCGAGGTTCTTCCAGTCCGTGATGTCCGGGTGCGCCTTGGCCAGCCACGGCGGTACGTACCAGCCGATCAGGCCCTCGTTGCCGGTCGCGCCGGCGTCCACGGCGGTCTTCTGGTCGGTGATGTACTTCTTCTTCAGGTCGTCGTGGCCCCAGTTCTCGACGACCGCGTCCACCTCACCGGTCCCGAAGCCCTGCCAGGCGATCTCCTCCTTCAGGTCCTTCTTGGTGACCTTGCAGCCGAGGTCGTTCTCCGCGACGTAGGCGATGACCGCCGCGTTGGCCTCGTAGCCGACCCACGGGTTGACCGCGAGGTTGAAGGTGCCGCACTTGGCGGAGCCGCCCGAGCCGCTCGTACCGGAGGACTCGTCACCGACCTTCGCACCGCCACAGGCGGTGAGGGTGAGACCGAGGACCGCTATGCCGGCCGCGCCGACTCTCCATCGTCTTGCTTGCCTTGACATGGTCAGTTGCTCCTTATGCGCTGGTTCGCCGCGCCGCGGCCTGAGTGATGCGGTCGAACATGACTCCGAGAAGGACGATGGCGAGCCCTGCGGCGAGCCCCTTCCCGAACAGTTGGCCCTGCGAGAAACCGGCCACGACGTCGTAGCCGAGGGCGCCGGCACCTACCAGGCCGCCCACCACAACCATCGACAGCACATAGATCAGACCCTGGTTCGTGGCGAGAGTCAGGGCACCGCGCGCCATCGGCAGCTGGACCTTGGTGATGATCTGCCAGGTGTTGCACCCGGCGGAGGTGGCCGCCTCCACGGTGGTCGCGGGCACGTTCCGCACCCCGTCCGCGATGATCTTCATGGCGACGGGGGCCGCGTAGACGATCGCGGCGACGATCGCCGTGAAACGGGTCGCGCCGAAGAGCGCGAGGAACGGCACCAGATAGACGAACGGCGGCATGACCTGTGCCGCGTCCAGGCTCGGCCGCAGCATGCGGTCCACCAGCCGGCTGCGGCCCATCCAGACGCCGAAGCCGATGCCGAGCAGCATCACGAGGATGGTGGCCACCACGGTCGAGGCCAGCGTCGTCATGCTGTCCGACCACATACCGGTGGCGACCAGGAGCCCCACGCACACCGCCGTGGTGATTCCGGCACGGCGGCCGCCGAGGACGACGCCGAGCGCGATCAGCACCGCGCCGACCAGCCACCACGGTGAGTCGGTGAGCAGCGACTGGAACGGGTTGAGCAGCCCGTTGGTGATGAGGTCGCGGACGGTGTTGGTGACGCCCGAGAGGTTGTCCTGGACCCAGGTCGTCGTGGTGTCCGCCGCGCTCGCGATGGAGCTGCCGAGACCGCCCTCGCCGGGGAACTCCGCCGCCCACACATAGGTGTGCGACATGAAGACCAGGACGGCCGTGACCACCGCGCCCGCCCCCAGCAGGGGCCGCCGCCAGGCCAGGAACCGGTTCTTCGAGCGCCGGGCCTCCTCCTCGCGGGCGCTGGCCGCGGTCGTGACCCGGTCGAGGACGATCGCCATGACGACGATGGACAGGCCCGCGTTGAAGGCCGTGCCCACGTCGAGCGACTGCAGCGCCTGGACGACGGTCTTGCCGAGGCCGGGAGCGTCGATCAGGGCCGCGATGGTCACCATGGCCAGGGCGGCCATGATGGTCTGGTTGACGCCCATCACCACCGTCCGCTTGGACATCGGCAGCAGGACCTTCATCAGGGCCTGCCCACGCGTCGCCCCGAGCGAGTCGGCCGCCTCCACCGTCGTCTCCGGCACGGTCCGGATGGCGTGCGCGGTGATCCGGATCGCCGGCGGCGCCGCGTAGACCACCGTGGCGATGGTGGCGGAGGCTCCGCCGATGAGGAAGAACAGGGTCAGCGGGGCCAGGTAGACGAAGGTCGGCATCGTCTGCATGAAGTCCAGCAGGGGCGTGGCGATCCGGTTGACCCGGTCGGACAGCCCCGCCCACACACCCAGCGGGATCCCGAACAGCAGCGCCACCAGGACCGCGGAGACGGTGAGCGCCAGGGTGTCCATGCTCTCCTGCCACAGGCCCTGCAGGCCGAGGAAGGTGAAGCCGGCCACCGCCAGCAGCGCGACCCGCCAGTTGCCGAAGGCCCAGGAGACGTAGCCCGCGATGCCGACGACGCCGAGCCAGCCGATCTGCGGAAGGGGCCGCCCGGCGGAGGGCTGGGAGATCAGCTCCTGCACGAAGGTCGCCAGGGAATCGATGACCAGGCGGATCTCGTTGAAGAAGTACAGGAACAGCGGGTTGGAGTTGCGGTTCGCGCCGATCGAGTCGTTGACCTCGTTGAACCACCGGTGCAGATCGGTCAGGTCCGCCGCCCCGAGCGCGAGGGTCTGCCTGCCGCGCAGGATCGCGAACAGCACCAGCCAGACGACCACGATCGCGCCGAGCACCACGGAGCGGCTGATCCTCCGGGGCTCCGCGGCCGCGGCGGGCTCCTCGACCGGGCGGGTCTCCTCCGGTCTCCCCGGCGGCTCGGTCTTCTCCACGACGACGGTCATCAGGCGCCGCCTTCCTGCCCGGCGACCACGGCGAGGATCTCCTCGTCGCCGACGATGCCGAGCAGCTTGCCGTTCTCCACGACCTTGACCGGCTTGTCGGCGGCGAGCACCGCCCGGGTGGCCTCCTTGACCACGACGTCCGGTCCCAGCTCGGGGCCGTCCAGGGCGTCGCCGTCCGCCGGCGGCCGCATGATCCAGCGCAGGGTGAGCACATCGCCGCGCGGGACGTCCTTGACGAACTCGCGCACGTAGTCGTCGGCCGGGGCCCCTACCAGTTCGTCGCCGGTGCCGCACTGGACCATCTTGCCGTCGCGCATGATCAGGATGCGGTCGCCCAGCTTGAGGGCCTCGGAGAGGTCGTGGGTGATGAAGACCATCGTCTTGCCGACCTCGTGGTGCAGCCGGATGACCTCGTTCTGCATGTCGCGGCGGATCAACGGGTCCAGCGCCGAGAACGGCTCGTCGAAGAAGAGCACGTCCGGATCGCCGGCCAGCGCGCGGGCCAGCCCGACGCGCTGCTGCATACCGCCGGAGAGCTGGTCGGGGTAGGACTTCTCGTAACCGGCGAGGCCGACCAGCTCGACGACCTCCTGGGCCCGCCTGACGCGCTCGGCCCGGCCCATGCCGCGGATCTCCAGCCCGAAGGCCACGTTGTCGACGACCCGGCGGTGGGGCAGCAGCCCGAAGTGCTGGAAGACCATGGAGAACTTGCGGCGGCGCAGCTCGCGCAGGCGTCTGTCGTCGGCCTGGCGGATGTCCTCGCCCTCGAAGACGACCTCGCCCGCGGTGGGTTCGATCAGCCGGGTCAGACATCGCACCAGGGTGGACTTGCCGGAGCCGGACAGGCCCATGACGACGAAGACCTCGCCGGGCGAGACGTCGAAGTTCACGTCCCGCACGGCGGCGGTGCAGCCGGTGCGGTCCATCAGTTCACGGCGGGTGAGTCCGCACAGTTCCTCGGACTCCGGCACCCGGTCGGCCTTGGGCCCGAACACCTTCCACAGCCTGCGCACGGAGATGACCGGGGTGGGACCCGAGTCCTGGGGCGTGCCGCGCCGCTGCGGCACCTCGGTCTGCGTGGTCATGTTCGACCTTCTTTCGGCGTCAGCCGCTAAACCAGCGCTGCGGCCGGGGTTGGATGTTCTGCCAGATGTGTTTGGGCTCTCGGTACTCGTTCAGGCCGGTCGGTCCCAGCTCCCGGCCCACACCCGAATGCCCGAACCCGCCCCATTCCGCTTGCGGCACATAGGGGTGGTAGTCGTTGATCCACACGGTGCCGTGGCGCAGTCGCCGGGCGACCCGCTGGGCCTTGCCCGCGTCCTGCGTCCAGACGGCCCCGGCCAGTCCGTACTCGGTGTCGTTGGCGATCCGTACGGCGTCGTCCTCGTCGGTGAAGCGTTCCACGGTGAGCACGGGGCCGAAGGACTCCTCGTGCACCACCCGCATGTCCTGCCGGCACTCGTCGAGGACGGTGGGCAGGTAGTAGTGGCCGTCCGCCAGCGCGGGGTCGTCGGGGCGGGCGCCGCCGCAGCGCAGCACGGCGCCCTCGGCGAGGCCGGAGGCGACGTACGCCTCGACCTTGTCCCGGTGCTGCGCGGAGATCAGCGCCCCGGTCTCGGCCTCGGTGTCGTAGGGGCCGCCGAGCCGGATGAGCCGGGCGCGGCGGACGACCTCGTCGACGAAGCGGTCGTGCAGGGAGTCCTCGACGATCAGCCGGGCGCCGGCCGAGCACACCTGGCCCGAGTGCAGGAAGACGGCGGTGAGGGCGAAGTCCACGGCCGTCTCGAAGTCGGCGTCGGCGAAGACGACGTTGGGGTTCTTGCCGCCCAGCTCCAGGGCGACCTTCTTCACGGTCGCGGCGGCGGTGGCCATGATGCGCCGGCCGGTGTCCAGGCCGCCGGTGAAGGAGACCAGGTCGACGCGGGGGTCCTCGGAGAGCGGGGCGCCCACCTCGGGGCCGGCGCCCAGGACCAGGTTGGCCGCGCCGGCCGGCAGCCCGGCCTCCTCCAGCGCCCTCATCAGCAGGACGGAGGTGGAGGGGGTCAGCTCGCTGGGCTTGAGGACGATCGTGTTGCCGGCCAGGAGCGCCGGGGCGACCTTCCAACTGGCTTGCAGAAGGGGGTAGTTCCAGGGGGTGATCAGCGCGCACACCCCGACCGGCTCGTAGACGACCCGGCTGACGGCGTCGTCGCGGCCGGTGTCGATCACCCGGCCGGCGTCGGTGCCCGCGAGTCCGCCGTAGTAGCGGAAGCAGGAGACGACGTCGGCGATGTCGTACTCGCTCTCCACGACCCGCTTGCCGGTGTCGAGGGACTCGGCGCGGGCGAAGGCCTTGGTGTCGCGCTCGATGATGTCGGCGGTGCGCAGCAGCAGGGCGCCGCGCTCCCGCTCGGGGGTGTCCGGCCAGGGGCCGGTGTCGAAGGCGTCCCGGGCCGCGGCGATCGCCGCCTCGGTGTCGGGGCGCGTTCCTTCCGAGACGGTCGCCGTGAGCGTGCCGTCAGCGGGACATCGGATCTCCCGGAGGCCGCCGGCCACCGGAACCCGCCATTCGCCATTCACATACAGGTCTGCCACGCGCCGAGCCTTCCGACTGAAATTCGTTGCGCATCGTGCACCCGATTGCTTGTGATGGAACACCCTGTCGGCTGGTCAGACGGACGTCAAGATGTTGGCGGATGACGATTTGACCATGTGATCACTTACCCGCCCACCCTTGACCACAAGCCGCACCGAGCCGACCATGTTGCGTATCGCTCACCTTGTTGTGCAATACGCACCGACGGAGGCCCGCACATGTCCCCTCGACCGCAACCCGGCCGCGAGTTCGTCCTGACCCTCTCCTGCCCCGACAGTGCCGGGCTGGTTCACGCCGTGAGCGGCTTCCTCGTCAGGAACTCCGGAAACATCCTGGAAAGCCAGCAGTTCGACGACCGACGTCAGGGACGCTTCTTCATGCGGGTCCACTTCGACGTCTCCGACCCGAACGTCGACCTGGAGGGACTGCGGTACCGCTTCGGCCCCGTCGCCCAGGCCTACGGCATCTCGTGGTCCCTCAGCGACGCCGCCACACCGACCCGGACCCTGATCATGGTGTCCAAGTTCGGGCACTGCCTGAACGACCTGCTCTTCCGCCGGCAGGCGGGCGCGCTCAACATCGAGATCCCCGCGATCGTCTCCAACCACCGGGAGTTCGAGAAGCTCGCGGAGACGTACGACATCCCCTTCCACCACGTGCCGGTGACCCGCGACACCAAGCCCGAGGCCGAGGCCCGGCTGCTCGAACTCGTCCGCGAGCTGGACATCGACCTGGTCGTCCTGGCCCGCTACATGCAGATCCTCTCCGACGACCTGTGCAAGGAGCTGGACGGCCGCGCCATCAACATCCACCACTCCTTCCTCCCCAGCTTCAAGGGCGCGCGCCCCTACGACCAGGCCTACGACCGCGGTGTGAAGCTGGTCGGCGCGACGGCGCACTATGTGACCTCGGACCTGGACGAGGGCCAGATCATCGAGCAGGACGTGGTCCGGGTGGACCACTCGCTGGACCCCGGCGAGCTGGTCACGGTCGGCCGGGACGTGGAGGCCCAGGTGCTCGCGCACGCGGTGAAGTGGCACAGCGAGAACCGGGTGATGGTCGAGGGCAACCGCACGGTCGTCTTCCGCTGAGCGGAAGCTCCTCCGTATACGAAGCCGAACGCCGGGACGGGTCCACATCCGTCCCGGCGTTCGGCGTTCCGCTGTCCGGCGACGTGCTCAGCCCTCCAGCCGGTCCAGTACGGACCGCCGCCATCTCTCCGTCTCCGCGATCTGGTTGAAGGTGAACAGGTGCAGCCCCGCCACCCCGGACACGGGGTCGGTGAGGGCGTTCTCCGTGCGCGTGAGCAGCTTCTCGGGTGAGTAGCCGCCGGGCGCCGCGAAACGCACGAACCACGACGCGTGCCTGGTCAGGAAGCGGGTCGACTCCCCCACCCCGATCCTCGTCGCCATCGCCAGCAGCTTCGCCCGCTGCACGGGCCCCGCGACGCCCACGTGCACCGGCAGGGTCACACCCCGGCGGCTTACCCGCGCGAGCCAGTCCCCCAGCACCCGCGGGTCGAAGCAGAGGTTGCTCACGATGTACGTGGCGTGCTCGCGCTTGTCCCACATCGCCTGGACGGTGATGTCGTCGTGGATGAGCGGATGGCTCTCGGGATAGCCGGTGACGCCGACGTGGGTGAACGGCCGTCCCAGCTCGCTCAGCCGGCGCAGCACCGGCAGCGCCCCGTCGTACGATCCGGCCGGCGGGTCGGCGTCACCCGCCGGGACGAACACGTCGTCCACGCCCGCCTCGCACAGCCGGCCCGCGACCTCCTTGAGGTGCAGGTCGTCCCGCAGGAGCCGGGCGGGGACGTGCGGGACGACCCGGTAGCCGTGCGCGGCGAGCCGGCCGGCGAGGTCGAGGGTGGGTTCCAGGCCCTTGACCGGCGACGCCGTCACGGTGACGACGACGTCGCGCGGGACATGGGCGAGGACCTTCTCCTCGGTGGCCCTCGCCGGCAGCACCTCGTAGCGGACCGTCCTCAGCAGTGCGCGGAGCCCCGCAGCGCCCAAGGCCTACTCCGCCTGCGTCCGGGCGTCGCGGTGGCGGTAGTACGCGGCCTTCGACGCCGGCAGCGGCTGCTTGCCGAGGATCAGGTCGGCGGCCTTCTCGGCGATCATCATCACCGGCGCGTAGATGTTGCCGTTGGTGACGTAGGGCATGACGGAGGCGTCCACCACCCGCAGGCCGTCCACGCCGTGCACACGCATGCTGGTGGGGTCCACGACGGACATCTCGTCGGTGCCCATCTTGCAGGTGCAGGACGGGTGCAGGGCGGTCTCGCCGTCCTTGGCGACCCAGGCGAGGATCTCCTCGTCCGACTCGACGGACGGTCCGGGCGAGACCTCCCCGTCGTTGTAGGGGGCGAGCGCGGGCTGGTTGAGCAGCTTGCGGGCGACCCGGATCGCCTCGACCCACTCGCGGCGGTCCTGTTCGGTGGAGAGGTAGTTGAAGCGCAGGGCGGGGTGCTGCCGCGGGTCCTTGCTCTTGATCTTCACCGAGCCGATGGCGTCCGAGTACATGGGTCCGACGTGCACCTGGTAGCCGTGGCCGCCGGCCGGCACGGAGCCGTCGTAACGGACCGCGATCGGCAGGAAGTGGAACATCAGGTTGGGGTAGTCGACGTCCTCGTTGCTGCGGGCGAACCCACCGGCCTCGAAGTGGTTGGTGGCGGCGGGGCCCTTGCGGAAGAGCCACTGGAGCCCGATGAAGGGCGCACGCCACTTCGCCAGGTACGGCTGCATGGAGACCGGCTGCTTGCAGGCGTACTGGATGTAGACCTCCAGATGGTCCTGCATGTTCTCGCCGACGCCCGGGAGGTCGTGGACGACGTCGATGCCCAGGGCCCGGAGTTCCTCGGCGTTGCCCACGCCGGAGAGCTGGAGCAGCTGCGGGGAGTTGATCGCGCCGCCGCAGAGGATCACCTCCTTGGCGCGGACCTGCTTCGGGGCTCCCTTGCCGCGCCGGTACTCGACGCCGACGGCCTTCTTGCCCTCGAAGAGGACCCTGGTGACGAGGGCGCGGGTGGTGACGGTCAGGTTGGGGCGCTTGCGGACGGGCTTCAGATACGCCTTCGAGGCCGAGAGCCGGCGTCCGCGGTGGACGTTCCGGTCGAACTTGGCGAAGCCTTCCTGCCGGTAGCCGTTGACGTCGTCGGTGGGCGCGTAGCCCGCCTCCTCGGTGGCCTTGAGGAAGGCGCCGAAGAGGGGGTTGCTCGCCGGGCCGCGCTCCAGGACGAGGGGACCGTCGTGACCGCGGAACTCGTCGTCCGGGTCGGCCGCGAGGCAGTTCTCCATGCGCCGGAAGTACGGCAGACAGTGCGCGTAGTCCCAGGTCTCCATGCCCGGGTCGGCCGCCCAGCGCTCGTAGTCCATGGGGTTGCCGCGCTGGAAGATCATGCCGTTGATGCTGCTGGACCCGCCCAGTACCTTGCCGCGCGCGTGGTAGACGCGCCGGCCGCCCATGTGGGGCTCGGGCTCGGACTCGTACTTCCAGTCGTAGAAGCGGCTGCCGATCGGGTAGGTCAGCGCCGCGGGCATGTGGATGAAGACGTCCCACGGGAAGTCCGTCCGGCCCGCCTCCAGGACCAGGACCCGGTTCGTCGGATCGGCGGACAGCCTGTTTGCCAGTGCACTGCCCGCGGAACCACCACCGACGATGACGAAGTCGTACTGCACAGGAGCCATGGTGCCTCGTCTCGCTCGCGCCGTAGATATGCGAGGCATGCTAGACGGGTAGCGCTATACGCACCAGGTTGCGAAACGCGCAACTTCGGGATCTTCGTTTCGCGGAGGTTACTTGCAGGTGTGTTGTTTACTGCGCGTATAGTTTCACTGTGAGCAACTACAGCCTTGACACGGAAACGTCGAATTCGCACGCGGGCGCCGGCGGTGTGCAGTCGGTGGACCGCGCCATCAGCGTCCTGGAGATCCTCGCGCAGCGTGGCGAGGCCGGCGTCAGCGAGGTGGCGGCGGAGATCGAGGTGCACAAGTCCACCGCCTTCCGTCTCCTCGGCGCCCTGGAGGCGCGCGGACTGGTGGAGCAGGCCGGGGAGCGCGGCAAGTACCGGCTCGGCTTCGGCATCGTGCGGCTGGCCGGCGCGGTCACGGGGCGTATCGACATCACCCAGCAGGGCCGTCCCGTCTGCGAGCGGCTGGCCGAGGAGATCGGCGAGACCGTCAACATCGCCGTGATGCAGGAGCAGTACGCGATCAACCTGTACCAGGTGCGCGGACCGGGAGCCATCACCGCGCACAACTGGGTGGGCCAGCTGACTCCCCTGCACGCCACGTCCAGCGGCAAGATCCTGCTGGCCCACCTGCCGGCGAAGGAGCGCGCCGCGCTCCTCTCCGACGTGGGCATGAAGAAGGTCACCCCGCACACCATCACCGCGAAGACGAAGCTGGAGAAGAACCTCGTCGCCGCGCGGGAGCGGGGCTACGCCTTCACCCTGGAGGAGTTGGAGATCGGCCTGCACGCCATGGCCGCTCCGGTGCGCAACCGGGACGGCGAGGTCATCGCCGCCCTCAGCGCCTCCGGACCCTCCTACCGGCTCACCGAGGAGCGCCTGCACGAGATGTCGCCGGTACTGCTCCAGGGCGCCGCCGAGATCAGCCACCGGATGGGTTTCCTGGGCTGATTCACCCCTGAGGGGTGCCGAGGCGTTCGTTCACCCAGTCGTGGAACGCTCCGATGTGGTGCTCACTGGGCACCAGCACACCGCCCTTGGCGTACAGCCGGGAGCTCATGCCGGGCTGGGTCCGCTCGCAGGCCTCGAAGTCCTGGAGATTGACCCGGTCGAAGAGTTCCACGGACCGGCTGACGTCCTTGCCGCTCTTGACGACGTGCGGCAGATAGAGCCAGTCGCACTCGACGACCGTGCGGTCCACGGACACCGGGTACATCCGGTGGAAGATCACATGGTCGGGCACCAGGTTGATGAACACCTGCGGCCGGACGGTGATCGCGTAGTACCGGCGGTCCTGGTCCTCGGCGACACCCGGGATACGGTCCAGACCCTCGGAACCGTCCACCGTGAACCCCCGCACCTCCTCACCGAACTCCGCACCGTGCCCCACGTAGTACTGCGCGGCGTACCCGTCCGCGAACTCCGGCAGCACCTCCGTCAGTTCCGGATGGATCGTGGCACAGTGATAGCACTCCATGAAGTTCTCGATGATGAGCTTCCAGTTCGCCTTCACGTCGTACGTGATCCGGCGGCCGACGGAGAGGTTGTCGATGTCGTACCGCTCGATCGACTCGACGTCGCCCAGGCGCGCGACGACCTCACCGATGACGTCCTCGTCGAAGGACGGCGGGTTCTCCGCGAGACAGACCCAGACATAACCGAGCCACTCCCGCACGGCGACGCTCACCAGGCCGTACTCGGTGCGTCCCACGTCGGGCATCTTGGTGAGGTTGGGGGCTGCGACCAGCTTGCCGTCCAGGCCGTAGGTCCAGGCGTGGTACGGACACTGGAAGGCCCGCTTGACCTCACCGGTCTCCTCGGTGCAGAGCTTGGCGCCGCGGTGCCGGCAGACGTTGAAGTACGCGCGGATCGAGTTGTCCCGGGCGCGGGTGACGAGGATGCTCTCGCGGCCCACGTCGACGGTGCGGAAGGCACCGGGCTTCGCCAGCTCGGAGGCGCGGGCGACACAGAACCACATGGTCTCGAATATGTGCTCCTGTTCCTGGGCGAAGACCACCGGATCGGTGTAGGAGGAGCCGGGAAGAGTGGCGATCAGGCTGTCGGGCAGGCTGGTCGAGGTCACGGGGCACTCCTCGGGGAACGTCGCGGAGGGGTCATGCGGACGCCGGGAGGAACGACTCCGGTCGGCGTTGTGTATGGAGCAACACTGCGCGCTGTGGGCAACCGCAGCATGGGGTGACGCCGGGGCGGTGTCAAGACGTGGTGGCGGCCAGTTCCTTGCGCACCCTCATGAACAGCCGCGGCTGGTTCATCCCGAGCACGGCGACCGGCCGGCCGGCGCGCCGGTAGACGGCGAGGACGTCGCGGTCGTCGACCGTGCCCGCCTCGACGGCGACACTGTCCGCCTCGGCCGCGTGACCGGCGAACTGGATGCGGACGCCGTACTGGTCCGACCAGAAGTACGGCGGCCTCGGCACGCCGGGCTCGACCGCGCCCCCCGCCAGCAGGGTGGCGACGGCGGCCTCCGGGCGCTCGCGCGCGCCGGTCCAGTGCTCCACGCGGCGGTGGTGGCCCGCGCGGGGGTCGTACCAGTTGGCGCAGTCGCCGACCGCGACCACTCCGGCGAGGCTGGTACGGCCGTCGGCGCCGCAGGTCACGCCGTTGTCCAGCGCGATGCCGGAGCCCTGCAGCCACTCGACGCACGGGCGGGCCCCGACGCCGACGACGACGATGTCGGCGGGGACGCTGCGGCCGTCCTCCAGCAGGACGGCGTCGACCCGGTCCTCGCCGCTCAGCCCCTTGACCCCCACGCCGCACAACAGCCGTACACCGTGGTCGGAGTGGAGGCCGGAGACGACGGCGCCCATGGTGTCGCCGAGCGGTCCGGCGAGCGGGGTCGACGCCGCCTCCACGACGGTCACCTCCAGGCCGAGGGCCTTCGCGGTGGAGGCGACCTCGGCGCCGATGAAACCGCCGCCGATCACCACCAGGCGTCCGCCGCCGGCCAGTTCGTCCCGCAGGGCGCGGGCGTCGTCCAGGGTGCGCAGGGTGTGCACCCCGGCGAGGCCCTCGGAGCCGGGCAGGGACCGCGCCACGGCGCCGGTGGCGATGACGAAGCCGTCGGCGCGCACCTCGCGGCCGTCGCCGAGGCGAACGGCGCGCGCGGTGTGGTCGAGCGCGGTGGCTCGGGTGCCGAGCAGCCACTCCGCCGCCAGGTCCTCGCCCTCCGTCTCCAGGGAGAGTTCGGCCTCGCCGAGGGTGCCGGCCAGGAACTCCTTGGAGAGCGGGGGCCGGTCGTAGGGGCGGTGCAGCTCGTCGCCGATGACGACCAGGCGCCCGTCGAAGCCCTGCTTGCGCAGGGAGCGAGCCGCCGACAGGCCGGCGAGGGAGGCGCCGACCACGGCGACGGTCCTCACGCGGGACCCCCGGCGAGCCGGGCGGAGATGCAGGGCGGCAGGTTCGGGGCGTCCGTGGAGAGCCGGACGTAGATCATGCCGTCCTCGACGACGACCTCGTGCGTCCGGACCGGCAGCTTGGCCGGCGGGGAGTCGACCGCGCCGGTGCGCAGGTCGAACTTGGAGGCATGCAGCGGGCATTCCACCTCGCAGCCCTCCAGCCAGCCGTCGGCGAGCGAGGCGTCCTGGTGGGTACAGGTGTCGTCGATGGCGAAGACCTCGCCGTCGTCGGTGTGGAACACCGACACCGGCGGGTCGGTGTCGAGCCGGAAGGCCTCACCTCGCGGGAGATCCGCGAGACGGCACGCGGGAATCATCATGACACCTCGGGTGCATATAACGAAACGGATTGCGGTAAGCGCAACATCAGTCTGGAGTCGCCCAGAACCCTTGTCAAGGCATCCAGGGGGCCGTTCGGAGCCACTTAGAGCGTTGCGGTATTCACAACTCACCTCACATAGAACAACAAAGGCCCGGTGGGGCCGTGGCCGCGCAGGGCGGTGCCACGGCCCCACCGGGCGGTGGGTGCCTCGGTCTCAGACGGCGGAGGTGGTGGAACGCGCGGACTCCCCGGCCGGTTCGGGCGGCAGGGGCTCCGTGCCGTCCGTGGACGTGGCGGGGCCGATGCGGAGTTCGAAGTCCCCGTCGTACTTCTCGTGGCCGGCGATGACGGCCGTCTCGATGGCCTCCTTGCCCATGCGTCCGCGGATGATGAGCGGGTCGTGGCGCAGATCCCGGTTGAGCGCGATGCACAACCCGATCATCACCAGGGTGAAGGGGGCCGCCGCGAGAATGGTGAGGTTCTGCAGCCCGGTGAGCGCGTCACCCTTGCCGCCGCCGATGAGCAGCATGACGGCGGCGACCGCTCCGGTCAGCACACCCCAGAACACCACGACGCCCCGGGACGGCTCCAGGGAGCCCCGCTGCGAGAGCGTCCCCATCACGATGGAGGCGGCGTCGGCGCCGGAGACGAAGAAGATGCCGACGAGGACCATGACGACGATGCTCGTCACCGTGGCGATCGGGTACTGCTGGAGCACGTCGAAGAGCTGCCCCTGGGCGGTCGCGGCGTCATTGAGACGGCCGGACTCCTGAAGGTGCATCGCCGAGCCGCCGAAGACCGCGAACCAGAGCAGGCTGACGCTGCTGGGGACCAGGATGACACCGCCGACGAACTGCCGGATCGTACGGCCGCGGCTGATGCGCGCGATGAACATGCCGACGAAGGGCGTCCAGGAGATCCACCACGCCCAGTAGAAGACCGTCCAGCCGGCCAGCCAGTCGGCGACGCCCTTGCCGCTGGACGCCTCGGTACGGCCCGCCATCTGGGCCAGGTCGCCGAAGAAGGCACCGACGGAGGTGGGCAGCAGATCGAGGATGAAGATGGTCGGGCCGACCAGGAAGACGAAGAGGGCGAGCCCCACCGCCAGCACCATGTTGGTGTTGGACAGCCACTGGATTCCCTTCTCGATGCCGGACACCGCCGAGGCGACGAACGCCACGGTCAGCACGGCGATCACGACGACCAGCAGTCCGGTGCCGACCGACGACAGCCAGCCCAGGCCGGTGAAGCCGCTGCCGATCTGGAGGGCACCGAGCCCCAGGGAGGCCGCCGACCCGAAGAGGGTGGCGAAGATGGCGAGGATGTCGATGGCCCGGCCCGGCCAGCCGTTCACCCGCTTCTCACCGAGCAACGGGGTGAACACCGCGCTGATCAGCTGGCGGCGTCCGCGTCGGAAGGTGCTGTAGGCGATGGCGAGACCCACGACCGCGTACATCGCCCAGGGATGGAGCGTCCAGTGGAAGAGGGTGGTGGCCATGGCGGTCTCCATGGCCTGGTTGGCGTCGGCGGGGTCGGTGCCGGGCGGTGGCGTCATGAAGTGGGAGAGCGGCTCGCTCACTCCGTAGAACATCAGGCCGATGCCCATGCCCGCGCTGAACATCATGGCGATCCACGAGACGGTGCGGAACTCGGGCTCCTCCCCCTCCTTTCCGAGGGTGATCCGCCCGTAGCGGCTCATCGCCAGCCAGAGGGCGAAGACCACGAAGCCCGAGGCGGCGAGGACGAAGGCCCAGCCGCCGTTGCGGATGGTTCCGTCCAGCAGCTTCCCCGACACGCTCTCCAGCGTGTCGGTCGCCGTGGCTCCCCACACGACGAAGGCCAGGGTGAGGGCCGCGGCGACACCGAAGACGACAAGGTCGGTTTGGGGTCGGGCGCCGGCCGCACCACCTCCCGGCAGTTCCGCCTCGACGGGATGGCCTGGGCTCCCGTTCCGTTCGCGGGCATTGCTCATCAGCTCGTCCTTTCCACAGACGGCAGGGGACGCTTCCTGTCGCGGACGACGGTTGCGCGACCGGGAAAAAAGGGGGGATACGCGGGCGAGGGCGGCGAGCGCCGCTCGATTCGTGTTGCGGATTGCGCATCTGGATTCGCTATGGGCAACACAATCTGACGCCTCAGAGAGGCTGTCAAGGGTCGTGTCAAAGAAGAGTCGAGCCACGTGTCACCCCCGGAACGACGACGAGCCGTGGTCGGGGGCGTCCCCGACCACGGCTCGTCCGTCACGCTCCGCGGCTACGCCGGCGCGGGCACGGCCCGCCCGGCCGTCAGAGGACCACCACCGAACGCAGCACGTCGCCCTTGTGCATCCGCTCGAAGGCCTTCTCCACGTCGTCCAGCGCGATGGTCTCCGTCACGAACGCGTCGAGGTCCAGCCGGCCCTGGAGGTACAGGTCGATGAGCATGGGGAAGTCCCGGGAGGGCAGGCAGTCGCCGTACCAGGAGGACTTGAGGGAGCCGCCACGGCCGAAGACGTCCAGCAGGGGCAGTTCGAGCTTCATCTCCGGGGTGGGGACGCCGACCAGGACGACCGTGCCGGCCAGGTCGCGGGCGTAGAACGCCTGCTTGTACGTCTCCGGGCGGCCGACCGCCTCGATGACGACGTCGGCACCGAAGCCGCCGGTCAGCTCGCGGATCGCCTCCACCGCGTCGGTGTCCTTGGAGTTGACCGTGTGGGTCGCGCCGAGCTTCCGGGCGGTCTCCAGCTTGGCGTCGTCGATGTCCACCGCGATGATCTTCGCGGCGCCCGCGAGGTTCGAGCCGACGACCGCCGCGGCGCCGACACCGCCGCAGCCGATGACGGCGACACTGTCACCGCGGCCCACGTTCCCGGTGTTGATCGCCGCACCGATGCCGGCCATCACCCCGCACCCCAGCAGACCGGCCGCGGCGGCCGAGGCGGCCCGGTCCACCTTGGTGCACTGACCGGCCGCCACCAGGGTCTTCTCGGCGAACGCGCCGATGCCCAGCGCGGGCGACAGCTCGGTGCCGTCGAGCAGGGTCATCTTCTGCTTGGCGTTGTGGGTGCTGAAGCAGTACCAGGGGCGCCCGCGCAGACAGGCCCGGCAATTTCCGCACACCGCACGCCAGTTGAGGATCACGAAGTCACCGGGGGCCACATCGGTGACGCCCTCCCCCACCGACTCCACGACGCCCGCCGCCTCGTGGCCCAGCAGGAAGGGGAACTCGTCGTTGATGCCGCCCTCCCGGTAGTGCAGATCGGTGTGGCAGACCCCGCAGGCCTCGATCTTCACCAGCGCCTCGCCCGGGCCGGGGTCGGGCACGATGATCGTTTCCAGGCTGACGGGGGCGCCCTTGCCCCGCGCGACGACAGCACGGACCTGGTGCGTCATGGCCACTCCTCGGCTGGTACG
The DNA here is from genome assembly GCF_020010925.1 of Streptomyces griseiscabiei. NCBI lineage: Bacteria > Bacillati > Actinomycetota > Actinomycetes > Kitasatosporales > Streptomycetaceae > Streptomyces > Streptomyces griseiscabiei. The sequence continues at coordinate 3,022,420 of NZ_JAGJBZ010000002.1, read as the reverse complement.
AGACCTGAGTCTGAAGTTGCTTATCGCGGTACGCGGCGCGCGTACCGCAACACAGCATCGTGGAGGGCCGACGGGCGGTCAAGAAGTTCCACAGCCGTCCGCCCTGTTTCGGGACCTGGTGCCCCTGCGCGCGGCTACGCGCCCGGGAGAGCCTGCTCGGCCCAGATGGTCTTGCCCGTGCGGGTGTGGCGACTGCCCCAGCGCTGGGTGAGCTGGGCGACGAGCAGCAGACCGCGCCCGCCCTCGTCGAAGGCGCGGGCCCGGCGCATGTGCGGAGCGGTGGCGCTGGAGTCCGAGACCTCGCAGATCAGGGTGGCCTCACGGATCAGCCGCAGCTGGATCGGGGAGCCTCCGTAGCGGATGGCGTTGGTGACCAGCTCGCTCACGACGAGTTCCGTGACGAAGGAGACCTCCTCCAGCCGCCAGGCGGCCAGCTGGTCGGTGGCCAGTTTGCGGGCGTGGCCGACGTACGCGGGGTCGGCGGGGATCTCCCAGGTGGCGACCCGGTCGGCGTCCAGGGCCCGGGTCCGGGCCAGGAGCAGGGCCACGTCGTCGACGGGCCGGTCCGTCAGCAGGCTGCTCAGGACCCCGTCGCAGGTCTCCTCCAGGGGGCGGTCCGTGCCGCACAGTGCCCGGCGCAGCCGGTCGAGTCCGTCGTCCAGGTCCCGGCCGGACGCCTGGACCAGGCCGTCGGTGTAGAGGGCGAACACACTGCCCTCGGGAACGTCGAACTCGGCGGTCTCGAAGGGCAGCCCGCCCACGCCCAGCGGCGGCCCGATCGGCAGGTCGAGGAAGGCGGCCTCGCCGTCCGGGGCGATCAGGGCCGGTGGCGGATGGCCGGCCCGGGCCATGGAGCAGCGGCGCGCGACGGGATCGTACACGGCGTACAGACAGGTGGCGCCGATCTCGCCGGGGCTCTCCGCGTCCTCCGCCTCGTCCGCCGTCCGCTCGGAGTCCAGGCGCAGGACGATGTCGTCGAGCTGGGTGAGCAGCTCGTCCGGGGCGAGGTCCACGTCGGCCAGGGTGCGGACGGCCGTGCGGAGGCGGCCCATGGTGGCGGAGGCCTGGACGCCGTGGCCGACGACATCGCCGACGACGAGCCCCACCCGGGCGCCGGACAGGGGGATGACGTCGAACCAGTCGCCGCCGATCCCGGCGCGGGTGCTGGCCGGCTGGTAGCGGGAGGCGACCTCGACGGCGGCCTGCCGGGGTGCGCGGTGGGGCAGGAGGCTGCGCTGCAGTTCGAGGGCGATGGCGCGTTCGCGGGTGTAGCGGCGGGCGTTGTCGACACAGACGGCGGCGCGGGCCGCGAGTTCCTCGGCCAGCAGCAGGTCGTCCTCGCCGAAGGGCTCGGCGGTGCGGTGGCGGGAGAGGATCGACAGGCCGAGGGTGATGCCGCGGGCGCGCAGCGGCACCGCCATCATCGAGTGGATGCCGTGCACCTCGATGCTGCGGGCCCGCTCCTGGGAGCCCGCCGCCCACAGCTGCGCGGTGACGTCGTCGATCTCGTACAGCAGGGCCCGGCCGCTGGTCAGGGAGCGGCCCGGCGGCGAACCGTCGACATAGGTGTGTCTGCTGCCGACGGGGATCACGGCCTCGGGGCAGCCCTCCAGCACGGACCGCTGGGCGGTGCGGCGGAAGACCTGGGGGTCGGCGCCGGGCGAGACGGCGGCCTCCTCGCCGGCCAGTACCGAGTCCAGGAGGTCGACGATGACGAAGTCGGCGAGATGGTCGGTGCACACCTCGGCGAGTTCCTCGGCGGTACGGGTGATGTCCAGGGTGGAGCCGATGCGGTTGCCCGACTCGTTGAGCATGCTCAGCCGGCGGCGGGCGAGGAACTGCTCCGTGCTGTCGATCGCGGCCAGGCACATGCCCCGCACCTCGCCGCCGGCGTCCTTCAGCGGGCTGAGCGACACCAGCCACGCGTGTTCCCGGGCCTCGCCCGGTGCGCGCAGCCAGGCCTCGTACGGCTTCGGCTCGCCGGTGCGCAGCACCCGCTGGACGGCGTCGTCGAGCCCCTCGAAGCCGGGGAGGCGGCGCCGGCCGTCGACCGAGACCCCGACGCGTCGGCCCAGCAGGTCCTCCTGCGGCCTGCCCATCACCCCTTCCATCGCGGAGTTCGCGGACACCGCGAGTCCGTCCTGGTCGAAGAGGGCGATCGGGACGGGGAGCTGGTCCAGGGCCCACCGGCGCAGCCGCGCGGCGGGCTCCGGCACCGTGGCCGTCAGGAACCACTGGGTCTCCCCCGCCGCGTCCAGCAGCGGATGGGCCTCCAGCTCCAGCTCCACGTCATGGCCGTCGCGGTGCCGGGCGTTCACGGGGCCACGCCAGTCGGCGGGCTGGGCGAGACGGGCGCGGGCCGAGGCGGGAAGGGCGTCGGCCAGCAGGTCGGAGGCCCGGCGGCCGATCACCTCTCCGGGCTCGTACCCGAGCACGCGTCGGGCGTCGGCGCTCCACGCGGTGACCAGCCCCCTGGCGTCGACCGCGGCCGAGGCGACACCCTGCTCGCCCATCGTTCCTTCTCTCCGTACGACCCCAGCCGTCGGTCCATGGGCCCACGGACCGGCGGCGAGCACTGCTCGACGGGTTCATTGTGCTCCGGACGCACCGCACCTCGCGCGCGACCGCCCGAATCCGCCGAACCCCGACAGCAGCTATGCGTGGTCGTGCGGACCGTGGGCGTGGGCGAGGGCACTGGGGGTCGTACGGCCCACGATGGCGGGGGCCTCCCTGACGAGGGTGTCGTCGGTGAGCGCCTCCACCATGAACAGCGCGAAGTCCACCCGCCGGGTCAGGTCGCTGGCCAGGACCGGATCGCCCACATGCCGGCTCCACACGGGCAGGCCCTGGCTCTCGCCCTCCTCCAGGCTGCTGCCGCGGACCACGGTCCAGCGGGTGTCGCTGGCGAAGACCCGCCGGCACGCCTCCACCTGGTCGTCGAGTTCGACGGCGCGGACGAGCCGGCCCAGCACGGCGGCGATCCGTACACCGAGGGTGAACATCCGGGAGTACCGGTCCTTGCCGTCGCGGGTGATGTGCCAGCCGCAGGAGAAGACCAGGCGGGCACCGGGCCGGGCGTGGTCGAGGACCGCCTGCGCGGTGCCCGAGGAGTACTGCCGCACGCCCCAGGGCACCAGCACGGTCAGCACCCCGTCGCAGTCGGCGACCGCCCGCCGGATCACCTCCGGATCGTCGGTCTGTCCGGGTACGACGGTGATCCGGCCCTCGAACGCGGCCAGCTTCGGCACACTGCGCTCCCGGCACACACCGACCACCTCGTACCCGCGCTCCAGCGCGTGCCCGACCATGTAGCGCCCGAGCTTCCCCGAGGCTCCGACGACGCAGATCTTCTTCACTCGTTCCGTGCCCATGGCGCGGCCCCCTCACCGAACTGTCCACCTTATGCTGTAAGGCAAGCTAGCCTTATGCCGTAAGGCGGTCAAGGGGCGCGAGAGGGAGAGCGGATGGGCGCGGCGGGGACGGGTGCGCGGGGCGGGGGACGGCGTGGTGCGGCGGCACGCGCTCCACTCAGTCGTGAGCGGGTGATCCGCGCGGCGGTGGCGGTGGCCGACGAGAAGGGGTCGGCCGCGCTGACCATGCGGGCGATCGCGGAGCCGCTGGGGGTCGAGGCGATGTCGCTCTACCACCATGTGGCGGGCCGGGAGGACATCCTCGACGGCATGGTGGACACGGTCTTCGGCGAGATCGAGCTGCCGCCGGGCGACACGGACTGGAAGACCGCGATGCGCCGCCGCGCGCTCTCCGCCCGGGCCGCCCTCGGGCGCCACCCCTGGGCCATCGGCCTCATGGACTCCCGCTCCCGGCCCGGCCCGGCGACCCTGCGCCACCATGACGCGGTGATCGGGGCCCTGCGCGCCGGAGGCTTCTCCGTGACGATGACCGCGCACGCCGTCTCACTCGTCGACAGCTATCTGTACGGCTTCGTGCTCCAGGAGCAGAGCCTGCCGTTCACGGGCCCGGAGGAGGTGGACGAGGTCGCGGGCGCCATCCTGAGCGAGATGCCCGCCGACGCCTACCCCCATCTGACCGAACTGGCCGTCGAGCACGTCCTCAGGCCCGGGTACGACCATTCCGACGAGTTCACCTTCGGCCTCGACCTCATCCTCGACGGCCTCCGCCCGGACGAGCCCGTACGGGACTGACGGCGACCCGGCGACATGCTTCGCATCATTCGAAGACTCGGTGACCGTCCGTGGACGTACCCTCCGCCCAGGGAGAGTCGAGGCCGTGATGCGTCGCCGGGGCGGCCGGGCGACGGGAGAGTGGGTCGTCGTGACGGAGTCGGCGCCGGGGCCGGTGCGGTCGGTGGCGGGGCGGGAGCCTCGTGGTCTGTTCGTCGGGTTGTGCACGCTGGATGTCGTCCAGCTCGTCGACCGGGCGCCGGGGGCGAACGAGAAGCTGACCGCTCGGGACCAGGTCGTGGCGGCGGGCGGTCCGGCGGCGAACGCGGCTGTCGCGTTCGCGCATCTGGGCGGCTCGGCGACGCTGCTGAGCGCGATCGGCCGGCATCCGCTGGGGGCCGTGGTCGCGGCGGACCTGGAGGAGCGGGGGGTGACCGTGGTGGATCTGGCGGGTGACTCGGCCGGTCCGCCCGCCGTGTCGTCCGTGCTGGTGACCGCGTCCACCGGGGAACGTGCCGTCGCCTCGACCAACGCCGCGGGTCACCGGCTCGCCCCGCCCGACGATCTCGACGCGCTCGTGGCGGCCTGCGACATCGTCGAACTCGACGGTCATCACATGGAGTTGGCGGTCTCCGCCGCCCGCGCGGCGCGTGCCGCCGGCCGTCGGACCGTCTTCGACGGGGGCAGTTGGAAGAGGGGTACGGAAAGGCTGCTGGCGTCGGTCGACGTGGCGGTCTGCTCCGACGACTTCCGTCCGCCCGGCACGAGTGCACCGGCACAGACCCTGCGGTTCCTGCGGGACCACGGGGTCGGGTGGTCGGCGGTCAGCCGGGGCGGGCGGCCCCTGGTGTGGGCGGGTCCGGACGGCGGGGGCACGGTGGAGGTCCCGGCCGCACGGGTGGTGGACACGCTGGGCGCGGGTGACGTCCTGCACGGGGCGCTCGCCCATGGCCTCGCGGTCCGGGACGAGGTGACGGCACGGGGCTTCGCCGAGGCGCTGCGTGGAGCCGCCGAGGTGGCGTCCAGGGCGTGCGCGTCGTTCGGGACCCGGGCGTGGATGCGGCCGGAGTGAGCCGACGTTGAGTCAACTCCCGTCCATACATCGGAGCTATGGACTCGCCTCGCCGCCGTCCCACCGCCGCCCCACCTCTCCCCCACCTCTCCCCCACTGCCCATCTTTCGCCATATTGGCGCCTCATTGACGCCTTACTGACTGCCTCATTGACGCACGCTCACCTCTGTCCCTAAGTTTCATCGCGGTATTGCTCCGATGATTCGCGTGAGCCTGTTTGGAGGCACCATGACCTCTCCCTCCGCGTCCGATCCGTCCAGACGTACCGTTCTCGCCACCGGGTCCGCCGTCGGTGGCGCCCTGCTGGCCACGGGGCTGCCCGCGCAGACCGCCGCGGCGGCGCCTCCCGTCGACCCCTGGCGTGCCGTCCTCGACGACGCCGACATGGTCTGGCGGCGGCTGCCGACGACCTGGTACGAGGGCCCTTTCCTCGGCAACGGCCTCCTCGGCTCCGGGATCTACGCCGAGCCGGGCAGCGCGCCGGGCGCCGCGCCGACGGCCGTGCGCTTCAATGTCCAGCACTCCGAGGTGCAGGACCACAGGCCGGAGTTCGGCTCACTGTTCGGGCTCGCCCGGCTGCCGATCGGGCACTTCACGCTGGAGCCGGTCGGTGCGATCACCGGTGTGGACTGGCGGCTGTCCCTGCGGGACGCCGAGCTGACCGGCACCCTCACCACGGAGAGGGGCACGCTGTCCCTGCGGGCACTCGTGCACAACGACCGCTCCCTGCTCGCCGTGGAGGTGACACCCAGCAGGGGTGAGCGTGACTTCCGCTGGGTGTTCCACCCGGCGGACGCGATCAGCCCCCGGGCCGCCTTCAAACCCCTGCCGGACGGCTATCGCGGCAACCCGCCCGCCGAGGTCCGCGACCACGACGGCGTACGGGCCGCCGTACAGCCGCTGCTGGCCGGCGGGCAGCATGTGACCGCGTGGCGGGAGCGGACCGGGGGGCGGACGCGGACGCTGTACGCGCATGTCGCGCACTCGTATCCGCGGACGACCGCTCTGGGCCGGGCCCTCGCGGCGGTCCGCGCCGCGGCCCGGCTGCCGTACTCCGGGCTGGCCGCGCCCCATCGCTCCTGGTGGCACGCCTTCTACCGGAAGGGCTTCCTGTCCGTCCCGGACGCCCGGATCCAGCGGTTCTACTGGATCCAGCTCTACAAGACCGCCTCCGCCGCCCGCCGCGACGCCCCGGTGATGGCGACCTGCGGCCCCTGGCTGGAACCGACGCCCTGGCCCAACACCTGGTGGAACCTCAACGCACAGCTGGAGTACTGGCTCGTCCACGGCTCCAACCATCTCGAACTCGACGCGATCACACGGGCGTTGGGCGAGTACCGGGACAATCTCGCCAAGGAGGTGCCCGCCCCGTACCGGGCCGACTCGCTCGGTATCCCCCGCACCACCGATCCGAGCCTGGTCAACGGCGCGGCCAGTGCCCTGATGGGATACGGCGTCGGTGTCCCCGGCCAGGACCCGCCGACACCCGAGGTCGGCAATCTGACCTGGGCGCTGCACAACGTCTGGCTCAGCTACCGGCACACCATGGACGAGTCGATCCTGCGGGACGTCCTGTTCCCGCTGCTGCGCGGGGCGATCAACTACTACCTGCACTTCCTCGAACCCGGCCCCGACGGCCGGCTGCATCTGCCCGCCACCTTCTCCCCCGAGTACGGCGGCAACTCACGGGACTGCAACTACGACCTGATGCTCCTGACCTGGGGCTGCCGCACCCTCCTCGAAGCCGCCGAACTCCTGGGCGTGGACGACCCGTCGGCGCCCCGCTGGCGAGAGGTGCTGCGCAAGCGCGCCCCGTATCCGACGGACGAGAACGGGTTCATGATCGGCGCGGACCTTCCGTTCGCGAAGTCGCACCGGCACTACTCCCATCTGCTCGCGGTCTACCCGCTGTACGAGGTGACCGGCCGCGATCCCGCCGAACGCGCCCTGATCGAGCGGTCGTTGGAACACTGGGTGGGCTTCGAGGGCGCCCTCCAGGGCTACACCTTCACCGGCGCCGCCTCGATCTCCGCACTGCTGGGCAAGGGCGAGGACGCGCTGCGGTACCTCGGTGAGCTGATGACCCGCTTCATCAAGCCCAACACGATGTACCAGGAGTCGGGGCCGGTCATCGAGACACCCCTGTCCGCGGCCCAGTCGCTGCACGACATGGTGTGCCAGTCGTGGGGCGGCGTCATCCGGGTCTTTCCCGCCCTGCCCGCCGCGTGGACCGAGGTGGCGGTGCACGACTTCCGCACCGAGGGCGCCTTCCTGCTGAGCGCGCGCCGTCAGGGCGGTGCCACCCGCTGGGTGCGGCTGGCCAGTGAGGCGGGAGCCCCCTGCGTGGTGCGGCACGGGATCACGGGGCCGGTCGACGTACGGGACGGGCGGGGGCGTCCACTGCGGTACTCCCCCGCCGGTGACGGCGCGATCCGGGTGTCGCTGCGCAGGGGCGAGTCGGCGCTGATCACCGCCCGGGGCGACCGCCCCGACCTGGGCGTCCGGCCCGTACGCCCGAACGGGCCCACACCGCGCTGGGGGTTGCCCGGCGACTGAGTCCGCATCAGGCCTTTCCCCCTTCAGCAGCTCGTGGCATGCTCACCGCTCAGCGCACATCTGAACGTCGTTCACATCCATGAAAGACCATGGGAAGGGCGAACGGGCATGAGAGACGCACACAGGGCCACGAGCGGCCATCTGAATGTCATGGGCATGACTGGAAGCATGACCAGGAGAACCCTGCTGGGAAGCGCGATCGCCGTCGCGGCCGGTTCCGGTGCCGCCGCGGCGGCCGGACCGGGAACCCGGCCGAACGGCACCCCGCTCCTGTGGCGGGAGTTGATCCGCGCCCCCTTCACGCATCCGCAGATCCCGTACGTCGGACGGGCGGGCTGTCACGCGGGCGCGGTCCGCCCGCCCCGGCGCCCCGTGGTCGCCGACGTACGGGACTTCGGCGCCGTGGCGGACGGCACGACCGACTCCGCTCCCGCGATCAACCGGGCCATCGCCGCCGCGGGCCGGGCCGGCGGCGGCACGGTCGCCCTCCCGCCCGGCACCTTCCGCATCGACGACGTGATCCGCCTCGACCGGTCGCAGGTGATCCTCAAGGGCGCGGGCAGCGGCCGTACCACGCTGTACGCGACCAGGAACCTCACCGAGCTGATCGGGGCGTACGGCTCCCGCTACGGCGGCGACAAGTCGGGCTGGTCCTGGGCGGGAGGGCTCATCTGGCTGGCGCCCCGGGACCGCCTGGCCTCTCTCGTCGCCGCGATCCGGGCGAAGGCATGGCCCTTCGAGGGGTGGACGGGCAACGCGCGCGACGAGTGGCGTCCCCTCACGGCGGTCGCCCCGGCCCGGCGCGGTTCCTGGACGATCACGGTGACGGACCCGTCGCCCCTGCGCCCCGGCGCCCTGGTCCTCCTCCGGCTGGCCGACGACGCGGACCACACCCTGCTCCGGCACATGTGCGGGGACGGCCCGGGGCCGGCGGCCTACTCCTGGGACGACAAGACGAAACTGACGTCGTACGTCCCCTACGAGTGGCCCGTGCGGATCGTCCGGGTGCGGGGCCGGAAGGTCACCCTCGAACGACCGCTCCCGCTCGACGTACGCCCCGAGTGGAACCCTCGGCTCACCACGCACGCAACGGAGTTGACAGGCTCCGGGGTGGAGGGCCTGACGCTGGAGGCGGCGGAGACCCCGCAGCAGCCGCATCTGCTGGACAAGGGGCACAACGGGGTCGTGCTGCAGTGCGCGTACGACTGCTGGGTGGACGACGTGACGGTCCGGCACGTCGACAACGGCTTCGGTCTGGTGTCCTCCTCGGCGTGCACCCTACGACGGACACGTGTCACCGGCCGGGGCTCCCACCACCCCTACTTCTGCCGCGAGGGCTCGCACGACAACCTGATCGAGGACTTCACCATCGAGGAGCGCACCGGCCCCGCGCCCTCGAACACCCAACTGCACGGCATCAACGTCGAGGGGCTGTCCTCCTACAACGTCTGGTCACGCGGCGACATGCGGATGGGCACCTTCGACAGCCACCGCGGCCTGCCCTTCGCCAACGTCCGCACGGACATCACCCTGAACAACAACGGCCGCCACGGCGGGGACGCGAGCGCCGGGCCACTGTTCGGGGCGCGCTTCACCCACTGGAACATCCGGGTCACCAACGCCCGCGCGGGCCTGGTCAGAATCGACGGGCTGGCCCCGTACTCGGCCACCGTCGGCATCGACGAGGTCCGGGAGTTCGACCAGATCGACGTCCCCGACTTCACGGGCGACCTGCACACGCGCCTGGAGCTGTACGGTCGCCCGCACGCCGTACGGCCGGCCAACCTGTACGAGGCCCAGCGCGAGAGCTTTCCCGCGCCCACGCGTCCGACCGTCGGAGGCTCGTGACGGTACGCCGGCGTCCGCCGTGGGCAGGTCGGCGCTGTTCACCCACCTGAACGCTCGATCGCTTCGGCCGGTTCCGGTCGTACCGTCCGGCGGTGCGCTCGGATCCGGTCGACGAGCAGGACGGCGAGGGTCGCGGCCACCGAGACCGCGCCGCCCACGTACAGACCGCCCCGGGCGCCGAGCCGCACGGTCGCCCAGCCGATGAGGAGGGCGCCCAGCGGGGTGGTGCCCTGCATGATCAGGGTGTGGACGGCGAGCACCCGGCCCCGGTACCGGGGGTCGCTGCCCAGCTGGATCCGGTGGTTGGCGGCCTGGGTGAACCAGAGGGCGGCGCATCCCGTGCCCGCCAGCAGCACGGTCGCGCTCGCGAAGGTGGAGGCCCGGCCCGCCGCGGTCTCCATCGCGCCGAAGGCGAGCGCGGCGACGAACACCGTACGGGCGGACGGGCGTCCCCGCCGGGCCGTGCCCGCGAGGGCGGCGACGAGGGAGCCCGCCGCGAAGGCGGCGGTGAGCAGTCCGAACGAGGCGGCGTCGGCGTGGAGGACCGTCTTGGCGAGCAGGGGAAGCGTGAGCTGGAAGTTCAGGCCGAACAAGCTGATGAACAGCACCAGCGTCAGGGGGGTGACGAGGTCCGGGCGGGAGGCCAGGTGGCGCAGGCCGTCCGTGATCCGGGCCCGGCCGTCCCGGTCGACGAACCGTAGTTCCGAGGGCCGCATCATCCGCAGCCCGGCGACCACGGCCAGATAGCTCACGGCGTTCAGGACCATGACGGCGCCGGTGCCGAAGCCGGCGATGAGCAGACCGGCGACGGCCGGGCCGATCACCCGGGCGATGGTGAAGTACGCGGCGCTCAGGGCGGACGCGTTGGGCAGCAGGTCGGTGCCGACCAGTTCGCTGACGAAGGACATCCGGGTGGGGACCTCGACGGCGTTGACGGTACCGAGGCAGAGGGCGAAGAGGATCACGTGCCACAGCCGGACCGCGCCGCCGAGGTCGAGGACGGCGAGCCCGAGCGCGCAGGTACCGGAGACGAGGTTGCACACCGTCAGCGTCCGGCGTCTGTCGTACCGGTCGGCGATGAGGCCGCCGTGGAGGGTGAGCAGCAGCAGCGGGGCGAACTGCGCGGCGGTGACCGCTCCCAGGGCGGTGGCGGAGTCGTCGGTGAGGGAGAGGACGAGCCAGTCCTGGGCGACGACCATCATCCAGGTCCCGGACACCGAGAGCACCTGTCCGCAGGCGAAGAGCCGGAAGTTGCGGACGGCCAGCGACCGGAAGACGGTCCTGAGCGCCTTGGGTACGCCCCGGGACCCGCCGGGCGCGGTCCGCGGCCCGCCGGGCACGGTCAGGAGAGCGTCGCCGACGGCTCGGGGCGGGCGGCGCGCGGCGGAAGGGTGGTCTCCCGGGCGGTCAGGCAGTCCTCCAGGAACGCGAGGGCCCGCAGATGGTAGGAGCGGGCGGCCCAGCCCAGGCTGATGTTGTGCCCGGCCCCGGGCTGGCGGTCCACGCTCACGCGCGGCGCGGCCGTGAAGTGCGCGGCCAGATCGGCGAGGGCCTCCTCGTCGTGGCGCCACCATGCCTCGTGCTCGGCGAAGGTCAGCCGTACCGGTACCCGGACCCGGGGTGCCGTGGTGCGGAACAGCCGCGGCCAGCGCGCCAGCTCGGCCCGTTCCAGGGCGGGCACGGGCTCGACGATCGTGCCGCTCTCCAGGAAGGTGCCCGAGGGATACAGCCGCAGCGGCCCCCAGCTCCGGCGCAGTCGGCCCCGGTCGTCGGGGTCGGTGGGCAGTTCGTGCGGCTCGACGGCGTACAGATGGCCGCAGCCGGAGATGTCCAGCCCCAGCAGGTGCGGCGGGGCGGGGTCGGCGGCGGCGGTGAGGGCCACCTTGCCGCCGTAGGAGTGGGCCAGCAGGAACAGGCCCCCGCCCGTGTCGTGACGGGAGGCGAAGTCGTGCAGGGCAGCGCGCAGGGACACGGCCTGTTCCGCCAGTTCCTGGCCCTCGGGCAGCCGGGCGGCGGAGTGCCGGTAGCCCGGCCGGTCCAGGGCGAGCACCGTGTAGCCGAGGCTCGCTCCCAGGGTCAGCAGCGACTGCCGGGGGTGGGCCCGGCAGTCGAAGTAGCCCGCGTTCATGCCGCCACCGTGCACGGCGACCACGACGGCCCGCGGGGAGCCGCCGGACGGCTCGCAGAGCAGGGCCGACAGCGGCAGTCCGGCCGCGTCCAGGGTGATCCGGCGCACCTCGTGCGGGGCCGTGTGGGCCGGTCCGGTCATGGTCGCTCTCCTCCGGGTGGGGGCAGCCAAGGGTCTCCCGCCCGGTCGGTGGCCGCACCCGCGCCGCCACGGGTGGGTGAACGGGGCGGCGGGGCTCAGTGGGCCGGGCTGTCCCCGAACGCCGTCACCGTGAGGAAGCGGATCGGGAGTTCGACCAGGCGTTCGGGGCCGTGCGGGGCCTCGCCGTCGAACTGGAGGGCGTCGCCGGGGTGGAGGGTGTGGCTGGACTTGCCGTGGCCGTAGACCATGACGCCTTCCAGCATGTAGATGATCTCGGTTCCGGCGTGCTGGAAGAGCGGGAAGACCTCGCTCTGTTCGGTCAGGGTGACCAGCAGGGCGTCCATGCGTTTGTGGGCGCCCCGCAACGAGCCGAGCTGCGCGTACTCGTGGCCGACCCGGGTGCCGCGCCGCACGATCAGGGCGCCGTGCCCGGCGGGGACGAAGACGGCCTCGCGCTCGTCGTCCATGCCCCGCAGCAGCGCGGTGACCGGGACGTCGAGGCCGCGGGCGAGGCGGGAGAGGGTGGTGAGGCTGCACGCGGTCTGCGCGTTCTCGATCTTCGACAGCATGGCCTTGGAGATCCCGACCCGCTGTGCCATCTCCCCGACCGACAGCCCGACCGCCTGCCGGTACTCGCGGGCCCGGACCGCGATGACCCGCTCCAGCGCCTTGTCGTCGGGGTCCTGGAGGCCCCGCGATTCCCGGGCGTCCTGGGCGTCCCGGGCCTCCTGGGCGTCCTGGGAATCGGCTGCGGGTTCGGGGTGCTCGGCCACCGCCGCATCCTAGCCCGGCCGGTCCAGCCGGAACCGGGGGTGGGGTTCCGCCCGGCCGGTGGCGAGGTCGGCGGCCATCGCCCCGATGAGCGGAGTGAACTTGGCGCCGTGGCCGGAGCACGGGGAGACGACGACGAAGGGACCGTGCCGGTCGAGGACGAAGTCCTCGTCGGGGGTGGTGGTGTAGAGACAGGTCGCCTCGGCCACCGGGTCGGGGACGAGACCGGGCAGACGGTCGCTCACGAAGCCGCTGACCCGGGCGCGCGAGGTCGGGTCGACGACCCCGTCACGGGTGCGGGCGGTGGTGGGCCGGCCCCGGTCGTGCTCGGCGATCTTCATCGCGGGGAGCGGGCCGCCGTCGCCGCCCGAGGGCAGGCCGTAGAGGTGCACGGCTCCGTCCCAGATCAGCGTCGGCCACCGGACGGAGGGGTCCCGCTGCCCGAAGTGGAAGACCTGCTGCTGGGTCACCGTCAACGGCGGCAGCGGGACGGGGAGTCGGAGGTCGGGCAGCCAGGCTCCGGCCGCGACCACGACCGTGTCGGCGACGATCTCCCGGCCGTCGTCGGTACGCAGCCCCACCCTGCCCCCGCCCCGGACCTCGATGCCCGTGACGCGCGTGCCGACGACCGCCTCCGCGCCGTGCTCGACGGCCCGCCGCACACAGGCGGCGACCGTCGCGTCGGCGTCGACGACTCCCGCGTCAGGATGGTGGAGCACCGGCCCCGTGGCCCGGATGTACGGCCAGCGTTCGGCGGCCTCCTCGGGGCCGAGGAGTTCATGGGGCACACCGGCCGCTTCCAGGAGAGCGGCGATCGCGCCCGTGTCCCGGTCCTCGCCCATGTCGAGGCCACCGGTCTTCCGCAGCAGGGGAGTCGAGCTGTCGTGCTCCAGCTCCCGCCACTGCTCGTACGCCTGCCCGGTCAGCCGTACGTAGAAGGGGTCGGCGTAGGCCCGGCGGAAGATCCGGGAGCTGCCGTGCGAGCTGCCGTGGCGGTGGCCGATGGCGTACGCCTCGATCAGCGTGACCTGGTGGCCGCGCCGGGCGAGCTGCCAGGCGGTGGCGGCGCCCATGAGTCCGGCGCCGATCACCGCGATCACCGGGCGGCTCCCGGGATCCAGTCGGTGCCCGCGAGCGGGACGCGGGCCATCGCCGCCGACTCGACGGTGAGGGCGACCAGGTCCTCGGGCTCCAGATGCAGCAGGTGGGCCTTGCCGCAGGCGCGGGCGAGGGTCTGGGCCTCCATGGTCATCACCCGGAGGTAGTTGGCGAGCCGGCGGCCGGCGGCCACCGGGTCGAGGCGGGCGGCGAGTTCCGGGTCCTGGGTGGAGATGCCGGCGGGGTCGCGGCCGTCCTGGTAGTCGTCGAAGTAGCCCGCCGCCGAGCCGAGTGCGCGGTACTCGGCGTCGTACTTCGGGTGGTTGTCGCCGAGCGCGATCAGCGCGGCCGTGCCGATGGCGACGGCGTCCGCGCCCAGGGCGAGCGCCTTCGCCATGTCGGCCCCGCCGCGGATGCCGCCGGAGACGACGAGCTGGACCTCACGGTGGACGCCGAGTTCCTGGAGTGCGCGGACGGCCTGGGGCAGGGCGGCCAGGGTGGGGATGCCGACGTGTTCGATGAAGACGTCCTGGGTGGCGGCCGTACCGCCCTGCATGCCGTCGACCACGACGACGTCGGCGCCCGCGTGCACGGCGAGCTTCACGTCGTAGTAGGTGCGGGTCGCGCCGACCTTCACATAGACGGGCTTCTCCCAGTCGGTGATCTCGCGCAGTTCGAGGATCTTGATGGCGAGGTCGTCCGGGCCGGTCCAGTCGGGGTGCCGGCAGGCGCTGCGCTGGTCGACGCCGACGGGCAGTGTGCGCATGCCGGCGACCCGTTCGGTGACCTTCTGCCCGAGGAGCATGCCTCCGCCGCCGGGTTTGGCGCCCTGGCCGAGGACGATCTCGATGGCGTCGGCGGCGCGCAGGTCGTCGGGGTTCATGCCGTACCGGGACGGCAGGTACTGGTACACGAGGTGGGTGGAGTGGCCGCGCTCCTCGGGGGTCATCCCGCCGTCGCCGGTGGTCGTCGAGGTGCCGACCTCGCTGGCGCCCCGGCCGAGGGCCTCCTTGGCCTGGGCGGACAGCGCGCCGAAGCTCATCCCGGCGATGGTGACCGGCGTCCTCAGACGGAGCGGGTGCTTGGCGTTCCGGCCGCCGAGGACGACGTCCGTGTCGCAGCGCTCGCGGTAGCCCTCCAGGGGGTAGCGGGACATGGAGGCGCCGAGCAGCAGCAGATCGTCGAAGTGCGGGAGGCTGCGCTTGGCGCCCCAGCCCCGGATGTCGTAGACGCCGGTCTCGGCGGCACGCTGGATGGCGTGGACGGTGGCGCGGTCGAAGGTGGCCGACTCGCGCAGGCCGTGGGACGCGGGTTCCATGGTGGTGTCGACTCCCTCAGTACGCTGCCGTGTTGTCGGTCTTGAAGTGGTACAGCTCGCGGGCCGACCCGTACCGCCGGAAGTCCGCCGGGTCCTCGTCCCGCTCGGCGGCCTTCAGCAACTCGGCGAGTTCCACGCGGTGTTCGTCGCGCATCTCCTTCTCCACGCAGTCGGCGCCGAGGGACTTGACCGTGCCCCGCACATAGATCCGGGCCTCGTACAGGGAGTCGCCGAGGGCGTCGCCCGCGTCCCCGCAGACCACCAGCCGCCCGGCCTGTCCCATGAACGCGCTCATATGGCCGACGTCGCCGCCGACCACGATGTCCACGCCCTTCATGGAGATCCCGCACCGCGCGGAGGCGTCGCCGTCGACGACGAGCAGACCTCCGTGGGCGGTGGCCCCGGCCGACTGGGAGGCGTTGCCGTGCACCCGGACCGTGCCGGACATCATGTTCTCGGCGACACCCGTGCCCGCGTTGCCGTGGACGGTGACCGTGGCGTGCTGGTTCATGCCGGCGCAGTAGTAGCCGACGTGCCCCTCGATGTCGACGGTGAGCCGGTCGCGGATGCCGCAGGCGACGGCGTGCGCCCCGCGCGGGTTCAGCACCCGCCAGGTGTCCGCGCCGCCGGGCGCGTGCAGGGCCCGGTTGAGCTCCCGCACCGGGGAGTTCGCCAGGTCGATCAGCGTCGCCATACGTACACCTCTTCCGGTTCGGGTTCGAAGATACGGGCGTGCTCGATGCCCGGGAGGACGTCGAGGGCCCGGTATTCGGAGGCCATCGCCACCCACGCGTCGGTCTCGGCGACGAGCGCCGGTTTGCAGGCGATGGCGTCCCGGACGACGGCGAAGGAGTCGCCGGTGGACACCAGCAGGGTGTAGAAGCCGTCGAAGCGTTCGCAGAGCAGCTTCAGGGCCTTCTCCAGGTCCACGCCCTGCGCCAGCTGGTCGGCGACGAACCGGGCGCCGACCTCGGAGTCGTTCTCGCTGTCGAACTCCACGCCCCGCGCCCGCAGTTCACGCCGGATGGTGGCGTGGTTGGCGAAGGAGCCGTTGTGTACGAGGCACTGTCCGGGGCCGACGGAGAAGGGGTGGGCGCCCTCCGGTGTCACGGCGGACTCGGTGGCCATCCGGGTGTGGCCGACACCCTGCCAGCCGGTGACGTCGGCGAGGCCGAAGGCGTCCGCCAGCTCCACCGGATTCCCCGTGCCCTTGAGGACGGCGCACCCCTCGCCGGAGCCGATGACCCTGGCGTGCGGGAGCGCGGCGGCGAGCCGTGCCGCCTGTGCGTGCACGACCGTCGTGGCGTCGGCGTCGTAGGCCACCGTGCCGGGCAGTACCGCCTCCACCTCGGCCTTCGAGGTGCCCAGCAGGGAGACGACGTTCGTGCCCGGCGGGGTGAGGCGCGGGTCGCCGTAGACGGCGACGCCCGCGGAGTCGGGGCCGCGTTCCACGACCTGGCCCAGCATCGCGGCCAGCAGCCGCCCCAGCCGGGGTTCGAGTGCGGGCTCCCGCAGATGGAGCCCGACGATTCCGCACATACCCACTCCTCTCAGAACGCGGTCAGATAGCGGTCCAGCTCCCAGGGGCCGACCGTGGCGTGCCAGTCGAAGAACTCCTCGCGCTTGAGGTCGGCGAAGTACCGGCTCACACCGGTCCCGGCGGCGTCCAGCGCACCGCTGATCACCTCGTCCTCCTGGAGGGCGTCCATGGCGTGCAGCAGGGTCGGCGGGAGTTCCGGGCCCTTGCCCGCCGCGCCGGGCTCACCCGGGTCGAGGCCGCGTTCGATGCCGTCGAGGCCCGCGGCGAGGGCGGCGGCAGCGGCGAGGTAGGGGTTGGCGGCGCCGTCCCCGCCGCGCAGTTCGACGCGGTTGCCGTCGGGGACGCGGACGAAGTGGGTGCGGTCGTTGCCGCCGTACCCGGCGATGCGCGGGGACCAGGTGGCGCCTGAGTGGGTGTTCACCGCACCGGTGCGCTTGTAGGAGTTGACGGTCGGTGCGATGACGGCCTGGAGAGCCCGCGCGTGCTCGACGATCCCGGCGACGAACGAGTAGGCGAGCGGGGAGAGTCCTAGACCGCGCTCGTCCGTCGGGTCGGGGAACGCCGGTTCCTCGCCCCGCCACAGCGACATGTGCAGATGCATGCCGGTGCCGGTGCGGTCGGTGAACGGCTTCGGCATGAACGTGGCCGTCATGCCCCGCTGTTCGGCCAGTACGGAGACCAGGTACCGCAGGGTGATGACGCGGTCGGCGGTGGTGAGGGCGTCGGCGTGCTTGAAGTTCTGCTCGAACTGGCCGTTGCCGTCCTCGTGGTCGTTGGCGTAGTTGCCCCAGCCGAGGGAGTTCATGGCGCTGGAGACGGCGGTGAGGTGGTCGTACATCCGGGTCAGCCCGCGTGCGTCGTAACAGGGCCGGGCGGCGGTGTCCCGGGCGTCGGCGACGCGGAGCACACCGTGTTCGTCGCGGTCGACGAGGAAGTACTCGACCTCGGCGCCCACGGACAGCGACAGCCCCCGCGCGGCGGCCCGTTGCAGCAGTCGGCGCAGGATGACGCGCGGGGCGTAGGGCCAGGGTTCGCCCTCCACGTACGGGTCGCAGTGGACGAGGGCGAGACCGGGCCTGACGAAGGGGACGGGGGTGTACGAGGTGGCGTCGGGGCGGGCGACGACGTCGGGGTCGCTGGGCCGCTGGCCGAGCGCGCCGGCCGCGTATCCGGCGAACCCGACGCCCTCGTCGCGGAGTTCCTCGACGGACTGGGCCGGGACGAGCTTGGCGCAGGGCTTGCCGGTGAGGTCGACGAAGAGGGCGAGCACGAACTCGACGCCGTCGGCGCGGACGAGTTCGGCGAGATCGGGGGGTGCGGGGAGAGCAGGGAGATCGGGGGATGCGGTCACCATGGGCCCCTCCTTAGGGTGTCCACTGTGGTGAATCGTTGTTGCATACGAGTAGACACACTGGGCGTTACGGAGAGATTTCCGCCGTGGAAGCTCCCGGTAAGCGCGAAGGCCGGGTCCCGTCCCACGAGGAGACGGAACCCGGCCCTGACGCACCCTCAGGAGGTGTGCGAACCGCCGAGGGGCAGCCCGGCCAGGAGTGCGCGTCTGCTGGCCCTGACGTGCTCGCGCATCACCTGCTCGGCGCTGTCGCCGTCCTTCTCCAGGATCAGTTCGAGGACGACGTGGTGCTCACGGTCCGACTGCAGGGCGCGGCCCGGCCGGCTCAGCGAGGTGTGCACCAGCCGGGAGTAGTAGGCGAGTTGGTTCATCAGCATCCGGTAGTGGGCCTCCAGCTTGCTGTTGTCGGCTCCGGTTATCAGCAGGTCGTGGAACTCCTGGACCAGTTCCGCGTACCGCTCCCGGTCGTCGCGGGCCACCGCCTCGTCGGCCTCGACCAGATTGCGTTCGAGCAGGTCGATCTCCGCGACGCGTCCGCGCCGGGCGAGCAGCCGGGCGGCGGCGCCCTCGATGAGTTCCTTCATCTCGAAGAGTTCGGTGATCTCCCGGCGCGAGGGGGTGGAGACGAACGTCCCGACCCGGGGCCTGATCTCGACCAGTCCTTCGGTCTGCAACTGCTTGAGGGCTTCGCGCACCGGTGTACGGCTGACGCCGAACTCCTCCGCGAGGGCGAGTTCCGAGAGCGGGGCGCCGGGCTCGATGTCGCCCTTGATGATCCGCCGGCGCATGTCGGCGATCACTCTGGCCTGCATCGACCCTCCACCGGCCTCCGGCCGGGCAGACCCCCGTTTCGGCTCGCCCTTTTCGCGATTCACCGAACCCTCCTCATCCCAGTGGCGCCAGCGCGCCGCCGTCGAAGAACTTACCCGCGCTGTAGACCATCGGATGGTTCTCGGCGACCTCGGCGTGCACCACACGGCAGATGAACACGGTGTGGGTGCTGGCCTGCAGCCGTTCGCGGATCTCGACCTCCATCGCCGCGCTGCTGCGGGCGAGCAGCGGGCTGCCGAAGGGGCCGCTCTCCCACTCCACCTCCTTGAACTTGTCGTCGGACTTGCCGGCGAAGGTGGCGACGACGTCGAGCTGGTCCGTGGAGAGGATGTTGATCGCGAGGTGGGTCGCCCGGAACAGACAGTCGTGGGTGGTCGAGGTGCGCTGGACGCAGACCATCACGGTGGCGGGGTCGAGCGAGATGCTGGAGAACGCGTTGACCGCCAGCCCTCTGGGGGTCTCCCCGTCCATGGCGGTGACGACCGTGACACCGGTGACGAACCGCCGGTTGACCTGCTTCATCACGTCGAGGTCGGGCTTCGCCGCGAGCGGGGCCATGAGAATGCTCCTTGTCATCGTGATCGTCAGTCCTGTCCCACCCGGATCACACCGAGCGCGGAGAGCAGCGCCCGGGGGTCCCAGGTCACATGTTCCTCGACGATCCGGTCCCCCTCGAAGCGGGCGAACGTGGCGCCGCTGACGTCGACCTGGCGCCGGGTGGGCGGGACTCCGAGGAAGGAGTTGGTCTGGGTGCCGCTGCTGTGCCAGCGGATCGCGGCCCGGTCGCCCTCGACCACGAGGTCGTCGATGGCCGTCACCAGGTCGGGGAAGGCCGCGCGGGTCGAGACGATCGCCGCCTTGAAGGCGGTCAGGTCCTGCGGGTGCGGGTCCCCGCCGTGGCGGAGGTAGTCCGGGCTGAGCAGGGCGTCGAGGGCGTCGACGTCACCGTGGCCCCAGGCGGCGGCCCAGGTCTTCTCGATGAGCGCGCGACGGGCGTCGGTGAGGGGGTCAGAGTGCGGCATCGGCCTTCTCCTTGGTCTCCGCGTCGACGTCCGCGGCGAGGGCGGCACGTGACGCGTGTCGGTCCGAGCGCAGTTCCTTCCAGAAGGACACCGCCAGTCCGGCGATGATCACGAGGAACGGCAGGGACGTCACGATGACGGTGTTCTGCAGGGCGTTGAGTCCGCCGGCGAGCATGAGGACGACGGCGGTGACGCCGGTGAGGACGCCCCAGAGGATGAGCACCGGGCGGCGCGGGGTGAGCGAGCCGTCGGAGGTCATCATCGACAGCACATAGGTGTTGGCGTCCGCGCCGGAGACGAAGAACATCACGACCAGCAGGACGGCGATCGCCGAGGTGAGACCGGCGAGCGGGAAGTGGTCGAGGGTCGCGAAGAACGCGCTGTTGATGTCGGCGGCGGTCTGTTTGGCGATGTCGCCCTTCTCGAACATGTCGACGTGGATGGCGGTGCCGCCGAAGACGGTGAACCAGGTGAAGAACACCACGCTGGGGACGACGAGGACACCCATGACGAAGCCGCGGATGGTGCGGCCCCGCGAGATCCGGGCCAGGAAGACACCGACGAAGGCGCCCCAGGAGACCCACCACGCCATCATGAAGTAGGTCCACCACTGCATCCATTCGAGCCCGCCGAAGGCGGTGCCCTGCAGGCTCATCCGGAAGAAGTCGGTGGCCCACTGGCCCACGGACTCGATGTACAGGTTGGCGATGAACACGGCCGGGCCGACGACCAGCATGAAGACGAACAGCGCGATCGCCAGCACGGTGCTGCCCTGGCTCAGGAACTTGATGCCCTTGCTGACCCCGGTCACCGCCGACAGCGTGAAGACCGCGGTGACGACCGCGATGATGAGCACCTGGCTCACGTTGTTGACGGGCATCCCCCACAGCCGGCCGAGACCGTTGTTGACCTGGAGGGCGCCGAGGCCCAGCGACGTCGTGGTGCCGAACAGCGTGGCGAACACGGCGAGTACGTCGATGGCCTTGCCGATCGGCCCGTTGACCCGGTCGCCGAGCAGCGGCTCGAACAGCTGGCTGACCAGGGTGCGCCGGCCCTTGCGGTGGGTCGAGTACGCGATGGCCAGACCGAAGACGGCGAAGATCGCCCAGGCCTGCAGACCCCAGTCGAAGTAGGAGTACTGCAGGGCGCGTACCGCCGCTGCCGGTGTGTTCGGTTCGGCGAGGCCGTGCGGGGGCGTCGCCAGATGGGAGATCGGTTCGGCGACACCGTAGGAGACGAGGCCGATGCCCATGACCGCGCTGAGGATCATGGCGAACCAGGTCGGGGTGGAGAACTCGGGGCGGTCCTCGTCCTTGCCCAGGCGGATGTCGCCGGCGGGGCTGAAGGCCAGGAACACCAGGAAGATCAGGATGGCGAGCGTGATCACCAGGTAGGACCAGCCGAAGGTGGACGTCACCCAGTTCAGCGAGGTGTTGGTGACCTTGTTCAGGTTGTCGGTGAAGAGCACCGCCCAGGCCACGAATATCGCGGAGATCCCGAGCGAGGTCCAGAAGACGGAACCGAGTCTGCCGCCGTCGGGGCCGGCTCCGCTTCCTTCCCCGGCGCCCTGCGCGACGCCTTTCGCGGCGCTCTTCCCCTCGCTCCCCGATGTCGACACGGGCGTTGTGTCCGCGCCCGCTCCAAGGTGACTGGACATGGAACTCCTTGGGTCCGGGGGCCCGATGGCCACCTGGTCTGGCATACAAGCAGCAGTAAGGCACGCCACCGATGGAGCGTCAAGGGTTCGGTACGCGGAATCCTGCACCGACACGAAAGATCGCTGATCACCGCAGGTTAAGAGCCTGCAACGAGCGCTTCCGGAGAGGAAGGTGAGCGTCCGGAGCGCCGTTCCGTCCGCCCTCTTGACCGACCAACAGACGACACCTATCGTCCTGTGGCATGCAAGAGCGCATGGATCACCTCGACGAGCGCATCGGTCTCCGCAAGCTCGTGGTCTACCGCGACGTCGTCCTCACGGAGGCCGGGGAGAGACCCGCGCGGCCCGCGCGGCGCGCCAGTGTCGCCGCGGTCGTCCGGAACCCCTGGGCGGGCACCGGCCCCGCGGCCGATCTGTCCGGGGAGCAGGCCCGTGTCGGCCCGGTGCTCGCCCGGCTGCTGACCGACCGGCTCGTCTCCTCCCTGGGCGGCGTGGACGCGATCGAGGCGTTCGGCAAGGCCGCCGTCGTCGGCGCGGCCGGCGAGATCGAGCACGCCGGGGCCCTCATCCACACCCCGTACTTCGGCAACCTGGTGCGCGAGTTCCTCCAGGGCGAGTCGATCATCTGCTTCGCCGACACCCGGGCCGACGCCGGCGAGACGCTGGTCGTCCCGCTCTGGCACAAGACCCGGGCCTCGACCCGCAGCCACTACCAGACCATCAGTGCCCGGGTCTCCGACGCCCCGCGCTCCGACGAGATCGTCGTCGTGGCGGCGGCGTCCACGGGACCCCGTCCGCACCCCCGTATCGGGGACCGCATGACCGATCCCGTCGTCACCACCGAAACCCTGGAGGTTGTTCCCTCATGAGCGTCCGCAAGATCGTGACCGTCGTCGAGGAGATCCGCACCGAGGGCGGTCGCGCGCTCGCCCGCCCGGCCCGGATCGCGGTCGTCGCGGCGGTGATCGACAACCCCTGGGCCGGCCAGGGCTTCGTGGAGGACCTCCACCCCGGGATCGAGGCGCACGCCTCCGACCTCGGCGCGCTGCTGGCCCCGGCGGTGCTCGACGCGCTGGAGGAGCCCGCCGAGGCGTACGGCAAGGCGGCGATCGTCGGCCTGGACGGCGAGATCGAGCACGGCTCGGCGCTGATCCACACGCTGAAGTTCGGCGACCACTTCCGCAAGGCCGCGAACGCCACCACACTGCTGCCGGCGGTCGAGAAGCGCGGGCCCGCCGGGGTGCTGTTCGACATTCCGCTGAAGCACATCACCGATGCCACGATCCGCTCGCACCACCAGACCGTCGAGGTCCGGATCGCCGACGCCCCCCATCCGCACGAGATCGTCATCGCGCTGGCCGCCGCCGCCCAGGGGCGCCCCCAGCAGCGTCTGGCCCCCCTCTCGACCGAGCAGTAGGCCAGGCATACATGAGCAAGCCCCCCGTGGTGCTGCTGCACGGTGTCGGGCTCGACCACACCATGTGGGAGCCCACCGCCGCGCTCCTGGCCGACCGTTTCACCGTGATCGCCCCCGATCTGCCGGGCCACGGCGCCCGCCCGCCCGTACGCGACGGGGTGACCCTCGCCGAACTGGCCGCCGGGGTGGCCGGCGACATCCCGGCGGGCTCCCATCTGGTCGGGTTCTCCCTGGGTGCCCTGGTCGCCCAGCACCTGGCCCTGCACCGCCCGGAGCTGGTGGCCACGCTGACCTCGGTCAGCTCGGTGTGCGCGCGTACGGCGGAGGAGCGGGCGTCCGTGCTCGACCGGCTGCGCGCCGCCGAGGCCGACTTCCCGGCGAGCGCCGCCGCGTCCCTGAAGCGGTGGTACGACGACACCGGTGTCGCGCCCGACCAGGTGGCCCGTACCGAGGCCACCCTCCTCGCCAACGACACCGGGTCCTTCCTGAGCTGCTACCGCGTGTTCGCCACGGCCGACGCCGACCTCGCGCCGGATCTGCCCGCCATCGCCGTACCCGCGCTGGCGGTGACCGGTGAGCGCGATCCCGGGTCCACGCCGGAGATGACCCGCCGGCTCGCGGCGGCGCTTCCCGACTGCCGGGCGGAGATCGTCCCCGGAGCGCGTCACATGCTGCCCGTCGAGCGCCCGGAGGCGTTCGCCGACCGCCTCACCACCTTCATCGGAGAGTGCGCCCATGTCTGACCTCACCACGCTGCGGCACGTCATCGGCGGGGCATCGGTCGAGCCCGCGTCGGGCGAGTACTTCGAGAGCGCCAACCCCGCCACCCGCGAGGTCCTCTACCGGGCCGCGCGCGGCGACGCCACCGACATCGACAGGGCCGTGACCGCCGCGCGCAAGGCGTTCGAGGACCCGCGCTGGCGCGACCTCAGCCAGACGCGGCGCGGGCATCTGCTGCGCCGGCTGGGCGATCTGATCGCGGAGAACGCCGAGGACCTGGCCCGTATGGAGACCCGGGACAACGGCAAGCTGCTGCGCGAGATGCGGGGGCAGCTGGCCACCCTGCCCGAGTACTACCACTACTACGCCGGGCTCGCCGACAAGATCCACGGCGACTTCATCCCCACCTCCGACCGGCGGGTGCTCAACTACACGGCCCGCGAACCCCTGGGCGTGGTCGGCGCGATCACCCCCTGGAACTCCCCGCTGACCCTGACCAGCAGCAAGCTGGCGCCCGCGCTGTGCGCCGGCAACACGGTCGTGATCAAGCCCTCGGAGTACACCTCGGCGACCGTGCTGAGGCTCGCCGAGCTGGCGCTCGAAGCGGGCTTCCCGCCGGGCGCGGTGAACGTCGTCACCGGGTTCGGCGCCGAGGCCGGGCAGGCCCTGGTGGACCACCGCGACCTCGCGAAGATCTCCTTCACCGGCAGCACGGCGACGGGGGCGCGTATCGCCGCCGCCACCGCGAGCCGCTTCATCGGTTCCACGCTCGAACTCGGCGGCAAGTCGCCCAACATCGTCTTCGAGGACGCGAACGTCCCGAACGCCGCGATGGGGGTGGTGGCGGGCATCTTCGCCGCCGCCGGACAGACCTGCATCGCCGGCAGCCGGGTCTTCGCACACCGGTCGGTCTACGACGAGCTGCTCGAACGCGTCACGGAGCGCGCCCGGAGCATCGTCATCGGCGACCCCCTGGACGAGAAGACCGAGCTGGGCCCGCTGGCCTTCGAGGGGCAGCGCGACAAGGTCGCCGGATACGTCGACCTCGGCCGCGACGAGGGCGCCCGGGTGCTGACCGGCGGCCGGGCCACGGACGGCGGCCTCGGGGGCTGGTTCTACGAGCCGACCGTGCTCGTGGACGTCGACAACGGCATGCGCGTCGTACGGGAGGAGATCTTCGGCCCGGTCCTCGCGGTGATGCCGTTCGACACCGAGGAGGAGGTCGTCCGGCTGGCCAACGACACCGAGTACGGGCTCGCGGCCGGTGTGTGGACGACGAACCTGTCCCGGGCGCACCGGATGGCGGCGCGCCTGGAGGCCGGGACCGTGTGGGTCAACACCTACCGGGCCATGTCGCCGATGTCACCGCGCCAGGGTTTCAAGACGAGCGGGGTCGGTGTCGAGCACGGCACGGAGACCGTCAAGGAGTACACCCGGCTCAAGAGCGTCTGGATCAACACGAGCGAGGAGCCCGTGGCCGACCCGTTCACCATGCGGAGCTGACATGCCACAGGTCACCGTCACCCTCGCCGAGGGCCGCAGCCCGGCACAGATCCGGGAGTTGATCCACGAGGTGCACGAGGCGGTCCTGCGCACCGTGAACACCCGGCCCGAGTACATCCGTGTCGTCGTCCACGAGGTCCCCCGCACGCACTGGGCCACCGGTGACCTCACCCTCACGGAGATGGACGCCGCCGCACACGCCGCAGCAGAGGAGCAGTCATGAGGTTTTCGTTGTTCGTGCACATGGAGCGCTGGGACGAGGAGGTCAGCCACCGGCAGCTCTTCGAGAACCTCACCGAGCTGACGCTGATGGCCGAGGCCGGCGGTTTCGGCACGGTGTGGATCGGCGAGCACCACTCGATGGAGTACACGATCTCCCCGAGCCCGATGCCGCTGCTGGCGCATCTGGCCGCGAAGACCTCGGTCATCCGGCTGGGCGCGGGGACGATCATCGCCCCGTTCTGGCATCCGCTGCGGGTCGCCGGTGAGTGCGCGCTGCTCGATGTCATCAGCGACGGCCGGATGGAGGTCGGACTCGCCCGGGGTGCCTACCAGTTCGAGTTCGACCGGCTCGCGGACGGGCTGCCGGCGGCGGACGGCGGCAAGCACCTGCGCGAACTCGTCCCGGCCGTCCGGGCGTTGTGGCAGGGCGACTACGCCCACGACGGCGAGATCTGGCGGTTCCCGACCTCCACCAGTGTGCCCAAGCCGGTGCAGCGGCCCACCCCGCCCATGTGGATCGCCGCGCGCGACCCCGCCTCCCACGACTTCGCGGTGGCCGAGGGCTGCAACGTCATGGTGACCCCGCTGATGAAGGGCGACGAGGAAGTCGTCGACCTCAAGCGGAAGTTCGACACCGCCGTGGCGAACCACCCGGAGGTGGCGCGCCCCGAGCTGATGGTGCTGCGCCACACCCATGTCCACTCCCCCGACGACCCCGAGGGCTGGCGCCCGGCCGCCGAGGCCGTCAACCGCTTCTACCGCACCTTCGACGCCTGGTTCGGCAACAAGGCCACCCCCGTCAACGGCTTCCTGCCGCCCAGCCCGGAGTCGAAGTTCGAGGGCCGCCCGGAGTTCGCGCCGGAGGCCCTGCACCGCACCGCGATGATCGGCACCCCGGCCGAGGTCGTCGAACGCCTGCGCTTCTACCAGGAGCTCGGTGTCGACGAGTACAGCTTCTGGATCGACAACAGCCTGCCGCACGAGGAGAAGCGCAAGTCGCTGGAGCTGTTCATCAAGGAAGTCGTGCCGGCTTTCCA
Organism: Streptomyces griseiscabiei; assembly: GCF_020010925.1. Taxonomy (NCBI): domain Bacteria; kingdom Bacillati; phylum Actinomycetota; class Actinomycetes; order Kitasatosporales; family Streptomycetaceae; genus Streptomyces; species Streptomyces griseiscabiei. Next base: position 2,996,046 of record NZ_JAGJBZ010000002.1, on the reverse strand, counting down.
GTGAGCGTGCCCCGGCGTCCCGGCCGCCTGCCCGCGAGGCGGCGGCGAGGCTCCGGGCCGCACAGCAGCCAGCCGGTGAGGGCGGCGACGAGGCAGACGGCCCACAGCACATGGGCGTCGTCCCAGCGCGGGTCGCCCGGCGGCACGAACAGGGTGAGGTGGGGCGGGAGGAGCACCCCGGCCGTGATCGGCAGGGCCAGTACCGCACCCGCCACCGCCGGGCCCGGCATCAGGGTCGCGCTGAACCGCACGGTCGCGGCGGCCAGGGCGAGCGCCGACGCGGTGAACACGCCGGCCTCCACCGTCAGCGCGCCCGGCGGGAGCGCGGCCCACTCCTCGGGTGCGGCGCCCGCCCGTACGAGGGCCAGCACCGCCGCCCACCACACCGCGCACACCGGCAGGACGACGGCCACCCGCAGCGCCTGCCGCAGCGGGCGCGGCACGGGAGGGACGCCGGTGGTGTGCCGGGCCGGATCGTCGAGGACGAACGCCGTGCCAACCGCCCCGCACAGCGCGGCCACCCGCAGCAGGTTCACGAGCACCTCCGCCGGGAGGTCCGTCGAGAACAGCGCCGGTACGGCGGCGACGGCGAGTCCCAGGGCCCAGCCGGCGGCGAACGGGATCCACGGCAGCGACCGCGCCGTGGGCCGCACCAGGGCCGCCGTCACCAGGAGCCGTCGTCTCACGCGCACAGGTACTCCCGGTCGTCGGCGGTCTCGGCCGGGGCGGTGACGCCCAGCAGGGCCGCCGCGCGGTCGGTGGACGTACCGGCGGCGGACAGCTCCGCCCAGGACGCCTTCACCCGGCGCCCCACCTCCGCCTGCGGCGCGGCCAACAGCTCGTGCACCACGGCGAGTTCACGTCCCCGCAGGGCGACCGCGCCCGCCGGGGCCTGAATCACACCGGGGCTGTTGAAGCCCTCCCCGGCCTTCTCGAACATGGCCTCGCCGTCCCGGGTGCCGCGGACCGCCAGCCACACCAGCAGGACGCCCCGCGCGTCACAGTGCGCGCCCTCGTACCGCTCGTGTCCCACGACCAGTCCCCGGGCCACACTCGCGGCGAACTCCAGTTCGCGTTCGCCGCCCCACGCCGTCGTCGCGGTCACCTCGCCGGGCGCGGCGGGCGGGATCTCCGCGGTGGCCGACGGCCCGTCGAGCGCGGCGACCTGCTGCCGTACGGTCAGGGCCCGCGTCGTCCCGGTGCCGCCGGCCAGCGACCGGACGCGGTCCGTCACCCGGGCCCACTCGCCGATCCAGGGCGTGAACTCGGGGAAGGCGCAGTACGTCGTCGCCCCGCGCCGCTGGCAGTCCTGCGTTCTCGCCGGGTCACGGGTCGCCACCTCGCGTGCCTCGCGCACCGCGTCCGACGGCGCCATGCCCTGGAGGACCACGGTAGCCACGACCACTCCGAGCGCGGCCGGGACGGTGGCCCGTACGGCACGGGTCCGGCCGCCGCTCAGCAGGACCGCCCCCGCCGCCACCAGCGCCGCGAGCGCCAGCAGATACAGCGCGTGCCAGGCCGCGGGCCGCCCCAACAGCTCGGACGGGAGCGGCCGGGAGCCCTCGTCGAACAGCACGGGGGCCGTCCCGCGCAGCCAGGCCGGGCTCTCCGAGTCGGCGACGAAGACCATGGTGAGCGCCAGGAAGGCGATCACCGCCAGCGGCGCCGCGAACGCCGTTCTGAGAACCCTGCCGAGCAGTACGCCCACGGCCGCGGGCAGCAGGATCAGCAGCGGCCCGGTCGCCAGCTCGGACACCGAACCGTGGCCCACCGCCCCGGGCTTCAGCGCCGCCGCCGTGAACTGTCCGGCCACGATGAGCGCTCCGACCAGTACCGTCGGCAGCACCGACAGCAGATGGGCGACCGTGCGCCGCCAAGGCTCCAGGGCCAGCACCGCGAACGTCGCGTCCGTGCCCCGCCGGTGCGAGCGCAGCACCGCCAGGTTCACCGCGACCATCACCGCGAGCCCGAGCAGCAGTTGGCCCAGCTGGGTCTCGCGGTCGATGTCCTGGAGGACCGGATAGGCGTCCTCGGTCTCGCCGCTCGGCCAGAGCAGCAGCGCCGGATAGGCCACCAGGGCGAGCACGACGAGGGGGTGCAGCAGCAGGCGCCGCGCCTCCACCCGGGCCAGTGCGAGGACCGCCCGTCGGCCGCCGTGGACCGGCACCGGTGCCGGCCCGGTCGCGGGCGCGGGGACCCGGGTCCCGATCGACGCCGTCATGCCGCGACCTCCCCGGCCCGGTCGGCGCCGAGGGCCAGCAGGTAGCCGTCCTCCAGCGTCGGTTCGGCCGGGCGGGCGCCCGGGGGCGGGTCCCCGATGTTGCGGTACTCGCCCGTCCCGGTGCGCCATCCGGCGCGGGCACCCGGCTGCCGCTCCGCGCTGTGCCACACCCGGCCGGCCGCCACCGCCGTCAGCTCGGCGGCCGTCCCGTCGAACCGCACCTGGCCCCTGTCCATCACCACCACCCGATGGCACAGCATCGCCACGTCCTCGGTCTGGTGGGTGGACAGCAGCACGGTCCGGCCCTCGCCGGCGTCCGCGATCAACTCCCGGAACCGCATACGCTGTTCGGGGTCGAGGCCGACCGTGGGCTCATCCAGGACCAGGAAGCCCGGGTCGCCGACCAGGGCCGCGGCGAGCGCGACGCGCTGGCGCATACCGCCGGAGAGCCGCCGTATCCGTCTGCCGCGCACATCCGCGAGGCCGACCGCGTCCAGGACCCGGCGGGCCTCGGCGTGCCGGGCCCGACGGTCCGTCAGCTCCTTGAGGATCGCCACGTAGTCGATGAACTCGAAGGCCGTGAAGTCCGGGTGGAACCCCGGGTTCTGCGGCAGATAGCCCAGGGTCCGTCGTACGTCCTGCCGTCCGCGGACCGTCCTCGGGTCGTGCCCGAGGACGGTGAAGGCGCCGTTGTCCGGCGGGGTCGCCGTCGCCAGGATCCGCAGCAGGGTCGTCTTGCCCGCGCCGTTCGGCCCGAGCAGACCGGTGACACCTTCGGTGAGCCGGAACGTCACGTCGTCGACGGCCCTGGTGCCGCGATAGCTCAGGGTGAGCCCGGCGGCGGAGACCGAGGGGCGGGTCGGCGTCGTCCGGTCCGTCGGGGTCGTCCGGTCCGTCGAGGCGGTCCGGTCCATCGGGGTCGTCCGGTCCGACGAGGCCGTGGGAGGGGTGGGGCCCGCCGCGGGGGTCGAGGCCGAGGGGTGGGTCATGACAGCCTCCTGGCTGCGAAGCGAAGGGGTCGGAGGGAGGGGCCGAGCGGTCGGCCGCTCACGTCGTCGACGGCCCTGGTGCCGCGAAAGCTCAGGGTGAGCCCGGCGGCGGAGACCGAGGGGCGGGTCGGCGTCGTCCGGCCCGTCGAGGCCGTCCGCTCCGACGAGGCCGTGGAAGGGGTGGGGCCCGCCGGAGGGTTCGAGGCCGAGGGGTGGGTCATGACAGCCTCCTGGCTGCGAAGCGAAGGGGTCGGAGGGAGGGGCCGAGCGGTCGGCCGCTGTCGAAGCGGTCCCGGGCCGCGATCAGCAGAAGTGTCGCCACCGTGGCGACCGCCGCCGCCGCGCCCTGCCCCTCGGCGGTGAAGGGCAGCGGTGTGCCCGAGGCCGCCAGCCGGCTGAGCACCACCAGCGCGGTCCAGCCGGCGCCGACCAGCGCGGGCGCGAGGACCGGGCCCAGCCGGGCGGTCAGCGCGAGGCCCGTCGCGGTCAGCGCGAGCGCCGGCAGGAGCCAGCCGAGGGCGGCCGGCCCGAACGACGGCAGTGCGAGGCTCGCCAGCCCGCTCAGCACCGTCGTGGTCGAGAGCACGGCGACCGTCCGGACCATCAGCAGCCGGAAGGTGTGCATCGGCGCGACCACGGCCATCTCGTGCGTCGGGTCGAGCCCCGGCCCGAACGACACCGCCACCCCCGCCAGCGGCAGCAGCGGCGCGGTGGCCAGCAGCATCAGCGGCGACGCGACCAGCCCCACACCGACCGCGAGCAGCAGGGTGAGCGCCACCGCGCCGAGCCAGGAGCGGCGCAGCACCGGAGTCGCCGCGAGCAGGCGCGCGGTGTGGTCGGCGACCCCGAGCCGGAGCAGCAGCGACTCCGCGAAGCCGGGCCTCGGGGCGTCCAGTTCGGCGTCCAGCCGCGCCCAGCCCGCGTCGGTCTCGGCGCGGGGGACATGGGCCGAGAGCGCCTGTCGGCAGTCGCCGCAGGCGGCGAGATGTGTCTCGACGGACCACAGCCGGGGGGCCGCCAGCGTTCCGTGGGCGTACTCCCGCAGATCCCCGTCGTCGGCGTGCCAGCTCATGTCAGGCCCTCCCGCAGGTGCTTCCGGGCGCGCATGGCCCGGGTCTTGACCGTGCCCGGTGGGATGCCGAGCAGGACCGCCGCCTCACGTGTCGTCAGGCCGTCGATGACCGTGGCCTGCAGCACCGCCCGCAGCTCCGGCGAGAGTCCGGCGAGCGACCCGGCGAGGTCGCCGTGCCGCACCCGGGCGAGCACCTGCTCCTCGGCCGACTCCTCGTCGCGGTGCCGCAGCCGGGCGAGCGCCTGCCGCAGCCGCCCCCGGGCCCCGTCGCCCCGGAGCGCGTCCACCAGACGCCGCGATCCGATCCGCCACAGCCAGCCCGCCACATCGCCTTCGCGCCGGTAGCGGGCGGCGCCCCGCCACACGTCGAGAAAGGTGTCCTGTACGACGTCGTCGACCAGCACCGGGTCGGCGCACCGTCCGCGCAGCCGCAGCACCAGCCACGGCGCGTACCGCCGGTACAGCTCCTCGAAGGCCCGACGGTCCCCGTCCGCGACCGCCCGCATCAGCTCGGCGTCGCCCGGACTCCCCCGCTTCATCTCGCTCACACCCCCTCATCGGACGAGCCCCCCTCGACGGTTCACGGCGTCTTCCGGGAGCCTCTCCGACAGTGCCCCGTGTGCGTCCGGCGGCAGACCTTAACGCGGTCTTGACGCCTCCCGGCCCCGCTTCCCATGGCCTGGGCATCACCCCTTGCTTACGCTGATGCGGCGGTCCCCCGATGGCCGGAACTGTTCGTAGCACCGCACGTCTGGAGCGTTCATGGCCACCACGGAGGACAAGCGCGGCACCCGCCTGCGGGCGTGGATGCTGGAGGGTTTGTCCGACATGGGAAAGGGCGGCGGACACACCGGACCGCACGCCCGGCCGGAGCCCGCGCACCAGGGTCAGCGCTGGTGGCGGGTGATGTGCCTGACCGGCGTGGACTACTTCTCCACCCTCGGCTACCAGCCCGGCATCGCCGCCCTCGCGGCCGGTCTGCTCTCCCCCGTCGCGACCGTCGTCCTCGTGGTCGTCACCCTCGCGGGAGCGCTCCCCGTCTACCGGCGGGTGGCCGAGGAGAGCCCCCGGGGCGAGGGCTCGATCGCGATGCTGGAACGCCTGCTGACGTTCTGGAAGGGCAAGCTCTTCGTCCTCACCCTGCTGGGCTTCGCGGCGACCGACTTCCTGATCACCATCACCCTCTCGGCCGCGGACGCCTCCACCCACCTCATCGAGAACCCCCATCTGACCGACACCCTGCACGACAAGCAGCTGCTGATCACGCTCATCCTCATCGCCCTGCTGGGCGCGGTCTTCCTCAAGGGCTTCCTGGAGGCCATCGGTGTGGCGGTGGCCCTGGTCGCCGTCTACCTGGGGCTGAACGTGGTGGTCGTGGCGGTCGGCCTGTGGCACGTCGTCACCGAGGGCCATGTCGTCACCGACTGGTCGACCGCGCTCACCGCCGAGCACGGCAACGTCTTCGTCATGATCGGCGTGGCCCTGATCGTCTTCCCCAAGCTTGCCCTCGGCCTCTCCGGGTTCGAGACGGGCGTGGCCGTCATGCCGCATGTGAAGGGAGACCCCGGCGACACGGAGGAGAACCCCAAGGGCCGTATCCGCGACACCAAGAAGCTGCTCACCGCCGCCGCCGTGATCATGAGCGTCTTCCTGATCTGCACCAGCTTCATCACCACCCTCCTCATCCCGGAGAAGGAGTTCGAACCGGGCGGCGACGCCAACGGCCGGGCTCTCGCCTACCTCGCCCACGACTACCTGGGCAGCGCCTTCGGCACGGTCTACGACGTCTCCACCATCGCCATCCTGTGGTTCGCGGGCGCCTCCGCGATGGCCGGCCTGCTCAACCTCATGCCCCGCTACCTCCCGCGCTACGGCATGGCCCCGCACTGGGCCCGCGCGGTCCGCCCCATGGTCGTCGTCTTCACCCTGGTCGGCTTCCTCGTCACCTGGATCTTCGACGCGGACGTGGACGCCCAGGGCGGCGCGTACGCCACCGGCGTGCTGGTCCTCATCTCCTCGGCGGCGATCGCGGTCACCATCGCCGCCCGCAAGGCAGGCCAGCGCAACTGGACCATCGCCTTCGGCGTCATCTCGGCGGTCTTCCTCTACACCACCGCCCTGAACGTCGTCGAACGCCCCGACGGTGTGAAGATCGGCGCCTGCTTCATCGCCGGCATCATCCTCGTCTCCCTCCTCTCCCGCCTCGCCCGCGCCTTCGAACTGCGGGTGACGAGCGTGACGCTCGACGCCATGGCGGAACGATTCGTCCGCGACATCGCCCACCGCAGGATCCGTTTCATCGCCAACGAACCCGACAGCCGCGACCTGGCCGAGTACCGCGAGAAGATCGAGCAGATCCGTCACGACAACGACGTCCCCGTCGCCGAGGACTTCGTCTTCGTGGAGGTGACGGTGACGGACCCCTCGGAGTTCGAGGCGGGCCTGACCGTCCGGGGCGAGGTGATGCACGGCCGCTACCGCGTCCTGACACTGGAGTCCTCCTCGATCCCCAACGCCCTGGCCGCCCTGCTCCTCCATGTCCGCGACTCCACCGGCGCCCTGCCCCACATCTACTTCGAGTGGACCGAGGGCGGCCCCTTCGCCAACTTCCTCCGCTTCTTCCTCTTCGGCCAGGGCGAGGTCGCCCCCGTCACCCGCGAGGTCCTGCGCGAGGCGGAACGCGACCGGTCCCGCCGCCCCCGCGTCCACGTGGGCTGACCGGCGGCGCTCACCTCGGCCTCATCACCGTCCGATACGGATCTCGGCGAGCTGGAGACGGTACTTGGTGGTCTCGTCCGAGGCGGGCCGGCCGAGCCTGGTGACCCGCAGCCGCAGATGACGGCCGTTCGCGGAGCCGAGGGTGTAGCTCTGGGCGGCCCCGTTCGGGTTGGGTTCACCGGTGACGGTGCGGGCGGTGGTGTACGTGGTGGCGCCGTCGGCGCGGGTCTGGAAGGTGAAGTCGACCGGGAAACCGGCCGTACCGCCGCTCGCGGCGCCCGCATCCGTACGGGGGTGGAGGGTGACCGTGCCGATGGGCCGGTCGGCGCCGAGGTCGACCTCCACCCAGACCGGGTTCGCGCCGACATCCGCGGCGGGGAAGTCGATGCTGGTGAAGCCCTTGGCCCCGGCCACGCTGGTGGGGGCACCGTCCAGGACCCGCGTCCTGCCCCAGTCGCCGTTCTCCAGCGCGCAGTCGGCGGTGACGGTGGTCGCGGCGGTGGGGACGGTCAGCTCGGCCAGCTGGAGGCGGTACTTGGTGGTCTCGTCCGCGGCGGGGGCGCCGAGCCGCGTGGCCTGGAGGCGGACGTGGCGGGCGGTGACCGTCCGGAAGCCGTACGTCTGGACCCGGCCGTCGGGGTCGCTCTGCCCGGTGACCGTGCGGACGGTGGTGTACGCGCTCGATCCGTCGGGACGGGTCTGGACGGTGAAGTCGACCGGGAAGCCCGCGGTGCCGCCGCCGGCGGCCGGGGTGTCGGTGCGCGGAAAGAGGCGTACGGCGTCGAGGTCGGTGTCCGCGCCGAGGTCGATCTCGACCCAGACCGGGTTCGCGCTCACCTCTGCGGAGGTGAACTCGCCGCTGGTGTAGCCTCGCGCGCCGGACACGCCGGTGAGCCTGCCGTCGGTGAGCCGGTTCCTGCCCCACTCGCCGTTCTCCAGGCTGTTGTTGCTGGTGACCGGCCGCCCGAGGGCGAGATCGTCGAGACGGCCCACGCCCGTCGCCGTGAGCGTCCAGGTGCCCGGCTGGAGAAGGAAGTAGACATACGCGGAGTCCTTGCCGTCATAGCGCAGTCCGCCGACGTTCCCGGTGGCGGAGCCCGCGGTGAAGACGGTGGTGCCACCCGCCTCGATGACCGGGGACGCGCCGCCGTAGGTGGGCACACCGACCCGCGCGGTCGTTCCGCCCGGGGAGGTGAGGGTCACCGTCACCCGCGTTCCGTCTCGGGTGATGCCGAAGCGGATGTCCCCCTCCACCGTGGACGTCACTGTGCTGATCTTCGTGAGCGTGCCGGTCCGCGGGATCACCTCGTACGTCTCCCAGCCCGGCTCGGTGGGGCGGACACCGGCGGCATAGGCGGACAGGGCGTACAGCGGGCCGCCGTTCCAGGCGTGGTTGTCGGTGCCCGCGGCCTTGTCCCACAGCTCCCACAGGGTGTGGCAGTCGGGGTCGGCCACCTGGGCGGCGAAGCGGTTGCGCATCCGTTCCTCGGCGACCGTGGCCGCGCCCATGAGGTAGAGCGCCTCCAGGACGTAGAACTCCATGTAGGGGCTGGCGTTGAGGTGCGTGCGCAGTACCTCGGTGACAGCCCTGTACCGCGAGGCGGGGGCGAGACCGGCGACGACGGCCAGGCCGTTGGCGCGGTCGTCGGTGTCGTGGGTGTAGCCGGGTGAGCGGTACTCGCCGCGGGAGGGGTTCCACAGGACGCGGTCGAAGTTGGCCCGGATGCTGTCCCGGCGGGACGTCCAGCCCGCCACGTCCCCGGCGTTGCCGCTGAGGCCGGCGAGCTTGGCGGCGGTGTCCAGCGCCAGGTAGTACCAGCAGTTGTCCAGGACCCGGGCGTCGATGTTCGAGCCCCAGTCCTCCCAGTCCCAGTCCCCGGCGCGGTGGTTCACCAGGCCGTCGCCGTCCAGGGTCCACAGGTTCAGGTACTTCTTCACCGCCGGGTAGGCGACGGTGACGGCGTCCGCGTTGCCGGTGTAGAGGTAGTACGTCCAGAACGACCACACCGAGGCCAGCATCTGCACCGGCAGTTCGGCGGTCCAGATCGTCGTGGGGACCGGCGAGTACAGAGCGCCGCCGGACTTCTGCCAGGCGGCGAGCTGGGCGATGGCCTTCGCGCCGAGGGCGTGGGACCGGGTGTCGAAGGTGTAGAAGCCCTCCTTGAGCTGGTTGACCACGTCGCCCCACCACTGGGCGCGCTCACGGGTGGGGCAGTCCATGTAGTTGTCCCGCATGTTGACGTACATGGTGCGGGCCGCCTTGGTCCACAGGGTGTCCAGGAACGCGTCACTGCTGCTGAAGGATCCGGCGAAGTCCGTGTCGTACCCGCTCTCGCGGTACTTCAGCTCCAGGATGGTCACCCCCGCGGGGATCGTGTACCGCACCGCCGTACCGCTCATCCACGCCAGTGACTCGAACTCCTGCACGCCGCCGGAGCAGACATACGTGGCACGCATGTTGTACTGCGTGCCGGGCTCGATACCGGTCAGACCCGCGCCGTCGTCGTAGTGGTCGGTCCGGACGCCGATCACCGCGCCGGCGGGGGCGTCCACCTTCAGGAACGGGGTCACCTGGAGGTTGGACGGCAGGGTGGCCGAGATCGCGGTGGAGCCCTGGCCGGTGCCGGGCAGGGACGCGGCGTTGGTGTAGGACCTCAGACCGGAGTGGCGGAACTGCGGGATCGGCCGTTCGACAAGGCCGTTCCAGGGCGCGGAGCCCGCGGCACCGAAGTCGGCCGGCGCCGTCCAGCGGCTGTCGTCGAACCCGGGTGACCGCCAGCCCGTCATGACGGCGGCGGCGCGGGCGTCGTAGTGCACATTGGACTCGGGCAGCCGGAAGTTGACCTGCGTGCCGCTGGTGTCGTTCGAGTAGCCGGGGTGGACGGTGTGCTTCCAGCCGGTGTCGCTGACCAGCCGGGTGGTCGTCGAACCGGCCTCGATGTCCGACTGGAGGAGCAGTCCGCCCTTGCCGCTGCTGTTGTGCGAGAAGCCCTGCTTGCCGAAGTACCACACCAGCAGGGCAAGGGTGTTGTCGCCGCTCTTCAGGTACGGGGAGAGGTCGATCTCGTCGTAGTAGGTGTCCGTACGGTTGGGGCCGCGCTTGAGCCCGCCCTCGAAGACCACCAGCGTGCCGTTCACCCACAGCCAGTACTTGGAGTCGGCCGCGATCCGTGTCACCGCCCTCGACGGTGCGGAGGCGAGGGTGAACGATCTGCGGAAGGCCACCCACTGGTTCGCCGAACTGGAGGGCGCCCAGATCCACTTGGCGGTCCAGGCCACGGCCGCCGAGGCGGTGGCGGCGAGCCGGGGCAGCGTCACGGAGCCCAGCGTGGGAGCGAGGGCGACGGCTATGGCCGAACGCAGTGCGGACCGACGGGTGATGCCGGGCATGGGGGCTCTCCTCCACTGATTGAAACGTTTCAACCCGCGACACGGCTCCAGCGGGGCCCGGGGTCGGGCATCAGGGTGCTGATGCCGGTACTGGATTGTGTGGAACGTGCCACAAAGGGACGCCCAAAGATTGAGGTGAGGAAGGCGAAAACGTCAAGGAGTCTGCGTGTAACGTTCCCGAAAGGCCGGAAGCGGCGACGGTGCGGAGCGGCGGAGGTGGGCCGGGTGTCGGCGGCGGGCGGTTCGAAGCGGGTGACGATCGGCGATGTCGCGCGCCGCGCGGGCGTGTCGACCTCGGCGGTGTCGAAGGTCCTCAACGACGCCTACGGGGTGAGCCCGGCGATGCGTGAGCGGGTCCGGACGGCCATGGCCGAGCTGGACTACCGCCCGCACGCCGCCGCCCGCGGCATGCGGGGCCGCACCTACACGCTCGGCGTGCTCCTCGCGAGCATCCGCAACGCGTTCTACGCCGATCTGCTGGACGGCATGAACACCGCTCTGCGGGGCACCGAGTACGCGCTGTTCCTCGGCTCCAGCGGCTCCGCCGAGAAGGAGGACCAGACCCGGTTGATCCACGCCATGGTCGACCGGCGCATGGACGGTCTGCTCCTGATCGCGCCGGCCGTGCCCCGCCCCGAGGTGGTCCGTCTCGCCGCCGACGTGCCGACGGTCGTGATCGGCCATCACGACCCGTCCCCGGCCTACGACTGCGTGGTCAACCAGGACGGAGCCGGCGTCGACCTCGTCCTCGACCACCTCACCGCCCTCGGACACCGCGACATCGCCCATCTGTCGCATCCGACGGTGCGCGGCACACGCTGGGAACAGCGGCCGGAACACCACGTACGGGCCGCCTACCGCGCGGCGATGGCCCGGCACGGTCTGGCGGACCTGGCCCGGATCGTGCACTCGGGGTACTCGGACGAGGGCGGCTACCAGGGGGCCATGGAACTGCTCAGCTCCGCGCGCCCGCCCACCGCGATCTTCGCGGGCGCCGACGTCGCCGCGACCGGCGTCTTCCGCGCCGCCGCCGAACTCGGCCTGCGCATCCCCGACGACCTCTCGCTGGCCGGCTACAACAACACCTCCGTGGCCGCCCTGGCGCCGGTGAGCCTGACCAGCGTCGACCAGGCCGGGGCCATGATGGGCGAGACGGCCGCCCGGCTGCTGCTGGAGCGTGTCGAGAAGCGACGCGACCGCGCCGTCGTCATGGCGTCCACCCCTCGTCTGGTGCCCCGCGGCAGCACCGCACCGCCCCGCGCCTGACGCGCCCACGCGGGCCGTCGAGGCCGGTGGGACGTAGAACGTGCCACACGACGCAGCGGCGGCCGACCGCCGTGGGCTGCCCGCCGCCCCCGTCGCCGAGGAGGGGCACGGTGGTCGGTACGCTGCTCGTGGCCCGCGGCCGGATCGTCCGCCCGGATCGTCCGCCCGGGTCGTCGGTCCACCTCGTCCGCCCGTGACGTCCGCTCCCCGTCCGCCCCGGACGGCTGTCGAAAGTCCCCACGCATGCTTCCGCACTCTCCACGAGGAGCCGGCTCCCCGGCTTCCGGTGGGCTGCGTGGGCTGCGGGCCGGTGTGCTGGCGGTGCTGTGCGTGCTGCTGCCGCTGGCCGGACATGTGCTGGCGCAGTGCCATGTCCCCCGGTGGATCATCGTGGCCGGCATGGCGGCGGTGGCCGTGCCCGGTGCGGCGGTACTGACCCGGCGCAGGCTGACGGACACCCAGCTGCTGGGCGTGTTCACCGCCGCGCAGCTCGCCTACCACGCGGCGTACGCCCTCCCCGGGGCGTGCACGGCGATCGCCGCGCGGGAGGGTACCGGCGGTGGCCCCGCCGCCCTGCTGGAGCACCAGGCCGCCTCCGGCCCGCCCAGCGGCGTGCTGCTGGCCGGTCATGTGGTCACGCTGCTGCTCTCCGCCCGTCTGCTGGGCCTCGCCGAGCGTCTGCTGTGGCAGAGCAGGTCGCTGCTGACGTTCGTACGGCGTCTGCTGGTGTTCCTGTGGCCGCTGCTGAGCGGCCGTCACGAGGCCGGGCCGCAGCCCGCGATGCCGGAGAGCGGCGCGCCGCCGAGGTCGGCGCTGCCGGCGCGGCTGAACGAGGGCCGGGCTCCCCCGCGTCTCGGGCACGGCCCGTTCGTCCTTCTCCGGCCGATGCCGACCGGCGGTCCTCGCCTGCCCTGACGGGCATGGGGTGAGGCCTGCCGCCGGGCACGCCGGTCCCCTCGCCCCGGCCGTCTCCCTGCCGGGGGACACAGAGAGTCCCGCACCATGAACGCCCTCCACCGGCGTGCCGCCCGCAGCGCGGCACGCGTCCTGGCCGTACCCGCGACCGCCCTGGCGGTCCTCGCCGCCACCGGCCCACAAGCCGTGGCCCACACCGCGCTCGACGACGGTTCCCCGGGCAGGAACACCTCCCTCACCGCACCGCCCACGCGCGTCACGCTGACCTTCAGCGACGAGATGACACAGAAGTACGCCAAGGTCGCCGTCACCGGGCCCGACGGGAAGTCCGCGTCAGCGGGCGCCCCCCGGGTCGACGGGCGGACGGTCACCCTCGCGCTCGGCCCGGGGTCACCGTCGGGGCGCTACACCGTGGGGTACCGGGTGGTCTCCGCCGACGGGCATCCGGTCTCCGGCTCCTACACGTTCACGGTGGAGGAAGCGGGCGACGCGAGCCCGTCACCGGGAACGGCACAGCCCACCGGCACCACCGAGAAGGACAAGAAGGACAAGAAGGAGGAGAGAGGCGAGGAGGGCGGGTCGACCGCCGGCGCCCCGGTGGTCGCGCTGGCCGGCGGGGGCGCGCTGCTCCTGGCGGCGGGCGGGGGCGCGTACCTGGCGCGGCGGAAGCGGGCCGGTCATGGCGAGTGAGCGGACCGCGGAAATGATCAACGGGTCGGCCGGCGAGACGGCCGCCCGGGGGAAGGCAAGGCCAAGGTGGTGCTCTCCGCTGCCCCTGCCCCTGCCCCTGCTCCTGGCCTCGGCGCTCGGTCTCGCCGTCGTCGTGACGGTGGTCGCCGTTCGGGTCGGGGGCGGTGGCGCGGTCGCGGTTCCGGGGATCGGGGACGCCGGGGCGTGGACCGCGTGGGGGCTGCCGGTGGCCCGTACGGTGGCGGACGCGTCGGCCGTGGCGACCGTCGGCGCGCTGCTGCTGGTCGTGGTGCTGCTGCCGGGCGGCGGACGGCTCGGCACGACGCAGTCGCGCTATCTCGACTGGGCCGTGGTGGCAGCGGCGTCCTGGGCGGTCGCGTCGGCCGCCACCCTCGTGTTCACGCTCTCGGACCTGTTCGCCCGGCCCGTCGGCGAGGTCATGGACCCGGCCGTGCTGGCGGACTTCGTCGTCACGGACGCCCAGGGCCGCTCGTACGCGCTGATGACGGGTGCGGCGGCGCTGATCGCGACCTGCTGCGTGGGCGTCTCCACCGCCCGCTGGGCACGGCTCGCGCTCCTGGTCGCCCTCGCCGGGCTCCTGCCGCCCGTCTTCACCGGCCACTCGGCCGCGGCCGGCGATCACGACGCCGCCGTCACCAGCCTCGCCCTGCACATGGTCGGCGCGGCCGTGTGGGTCGGCGGTCTGCTCTTCCTCCTGGTGGTCGTCGCGCGCCGGGAGGAGGGCGCGGCGGACGCGGCCCGGCGCTTCGGCCCGCTCGCCGCCGGGGCCCTGGTCGCGGTCGCGGCCAGCGGTGTCGTCAACACGGTCGTCCGGCTCCCGTCCCCGGGCGAGCTGTTCACCAGCCGGTACGGGCTGATGGTGCTCGGCAAGGCGCTGGCCCTCGTCCTGCTCGGCTGCGTCGGCCACTGGCACCGGCGTCGCGCGCTGCCCGCCCTGCGGGACGGCGGCCCGGGCGCGTTCGTGCGGCTGGCGGCCGGTGAACTGCTGCTCATGGCCACCGCCATGGGCCTCGCCGTCGGCCTGTCCCGCACCCCGCCGCCGGGAGCGGGCGACGCGGCCGTCTCACCCGCCGAGGAACTCCTGGGCTTCGCGATGCCGCCGCCGCTCGGCGACTTCCCGTGGACCCCGCTGTTCACCCAGTGGCACTTCGACCCGCTGTTCGCCTTCGGTACGGCCGCCGCGGCGCTGCTGTACCTGGCGGGCGTACGGAAGTTGCGCGCCCGGGGCGACAAGTGGCCGGTCGGGCGCACGGTCTCCTGGCTGCTGGGCCTCGCGGTGACCGTGGTGGCGACGATGAGCGGGCTGGCCGTGTACGGCAAGGTGCTGTTCAGCGTGCACATGGGCCAGCACATGATCCTCGCGATGACGGTGCCGATCCTGCTCGTCCTCGGCGCGCCCGCCACCCTCGCCCTGCGGGCCCTGCCCGCCGCGCCCCGGGGCGAGCCGGACGGGCCGCGCGAGATGCTGCTGAAGCTCCTGCGGAGCCGCTACGTGAAGCTGCTCTCGCATCCGGTGGTGGCGAGCGTCCTGTTCGTCGGCAGCGCCTTCGCGGTCTACCACACCTCGCTGTTCGAGACGCTGATGCGCAGCCACCTCGGCCATGTGGTCATGCTGCTGCACTTCCTGGCCGCCGGGCTGCTGTTCTTCTGGGTCGTCATCGGCATCGATCCGGGCCCGCGTCGGCCGCCGCATCTGGGACGGCTGTTCGTGCTGATCCTGACGATGCCGTTCCACTCGTGGTTCAGCATCTCGCTGATGAGTTCCACCGCCCTGATCGGTGAGGGCTGGTGGTCGCTGCTGGACCGGCCGTGGGTGCCGGAGCCGCTGGACGACCAGTACGACGCGGGTGCGATCGCCTGGGCCACCGGGGACATCCCCGTCCTGATCACCACGATCATCCTGGCCGTCCAGTGGGTCCGCTCCGACCAGCGCGAGGCCCGCCGGGTCGACCGGCAGATCGACCGCGGCGACGCGGGCGACCCCCTCGCCGCCTACAACGCCTACCTGGCGAGCCTCCACGCCCGCGACCGCCGCCCGGCCCGGCCCGCCCGGCCCGCCCGGCCCGCCCGGCCCGCCGCGCCCAACTCACCTGTCCCACCCGGCTCTCCCGCAACGCCCACGACACGTACGACGCCCACGACGCCCACGACGCCCACGACGCCCGAGGAATCATGAAGAAGTTCAACGAGCTGAAGAAGCACCTGTTCGCCGCCGCGGTGATCGTGGCCGCGTTCGCCGCCGCGCTCGGCACGTTCGTGCTGGTCTCACCCGGCGGCCGGGACTCCGGCGGCCTGGACGTGAAACCCGCCGCCGAGGCCATGCCCGTCCGGGACACCAGTCACCGTCTCACCCGGCCGGAGAAGAGCGAGCTGACCGTCGTGGAGTTCCTCGACTTCGAGTGCGAGGCGTGCGGCGCGATGTACCCGGTCGTGGAGCGGCTGCGCGAGGAGTACGGCGACCGGGTCACCTTCGTCGCCCGCTACTTCCCCATGCCGGGCCACCGCAACGCCGAGCCCGCGGCGCGCGCCGCCGAAGCCGCCGCCCGGCAGGGCGAGTTCGAGGGCATGTACCGCAAGCTCTTCACCACCCAGGAGGAGTGGGGCGAGTCCCAGGAGTGGAAGGCGTCCGTCTTCCGCGGCCTCGCCGAGGAACTGGGCCTGGACATGCGGCGGTACGACACCGACTTCGCCGATCCGGAGACGGCCGGACGCGTCCGGGCGGACCAGCGCGACGGGCTCGGCCTGGGTGTCCAGGGCACCCCGACCTTCTTCGTCGACGGCACGATGATCCGGACACCCGGCTCCTACGAGGCGTTCAAGGCCCTCATCGACGAGCGACTGGAGGCCGCCGGCCGATGACGCACCCCGGCACCGCTGTGAACGAGCCCGAGCGGCCCGACGTATTCGACGAGATGAGCGCCCCTGCCACCCACCGGCTCGCCCGGCCGTGATGACCGGGTGTGACCGGCGTCCCGGAGAGGGTCCGGCCAGCCGTGCGGGAGCGTGCGCGCGGGCCGGACTGTTCGCCGTGCTCGGCACCGTGCTCGCCGTCCTCGGCCACCACGCGATCACCGAAGAGTCGGTGCCCTGGCGGCTGTTGGGCGCGCTGGTCGTGGCCCAGTGCGCCGCGGTGTGGCCGCTCGCGCGGCGGCGCTACTCGTCGACCGCGACCGTCGTGTTCACGCTGGCCGCACAGGGAGTGCTGCATCTGGCGCTGTCCCGCGCCGACGGCGACCCGCCCTCGGCGATGCCGGGGCACACGGCGGACCTGGCACACATGGCGGACGCGGGGCACGCCGGGCACCTCGCCACGATGGCGGGGGACGGGCACGCCTGGCATCACGCCGGGGCGGCGATGACGACGGTGCACCTGGCCGCCGCGCTGGCCGTGGCCTGGCTGCTGCACCGGGCGGACGCCCGGCTGACCGCCGCGCTCGGCACACTGCGCACGCTGGCCGGGGCCGCCGCCACGGCCCTGGCCCGGGTGTGGCCCCGGCCCGTCGCCGATCCGGACCGGTTCCTGCCCCGGCCGCACGGTCGGCAGGGCGTCGGCGCGTACGCCGTGTCACCTCCCGAGGGGAAGAAGGTGCTGGAGCACGCGGTGGTGCGCAGGGGACCACCGCGCGGGGAGCGCTCCTCGGTCCTTCACCGGCCCCGGCATGTCCGTCGCGGGTCCGGCTCGTCTCCCACCAGCAAGGAACTCCCCTGTGTCCACCGCGTTCCGCACGCCCCGCGTGTCCACATATGTACGCCCCCGGGCCGGCCGTCGTGCCGCGCTCGTGGGGGCCGCCGCGCTGACGGCCGTCCTCGCGCTCGCCGGGCCGGCCGCCGCCCACGCGGAGGTCGAGGCCGACAAGCCCCAGGCCCTCGCGGAGAACGTCGCCCTCACCTTCGTCTCCGAGGCCGAGTCCGACGAGGCGGGCTTCACCGAACTCCGCGTCGTCCTGCCCGAGGGCATCGCCCCCGGTGATGTGAGGCTCACCGAGGCCCCCAAGGGCTGGAAGCTCAAGGCCACCGACGACGGGTACACCGTCGGCGGCCCGGCCATGAAGGTCGGGGTCGACGCCGAACACACCATCCAGGTACGGCAGTTGCCCGACGCGAACGAGGTCGCGTTCAGGACCGTCGAGGTCTACGAGGACGGGAAGATCTCGCGCTGGATCGAACTGCCCACGGGCGGCGAGGAACCCGAACAGCCCGCGCCGGTTCTGCGGCTGAAGGCGGCCGCCCCCGGCGCCGAACCGGTCGGCCCGGCCCCCGGTTCGGACACCGCGGAGAGCACGACCCCGACCCCGACGGCACCGGCCTCCGAACCCGCCGCCGAAGTCACCACCGGGGCCACGGAGTCGGAGCCCGCATCCGACTCCGCCGCCGAGGACGACGGCGGTTCGGCGGGCCCGGTCATCGGCGGGGTGGCCGTGGCCCTGCTCCTCGCGGGAGGCGGGGTGTGGTGGCTGATCAGGCGCCGTGGCGTCGCGCCACAGAGCTGATCGGCTGATCCTGCCCCCGCCCTCTTTGGGCGGGGGCACCTCGGCGCTCTTTGGGCGGGGGCGCCTCGGTCAGTCGGGCAGGGGCCTGATGTCGACGTTCTCGGTGACGGTGACCTGGTCGATCTCGGTGGTGCGCACGGTCAGCCGCAGCGTCCAGGTGCCGGGCAGCGGGAGGCGCAGGCTGTCCGTGGACCAGTAGCCGCCCTGGTCGACGAGTTTCGCGTCCAACGGGCCGATGCGCTGGGCGCGATGAGTGAGCGTCAGACGCAACTCCGGGACGGTGGCCACGCCTTGGTCGGGTCCGAACACCAGGGCCTCGACGACGTTCTCGCCGACCGTGCCCGGCTCGAAGGTGAGCTGCACCTTGCCGTCACTGTTCGGCTTGCCCATGTCGAAGGGCACGGTCACCACCCTCGCGGGCGGCTGCCGCAGCCCGGTCACCCCGGCGCCGCCGCCCGTCGCGGCGGCGGCGCGGCTGGGCTGGGTCCCGGTGAGCATCGTGGTGATCACCAGCACGACGGCCCCGATCACCGCCTCGACGGCGACCGACCGGCGCAGCCCGCGCAGCCGGCGCCGGTGGCGGTCGGAGTCGACCACGGGGCCGGACGGGGGACGCGGCTCCGCCACACCCCCACCGCCGGCGTCGCCGTCACCGTCACCACCACCCTGGGCGACGCCCTCGCCGGACGACGCACCCACGTTCTCGGGTACCCGCACCCGCACGCGCGGCTCGACCTCGGCGAGCGCCTCGCTCCCCTGCGCCCGGCCGAGATCCGCCGTCCAGCGCCGGGAGAACGCCGCCGCCCCCAACACCACCACCACGGCACCGACCTTGAGGACGAGCAGACGGCCGTAGTCGGTGTCGGTGAGCGCGCTCCAGGAGCCGACCTGCCGCCAGGACTGGTACACGCCGGTGACCACCAGGACGGTGACCGCGGCGAACGCCAGCCGGGAGAAGCGGGCCAGGGCCGCCGCCGGGAGCGTGGGGCCGGCGGGTGCCCGGAACAGGACGGCGGTCAGGGCGGTCAGGCCGCCCAGCCACACCGCCATGGCCAGCAGATGCAGGACGGAGACCGGGATCGCCACGGGGACCTGGATTCCGGCCGAGGCGTGTTCGGCGGCGGCCCAGGTGAGGGCCAGGGCCACGGAGAAGAGAGCCACGGGGAGAGCCACCGGGCGTCCCGTCGGGAACAGGTCGCCCGCCCCGGCCGCCCTTTCGGCCGTTCGGCGGCGACGCAGCCGGGACCGGAACAGTCCGAGGAGAACCGCCGCGACCGCGAGCAGCACCAGCCGGGTCAGCAGGGAGGTCCCGGTGCGGCCCGTGGCCGTCCGGCCCAGCAGCGACAGGTCGGCCACCGCCCCGATCCCCTCACCGGTCTCGTACGGACCCCGGAGCAGCAGCAGTACGGCCGTGGAGGCGAACAGCGCCGCCCAGCCGCCCACCAGCAGGACGCGCAGTCGGCGCAGGGCGGCGCCGGCGGGGCGGCAGACGACGACGAGGACGGCGACGCCGATGAGCAGGGCGAGACCGCTGTAGGCGATGTACCGGAAGACTCCGTAGAGGCGGGAGAGCGGGGTGTCGTCCGGGGAGCCGTCCGCCACCTCGGCGGTGGTGGCGGACGGCTCCCCGATGGAGAAGGTGAACGCGCCGGCGATCGGGTGGCTGTCGGCGGAGACCACGCGCCAGGCGACGGTGTAGGTGCCGTCGGACAGGTCGTCGGAGAGCGGCACTTGGGCGGTGTTCGACCGGCCGTCCGCACGCCGGACGGGACCGTCGTTCACGCGTTCGTTCTTCGGCGACAGCACGCGCAGGGAGCCGTCGGAGAGGCTGACGGCCTCGGTGAAGGTGAGCGTCACCTGGGTCGGGGCCGTCTTGAGGACGGCGGTGTCGGCCGGGTCGCAATCGCTCAGGGCGGCGTGCGCGGAGGCGGGTCCCGCGCCGCCGAGGAGGAGGGCGAGTACGGCGCCGACCAGCAGCAGCGCGGTCAGCGGTGTCCTGGCCCGGCGCGATGCCGTGTGCATGGGAAGCAGCCTCCGGAGGGGTGGGGGCACGTGCGGGCAGGACCGCACGTGGAGGGGGTGGTGGCGAGGTCGCTCCGGGTGCTACGACGTGCTCGGGGCCGGGCTGGGGCCCAGGCCGCTCAGTTCGCGCACGGTCCCGCCGAGCTTGGCCCGCAGCCCCTCCAGCAGTTCCGGCTTGGCGCTGACGACCCAGCGTGCGCCGACGAGGTACTTGCCGCCGTAGATCGCGGCGGACTCCAGCCAGGTCTCCTTGTACTTCTCCTCCGGGAAGGTGGTGACGAGGTAGTCGACCTCGGGCGTGTGGCAGACGCCCTGCCGCAGTTCGTCCGCGTCGATGCGGATCTTGGGCTTGCAGCCGGTCAGTTCGGCGATCACCTCGACCTTCGCCGGTGCCACGACACCGGCCTCGGGTGCCGCGGACATCGCCGGGGTCTTCGAGGCCCTGCGGTCGGCCGCCGCGTCGTCGTCCCCTCCCCCGCCGCAGGCCGTGGCGAGGGTCAGGGTCAGCAGGGCCAGGGCCGCGACCGACAGGGCGCCGCGCGCCGGGCCGGTGAAGGTGCGGACGTGCTCGATGGGTGACCGCGTGGTCGGCGGGATGGGCATGGTCGGCCTCGTGCTCTTCGTGAACGGGAAGGGGTGCGAAGAGACGTGCGGCCCGGCGGGATGTCGGGAGGCGGGCCGCACGCGGCCCGTCAGTGGCGGAACGTCTGCAGGGCGCTCGGGGTGGGCGCCGCCCCGGTGCTCGGGGTCCGGGAGTCCCTCGCCGTACGGGGCCGGGTCGTACCGGAGGCAGGGCGGGCGTCGGCCGGAGCGTCGGTCGGGCCGGCGACGGCGGTCGTCGGCTCCGTCCGGGGCCGGTCCGCGCGCGCAGGCCGGACGAGTGTGTCGGCGGACGCCTCGTGATGCGCCGCCGTCCCTTCTTTGGCCTGCGCGGAACCCATCACGACGACGGAACCCGTCACGACGGCGGAACCCGTCACGACAACGGACCCCGTCACGGCGTCGGGACCCGTCACAGCGGCGGAGGCGATCCCGGGGGAGGCGTCGGGCGGGGTGGCCGGGTGGTGCGGGGTGGCCAGGTGCAGGAGCAGCGTCGCGGCCAGCAGCACGACGGCCGCCGCCACTCGCCGCATCACCACTGGACCCCCGGCACCCTTGCTTCCGCTGCTTCCTCCGACGCCAAGACGCTACCGGCCGTCGAGCCCGGCCGACGCCGAACACCGCTCGGGGAAGGGTGAGATGAGCAACACCCCGGGCGGTCCCGGTCGGCACGGCGACCGCCCGCGGACGGCCGGACGGCCGGGCCGGGGGTTCACCTCGCCGGGGCCCGCGCCGCAAGCGCCTCCAGCAGCAGGTCCACGGCCTCCTCGAAGGAACTGCCGCCCATGCTCCGCAGCTCCCGCTGCACGGCGGTCAGGGCGGGGTACGCCGCCGGGTCGAGCCCCTGGTAGACCTCGCCCCACGCCCGCTCGTCGGCCTCACGCTGCCCGCGCGGGAGCGCCTGGAACGCCGCCTCCATGGCCGCGTGGCTGAGCACGGTGTCGATGAAGGTCAGATAGAGGCGGGTCGCGTCGGCCGGTGCGAAGCCCGCCGCGAGCAGCAGTCCGATGCCGGTGTCGACGGCGCGGATCTCGTTGGGGCGCCGGGTCACCCGGTACGCGGCGAAGGCCGCCGCGCGGGGGTGGGCGAGGTATCCGGCGCGGACCCGCAGGGCCATCTCGCGCAGCGCGGCCACCCAGTCGTCGCCGGGGACGAAGCCGGCCATGGTGTCGCCGATGATGCGGTCGGCGATGGCGAGCACCAGGTCGTCGGTGCCGTGGAAGTAGCGGTAGAGGGCGCTGGGGTCGCAGCCCAGGGCCGTACCGAGTCTGCGCACGCTCAGTGCCTCCGGGCCGTGCTCGCCGATCAGCCGCAGCGCGGTCTCCACGATCAGCTCCTCCGACAGCACGACACCCGAGCGGGTGGGGCGGCGCCGTCTGCGTTCCTGCGGGACTCGGCTGGGCATCGGAGGGCTCCTGTCGGCCGGTGGACGTACCGGCAGTGAAGGGCCGGGGCGTTCTTATGTCAACAGCATTGACGCAAGGAGAACGCCGGGTGTTCCATCACAGTCCCGCGCGGCTTAACCTCGTCCCCTCCCCACGAGGAGCCCTTCATGTCCTCCAGATCCACCCGGTCAACCGGATCCACCGGATCCGCCACGCAGCTGCGGCGCTCCCTCGGCGTGGTCGACGGTGTCGCCATCGCCGCCTCCAGCACGGCCGCCACCACCAGCATCGCCATCGGCATGGGCACGATCGCGACCATCGTGGGTCTGCAGGGCCCCGTGCTCCTGCTCCTCGCCTTCCTGCCGGTGCTCGGCATCGCCACGGCCTACGCCCGTCTCAACCGCTCGGAGCCCAACTGCGGCAACGGCTACACCTGGGTCGGCAAGACCCTCGGCCCCTGGCCCGGCTTCCTGACCGGCTGGGTCACGATCGTCGGTTCGGTCATCTTCTGTGCCTACACCAGCGCCGTCATGGGCTCGGTCGTCCTGGTGTTCGCCAACAAGGCCGGGCTGACCAGCCTCGCGGGCATCGCCCTCGACCCGGGGTCCACGGGTGTCAGCACGGCCGTCGGACTGGTCCTCCTGCTCGGTCTGACCGCCCTCGCCGTCACCGGTATGCGGGCCACCACCCGCTTCCAGTTCGCGCTGCTCGTCTTCGAGTACGCGGTGCTGATCGGGTTCTGCGGCTGGGCCCTCGTCACCGGCGAGCAGTCCTTCTCCCTGTCCTGGTTCAATCCCTTCGAGATCGGCGACGGCACCACCTTCGCCCAGGGCATGGTCCTCGCGGTGTTCTTCTTCTGGGGCTGGGACGCGGCGTTCAGCGTCAACGAGGAGACCAGGGAGCCGGGCGACGCGGCCCGCGGCGGACTGATCGCGCTCTTCGCCATGCTGGGTCTGTTCCTCTTCGCCTCGGTCGCCTTCCAGCGCGAGATGAGCCTCGCCGAACTGATCGAGAACGGCCCGCAGGCCCTGCCGTACCTGGGGCAGAAACTGGCCGCCGAGCCCTGGGCGACGCTGCCGCTGGTGGCCCTGATGTTCTCGGCCGCGGCCTCCGTGCAGTCCACGCTGATCCCCACGGCCCGCGGGCTGCTGGCGATGGGCCGGGACCGCACCATGGGCCCGCTGTGGACCCGGGTGCACCCGCGCTACGGCACCCCCGCCGCCGGGACGGTCGTCGTCCTGTCGATCGCCGCCGTGATCGCCCTGCTGGCCGTCGCCCTCCCCCGGCTGAGCGACATGCTGCTGGCCGCCGTCAACGCCATCGGTCTGCTCGTCGCCCTCTACTACGGCCTCACCGCGCTCGCCTGTGCCGTCCGCTTCCGGTCCGCCCTCCGCGACGGGCCCCGGGAGGCGCTGCTCGCGGTGGGGGTGCCCGCCGTCTCCGGGCTGGTGCTGCTGGGCCTCGGCGGCTACCTCGGATACTCGTACCTCACCATGAGCGACCACTTCGAACTGAGCCCCGACAACGGGTGGTTCATGTTCTCCCTGCCCGCTGTCATCGTTTTGGCGGGTCTGGTGATGGCCGCGGTCGCCAAGTACGTCCGCCGGTCGCCGTACTTCACCACCGGTCAGGGCACCGACGCCGAGGCCATCGCCCTGCCGATGGACCACACCGCCGTCTGAGCCCGCCCGCGCTCTCCCTCGCCCCCCCACATCTCCCGTATCTCCATCTCCCGTACCTCCATCCCCCGTATCTCCCATGGAGTCCATCCGCATGTCGCAGTCTCAGGTCACGGGCCCCGCCGATCTCGTCCTCACCGGCGGGCCCGTCCACACCGTCGATCCCGCCCGGAGCCGTGCCACCGCCGTGGCCGTGCGCGGCGGGCGGATCGTCGCCGTCGGCCACGACGAGGTGCACGCGCTCATCGGGCCCGGTACCGAGGTCGTCGACCTCGCCGGGAGGCTGCTGCTGCCCGGTTTCCAGGACGCCCATGTCCACCCGCAGGGCGCGGGCCTGGAACTGGGCCTGTGCCATCTCGCCGACACGGTCGACCCCGCCGAGTATCTGCGGCGGATCCGGGCGTACGCCGACGCGCACCCGGACGCCGAGTGGATCACCGGCGGCGGCTGGTCCCTGGAGGCGTTCCCCGGCGGCGCCCCCACGGCCGCCGCGCTCGACGCGATCGTGCCCGACCGGCCCGTCTTCCTGCCCAACCGCGATCATCACGGCGCCTGGGTCAACTCCCGTGCCCTGGAACGGGCCGGCATCGACGCCCGCACCCCCGACCCCGCCGACGGCCGGATCGAACGCGACGCCGACGGCAACCCGACCGGCATGCTCCAGGAGGGCGCCGTCCACCTCGTCGGCCGGCTGGTGCCCGACCCCACTCCCGAGGAACAGCTGACCGCCCTGCTGCGCGCCCAGGCCGTGCTGCACTCCCACGGAGTCACCGCCTGGCAGGACGCCATCGTCGGCGCGTACGCCAACATGACCGACCCGGCACCCTCCTACCGCACGGCCCAGGACCGGGGCCTGCTCACCGCCCGGGTCGTCGGCGCGCTGTGGTGGGACCGTGAGCGCGGTGCCGAGCAGATCCCCGAACTCGTCGCGCGGCGCGCGGAGTTGAGCGGGGGCCGGTTCCGGGCCGGCACGGTGAAGATCATGCAGGACGGCATCGCCGAGAACCACACGGCCGCCATGCTCGACCCGTATCTCACCGGCTGCGGCTGCGCCCCGGACGGCACCAGCAAGAGCGACAGCGGTGGCAGCGGCATCAGCTTCGTCGAACCGGGCGAGCTGAAGAAGTACGTCACCGAACTCGACGCGCTCGGCTTCCAGGTGCACTTCCACGCCCTCGGCGACCGCGCGGTGCGCGAGGCGCTGGACGCCGTCGAGGCCGCCCGCACCACGAACGGGCACCGGGACACCCGCCACCATCTCGCGCACCTCCAGGTCGTCCACCCCGACGACGTACGGCGGTTCCGCCCGCTCGGCGCCGGCGCCAACCTGCAGATGCTGTGGGCCGCGCACGAACCGCAGATGGACGAGCTGACCCTGCCGTTCCTCGGCCCCGAACGCGGCGCCCGGCAGTACCCGTTCGGCGATCTGCTGCGGGCCGGGGCGACGCTCGCGGCGGGCAGCGACTGGCCGGTCAGCAGCCCCGACCCGCTGCAGGCCCTGCACGTCGCCGTCAACCGCCGCTCCCCCGACGCCCCCGAGGGCACCCCCGAGTTCCTGCCCGGG
Source organism: Streptomyces griseiscabiei (assembly GCF_020010925.1). Taxonomy (NCBI): domain Bacteria; kingdom Bacillati; phylum Actinomycetota; class Actinomycetes; order Kitasatosporales; family Streptomycetaceae; genus Streptomyces; species Streptomyces griseiscabiei. The sequence goes on along the minus strand of NZ_JAGJBZ010000002.1, from coordinate 2,971,024 downwards.
CAGCGCCTCGACCTCGGCACGGCCCTCGCCGCGTACACGGCGGGCAGCGCCCACACGAACCACCTGGACACCCTCACCGGCAGCATCACCGTCGGCCGGGCCGCCGACCTGGTCGTCCTCGACCGCGACCCGTTCGCCGGCCCGCCCGAGGAGATCGCGGCCACCCGGGTCCTGCAGACCTTCGTGGACGGGGAGCGCGTCCACGCGGCCCCCGACGCGTAGCCGGGCCCCGACGGGCAGCCGGGCCCACGGATCCGTACCGAACCCTTGACGACGGTCGTCTGACTGCGTAGACATGACTACGCAGACATGACAGCGCAGTCAGAGAGGCGATGTCTGACATCATCGGTTCGGTCCACACGGTCACCGGGAGGCATGCGTCATGACGCGAGGTACAGGACGGGGCGGCAGCCCCGCGGCGCCGAGCAGCACGGATGTGGCGCGGCTGGCCGGGGTCTCGCAGAAGACCGTGTCGAGGGTCTTCAACGACGAGCCGTATGTCTCCGCCGAGGTGCGCGGACGGGTCCTGGACGCGGCCGAGCAGCTCGGTTACCGGCGTAACAACGCCGCGCGGGCGCTGGCCTCGGGGCGGACCCGCTCCATCGGGGTGGTGACGCTGGGGACGGCGCTGTACGGCCCGGCCTCGCTGCTGATGGGCGTCGAACGGGCGGTCCGGGACACCGGGTACGCCCTCCGCGTGGTCAACACGGTGGAGGGTGATCCGGCGGGGATCGCGGGAGCCGTGGACTCGCTGCTCGACCAGGGCGTGGACGGCATCGTCGTCTCCGAGCCGATCGACGAGGCCGAGGGGGACGGGGACCCCGCTCCCCGGGTCGCCGTGCCGGTGCTCGTCCTCGGCGCCCCGCCGTTCCTCACCGCGCCCGCGGTGCTGAACGCGGGCGACGGCGCCGACCTGATGGCGCGCACCGCGACCGAACACCTGCTGGGGCTGGGCCACACGACGGTCCATCACCTGGCCGGTCCGCAGCGGTGGTACGCCGCCCGGGACCGTCTGGAGGGCTGGCGGGCGACACTCACGGCCCACGGGAGGCACGTGCCCGAGGTCGTCCGGGGCGACTGGTCGGCCGCGTCCGGCTACGCGGCCGGACGCGCCCTCGCCGAGGACGCCGGCGTCACCGCCGTGTTCTCCGCCAACGACGACATGGCGATCGGTCTGATCCGCGCGCTGGCGGAGGCCGGGCGGCGGGTGCCGGAGGACGTCAGCGTCGTCGGCTTCGACGACATCCCGGTCGCCGCCTATGTGACTCCTCCCCTGACCACGGTGCGGCAGCCGTTCGACGCCGTGGCGCAGGAGGGGCTGAAGCGTCTCGTGCACACCATCGAGAACCCCGGCGCGGACCCCTTGCCGCCGAGCGACCCACCGGTCGACCTCGTCGTCCGCGCCTCGACCGCGCCACCGCCGAGTCCGGACGGAGGCACCGCCACGCGACGCTGACCACCGCCTCCCCCGCCCGTACGCCCTCCCCGCACGGCCGGCGCGTGACCCCTCGGACGAGCCGCACCACCCGTCACGCCCCCGCCGCCCCGGCGCGCTCCTCACCCGCTCGACGTGAGGCCGCCCCCGTGTCCCACGGCGTCTCCTGAGCCAGATCCCCGCACTGCCTCAGGTGTCCACGCCCCTCCCTCCCCCCGGCCGCGACCCCCGCCGTGCCCGCGGCACCCGGTGTCCCGCCGACCCCGTGTCCCGGACGCGCTCCCGGCCCTGTCCGCGCCGGAGCCGGTTCGTCGCGTCCCCTCGCCTCCCGCACATCTCCGTACGTCCGTATCGGGCGTGCCACCACCCTCGCCACCAGCCCGGAGTTCACCATGCCCAGAAACGCGTTCACCGCCGCCGCCTCCTCTCCCATGAGCCGCCGGCTGTTCCTCACCACCACGGGTGCCCTGTCGCTCGGGGCGGCCCTGACCGCCTGCGGCGGCGGTGACTCCGGCGGGGCCTCCGGCTCCACGAAGAAGGTCAGCCAGGCCGACATCGACAAGGCGATGAAGACGCCGACCGAGCTGACGTTCTGGACCTGGGTCCCGAACATCGCCAAGGAGATCGCGCTCTTCGAGAAGAAGTACCCGGCCGTCAGGATCAAGGTCGTCAACGCCGGTCAGGGCACCCCGCAGTACACCAAGCTGCGCACCGCGCTGAAGGCCGGCAGCGGCGCCCCGGACATGGTGCAGATGGAGTTCCAGGCGATCCCGACCTTCACGATCACCGACAGTCTGCTGGACCTGCGCCCGTACGGCGCCTCGGAGTTGAAGGACAGGTTCGTCGACTGGACGTGGAGCCAGGTCAGCGGAAGCGACGGCGAGGTGTGGGCGATCCCGCAGGACACCGGGCCGATGGGACTGCTGTACCGCAAGGACATCTTCGACAAGCACGGCATCGACGTGCCGGGCACCTGGGACGAGTTCGCGGAGGCGGCGCGCAAGCTGCACAAGGCGGACCCCGACGTCTATCTGACCAACCTCGCGGCCAACCAGCCCGCCGCCTGGCACGGACTGCTCTGGCAGGCCGGCGCCAAGCCGTACGCGACCTCCGGCAAGAGCGACATCACCATCAGCGTCGACGACGCCGTCTCCAAGAAGCTCGGCGCGTACTGGGGCGGGCTCGCCAAGGAGGGCGTGATCAGCGTCGAGCCCGACTTCACCGACGCCTGGTACGCCGCCCTCAACCAGGGCCGGTACGCCTCCTGGATCACCGCGGCCTGGGGCCCGGCCTTCCTCTCCGGCTCGGCCAAGGCGACGGCCGGCAAGTGGCGCGCGGCCCCGCTCCCCCAGTGGGACGCGTCCAAGCCCAGCTCCGGCAACTGGGGCGGCTCGACCACCGCCGTCATCCGCTCCACCAAGAACCCCATCGCGGCGGCCGTGTTCGCGCAGTTCCTCAACAGCGACCCGGCCAGCGCGAAGATGTTCGCCACCGAGCAGTTCTTCTTCCCGGCGACCAAGGCCCTGCTCACGGACGCGGAGTTCGTCGCGGACGCGCCGTCGTTCTACGGCGGCCAGAAGGTCAACCAGGTCTTCGCCGACATCAGTTCCAGCGTCGACCCGTCCTTCCAGTGGCCGCCGTTCCTCGACCAGGCGGCGACCGACTGGACGGAGACCGTCGGCAAGTCCCTCGCCGACAAGTCCGACACGGTCAAGGCGCTCGGCAGCTGGCAGTCACGGCTGACGACGTACGCGAAGAACCAGGGCTTCACCGTCAAGGGCGGCTGAACCGAGATGGCCGCCACACGCCGCCGCCGTTCGGCGGGACCCCTGTTCGTCGCACCCTTCCTGGTGCTGTTCCTCCTGCTGTTCCTCGCCCCGCTCGGCTACGCCGCCTACCTCAGCCTCTTCCAGGAGCGGCTGATCGGCGGGACCGTCTTCGTCGGCCTCGACAACTACACCAAGGCCTTCGGCGACTCGCAGTTCCTGCACGGGGTCGGCCGGGTCGCGCTGTTCTTCGTGATCCAGGTCCCGGTGATGCTGCTGCTGGCCCTGCTGTTCGCGCTCGCGCTCGACAGCGGTCTGCTGCGCCTCGCACGGGTGATCCGGCTGGGCATCTTCGTCCCGTACGCCGTGCCCAGCGTCGTCGCCGCGCTCATGTGGGGCTATCTGTACGGCCCTGACTTCGGCCCGTTCGCCCAGCTGAGCCGGAACCTGGACCTGCCGGCCCCGAACTTCCTCAGCGAGAGCTGGATGCTGGGGAGCCTGGCGAACATCGTGACCTGGGAGTTCGTCGGCTACAACATGATCATCCTGTACGCCGCGCTGCGCACCGTCCCGCACGAGCTGTACGAGGCCGCCGCGATGGACGGCGCCGGGGCCTGGCGCATCGCCTGGTCGATCAAACTCCCGGCGCTGCGACCGGCGTTGCTGCTCACGCTGCTCTTCTCGGTCATCGGCAGCTTCCAGCTGTTCAACGAGCCGAACCTGCTGATGAAGATCGCCCCGGACGTCATCACCAGCTCCTACACCGCCAACCTCTACGCCTACTCCCTCGCCTTCACCGGCCAGCAGGTCAACTACGCGGCCACGGTCTCCTTCCTCCTCGGCCTGATCATCGTGATCGCCTCCTACGGCGTCCTGCTCACCGCGAACCGCCGGAGGACCCCGTGACCACCTCCACGTCCACCACTACGTCCCCCTCCACCTCCCGCCGCAGCACCCCGCTGACGATCGCGATGCTGGCCGCCCTGGCCTACTTCCTCCTCCCCCTGTTCTGGCTGCTGGTCGCCTCGACCAAGAGCACCCAGGACCTGTTCAACAGCTTCGGGCTGTGGTTCTCCGACACCCCACAGCTCCTGGCCAACATCAAGGAGACCCTCACCCAGGACGACGGGGTCTTCGTGCGCTGGCTGCTCAACACCGTGCTGTACGCCGGGATCAGCGCGGTCGGCGCCGCGCTGCTCGCCGCCGCGGCGGGGTACGGCTTCGCCAAGTACCGCTTCCGCGGCGACCGGGCCGCGTTCAACCTGGTCCTCGGTGCCGTCATGGTCCCCACCACCGCGCTGGCCATCCCGACCTATCTGCTGTTCGCGCAGGCGGGCCTCGCCAACACCCCGTGGGCGATCATCCTGCCCTCCCTCGTCAACCCGTTCGGCCTCTATCTGATGCGGGTCTACGCGGCGGACGCCGTCCCCGACAGCATCCTGGAGGCCGCCCGGATCGACGGCGCCGGCGAGGCCCGGATCTTCTTCCGGATCGCGCTGCGGCTGATGGGCCCCGGGGTGGTGACGGTCCTGCTGTTCACCCTGGTGGCCACCTGGAACAACTACTTCCTGCCACTGATCATGCTCAACGACCCCGATCTGTACCCGATCACCGTGGGCCTGGCCTCCTGGGCCGCGCAGGCGCAGAACGGCGGTGCCGGGGCCAGCAGCGACATGCTCGCGCTGGTGGTGACCGGTTCCCTGATCTCGATCGTCCCGCTGGTCGTGGCGTTCCTGATGCTCCAGCGGTACTGGCAGAGCGGCCTGGCCACCGGCGGTGTCAAGCAGTAGGACATCCGCCTCCTCCCACCCTCACCTCTCGTACCGACTCCCCCACTTCTCCCGGAGGTTCCCCTTCATGGCGGCTCTGCCTGCCCGCGTCCTGTTCGGTGCCGCGTACTACCACGAGTACGCGCCCGCCCACGGCTCCCCCACGCATCCCGCCGACCGGCTCAAGAGCGACCTGGACCTGATGGCCGACGCCGGCTTCACCGTCATCCGGGTCGGTGAGTCGGTGTGGTCGACCTGGGAGCCCGAGAACGGCCGGTTCGATCTCGACTGGCTCCAGCCGGTCCTGGACGGCGCCCACGAGCGCGGTATCTCCGTCGTCCTCGGCACCCCCACGTACGCCGTTCCGCCGTGGCTGGCCCGTCAGTACCCGGAGATCACCGCCGAGCGGCGCACCGGTGAGCGCGTCGGCTGGGGCGCCCGTCAGGAGGTCGACTTCACCCACCCGGCGTTCCGTTTCCACGCCGAGCGGGTCATCCGCAAGGTCGTCGGCCGGTACGCGGGCCATCCGGCCGTCATCGGCTTCCAGGTCGACAACGAACCCGGTCTGCACCTGTTCCACAACCACGGGGTGTTCCAGCGCTTCGTGGACCATCTGCGCGAGAAGTACGGCGACGTGGAGACCCTCAACCGCGAGTGGGGGCTGGTCTACTGGTCGCACCGGCTGTCGACCTGGGCGGACCTGTGGACGCCGGACGGGAACGAGCAGCCGCAGTACGACGTCGCCTGGCGGGAGTTCCAGGCCCGGCAGGTCACCGAGTTCATCGGCTGGCAGGCCGATCTGGTCCGTGAGTACGCCTCGCCGGAGCAGTTCGTCACCACCTGTATCTCCTACACCCGGCAGGGGGTGGAGGACGACGACCTGACCGACCGCCTCGACATCGCCACCGGCAACCCTTACTACGACATGCAGGACGGTCTGCTCCTCCCCGACCCGACCCCCGACGCCCATGAGCAGAAGTGGAAGACCACCGGGGTGTGGGCGCTGTACCAGACCGCCGACTGGATGTTCTCCTCCCGTCAGGAGCCGTTCCTCGTCACCGAGACCGACGCCGGTTCGATCGGCATGGCCTGGGACAACCGGCCCGCCTACGACGGTCAGTGGCGCCAGGCCGCCTGGGCGCTCGTCGCGCGCGGCGCGCGGATGATCGAGTACTGGCACTGGCACACCCTGCACTTCGGCGCCGAGACCTACTGGGGCGGCGTCCTGCCGCACACCGGCCGCCCCGGCCGTACGTACGCCGAACTCGCCCGGCTGGGGGCGGAGTTCGAGGCGGCCGGGCCGCTGGTCGCCGGACTCGAACCGGACGCCGACATCACGCTGGTGTACTCGACGCCCAGCAAGTGGCTGATGCAGAAGTACCCGCCGCTCGCGAAGCCGGACGGCGACCCGGACCCCGCCGCGTACCACCGCATCCTCGACCCGTTCTACCGGGGCGCCTTCGACGCGGGCCGTCAGGTCCGTATCGTCCACGCCCGGCAGTTGCACGACCCGAGCGGCGAGCGGGAGGGTCTGTCGCCCGAGGAGGCCGTGCGCCGCCATCCGGTGCTGGTCGTCCCGGCGCTGTATCTGGCCGCCGACTCCACCCTCGACTGGCTCGCCGCCTACGCCCACGCGGGCGGTCATCTCGTCCTCGGCCCCCGTACCGGATACGCCGACGACGAGGCCCGTGCCCGTACCGAGCGGGCCCCCGGGCGCCTCACCGAGGCCGCGGGCGTCGGCTACGACGAGTTCAGCAACCTCGTACGGGAGGTGCCGGTGCGGTCGGCGCCCGGCGGTTCGCTCCCGCTGCCCGAGGGCGCGACCGCGACCCGCTGGGCGGACGGGCTGACGGTCACCGACGCCGAGCCGCTCGTCACCTACGACCACCCGCACTTCGGGCGCTGGCCCGCCGTCACCACCCACCGGCACGGCGCGGGCCGGGTCACCCAGGTCGGTACGGTTCCCGGCCGTGCCCTCGGCCGGGCCCTGGCCGAGTGGTTGGCGCCGGCCGCCCGCCACGCCTGGGGCGCCCTCCCGGAGTCCGTGACCGCCACCACCGGCACCTCGCCCGACGGGCGCCGCGTCCACATCGTCCACAACTGGTCCTGGGAGCCCGCGAGCGTTCCCGTGCCGGTGTCCCTGTCCGACGCGCTGACCGGCACGGCCCTTCCGGCGGGGACACCGCTGGAACTGGGGCCGTGGGACGTGCGCGTACTCGTCGCCACCGCCACCGCCACCGGCACCGGCACCGGCACCGACACCGGGGCCTGAGGGCCCGGGGCCCAGCACCGGGGCCCGGGACCACCGTCCGTCCTGTTCCATCCCCGAAGGAGTGGTTGTGCACAGAAGAAGACTCGGCAGAGCGCTGGGAGGTGTCGTCGGAGCGTCGGCGATGCTCGCGATGCCCCTGACCGCCCAGGCGTACGCCCCGACGGGCGGGACCGTGTACCAGCTCGGCAGCGAACCCTGCCTCAAGGGGCGCGGCAACTGCGCGGTCTACCCCAAGTCGGCGCAGCTGCCGAACGGCCGCCTGGTCGCGTCGTTCGAGAAGTCCACCGTCGTGACGGCCACGGGGAGCGCCGACCGGCAGACCCTGCCGGTCTACAAGAGCGACGACGACGGGACGACGTGGCGGCCGCTGTCCGAGGTCAAGGCCCCGGCGTACCTCTCCGACGACCCTCAGTACGCGAAGTACACCAGCAACTGGACGAACCCGTTCCTGTACGTGCTTCCGGACCGCGTCGGCGATCTGGCGGCGGGCACGCTGCTCCTGGCGAGCGTGGTGTCGGGCGACGACCGGTACTACAAGGAGCGCAAGGCGGCCGACCCAAGCTGGACGCCGTCCAACGACGGTGACCGCGAGGACATGGCGATCGCCCTGTACTCCAGCACCGACAACGGCTCGACCTGGAAGATCCTCAACATCGTCGCGACCGGCGGCTGGCAGGGCGGCAGCGCGGGCGCGGTCGGGCAGAACGTCGCCGAGGCGAACACGTACAAGCAGGTGGATCCCCTGTGGGAGCCGTACCTGATGGTCCGCAAGAACAAGCTGGTCTGCTTCTACTCCGACGAGAACGACTACGTCGGCTTCGACCCGGCGACCGGGGTCCCGAAGCCGGACCCGGCGAACGACACCGCCAAGGACTCGCACGGCCAGATCCTGGTCCACAAGACCTGGAACGGCAAGAGCAAGAGGTGGAGCGAGCCGGTCGTCGACATCGCCGGCCTGACCGAGGACATGGGCGGCGGCAAGACGGAGATCGGCGGCGGCAGGCCCGGCATGACGAACCTCGTGCCGACGGCCGACGAGAAGTGGCTGCTGACCTACGAATACTGGGGCGGCGGGGCCAACACCCGGTACCGGATCGCGGACGACCCGCTGAAGTTCTTCCAGGGGTCGGCCACCGGCATGGGGGTCGACGCGCTGCCGGTCGTCGCCGGTTCGCGTCCCCTGGCGGGAGGCGGCAGTCCGGTCCTCATCCGGCTTCCCGACGGGCGCCTGGTCTACAACGCCGCGGGCAGCGGCAACGTCTGGGTCAACGACAGCGGACGCTCCGACGGCGTGTGGAAGGAGTTCCAGACGACCTCGCGGGCCGGCTACAGCCGGAACCTGCAGTACGTGGACGGCACCGGCCGCGTCGTGATCCTCAACAACCAGGGCACGTCGGTCATCGCGCACGCCGAGGTCGACCTCGGCCACTCCGCCGGCGACTACAGGCAGTTGGTGAACCGGAAGACCGGCCAGGTGATCGGCACGGGCAACAACAGCACCGACGCGAACATCGGCAACGGTGACGTCCCCGACGTCGTCCTGGAGGACGCCGGAACGGCGGCCGACCCGGCCACCCAGTACTGGCACGTCGTCACCAAATCCGGCGGCGGTGTGACCCTGCTCAACAAGTCGGGCGGCCGGGCGGCGTCGGTCTGGACGGGCAGCGCGACGGCCGGCCAGCGCATCGGCCAGTGGGTCGACGACACCGCCACGGGCACGTGGAACGTCGTCCAGTCCGCGAACGGTCACGTCAAGCTGCAGTCGGTCAAGAACAAGGACCTCTACCTGACCGGCGCGTCCGCCGACGCACCCCTCACCCTGCGGAACGCGGCCTCGGACGGCTCCCAGGACTGGAAGCTCGTGCGGTAGCGGACCCGAGGCAGCCGCTCACCCGCCGCCCAGCCAGCTCCGGAACACGGCGAAGTCGGCGGGTGTCAGCCCCACTTCGGATGCGACGCGGTGCAGGAGGGCCCGCCCCGGGTGGTGCCGTGACACCCAGGCCCGGTCGAGGCCGGTGATCTCGTCGTCGGCCCAGATGAACGGCCTCCCGGCGGCGGTGCGGACGAGCGCCCGGGTCTTCCAGTGCAGCAGATCGGCGCGGTCCTCCTCCGGCGCCTCCGGCAGGTCCACCACCGGCAGCGGTGGCAGCCCGAGCAGCGGGGCGACCACGTCGTTCGCGTCGTGCATCCACGCGGTGGCCCACATCGTCTCGCAGGGCAGCCGCAGCAGGCGCGGGCCGTGCTCGCGGTCGATCTTCGCCAGCTGGGGGTTCGAGGTGTGCTGCCAGGCGACCCACTCCTCGGCGACCGAGGGGAGCCTCGCGCCGCCGTAGGGCAGCAGTGTGCCGTCGACGTCCAGGAAGAGGAGCGGGCGTTCCGCGTGCGCGGTCATGGCCGCACCCCTGTCGCGGCGGTGTCGGCGCCCTCGGCGTCGGTGTCCCCCGTGTCGCTCTCCCAGCGCAGCAGGTCTCCCGGCTGGCAGGCGAGGACCTCGCAGAGGGTGGCGAGGGTGGTGAAGCGGACCGCCTTGGCCCGGCCGTTCTTGAGCACGGCCAGATTGGCGGGGGTGATCCCGACGCGGTCGGCGAGTTCGCCCACGGACATCTTCCTGCGGGCCAGCATCACATCGATGTCGACGGCGATCGGCATCAGATCACCTCGGCCGGTTCGGCCCGCATCCGCGTCGCCTCGATGTCGCGGTGGACGGCCTGGGCGAGCAGCATCCGCAGGACGAGAACGATCAGGGCCACCCCCAGCACCACGAACACCAGCATCGTCAGCTTTCCCACGACGCCCTCCTCCATCCGGAGACCCACTCGCCCAGCGATAGAAATCTATCGAGAATCGATAGATCAGCCAAGTGGCTTCCGGCTGCTCACCTCGTCCGAGGCGGGCCCGGTCTCGTCCGGGGCCGTGGTGTCGGTGTCGGTGGGGGCTGGTTGGATGCGGGGAGGCCGATGAGCGACGCGGAGGACGGGGACCCATGTCCGAGCATGTGATCGAGGATCTGGTGGCGGACTCGATCCGGCTCCTGGACCGTCACGCCCCGGCGGACGATCCACGCGTCCGGGACTGGATCGCGAGACTCTACGACTTCCAGGACGGGTTCGACTGCTCGTTCACACGCTTTCGTGTGCGGGACATCTCGCTGCGGCGCGGATACGTGTACCGGTTCCCCCTGGACCGGCATCCCGACCATGCCGAACGGTCCGCCCACTTGGACGCGTTGACGGAGTTCACCGCACTGCGCACGTTCGACGAGGACGCGCCCGACTTCCACGGCTACGACGGCCGGCTGCAGGACGGCTATGTCGATCCGCCGTTCCTCTACTGCGACGCCGGCACCGATCTGTGGCGCCGGATGGTCTCCGCCGGGGAGCTGCGCGGTGCCGATGCCGATCCGCCGCGCCCGACCCCGCTCATCGACGTGGTCCGTGAGATCGCCGTCGCCGCCGAGCAGCGGGGCGAGCCCGAACTCGTCGGCGAGTGGTACGCGTTCGGCTGTGAAGCCCTGCTCGGCGGCCCGGCGGGCTGCCCCTTCGACGTCGACGAACTCGCCGGCATGCCCGCCGTGCGGGATCTGCGCGCCGTGGTCCGCCGCACCGGCGCACTGGCCACCGCCCGGCGGTCGCCCTACGCGGTTCCCGTGGAGTTCGCCGACGATCACGAACTGGAGGCGTGGTGGTGGCGGTTGTGACGGACGGCCGTGATCAGGACATGTAGGCGAGGAGTCCGATCTCCGGGGCCAGCGCCCCGGGCTGGGCGAGGGACCGGAAGTCGTCCTCGACGTCGGCCCGGTGGAGGACGCCGGCGCGCACCGCGTGGTAGCGGACCAGTGACCACAGGAAGACGTCGAGGCCGTCGTACTGGGTGTCGGCCTCTATGACCTGCTCCTCGTGGAACCACACGGCGATCCGGCCGCTGGTGAGGACGACGAAGTGGTTGCCCGAGCCGTCGGCGCCGAGGGACCAGACGTCGTCGTCGGAGAGTTCCGTCTCGTAGTCGGTGTCGAGGATCACCGCGTCGTTCTTCGCGAAGTCGAAGGCGTACGACCACTCGTCGATGTCGAAGAACCGCGCCAGGGTCCCCGAGCGGACCCGGCGGTCGAAACTCGCCAGCGCGGTGGCGGCGGCGGGCGGGAGCCTGGCGAGGAACGGTTCGACCGGGCGGGTCGACGCGGGGATCTCGACGCGGGGACCGTCGGGGAACCAGCGCGCCAGATCGGCGTCCAGGTCGCGCTCCACGTATCCGGTCAACTGCTCGACGGTGAGTGACATGGGGCGAGGCTAGTCGAGCGGACCGGAGCGAGGACGCCCAGCTCAGCGGTTACGTGTGCGGGTACGTACCTCCACGTACACGTCAGCCGGACGTCCGGCCGGCGGCCCAGTCGCGCAGGAGACGGATCGTGCGCTCGGCGCGCTCCTCGTGCAGATAGTGGCCGGTGTGCGGCCAGTACTCGACGCGGGAGCCGGGCACCCGCAGCGTGCCTCGCTCCCACTCGGCGGCCTTCTCGAACGTCCACACCGTCAGCGCCGGTTGAGGGCGGCGGAGCAGATACTCCTCGCTGTGCGGGCGGACGCCCACCGCACCGGGGTCGGTGTACATACCGGCGTAGGCCTGGGCGATCACATGGTCCGGTGTGCCGAGCATGGTGCGCAGGTGTGCCGTACGCAGGCCGGGCGGGGCCTGTGCGGAGAAGGCACCGGCCACGAAGGCGGCGGCGGCGCGTGCGCCGTGCGCCCGGTACTCGGCGAGCCGGCCGGGGATCTTCGCGACCTCGGCCTCGTGCGCGCCGTGGGCGGGGTCCAGGGCGACGACCGACCGCACGGCCCCCGGGTGGTGGACGGCGAGCAGGTTGACGACCTGGACGCCCATGGAGTGACCTACGGCGACGACCGGCCCGACGCCCAGGGTGTCGAGCAGCGCCGCCAGGTCCTCCGCCATCTCCGCCGGTGTGTTGCCCTCGTCCGGCACCTCGGAGCGGCCGTGGCCGCGCAGATCGGGGACGAGGATCCGGAACCGGTCGGCCAGCGCCTCCGCGTGCGGCGACCACTCCCGTCCGTCGCCGCCCCAGCCGTGCACCAGCAGCAGCGTGGGGGCGTCGTCGGGGCCGAGGGAGGTGCAGAAGAGGCGGATGCGGCCCAGGTCGTGCAGTGTCATGAGTGGTCGTCCGGGGTGGTGCGATACGTGGCGTGGGCGAAGTCCGCGTGCACGCCGGAGCCGTCGAGGTCCTGGACCCAGAGTCCCAGCATCGCCCCCGTGAAGCCGAGCACTCTGAGCTGTCCGTCGTGGAACTCGTCGGCGTGCTCGTCGGACAGCACGGTCGCGTCGAGGTCCGGGCCCACCGTCTGATGGCTCCCGCCCTTCGTCTCGTACGAGAACCGCAGAGCGGGGCCGTCGAGTTCGGCGCGCAGGACGACGGGGTGTCCGGGGCGCAGGGGGATCCGGGGCGGGTGCGCGGTGAGGGCGCCGGCCGCGCAGCTCAGGGCCCGCAGCACCGGGGAGCCGTCGTCCTCGGCGGTGATGTACAGGTAGTGCCAGTTGCGGGTGTTGTAGTACGCGGTGAGTCCGGCCATGTGGTCGACGGAGCCGGGTACGAAGGTCAGCTCGGTCTCGAACACGCAGCTGCGTGCCGTCACCCGCCGGGCCACCAGGCTGGGGGTCCGTCGGCCGGCCGGGGACTGACCGCCCCGGACGCGCAGCCGTCCGGGCAGCGGCTCCACCCACTCCGGGCCCGCCGGGCGGCGCAGGGTGGACCACTGCGGGCCGAGGGCCGGAGCGTCGAAGCGGTCGGTGGCGGGCGGCTCGGGTACCGGGGCCGATGGGAGGGCGGGCGCCGGGACGACAACGGCCGGGACGGCCCCGGCGATACGCGGCCAGCCGTCCTCGGTCCAGGTCACCGGCTGCAGAGCGGTCTCCCGGCCGAGCACGCACCGGCCGCGCTCGGTGTAGGGGCGGGCGGTGATGTGGGCGGCGTACCACTGGCCGTCCTGGGTCTCGACCAGCGAGCAGTGCCCGGCCTTCTGCAGTTCCAGCGCCGGATCGTGCCGGGAGGTGAGCAGCGGTCCGGCCGGGTCGGGCTCGTAGGGGCCGAACAGGTCCCGGGAGCGGGCGACCGCCGCCCCGTGCTCGTAGCCGGTGCCGCCCTCGGCGTGGACGAGGTAGTACCAGTCGCCCCTGCGGTAGAGGTGCGGGCCCTCGGCCACCCCGGCGGCGGTGCCCACGGAGATCGTCCGGGGCGCGCCCAGCAGCTTCCGTGTCGTGCGGTCGTACTCCTGGAGTTCGATGCCGGCGAACGACTCCCGCTCCGGCCGCCAGTCGAAGCGCATGTTGAGCAGCCAGCTGCGGCCGTCGCCCTCGGTGTCGTGGAACAGGGACACGTCGAAGCCGCGGCCGTGCAGCGGGACCGGGTCCGACCACGGGCCGTCGATCGACGGGGCGGTGGTGACGTGGTTGGGGAGGTCCTTCCAGCCCTCCGCGTAGGTGTCGACGACGGTGAAGACGAGGTGGAACAGGCCGTCGGCGTACGACAGTCCGGGGGCCCAGATGCCTCCGGAGTCGGGGACGCCGGTGAGGTCGAGGAGGCGTCGGGTGTCCAGGACCCCGCCCAGCGGACGCCAGTTCACCAGGTCCCGGGAGTGGTGGACGCGGACACCCGGGTACCACTCGAAGGTGGAGGTGGCGAGGTAGAAGTCGTCGCCGACCCGCAGGACGGCGGGGTCGGGTTCGCATCCGCGCAGGACGGGGTTGTGGATCACGAAACGCTCCGCGGTGGGACATCAGAGGGCGGACAGCGGGGGGGGTTGGTCGGCGGCCCCGGCACAGCACCGGCTCAGCGGCCCCGGTGGAGCACGAGCGTGCTCAGCGGTCCGAGCCGGGGCCGCTGCCCGGCGCCGATCGTCCTGCCGGTGGCGAGGTCACGGGCGGGGCCGAAGTCCTGCCGGGCGGGGAGGGTGAACGTCCGGTCGGTGGTGGTGTTCATGGCGATCAGATAGTCGCCGTACTCGCAGAGGTAGAACGGCGCGCGGCCGACGAGCATGGTCTCCACGCCGTCGAAGTGGACGCCGAGGGCGGGGTCCGGGATGTCGTCCGGGATCGGGGCGAGGTGGTGGACGTCGCCCTTCTGGGACTGGTGGAGCGTGTCCCCCGGTGGCGGGAAGCCGCCCGGCGGGAGGTGTCCGGCGCCGGGATCGTTGACGGCGTAGTCCCACAGGACCCAGTCGCGTGCCGTGAACGTCTCGTCGGTGGTGCCGGCGGAGCGCTGGCGGACGGTGGCCGAGCGCTGGTCGACCGGGGTGAGGTGGTGGACGCGCGCATAGTCGTTGACGCCCTGCCGGGACCGCCAGTACAGGGACGCGAAGAGCAGTTCCTCGCCGTTCTTGACGGCCAGGCAGCCGTTCTCCTCGTCGGCGAAGACGAAGTCGGGCCGCTCCCACGCGGTCGGGACGCGGGCCGGGCGGCCGGCGAGGGACTGGAAGGTGTCCCAGTCGCGGGAGACCAGACGCAGCGCGGCGAGGCCGACACGGGTCCAGGTGTGGTGGACGAGCAGGTCGAGCTGGCGGTGGAACTGGCCGTCCTCCACCATCTCCTGGGTCCAGCCGACGATGTCGGGGTCCTTGAAGACGGCGGCGGACATCACGGGGTGGGAGTCCCAGGCGGTGCGGGAGGCGTAGGCGATCTCACCGGGGTAGACCTCGTTGCGCCAGCCGATGACGGTCTCGATGCGGGAGACGCGGGCGCCGGTCTCGTCGACGTCGACCACCCGGAACCGGCCGCGCGCCTTGATGATCCTGACCATCTGTTCGCGGAGTTCGGGCGCCTCCCGGGCGTCGTGGCCGCGGGTGACCGACTCGTACATCATGACCAGCCAGTCGGTGACCTCGCCGTAGCTGCCGACATAGCCCAGTTCGCGGGTGAGTCCGGCCCGGGTGACCTGGTGGTAGGTCTCGCCGAGGGGCTTGGTGGGGTTGCCGTCCTTGTCCTCGCGGCCGAGGTAGGGCTTCATACCGAGCGACTGGTACATGTAGTCGCGGGCCCGGTCCTCCGGCAGTGCGAGGTCCGGGTCGAGGAGCCTGAGGCCCCGGTTGGCCTGGTAGAGGCCGATGGCGCAGATCTGGGACTGGTTGGTGTAGTGGGGGAAGTGCTGCCGCCAGTAGTCCAGGCTCGACCTGAGCATGTCGGTGTACGCGGCGCGCCGCACCGGCTGTTCGGTGGTGCCGGTGCTCTTCGGCGCGGTGACGGTCAGATCGTCGAACCAGGCGGTGCCGGGGCCGGACAGCCGCAGATGGAACTCGGCCTGGGTGGCGCCGGCCGGGGTCTCCAGGTCGATCGAGACCTGTTCCCAGTCGTGGGTGCCGGTGGCCGCGAACGCGCGGTGGTCGCTGCCGACGAGCTTGCCGTCCTTGTCGAAGAACAGCGGGTCGATGTGCGCGCCCGTCCCGGTGACACCGTCCGTCCTGACCCAGGCGCGATAGGTGTACGTGCCTTCGCCGACCTGGACCTTCGCCGTGTTGAAGGCGGTGACGAAGCCGTTGGACGCGGTGGCCGCCAGCTTCAGTGAGGCGGAGCCGGAGCGGTTGACGGAGGTGTCCCGCGTCCAGGAGGCGTCGGCGGTCCTGCCCCACCCCGGCACCTCCCAGCCGGACGGGGTGCCGGTGCCCTGCTCGAAGCCGGGGTTGCGCAGTTCGGTCGGCTCGACCAGGCCGACGGAGTCGAACCAGGCGGTGCCGGGGCCGGACAGCCGCAGGTGCATCTCCATCTGGGTGGCGCCGTCGGGGGTGTCCAGGTCTATGGAGACGTACTCCCAGCCGTGGGTGCCGGTGGCGGCGAACTGGCGGTGGTCGCTGCCGACGAGCTTGCCGTCCTTGTCGAAGAACAGCGGGTCGATGTGCGCGCCCGTCCCGGTGACACCGTCCGTCCTGACCCAGGCGCCGTAGGTGTACCTCCCCTTGCCCACGCGGGTCTTGGGCGAGTTGTACACGGTGATGAAGCCGTTCGCCGCGCTCGCCGAGACCTTGAGAGAGGCGGAGCCCGAGCGGGAGACACCGGTGTCCCGCGTCCAGGTGGCGTCGGCGGTCTTCCCCCAGCCCGGCACCTCCCAGCCCATCGGGGTCTCGTCACCCTCCTCGAACCCCGGGTTGGAGATCTCGTACGGGGAGCCGGTGACCTTCTGGTCCAGGCGGTCGCCGAGGTGTTCCCAGAGCAGGGCGAGGACCAGGCCGACGCGTCCGAAGCCCTGCCACTGCTGGTCGGAGCCGGTGAGCACGGAGGCGTCGGACTTCCAGGCGGTGTAGCGGCCGTCGATGGCCCGCAGGACCCGGTCCAGGGCGGCGGGCTTGCGGTACGCGGGGCTGCCGGACCAGAGGTAGCCCTCGGCGAGGGACTGGAAGGCCCAGGCGTCCATACCGGCCGGGTTGGCGGTGGTGAGGTAGTTCTTCTGATCCTTGTCGACGCGTGCGCGCACGGCCTCCAGCACCTCGGCGCCCTCGACCGTGCGGGGCTTGAACTCCGGTGCGGGGCCCTGCCGTTCGCCCTTGGGCGGGATGAAGTACGGCTCGGTGTGGGTGTAGATCCGGTAGATGCCGCGCGAGGGCGTCGTCATGGTCCGGTACAGCTGCTCGGGGTTCTGGCCGTACGACCAGATGCGTCCCATGGCGCGGATCTCCAGCGTCACCTTCTTCTTGCCGGCGGTCATGCGCTCCGGCAGCGGCAGCGTGTGGAAGAAGAAGCGGCCCGGGGCGCGCGGCGCGGTGTCGAGGATGTCGAGGCTGTCGACGGCGCCCTCGTCCTGGTAGCCGACCTGGAGGCCGTCCACGAAGAGCTGCAGGCGCCACATGTTCGTGCCGGAGCCGGCCTGTTCGGAGGTGTCGTCGTGGTCGTCGCCCCACAGGCGGACTGTGACATAGGTGGTGTCGGTGGGGCTGACGGCGACGTCGAAGGTGAGGGTGCCGCCCCAGTAGCCGGCCGGTTCGGTGGGGTTGAGGACCCGGGCGCTCTGGCCGAGGCCGCCGGTGACGGTGTCGGAGAGGGTCGCGGTGAGGCCGTGCGCGGACTCGGACTTCGCGTTGCCGAGGACGACGATGTCGAGGGGCTTGCACACGGCCTTCCTGAGGGCCGCGGGGGTGGCCGGTGCCGCGGCGGCAGGCTGGGAGTTCAGCAGACCGAGGCCGGCGGCGGCGACGCCGGTCGTTCCGGCGTACTTGAGCACTTCACGTCTTCTGGGGGCGTGGGACACGGCTCTGTTCCTTCTTACTTGAGGCTGCCCATGAGAATTCCGCTGCGCCAGTACTTCTGGAGCGTGAACATGAAGACCGCGAGCGGGACGATCGACAGCAGGGACCCGGTGAGGACAAGGGTGTTCATGTCACGGGCGGTCTGTGCCTGCTGGAGCCAGGAGTACAGGCCCAGGGTCACGGGGAAGGTGCGCTCACCGTTGAGCATGAACAGGGGGAGGAAGAAGTTGTTCCAGATGTTGATGAACTCGAGCATGAAGATGGTGATGCCGCCGGTGCGCATCAGCGGCAGGGCGATCGAGACGAAGACCCGCAGATCGCTCGCGCCGTCGATTCGGGCCGCCTCCATCAGTTCGGCGGGGACCGAGCTGTCGGCGTACACCTTGCCGAGGTAGACCCCGAACGGGTTGATGAAGTACGGGATGAGCACCGACCAGATGGTGTTGGTGATCCCGACCTCGGAGAACACCAGGTACAGCGGGAAGGCCAGCAGGGTGCTCGGCAGCAGCGAGGCGCCGACGATGACGGCGAAGGCGACGCCCCGGCCGCGGAAGTCGAACTTCGACAGTCCGTACCCGGCGGCGAGCGAGACGAGGGTGGAGCCGGCCGCGCCGAGGGTGGAGTAGAGGACGGAGTTGCCCAGCCAGCGCAGGAACACCCCGTCGTGGTAGGTCGCGATGTCGTGCAGGTTGTCGCCGAGGTGGTTGTCGGAGAACCACAGCCCGAACGTGGAGTAGAGGTCCGTCTGGTCCTTGGTCGCGGAGACGATCAGGAACCAGGTCGGGGCCAGCGAGTAGAGCAGGAAGACCACCAGCAACCCGGTGGTGAGCACCACCGCACGGCGGGAGGGGCGGACGCCGCCCCCGGAAGCGACACTGCTCATGACATCTTCCTGTTCGTGGCGCGGTAGAAGACGAAGGCGAGGATGCCGGTGACGACGGCCAGGACCAGGGACTCGGCGGCGGCGTACTGGTAGTCGCCGACCTTGAAGGCCTTGTCGTAGATCTCCATCATCGGCGTGAAGTCGGTGTTGATGGACTCGGGGGCGATCTGCCGCATGATCAGTGGCTCGCCGAACAGCTGGAGCCGGCTGATCAGGGAGAACATGCCGGTCAGCACCAGGATTCCGGTGATGTTCGGGATCTTGATCGACCAGGCGATGCGCCACTCGCGGGCGCCGTCCAGCCGGGCCGCCTCGTACAGCTCGCGGGGCAGGGCCTGCAGTGAGGCGGAGATCAGGATCATGTTGAAGCCGATCCCCTGCCAGGTGAGCAGAT
The DNA here is from genome assembly GCF_020010925.1 of Streptomyces griseiscabiei. Taxonomy (NCBI): domain Bacteria; kingdom Bacillati; phylum Actinomycetota; class Actinomycetes; order Kitasatosporales; family Streptomycetaceae; genus Streptomyces; species Streptomyces griseiscabiei. The sequence continues at coordinate 2,952,273 of NZ_JAGJBZ010000002.1, read as the reverse complement.
TGCCCAGCGAGAGATAGGTGTTGAGGCCGCCGAAGAAGGAGATCTCCGTGCCGGCGCGCTCCGCGAGGTCCAGCAGCGGGCTGCCCGTCGGGCTGTAGAGGAACAGCCACATCAGGGTGGAGACCACGGCGGGGATGACGTACGGGATGAGCAGCGCGGCGCGGAAGAAGCGCACCGCGCGGGCGGCCACCCCGTCGAGCAGGAGGGCCAGCAGCAGGGCGATGCCCAGCATCACCGTGATCTGTGCCGCGCCGAACAGCAGGGTGCGTCCCATGCTCGCCCAGAACGCGCTGTCGCCCAGCACCGAGGCGAAGTTGGCGAAGCCGGTGTAGACGACCCGGGTGGGGCCGAAGCCGAGGCCGCTGCTCTTCTTCTCGTGCAGGCTCTGGCTGAAGGCGTAGCCGATCGGCACGACATAGGTGGCGAGGAAGCCCAGCAGGAAGGGGAGCATGAACAGCAGCCCCTTGTAGGCTCCCCGCCTCCCCGCCCGGCGGGGGGAGGGCCGCCGGGCCGGGGAGTCGGTCGCGGCCTTCGCCGGTCGCGTCAGGGTGGACACGGGTGTCTCCAATGTCTCCGGGTGAGGGTGGTTCGACGGGCCGGGGAGGGCGGGGCTCGACCGCTCCGCCCTCCGTCGGCGTCAGCTGCCGGCGACGGCCTTGACGCCCTTGCCGTTCAGGTCGTCGACGGTCCACTTCTGGAGGCTTTCGAGCATCGCCTTGACCGTGAGTTCCTTCTTCATGACCTTGCCCCACTGCTTCTGCATCTCGGAGTACATGGCCGCGTAGTTCGGGCCGTACTGCCACTGGTCGCCGACCCGGGAGGCGGCGTCGGTGATCACCTTCGCGCTGTCGGACTTCCCGTTGAACATCTCGGTGGGGATGATCTTGTCGACGTACGGGGTGACGTCCGGGACGGCCGGGAAGAGGCCCGACTTGGAGGCGGGGTCGGTGAGCGCGGTCAGCGACTCCTCGCTGCTGGACAGCCAGGAGGCGAACTCGGCGGCGCGGTCGGGGTACTTGCAGCCCTTGAGGACGGCCAGCACGTCGAAGTTGGAGGAGGTCCGCGGCTCGGCGGTGTCGAAGACGGGGGCGTCCGCCAGCTGCCACCGGCCCTTGGACTTGGGGAAGTTGGTGTCGTAGATCGGCAGCTGCCAGGTCGAGGTCGTCATCGCGATGGTCGTGCCGAGGTCCCAGGTCTTGAAGACGCCCGGGTCGGCGTAGGAGGCGCCCGAGGCGAGGTCGCCGTCGACCAGTTGCTGGACGATGTCACCGGCCTCCAGTGCCTCGGGCGAGGTGAAGTCGACGACCCAGTGGTCGCCCTCGACCTTGTACCACTGGGCTCCGGCCTGCCAGGACAGGTCGACCAGGGTGCTCGGGTCCTCACCGGCCATGTTGAAGATCTTGACCTTGTCGTTCTCCTTCTGGGCCTTCTTGCCCGCGGCGATCAGGTCGTCCCAGGTCTTCGGCGCCTCGATGCCGTACTTCTCGAACAGGTCCGCGCGGTAGGCGGTGAACAGCGGCGAGGAACCCATCGGGATGCCGTAGGTGGCGCCGCCGGGGCTGACCGCGTTCCACGCGGCGGCCGTGTACTTGTCCTTGTAGGGCGCGGCGATCTTGGTGACATCGGTGAGCAGACCGTCGGCGGCGAAGTTCGCCAGGTTCATCCCGTCCATTTTCGACAGACAGGGGGCGGTGCCGGCGTTCACCGCGGCCCGCAGCTTCTGGTACGCCGTCTCGCCCGCGGGGTTGACGAACTTGACCTGGGTGTCGGGGTGGGCCTTGTTCCACACCTCGGTCTGGGCCTCGATGCCGTCGGTCCAGCTCCAGAACTCCAGGGTGACCTTGCCCTTGGTGGTCTTCGCGCTGGAGTCGGATCCGGAGTCGCCGCCCCCGCAGGCGGCCAGCAGAAGGGACAGGGACGCCGCTGCGGCGGCCGAGGCGAGGGCTCTGGCACGGAACTGGGACATCGGTCCTCCACGGACGGAACAGGACGGCGCTTGGGGTGGGGGAACCGGCGCGGTCAGGGCAGTAACCGGTTGTTGTGGACGGTAGGGCGTGCACGGCCGAAACCACAAGAGGCGAGGCCGGTTTGTTTCGTCGTGCCTTCCACGGTGTTACCGGAGGGACCGCATCTACCTGCACGTTTATCATTCACGTGACGTTCGGTAGACAAAGCGGCCACACAGAATGACGACCGAACGAACGTTGACCTGCCCGTCAGCGACTCTCTAGCTTAGTAATCGTTTACTTCCCTGTCCCCTGTCCCAGCAGGAGCGCCATGCCCCCGCACTCGCTTCCCCGTGCCGTCTTCGCCATGAACCCGGTGCATCTGCCGGAGCTGTTCCCGTCGCCTCTCATGAACCGGCTGCGGCGGCTGGTGACCGTCGATCCCGCACTCGTCGTCCAGGACTTCGCCGATCTGGCGGCGGCCCCCGCGCTGGCCCGTGCCGAGGTGCTGATCACCGGCTGGGGCTGCCCCCGCGTCGACGCGGTCGTCCTGGACGCGGCGCCCCGGCTGCGGACCGTCCTGCACGCGGCCGGCAGCGTGCGCGGGCTCGTCGGCGACGCGGTGTGGGACCGGGGGCTCACCGTCTCCAGCGCGGTCCGGGCCAACGCGCTGCCGGTGGCCGAGTACACGCTCGCCGCGATCCTGCTCGCCGGCAAGGACGCCTTCGGGCTGCGGGAACGCTTCCGGGCCGAGCGGGTGTATCCCGCGCCGGACGAGTACACGGCGGTCGGCAACCTCGGCCGGCGGGTCGGGATCATCGGCGCGTCCCGCGTGGGCCGCCGGGTGCTGGAACTGCTGCGCCCCTTCGACCTCCGGGTGGGCCTGTACGACCCGTACGTGGACGCGGCCGGGGCGGCGGCGCTCGGCGCGGTGCCCCTCCCCCTCGACGAACTGCTCCGCACCAGCGACATCGTCAGCGTGCACGCGCCCGACACCCCGGAGACCCACCGGATGCTCAGCCGCGACCGGCTGGCGCTCATCCCCGACGGCGCCGTACTGATCAACACCTCGCGCGGTGCCCTGGTGGACCCCGAGGCGCTGACCGCCGAACTGGTCGGCGGCCGGATCAGCGCGGTGCTCGATGTCACCGAACCGGAGCCGCTGCCCGCGGACTCCCCCCTCTACCGCCTCCCGAACGTCTTCCTCACCCCGCACATCGCGGGCTCCCTCGGCAACGAGCTGGCCCGCCTCGGCGGCACCGTCGTCGAGGAACTGGAGCGGCTCACGGCCGGACTGCCGCTGTCGCACGGGGTGCGCCGGGGAGAGCTGACGATCAGCGCCTGACCGGGGCCCGGCCCGCGCCGGCACCGCCCGAGACACCCGCAAGTGCTGGACACCCCGGCGCGGCATGATCGGGGCATGAGCGAGCACACCGAAGACGGCTATCTCCTCGACAACCGGCGCTCCGAGGCGGGTGAGCGCTTCGGGGCGCTCGCCGCGCTGTTCGACGCGTCCACCTTCCGTCATGTCGACGACCTGGGGATCGCACCGGGCTGGCGCTGCTGGGAGGTGGGGGCCGGGGGCCCCTCGGTGGTCCGGGGACTCGCCGAGCGGGTCGGGCCCACGGGACATGTGCTGGCGACGGACATCGACACCTCGTGGACGCAGGCCGCCGCGACCGCGCCGCAGGTCGAGGTGCGCCGGCACGACGTCGCCGCCGACGAGCCCCCGGAGGGCCTCTTCGACCTGGTCCACGCCCGGCTGGTGCTGGTCCACGTCACCGACCGCGAGCGGGCCCTGCGGGTGATGGTGGACTCCCTGCGCCCCGGTGGGTGGCTGCTGCTGGAGGACGCCGACCCGGCGCTCCAGCCCCTGATCTGTCCCGACGAGCACGGTCCCGAACAGCGGCTGGCCAACAGGCTCCGCCACGGCTTCCGCAAGCTGCTCGCCGAGCGCGGCGCGGATCTGTCCTACGGCCGCCGCCTCCCGCGTCTGCTGCGCGAGGCGGGCCTCACCGAGGTGCGGGCGGACGCCTACTTCCCCCTGTCGGGCCCGGCCTGTACCGCGTTGGAGACGGCCACCGTGCGGCAGGTCCGCGAGCAGCTGATCGCCAAGGGGCACGCGACGCGCGAGGAGATCGACACCCATCTCGCCGGCATCGCCGCGGGCGGCCTGGATCTGGCGACCTCCCCGATGATCTCGGCGTGGGGCCGCAAACCCCGGCCGTGACCACCCGCGCTCTGGGTACGGGCACGCCCGAAGTTGAGTACGCGCACTCAAGATCCGGGGCGGTCCGCGCCCCGACGATGAGGTCATCCTCGTAGAGACCGGGAGTGACCCCATGTTCAGCCGCCTCGCCGACGTCCTGGTACCCGCGTTCGGGCGTCTCACGGTGACCGCCGACGCCGCGGCCGTGTGGGCGCCGGGCAGCATCGTCGTCGCGAACCACACCTCGCTCGCCGATCCCGCGATCGTCCTCGCCGCGCTGCACCGACTGGGCGTCCAGCCGGTCGTCATGGGCGCCGCCGGTCTGTGGCGCGTCCCTGTGCTCGGCCGTGCGCTGAACCGCGGCGGGCACATCCCGGTGTACCGCGGGGACCCGCGCGCCGCCGACGCGCTCGACCTCGCCGCCGCCGCGCTGGCGGACGGCCGGACGATCCTCATCTACGCCGAGGGCGGCATCCCGCTCCGCAAGGACGCCGCGGAGGCGCCGCCCGCACCGTTCCGCAGCGGCCTGACCCGGCTCGCTGAACGTACCGGCGCGCCCGTCGTCCCGGTCGGCCAGGCCGGAGCGCGCCGGGTCACCTCCGGCAGCACGGCCAAACAGCTCGCGGGACTGTTCACCGCGCCCCTGCGCCGCCCCGACCTGCACGTCCACGTCGGAGCACCCCTCACCCTGGCCGCCGGACACACCACGAACACCCGGCAGGCGCACGCCGCGGTGACGGCCGCCTGGCGCACGGCCGCCGCCCACCTGGGCGAACCGGCCGCGCTCGCCGCGTGACACCGGCGCACGGGTACGTTCCCGCCGCGGCGCCGGCCTTCGTAGAGTGCGAGGGTCGTGGGGACGAGGATCGCGACGCGAGACGCCGCGGAAGCGAGGGGCCACTGTGGAGCTGCGCTGGCTGACGTCGTTCGTGACGGTCGCCGAGGATCTGCACTTCGGTCAGGCCGCCGACCGGCTGTATCTGGCGCCGTCCGCGCTGAGCGCCCAGATCAAGGCGCTGGAGACGGAGCTGGGGGTACGGCTGATCGACCGTGGCCGCCGCTCCCGGATCCGGCTGACCGGCGCGGGCGAGCTGTTCCTGCCGGAGGCCCGGCTGACCCTCGCGCAGGTCGCGCGGGCCGAGGCCGTGGGCCGCCGGGCGGGCCGGGGCGAGCTGGGCGAGGCCGAGATCGCGTACGTCGCCTCCGCCGCCTTCTCCGGCGTACTGACCCGGGTGCTGGCCGACTGCGGACGGCACGAGCGGGACGTGACGCTGCGGGTGCGGGAGCTGGAGACCCCGGCGCAGCTGGCGGCGCTCGGCTCGGGCCGGATCGATGTGGGCTTCCTGCGGTGGCGGCCGGAGTATCCGCCGGAACTGACGGCGGTCTGTCTGCTGACGGAGGAGATGGTGCTCGCCCTGCCCGCCGAGCACCGGCTCGGCGGTCTTTCGGCCGTGCCCGCCGCCGAGCTGGCCGAGGAGCGGTTCGTGGTGCCCCACTTCGACGAGGAGCACGACTTCCGCGACCAGCTCGGCCAGGTGGCGGACGCCGGTGGTTTCCCGCCCCGGCTGGCCCCGCCCGTCAAGGACTTCGTCGCCGCCCTCACCCTCGCCGGCGGTGGCCTCGGCGTCGCCCTCGTACCGGAGTCGGTGTGCCGGGTGCGGATGCCCGGGGTGGTCCACCGGCCGCTCGCCGACGTGTCCCTCACCACCCGGCTGGTCGGCGTGCACCGCCGGGACGAGAACTCCCCCGCCGTCCGCCGGGTGATCCGCCGCTTGCGGGCCGTCGCGTCGGACGACGGATGACGCATGCCGCACGGGGCGGCCGAAGGGCCGGGCGAAGGGGTCAGGAAGGGGTCAGGAGAAGGCGCGGTGGCCGGTGACCGCGTGGCCGATCACCAGGGCGTGCACCTCGTCCGTGCCCTCGTAGGTGCGCACCGATTCGAGGTTGGCCATGTGCCGCATGACGGGGAAGTCGCTGGTCACACCGTCGCCGCCGAGGATCGTACGGGCGGTGCGGGCGATCCGGAGGGCCTCGCGGACGTTGTTGAGCTTGCCCACGCTGATCTGCGCCGGGGCGAGTGCTCCCGCGTCCTTCAGCCGGCCGATGTGCACGGCGAGCAGCAGCCCCTTCTGGTACTCCACCGCCATGTCCGCCACCTTCTGCTGGGTGAGCTGGAGTTCGGCGAGCGCCTTGCCGAACACCCGCCGGGTGCGGGAGCGTTCGACGGCGGCTTCCAGGCACTCCCGGGCCGCGCCCATGACGCCCCAGACGATGCCGTAGCGGGCCTCGTTGAGACAGCTGAACGGCCCGCGCAGACCGGTGACGCCCGGCAGGACGGCGTCGGCGGGCAGCCGGCAGCCGTCGAGGACCAGGTCGCACTGGATGGAGGCGCGCAGGGAGAGCTTGTTGGTGATCTCCGTCGCGGTGAAGCCGGGTGTGCCGGCGGGGACGAGGAAGCCGCGTACGCCGTCCTCGGTGTTCGCCCAGACCACGGCGACATCGGCGACACTGCCCAGGCCGATCCAGCGCTTGGCCCCGTCGAGCACCCAGTCGCCGCCCTCCCGCCGGGCCGTCGTCCGCATCGACCCGGGGTCGCTGCCGCCGTCCGGTTCGGTGAGCCCGAAGCAGCCGATGGCCCGCCCGGCGGCCAGCTCCGGCAGCCAGCGTGTCCGCTGCTCCTGCGAGCCCCACTTGGCGATCGCGGACATCGCGAGGGAGCCCTGCACGGAGACGAAGGTGCGCCAGGCGCTGTCGGCGGCCTCCAGCTCCAGGCAGGCCAGCCCGTAGGACACCGCGCTCGCGCCGGCGCACCCGTACCCCCGCAGATGCATGCCGAGGACGCCCAACCCGCCGAGTTCCTGGACGAGTTCGCGGCGGAAGTGCCGGTCCTCGAAGTCGGCGTCGACGGTCGGCGCGATGCGTTCACGGGCGAAGGCGCGCACCTTGTCGCGCCAGGCGGTCTCCTCGGCGGTGAAGAGGTGCGCGCAGTCGAGGTCGAGTGTCGCAGCGGTGGGGGCTTCAGTTGCGGTTTCCGTTGCGGTTTCAGCGGTGGCTTCAGAGGCGGTCATATGTTCGTCTCTTCCCTAGTCGTCTCTTCCTCGGGCGGGCTGAACACGGCCTCGGTGTGCTCGCCCAGCTCCGGCGGCGGGAGCCGGTACCGGGCGGGTGAGCCGCTGAGGTGGATCGGGTGGGCGACCTGGAGGGTCCCGGCGACATCGGCGAGGGCGCCGAGGCCGAGCCGTTCGGCGTGGGCGAAGGCCTCGTCGAGCGAGTTGACCGGCCCGGCCGGTACGCCGACGGCGGGCAGCGCCTCGGCCCAGTGGTCCGCCGGCCTGGTCACGGTCGCCTGCTCCAGGGCGACCCGGAGTTCGGCGCGGTGGGCCACCCGGTCGGGGTTGGTGCGGAAGCGGCCGTCCTCGGCGAGTTCCGGCCGGCCGAGGGCGGTGACCAGCGCGGTGAACTGCCGGTCGTTGCCGACGGCGAGGGCGATCGGCCGGTCCGCCGTACGGAAGGTGTCGTACGGGGCGATGCTGGGGTGGGCGTTGCCGAGCCGTCCCGGCACCACCCCGGCGGCGACATATCCGGAGGCCTGGTTGACCATCGCCGACAGCAGCGAGCCCAGCAGGGTCACCTCCACCAGTTGCCCTTCGCCGGTGCGTTCGCGGTGGCGGAGCGCGGCCAGGATGCCCAGCGAGGCGTGGAGCCCGGTGATGACGTCGACGAGTGCCACGCCCACCTTGGTGGGGTCCCCGTCGGGCTCGCCGGTGACGCTCATCAGGCCGCCGACGGCCTGCACGAGCAGGTCGTAGCCGGGGAGCGGGGCGCCGGGGCCGGTGCCGAAGCCCGTGATCGAGCAGTACACCAACGCCGGGTCGGCGGCCCGCAGTTCCTCGGCGCCGAGTCCCAGTCTCTCCATGGTGCCGGGGCGGAAGTTCTCGACCAGGACATCGGAGCGTGCGATCAGCCGCCGGGCCCGTACGAGGCCCTCGTCCGTGGTGAGGTCGAGGGCGACCGACCGCTTGTTCCGGTTGACGCCCAGGTAGTACGTCGAGGTCCCGGTCGCGTCGACGGGTGGCCTCCAGGAGCGGGTCTCGTCCCCGGTGCCGGGCCGCTCCACCTTGACGACCTCCGCGCCGAGGTCGGCCAGCAGCATCGTCGCGTACGGCCCGGCGAGCACCCGGGAGAAGTCCGCGATCCGCACCCCGTCCAGCGCACCCGTCGGCATCCTCGGCTCCTCGTCGTTCTTCCCGCCCTGTCCTGTCCGGTCGGCGTCAAGCGTCGTGCGGCGGGACTCGGCACGTCAACGACGCGTTGACGCATGTCTGTGCGCGAGATCCGCATGTACCGCCGCGTGCACCGGGCCCACGGACCGCACCGGGTCCACGGCCTCGACACCGCTCCCAACCCTGGAATTCCTGATGCAGCGCATCAGGAATTCCGGGTGTCCACGGGCTTACCGGGGGCTCTTCCCGTGGGTCACAGTCGGCGGACGCCCCCACTCACGAAAGGAAGTCCGATCATGCCGAAAGTCACCTACGCCCAGCCCGACGGCACCGAGACCGTCCTCGATCTGGCCCCCGGCACCACCGTGATGCGAGGCGCCGTGACCGGTGGAGTGCGCGGCATCGTCGCCGAGTGCTGCGGCAACCTGATGTGCGCCACCTGCCATGTCTATGTCGACCTCGGCGAGGACACCGAGGCCCCCTTCTCCCCCGTCACCCCCGACGAGGACGAACTCCTCGACTGCACGGCCGCACCCCGCGAGGCCGGCAGCCGGCTCAGCTGCCAACTCGGTCTGACGGAGCGGACCGCCGATGTCGTCGTGAGGGTCCCGCACTCCCAGACATGACCGGCCGCGGCTCGGCATCCGTCTCCCGCACGTATCCGCACGTATCCGCACGTACCCCTGCGGTCCCGTGCGGTCCCGGTGCGGTCCTTCCCGGGGTTCGATATTCGGTGGCCGTCCGTTTCGGCGGGTTGCTACGCTCGGCGCATGATTCACGTCTTCTATCTCTGACCGGGCCGTCGGCCCCGCTCCGTACTCACCCGTCCTCGCACGGGTGGTGAGCGACGGGCCACGAGTTCGCCCGCGACCCCGCTCCGCTGCCTTCCGTTTTTCCTTCCACGGCGGCCGGGTCGTTCGTCAGAGACGGTGCACTCCCCCGGTGGTCCCAGGGGTGAGGTGTGCCTCCTTCCGGAGGAAGAGAACGTGACTGCCCCAGCCCTGCCTGCCCGCGCCCGGGCCCAGTTGACCTGCGCCGCCGTCCGTGTCGATCGCGGTGGGCGCACCGTGCTGCACGACGTCGAGATGAAGGTGTCCCCCGCATCGCGGTGGGGTGTGGTCGGCGAGAACGGACGCGGCAAGTCGACCCTGTTGCACGTCCTGGCCGGTGTCCTGACCCCCGACGAGGGGGAGGTCCACCGGGTGGGCACCCTCGCGCTGGCCGAGCAGGAGATGCCGGCGGAGGAGGAGCGTACGGTCGGCGATGTCATCGACGAGCACCTGGCCGACGCCCGTGCGGCGCTCGCGGCCCTGGACGCGGCGGCCACGGCGCTGGCCGAGGAGCGGCCCGGCGCGGACGAGGCGTACGCCGACGCGCTGGAGGCGGCGCGGACGCTGGACGCCTGGGACGCCGACCGCCGGGTCGACGTCGCCCTCGTCGGACTCGGCGCCGTCGGCGACCGCGGCCGCCCTCTCGCCACGCTCTCCGTCGGCCAGCGCTATCGGATCCGGCTGGCCTGTCTGCTGGGGGCCGAGTACGACTTCCTGCTCCTCGACGAGCCGACCAACCACCTCGATCTCGCCGGGCTGGAGTATCTGACCACCCGGCTGCGCGCCCACGCGGGAGGTGTGGTCGTGGTCAGCCACGACCGGGCGCTGCTCGCCGACGTGGCCACCACGATCCTCGACCTCGACCCCACACGGGACGGCCGTCCGCAGGTCCACGGCGGCGGATACGCCGGTTACCGCGAGGGCCGGGAGGCCGAACTGGTGCGGTGGGAGGCCGAGTACGAGCAGCAGCGGGCCGAACAGACCCGGCTGGAACAGGCCTTGTCGGAGGCACGGAACAGGCTGGTCACGGGGTGGCGCCCGGACAAGGGCACCGGCAAGCACCAGCGGGCCACCCGGGCCGGTGCGCTGGCCCGTTCCGTGCACCGCCGCCAGGACGACCTGGAACACCACAAGGTCACCGCGCCCGTGCCGCCCCGGCGGTTCCACATGCCCGAGCTGCCCGCCCGGCCCGGCGCCCCGCTGCTGCGGGCGCAGGAGGTGAGCGTGGACGGTCGGCTGCACCGGCCGACGACCGCGGCGGTGGCGTCCGGCGACCGGCTGGCCGTCACCGGGCCGAACGGGGCGGGCAAGTCGACGCTCCTGTCGGTCCTGGCGGGGCGGCTCGCGCCCACGACGGGCCGGGTGCACCGGGCGCGTACCGTCCGGCTGCACCTCCTGGGGCAGGAGTCGCCGCACCCGACGCGGCGACGGGCCCGGGATCTGTACGAGGCGCACACGGCACGGCTGGTGACCGCCGGGGTCCTCCAGCAGGGCGAGGTCGTCGGGCTCGGGGCGCTGGGTCTGCTCACCTCGCGCGACGCCGGGAAACCGGTGGCCGACCTGTCGACGGGGCAACAGCGCCGGCTCGACCTCGCGCTGGCGCTCGCCACCCGCCCGCATGTCCTGCTGCTGGACGAGCCGACCAACCACCTGTCCATCGCCCTCGTCGACGAGCTCACCGAAGCCCTGCGGGCCACGGACGCGGCGGTCGTCGTCGCCACGCACGACCGGCAGCTGCGGCGCGACATCCACGACTGGCCGCGGCTGCGGCTCAGCCCGCCCGAGCGGGCGTCGGCACGGCGGGCCGCGCTCGCTCCCGACCAGGGCTGACCACCCCGTCGCACGGGCCCGGCGCTACCACCAGCGGTGTCGGTCGCTGAGGACGCGTCGGTCCCGGAGCGGCTGTGTCTCCAGGGCGTTTCCCTTGGGAAAGACCTTCCGGTAGTGGGCCAGCGCCTCGGCGGATGCCTGGACGGGGTGGGTCAGCAAAGTCCAGCGCACTCCCGGGATGTAGGGGCAGGTGGTGGTGGAGCCGACGTAGCGGTAGGACTCGGTGCAGGACGGCAGCAGTGCGTCGAGTCCGACCCCGCCGACCGTCCAGTGCCCGTCCGATCGGCGGGCCGAGGTCAGCAGACGGTCCAGGGAGTCGTTGGGCTGCCCCGGGTGGACGAAGACACCGATGACGGTGAACTCGCCGTCCCCCTCGGCGGCGCCGGTGTCACCGTCCACGCGCCGGTACTTCATGTGCTGTTCCATCGGGAACGCCACTCCGCCGACCGTGTGCTCGGACGGTGTGTGCCAGTGCACGTCGACCAGGGCGAACAGGTCGTCGCCCACCCACAGCAGGCACTCGTCACCCTTCTGCGGCGCGGCCTTCACACTGCCCTCGTCGGTCCGCACACAGTCGTATCCGTCTCCCCGCGCGCGGTCGCGCGGAGGTCGGCGCCGGGGCTTCCCGGGATCGTCGAAGTGCAGGTCCAGCACCAGTTCCCTCGGATGACGGAACCGCAGGGGCGGCAGAGCCGAGGAGTCGGTGTCCTCCGGCCGGATGTCCACCGGGCTCAGCTTCTCGCACGAGGTATCGACGGCGGACGACGCGGACGCGGTCTGGGACATGGGCGGCACCTTCGACTGAGTCGGAAACTCCGGGCTGGAATCGCCCCATATCTCCCCGTCCCGCCGCCCCAGGACGCACAACCTCACCTGAACTGCTGAACAGACGGCGCGAACTTGACGGCAGGAGGGGCGAACTGCCTGCGGAATTGGCTAGGTTGCCCGGGACCTGGCACGGACACACGAGGGAGCGGCCGTGATGAGCCCACAGCAGATGACCTTTCGCGCCATGGACGTCGGTGACGGCGCCGACGGACGGTGGGCCGCGCACACACAGGAACTGTGGCCGCTCGCGGAGAGCTGGACGAGCGACGAGGGCCGCACTCCGGAGGGAGCGGCCCGGGCCAGGAACCTGTTCGAGGAGCACATGCCGGAGCTGGTCCCGGTGCTCGACCGGCTCGCCCGTCAGCTGGACCGGCCGGGCGGGGACACCTTCCTGACCCTCGCCGTCCTGCGGCCGTTCTTCTCGGGCTGCACACAGATCGGCGGCCCGGGCAGCCTGCTGCGCAACTACGACTTCAGTCCCGACGAGTGCGAGGGCACGATCGTCGCCTCCCACTTCCTCCGGCCGGTGATCGGTATGCAGGACGCGGGCTGGGGCCTGCTGGACGGGATGAACGACGCCGGGCTCGCGGTGTCGCTCACCTTCGGCGGGCGGTTCGTCCACGGCCCCGGCTTCGCCATCCTCATCGTGCTGCGCTATCTGCTGGAGACCTGCGACACCGTCGGGGAGGCGGTCGAGCGGCTGCGGACCATACCCGTCGGCATCCCGCAGAACGTCACCCTCGTCGACCGCGAACGCGCGGTGACGGTGTTCGTGGGACCCGACATCCCGTTGACCGAGGCGCCGGACGCCTGCGCCGCCAACCACCAGCATCTGCCGGTGCCCGACGAGCAGGAGCGGTTCTCCCGGACCCAGGAGCGGCTGGCCGGTGTCCGCGCCGCGGGCTCGGACGTGGCGGCGATGCTGAAGCCTCCGCTGTACCAGTACGCGTACGACGAGGGACTGGGCACGGTCTACACCGCCCACTACCGGCCCTCGGAGGGCCGTGTGACCTACCACTGGCCCGACGAGTCCTGGGAACAGTCCTTCGACGCGTTCACTCCGGGCGCCCGGACCGTGGCACTGGGCCGGTGAGCGTGGCCTTCCCGGCGCTCAGGACCACAGCGCGCGCAGGGCCGCGTTGACGGTGGCGGGCTGTTGGGTGTGGGGGTAGTGGCCGGGGACGCGGAGGAGGCGGGCGGCGAGGGTGTCGGCCAGGGCCTCGGCGCAGGCGATCAGGGGCTCGCCGACGTAGGTGCGGTACAGCTCGGGGGCGTCCTCCCAGGTCCCGCAGATGATCAGGGTCGGCCAGGGTGCGGTGCGCAAGGGTTCGAGGGGCGCCGTCGCCTCCCAGACGGGGCGTTCGCGCATCGAGGTGGCGACGGCGCGCAGCCGCCTCGGGGTGGGGTCGGGCATGGCCATGCCGATGCCCTCCGTGGAGGCGCGCAGATACTGCTCCGGTGTCACCGACTCCGGCACGGCGGCGCCCTCCCGCACCCGCCGCATCATGGTCTCGATCACGGGGTGCCCGGCCGCCGCCGCGAAGGCGGAGGGCTGGATCAGCGTGAGTGAGCGGACGAGGTCGGGGCGGCGTCCGGCGGCCAGCATGGCGATCAGTCCGCCGTTGCCGTGACCGACGAGGTGCGCGCCGCCGTCCTGGGCCTCCAGCAGCGCGACCAGGTCGTCCGCGTCGGTGTCGAAGTCACCGCGTTCGGTGTCGGGGCTGTCGCCGTAGCCCCGTCGGTCCACCAGGAGCAGCCGGTGGCGGTCGGCCAACGGCCGCTGGGCCGCGAAGCCGTACAGCTCGTCGCCACCCCAGGTGAAGATGTTGTGCACGAGGACCGAGGGCGCTCCCCCACCGCCGGTCTCGTCCCACACCGTCACATGGATCGGGGTCATCGCCGTACTTCCTTCCCGTTCCGGTACCGCGTCGACTCGGGGGGGGAGGGGAGAGACAGTCCTCGACGCCGACAGTCCTCGACAGTGTGTCAGTACCCGTAAGTCCCTCCCGCTCGGCCCCTGTTGTGGGGGACTATGGCCGGTATGACGGACCCGAGGACTTGAAGAGAGCGGAACGCACGGCTGATCTGGCGCCGGGTCGCGACCTGGGACACGGTCGCCGACGGGGACCGGCGGGTCTGTGGTGACTGCGGGACGCCCGTCCGCTCGTACCACTACCGCTTCCACCCGCCCGAATCCGCCGCGTACGAGCGCTGCGTCGGGCTCGCGTGGTGCACGGGCTGCCGGATCCACTGCGGCTCGCTGGTCCACGTACCCCGCGCACAGGTCGTCGTCGACCCCTTGGCCTCGCTGCCGGAGGACGAGCGGGACCGCCTTGTGCGCAACGACGTCAGGCTGATCAAGTACCTGGAGCGGCTGGTCCGTGAGCACGGGCGGGGATGAGGGCGTCGGAGGGCGCCTGGGCCACTGAGCTGCGGGGTCCCCGAAAACCCGCGTGCGTACAACGCCTCCCCCACGTGACAATCGGGGACCACCAAGGGGAGGAACACATGAGCCGGGCCCACCTGACTCTTCATGGCCTGCTGCCGCCGGAGGAACTCGCCGCGGCGCTCGAAGCGGGGCACGTCACGCGGAAGTCGCACCCGGAACTGCCGCTGTCCATCTACACGTACACCAGGACCTGCCAGTACGAGCGGGTCTGGAACCGTGTGACCACGCGCTGCCGGGGACTCGTGGCCGACGACGCCACCGGGGAGATCGTCGCGCTGCCGCTGCCGAAGTTCTTCAACGTCGGTGAGCACGAGGCGGGTCAGCCGTACGCGACGGCGCTCCCGGACGAGCCGTTCGAGGTGTACGACAAGGTCGACGGCAGCCTCGCGGTGGTGTTCCACTACGCGGGCCGGTGGCGGGTGGCGTCCAAGGGGTCGTTCATCAGTGTGCAGGCGACCTGGGCGCAGCGGCTGCTCGACGGGAAGGACACCTCCGGTCTGGTGCCCGGGGTGACGTACCTGGCGGAGATCCTGTACCCGGAGAACCGGATCGTCGTCGACTACGGCGACCGGCGGGACGTGGTGCTGCTGGCCGCGTTCGCGAAGGACGGCACCGAGATCGCCCTCGCGGAGGCCGCGGCCGGCTGGCAGGGCATCGGCTCGGTCGTCACCGTCCGGCCCGCCGTGCCGCTCGCCGAACTGCTGGCGATGACCGAGGGCAACCGGCTGCCCGGCGGCAGCGCGGCCACCGGCACCGACGCCGAGGGCTTCGTGCTGCGCTTCGCCTCGGGCGTGCGGGCGAAGGCCAAGTTCGCCGAGTACGTACGGCTGCACAGGGTGCTGACCGGGGTGACCGAGCGGGACATCTGGCGCGGGCACGGCGTCCAGCGGTTCGCGGGGCTGCCCGCCAAGCAGATCGCGCAGGCGCTGAACTGCTCGGCCGAGGACGTCGCCGCGTCCGGCGGCCGGCCCCTGGACGCGCTGCTGGAGCAGGTGCCGGACGAGTTCGACGCCTGGGTGCGCGGGGTGGTCGCGGGCATCGAGAAGCAGGTGGCGGACCGGGAGCGGGCGATCGACGAGGCGTTCCGGTCGCTGGCGCATCTCACCGGCGACCGGGGCGCGTTCGCCCGCGCGGTGCGGGAGCTGCCGGACGCCGCCGTGCGCCCCGCCATGTTCCAGCGGCTGGACGGCCGCCCGACCGAGCTCGTGACGTACCGTTCCACCCGGCCGGAGGCGTCCGACCCCTTCAAGAACGACGAGGAGAACTGATCGTGCCGACCGTGCCCGTGGTGCACGTCATGTCGGGGCTGCCCGCCTCGGGGAAGACGACGGCGGCGCGCAGGCTGCAGGCGGAGTCCGAGGGGCGGATGCGCCGCGTCAACCTCGACGATCTGCGGCAGATGCTCGACGTCCCGCTGCCGGAGGGGGCCGAGCGCCGGTCGTACGCGCACGAGCAGACCGTGCTGGCGATCCAGGACGCGGCGGTGCGCGCGGCCGTGGAGGGCGGTTTCGACGTCGTCGTGGACAACACGCACATGACGCCGCACATCCCGAAGCGGCTGAAGGCGGCGGTGGCGGGGCTGGCCACGTTCGTGGTGCACGACTTCACCGACGTACCGGTGGAAGAGTGCCTCAGGCGCGACGCCGAGCGGGAGCGGCCGGTCGGTGAGGAGATCATCCGGCTCCTCGCCGACAAGCACGCCAAGTCCCGCAGGGGCGGCTGGCGGCTGACCGCGGAATGGCTGAACGACGAGCCCGCCGTCGAGCCGTACACCGCCGACCCCGCGCTGCCGTCGGCGGTCATGTGCGACATCGACGGCACGCTCGCCCTCCGGGGCGACCGGGGCGCCTACGACTTCACGCGCTGCGACGAGGACCTGCTCAACGAGTCGGTGCGCGGGGCGCTGCGCTCCTTCCGGAGCGCCGACGGCGATGTGATCGTGCTGCTCTCCGGGCGCGGTGAGGAGCATCGCGGCCTGACGGAGGCGTGGCTGCGCGCGCACGAGGTGCCGTACGACGAGCTGTGGATGCGGGCCGCCAAGGACCAGCGCCGCGACGACGTGGTGAAGGCGGAGCTGTTCGACCGGCATGTCCGGCACCGGTTCGCGGTGCGGGTCTCGCTGGACGACCGGGACCGGGTCGTCGCCGTGTGGCGGCGGATGGGGCTGCCGACCTGGCAGGTCAACTACGGCGCCTTCTGACCACCGGGCCGATCGGGCGGGCAGTGCGCGGGCCGGTCCGCCCCCGTGCGCCCGCTGGTAAAATGGGGGCACGCTTCGACACCGCCGGGGCCCGTACCGAGGGGTACGGGCCCCGGCGCGTTCCGGGCGCCATCACAGGAAAGGTTCCCCATTGAACGCGAAGCCGTCCGCCTCCGAGTCCGCCCCCGCCGGGCCGCCGCAGCCCACCGACGCGCCCCCGGCCGAGTCCTTCGACTCGCTCGGCCTGCCGCCCGAGCTGCTGCGGACCATGACCGACCTCGGGGTGACGGAGCCGTTCCCGATCCAGGCGGCGACCCTGCCGAGCGCGCTCGCCGGACGCGACGTCCTCGGCCGGGCGCGGACCGGCTCGGGCAAGACGCTGGCGTTCGGGCTGGCGCTGCTCGTCCGTACGGCGGGCCGGCGGGCGGAGTCGAAGCGGCCCCTCGCGCTGGTGCTGGTGCCGACCCGGGAGCTGGCGCAGCAGGTGAGCGACGCGCTGACCCCGTACGCGCGCACGCTGGGGGTGCGGCTGGGGACGGTGGTCGGCGGGCTGTCGATCAACAAGCAGCAGGCAGTGCTGAGGACCGGCGTCGAGGTGCTCGTGGCGACGCCGGGGCGGCTCGCCGACCTGGTGTCGCGCCGGGACTGCCTGCTGAACCAGGTACGGATCACGGTGCTGGACGAGGCGGACCAGATGTGCGACCTGGGCTTCCTGCCGCAGGTCTCGGAGATCCTGGACCAGGTCCGCCCCGACGGGCAGCGGCTGCTGTTCTCCGCCACGCTCGACCGGGACGTCGACCAGTTGGTGCGCGACTACCTGCACGACCCGGTGCACGCCTCGGTCGACCGGGTCGCGGGCGTGGTCACCACGATGGAACACCATGTGCTGAACATCCACGGCGCCGACAAGTACGCCACCGCGACCGAGATCGCCGCGCGCGACGGCCGGGTGCTGATGTTCCTGGACACCAAGGCCGCGGTGGACCAGTTCACCCGTCATCTGCGGGCCAGCGGTGTACGGGCGGGCGCGCTGCACAGCGGCAAGTCGCAGCCGCAGCGCGCGCACACGCTCGGCCAGTTCAAGGACGGGGCGATCACCGTGCTGGTGGCCACCAACGTCGCGGCGCGGGGCATCCACATCGACGCGCTCGACCTCGTCGTGAACGTCGACCCGCCCGCCGACGCCAAGGACTATCTGCACCGGGGCGGGCGCACGGCACGCGCCGGGGAGTCCGGGAAGGTGGTCACCCTGGTCACCCACAGCCAGCGGCGCGACGTGAACCGGATGATGTCCGAGGCCAAGGTCCGCCCGACCGTCACCCAAGTGCGCTCCGGCGAGGCCCAATTGACCGCCATCACCGGGGCGAAGCGTCCACCGGCGGAGACGAGGCAGAGCGGCGGCAACGCCCCCTTCCGCGGCCTCGGCACCCGTCCGGGCCGTCCGGCGAAGGAGTCCCGCAAGGCCGCCGAGGCCCGGAAGGCGGCGGAGGCCCGCGCGGCGGCCCGGGTGCGCAAGGGCCGTTGACGCCAGGGGTGTTGGCGCAAGGGTGTTGGCGCCGGCGGTGTTGATGCCGGGACCGTCGGCGCGGGTGAATCGTTCGGCGCCCGACAGCGCCTCGCGTAAGGTGCCCGGGTTGCCGAGTGCGAAGGCGGTGGTGGGCGTGGCTCCCCGGAACGGGAACGTGGCGCGAGACAGGTGGGCGGGGGCGGCGCGCGCCGCGCTGGGGGCCGGGCGCCGGCTGGCGGCCGTCGAGCGGCTCACCGGCGGCACCACCAAGGGCGTGTACCGCCTGACGATGGACGACACCACGACGGCGATCGCCTATCTGTGGGACGAGTCGGAGAACTACTGGCCGGCGACCGAGGGCGACGGCGATCTCACGGACCCCTTCTCGCCCGGCGTCGGACTCGATCTGTTCGAGGCGGCCCACCGGCGGCTGGACGCGCTGGGGCTGCGGGTGCCCGAGATCCGTCTGATCGACCGCGGGCACACCCACCACCCGGCCGACCTGGCGATCGTGGAGGACGTCCCCGGCGAGAACCTGCTGGACCTGTTCGACCGAGACCCGCGCGCGGCGGAGCCGACGGTGGCACGGCTCGCGGAGGCCCTGGAGGCGATGCGGGCGTACCGGGCGCCGCGTTTCGGCAAGGTGGCCGTGGTCGACGCGGGAGGAAGCCCGGCGGCGGCGACGTGCGAGAGTGCCGCGCTCACCTTCGCCCTGCGCTGTCTCGCCGAGGCGGCGGCGCGCGACCGGCGGATCGCCGAGGCCCGCGACCGGCTCGACGAACGGCTGCGCGAGCTGGCCGCCGCGGTGCGACCGCGCGCCGAATTCTCGGTCGTGCACGGCGAGTTGGGGTTCGACCACGTCCTGGTGGACGGGAACGGCGACCCGGTGCTGATCGACATCGACGAACTGCTGTACTTCGACGTCGAGTGGGAGCACGTGTTCCTGCGGCTGCGCCATCCCGACGGCCACCACCGCCCGCTCGCGGTGGAGGGCCTCGACGAGGACCGGCTCGCGCTGTACACCCTCACCCAGCGGCTGTCGCTCACGGCGGGCCCGCTCCGGCTGCTCGACGGGGACTTCCCCGACCGGGAGTTCATGCGGGGCATCGCGGAGCACCACGGTGGCGAGGCGCTGGCGACGGTCTCCGGCGCATAGGACCGACAGCGGGCGTCAACTTCCTTCACCGTACGCCCCCTTGACCACGATCCGGCTCGCTGGTTCCTTGGGAGGGCTGCTCATGGGAGCGCTCCCACCTCCGGTGAGAAAGGATCCCCATGCTGACCTCCCCCCACAGGTCCGGCAGACGCGGCGGACGAGCCCTGGCGGCCGTCCTCACCACGGCGCTCGTCGTCTGTCTGCTGTCACTGGCCGGTGTCACCCGCGCCCACGCCGCGCCGGGCGACGGTTCGGTCTCCGATCCGAACATCGTCTACGTCGGCCGCTGGGACACGGGTTCCGGCACGACGGCGGTCGCCAACTGGACCGGCGCGTACATCCGGACGTCGTTCACCGGCACCACGGTGAAGGCGAAGGCGCGCGACGCGGTCAACTTCTACGTCAGCGTCGACGGCGGCCCCGACGTGTTCCACGCGGGCGTGCGCGGCACCGTCAACCTCACCCCGAGGCCCCTCGCCCCGGGCACGCACACCCTGCGGATCACCTACCGGTCCGGGGACACGGTGTTCCAGGGGCTGGTGCTGGACGCCGGGGCCCGTACGGTCGCTCCGGGCGCGGCGCCGGGGCTGATCGAGTTCGTCGGCGACTCCATCACCGCCGGGGCCCTCACCGACCGGCTGGCGCTCGACTCGTACGCCTGGAAGACGGGCGAACGGCTGGGCATGCGGCACACCCGGATCGCGCGCGCCGGGTACTGCCTCGTCGCGCGGTCCGGCTGCACCGGGCTGAGCGGCCAGTTCTTCAAGGTGGCCAGTACGGGCGCCACGGACTGGGACTTCTCCCGGTACCGGGCGAGCGCGGTCGTCGTCAACCTCGGCACCAACGACATCGGGCACGGGGTGACCGGCGCCGAGTTCCAGGCGGCGTACACCGCCTTCCTGCGGGACGTGCGCGCGAAGTACCCGGACGCGACGCTCTTCGCGGTGCAGACACTCAAGAAGCGGTACGTCGCCGAGACGAGGGCGGCCGTCGCCGCGCGCAACGCCGCCGGGGACGGCAGGGTCCGTCACGTCGACACGAGCGGCTGGCTGACGGACGGCGCCGACTACGAGGACGGCAACGGGCATCCGAACGAGGCGGGCCACACCAAGTTCGCGGACCGGCTCGCCCCGCTGATCGGCGCCGCCCTGAACGGCACGGCGTCCGCCTCGGCGCGGGCGGCGGCGCCGGGCCGGCCCGGTGATCCGAACATCAAGTTCGTCGGCCGCTGGGACACCACCACGTCGAGCACCGCGTACACGCCGTACTGGGCCGGTGCCTACTACCGCGTCGGCTTCACCGGACGGACCGTCCAGCTGAGGCAGCGCGGCACGATCGACTTCTGGGCGCGGATCGACGACGGGCCCGTGAGGTTCTACGACGACGTGCAGGGGACCGTGAATCTGACTCCGGCCGCGCTGTCGTCCGGCCGGCACACGCTGCAGGTCAACTACCAGGTGGTGGCGGGCTCCTATCGCGGTGACGCCGTCTTCCAGGGGTTGGTCCTGGACAGCGGGGCGACGACCTTCGCGCCGTCCGCGCCCACCCGGCTGGTCGAGTTCGTGGGCGACTCGATCACCGTGGGCACGACCAGCTCGCAGAACGCCCGTACCGCGTACGGCTGGCTGATCGGGGAGCGGCTCGGCACCGAGCACACGCAGATCGCCCAGGGCGGTGCCTGTCTGGTCGCGGCGGCGGACGGCTGTGTGGGCCTGGAGCGGCAGTACACCAAGCTCAACCCGAACGCGGCGACGCCCGACTGGGATCCCGCGCGCTACCGGGCGAACGCCGTCGTGATCAATCTGGGCACCAACGACGTGGGGCACGGGGTGAGTTCGGCGCAGTTCCAGGCCGGCTACTCCAGTCTGCTGCGCAAGGTCCGCGCCGCGCATCCGGGGGCCTGGATCTTCGCCCTGGAGACGTTCCGGGGGCGGTTCGTGCCCCAGACCGAGGCCGCCGTGCGGGAGGCGGTGGCGGGCGGGGACTCCCGGGTGTCCTTCGTCGACACCACGGGCTGGCTGGGCTCCGGTGACCTCACCGACTCCGTGCACCCCAACGACCAGGGGCATCGTGCCGTCACCGACCGGCTCGCCCCGCTGATCGCCGCGCGGATCGGCGCCTGAGGCCGGCCGCCGGGCCTACGATGGCGCCATGGCCGTCGTCCTCTTCGCAGGCATTCCCGTGAACGACTACAGCGTGGCGCTCTCCTGGTACGAGCGGTTGTTCGGTGCGCCGCCGACGTTCTTCCCGAACGACACGGAGGCGGTGTGGGAGCTGGCGGAGCACCGGTACGTGTATGTCGAGCACCGGCCGGGGCGCGCGGGTCACGCCCTGCACACCGTCTTCGTCGACGACCTCGACGACCGTGTCGCCCACATCTCCGGGCGGGGGCTGGAGCCCAGCAGCCGCGAGTCGTACGCGAACGGCGTCCGCAAGGTCACGTACCACGACCCGGACGGGAACGAGATCGCGTTCGGCGGCGGTCCCGTCTGACAGGTCCGGGTGACGGCGGGCGGCGGGGTCTCACTTCCGCTTCCCGATGTCGTCGGAGCGCGCCACGAAGCGGGCCGCTCCCCCGGACACCCGGAACAGGAAGCCGCCGCTGTCGTCGCCGACCTGGAAGTACTGCAGCGAGGCGTCGAAGCCGATCCGGCGGGTGATGCCCTGCCAGGGGCGGCGCAGGAGTTCGGAGCGCAGGGCGGAGCGGCCGTCGTCCCCGACGGAGGCGAGGCCCTGGGCGGCGAACCGGACGGCGTCGTACGCCTCGGCCGCCCAGGGGCCGGGCGCGGCGCCCGCGTGGCGGGCGCGGAACGCGGCGGCGAACGCCCTGGTCCGGGGGTCGGCGTTCGCGTCGGTGTAGCCCGTGCCGATCCGCCAGCCCTCGCCGGCGGCGAGGAAGGCGGCGCCGAGGACATGCTCGCCCGCGACCCGGGCGCCCCGGTGGCCCGCCTCGGGCAGCGCGCGGGCACAGGCGGCGGCGCGGTCGGGGCTCACCCCGGCGAACAGGACGGCGTCGCGGGGCCGCGCGGCGATCCGGCGCGCGACCTCGGTGAAGCCCTCGTCGGCGGCGACCTCCTCCACGGCGGTCTCGCTGTCGAGCTTGCCGTACACGGTGGCCATCCGGACCGTGGGCAGGCCCTCGGTCTCGGTGGCCAGGTCGTGCACGACGACCGTACGGGCGGGCTTGACGACCCGGTTCAGATGCCGCAGCACCGGGTGCGGACCGAGGGTCAGCGTGGAGCGCAGGACGAGCGCGGTGGTGGTGTTCACCGCCATGAACTCCTCGGTGTCGGCGCGGGTGACCAGGACGGTCAGCCGGGCCTTCGTGCACGGGGGCAGGGCCGCGGTGACGGTCCTCCCGTCGCCGGCGGCGATCACCACGGACACCTCCGGGTCGGCGGCGAGCCGGGTCGCCGCTCGGGTGGAGCCCGCGGGGGTGCCGTGGTCGTCGGCGGTGCGCAGCACGAGGTCGACGGTGCGCCGGGGGTCGCGGTTGTGCTCCTCGACGGCGAGGCGGGCGCCGCGCTCGTGTGCCGTGTGGAAGGGGTCGGACGGGCTGCCGAGCAGGGCGACCACATGGCGGGGGCGCCGGGCGGACCCGGTGTTCCCGGCGGCTCCGCCCCGGCCCCACCGCCACCAGGCGCCCGCCCCTGCCGCTCCGGTGACGCCGAGCGCGGCCCCCGCGAGGAGCAGACGCCGGCGGGTGGGCGGGACCGGGGTGCCGGGCGTGTCCACGGGGGACGGTCCGACGACGACGGTGGGGTCGGGCACGGGCAGGTCGAGAACGCGTGCGGCACGGGCGGCGACCAGCGCGGGCAGCCCTGCGGGAAGCCAGTCGCCGGAGGTGAACTCACCGAAGTCCGCCCGGAGTTCACTCATGCTCGGCCGCCGCTCGGGGTCCTTCTCCAGACACCGCCGTACGGTGCTGTCGAGGGCCTCGGGCAGACCGTCCAGGTCGGCGGGTTCGTGGACCGTCCGGTACAGGACGGCCGCCGCTCCGCCGGTACCGAACGGAGGTCTGCCGGTGGCCGTGCGGGCGAGGACGCAGCCGAGGGAGAAGACGTCGCTGGGCGGGCCCACGGTGCGGCCCCGGGCCTGCTCGGGCGAGAGGTAGCCGGGCGAGCCGACGACGCTGCCGTCCGTGGTGAGCGCGGTCGCGCCGAGCGCACGGGCGATCCCGAAGTCGATCAGGCGCGGGCCGTCCACGGCCAGCAGGACGTTCGCGGGCTTGACGTCCCGGTGGACGAGCCCGGCCGTGTGCACGGACTCCAGCGCCTCGGCCAGCGCGGCGCCCAGGCCGCGCAGCCGCGCCTCGGGCCAGGGCCCGTGCAGGGCGACGGCCTCGGCGAGGGACGGGCCGGGCACATAGGCGGTGGCCAGCCACGGGGAGCGCGCGTCGGCGTCGGCCGCGACGACCGGGACGGTCCAGCGGCCGGTGAGCCGGGACGCGAGTTCCGCCTCGCGGCGGAAGCGGGCCCGGAAGCCCGGGTCGCCCGCGTACTCGGCGCGGATCACCTTCAGCGCGCACCAGGCACCGTGCGGCGAGCGCGCCAGATACACCACGCCCATGCCGCCCGCGCCGAGCCGTCCCGCGAGCCGGTGGCCGCCGATCACGGACGGGTCGGCGGGCAGCAGCCGTTCCATGTCAGCCTCCTCCTCCTCACCCGGCGGCCCGCCCGGGGCCGTCCAGCGCGCGCTCTAGGGCCCTTCTGATGGATCTCCGTGGGAGAAGGAGCGGCGTTCGGTGCGTGCGCTCGGCGTGCGGCGTGGAGGGTCTTGTGGCGGAGCCACCTGGCCCTTCGCGCCGTGCGGCGAGGGTGCGTGCCGGGCGTCGCGACGCCGCGGAGATCCATCAGAAGGGCCCTAGCCCCGTCCGGCCCGGTCCAGTTCGCCGAGTGAGCCGATCTGCCGGAAGCGCCCGTCGCGGACCTGGTGGACGTAGGTCTCGTCGGCCCAGCCCTCCGCGCTGTTGTCGTACATGTGCTGTTCGCCGAAGGCATAGGTCCGGGCGATGCCCGCGTACTTCACCTTCGCCAGCCGCTCGGCGAGATCGGTCCGCACCGGCCGTCGGCCCGCCTTCGCCGGCACCGTGCGGGCGAACTCGGTGAGCAGCATCCGCACGCTGTCGTAGGCCTGGTCGGCGTAGGGCTCCGGAGCGGTGTCGTAGCGTGCGCGCCATGCCGCGGTGAAGGCCCTGGCCTTCTTCGTCGCCAGTACGGAGGGGTCCACGGCGGAGGTGACGACGTACCAGCCCTCGCCCGCGCCCGCCGCGCGGCGGGGGAAGTCCGAGCCGTACAGCTGGTGCTGCATCCAGCGCGGCCCGGTGAATCCGGCCGTTGCGAGCGCCTGGGCCACGCGGACGGTGGTGTCGAGGGGGCCGAAGTACGCGAAGGCCTCGACCCCCGCGGCGAGCACGTCCCGGACGGCCTGCGGGGCGTCGTCCGTCCGCTCCGCGACGACCCGGGGCACGACGGGGGCCTCCAGGATCTCGCGCCAGTTCCTGACCAGCAGGCTGCCCTGGTCCTGGACGACGGGGCCCCCGGCCCGGTCGATCACGATGCCGACCGGCCGCACCTCCCGGGTCACCAGGGCGTGCAGCGCGATCCAGCCGGCGAGGGCGGCGTGGGCGGTGCCGCTCTGGAACGAGGTCCTGGGCGACAGCAGTTGGAAGCCCTGCAGGCCCGTGCTGCTCGACACATGGGTCAGCCCCGCGTCGCCGTAGACGCCCGCGGCCGACCACATCGGGATCTCGCCGACGGGGCCGAGGACGGCGACGACGTCCCGGTCGGCGGTGAACGCGCGGGCCACCTCCCGGGCCGTGTCGGCGTCGCCCCGGTCGGCGCGGACCTTCACCCTGAGGTCGTAGGCCCGTTTCGACGAGGCGTTGTGCTCGGCGACGGCGAGGCGGGCGGCGCGTTCGCAGGTCCGGCCGACGGTGGTGTCGGCCGCTGCGCCGGACACGTGCACGCCGAGGACGTACACGGGACGCCCGGCGCCCGTGGACGGCTCCTCGTCGTCGTCCGACGCCCAGATCACGGCTCCGGCGCCGGCGGCGGCGAGGAGCAGCGCGCCGCCCGCCAGCAGCAGGCGGCGGCGTCCCGGGGGCCGGTCGGCAGGGGTGTCCGACGGGGCGCCTTCGTCCGTCTCGTCCACGACGGTGGGTTCGATGTCGGGCAGGGCGAGGCCCTCGGCGGCGCGTTCGGCGACCATCCGGGCGACGGGGTCGGGGAGCCGGTCGCCGAACGCGCCCGCGGTCTCCCCGGCGCCCTGGCCGTTCTCAGCGCCCTGGTCGTCCCCGGCGCCCTGGTCGTCCTCGGCGAGCAGCCGCCGCAGTGCGTCGGTCGAGGGCCGCGCGTCCGGGTCCTTGGCCAGGCAGGACGCGATCGCGGCGCGCAACTCGCCCTCCAGACCGCCGAGTTCGGGGTCGTCGTGCACGGTGCGATAGAGCAGGGCGTCGGCGGTCCCGGTGCCGAAGGGCGGGGTGCCGGTGGAGGCGTACGCAAGGACGCAGCCCAGCGCGAAGACATCGCTCGCGGACGAGGCCGGCCGGCCCTCGGCCTGCTCCGGGGCGAGGAAGCCGGGGGTGCCGATGACCAGCCCGGACGCGGTCAGGGCCGTGTCGTCGGCGGCGCGGGCGATGCCGAAGTCGATCAGTCGGGGGCCGTCCACGGCGAGCAGGACGTTGCCCGGCTTGACGTCCCGGTGGACGAGTCCGGCCACGTGCACGGCGGCCAGCGCCTCGGCGAGCAGCCCGCCCAGCACGCGTACCGCGCGCGGGGGCAGCGGGCCGTGGGCGGCGACGGCCTCGGCGACGGAAGGGCCCGGGACGAACGCGGTGGCCAGCCAGGGTTCCCGGGCCTCGGCGTCGGCGTCCAGGACGGGCGCCACCCAGGGGCTGTCCACCCGCCGTGCCAGCTCGACCTCCCGGGCAAACCGGGCCCGGAAGTCGTCGTCGCCGGTGCTCTCCCCCCGGATGACCTTGACGGCCGCCAGGGTGCCGGAGTCGGTACGTCCGAGATGGACGACGCCCATGCCGCCCGAGCCGAGCCGTCGCAGCAGACGGAAACCGGCGATACGGGACGGGTCGGACGGCTGCAGCGGTTCGCTCACCGGTCCGCCCCCTCCGACTCGGCGGGGCCGCCGGTGGCCTCCGGGCCGCCCGCACCGCCCGGCTCACCCGACTCACCCGACTCGCCCGACTCCCCTTGACGGTGGACCTCGGCGGCGACGAAGCCCACGCCCTTGCCCATGTCGCCGGTGATCGCGTCGTCCTCCTCCGCGCTCCGGCCCGCGCCGTGCCGGGCGGTCGCGGCCACGGTGACCGGACCGACCCGGTACTTGTACCAGTCGAAGGGATGCGCCTTCCCGTCACCGCCGAGCCACTCACCGGTCTCCGTCAGATCGTCCTCGCTGAGCGCGGACCGGCCGTCCGCGAACGCGTCGATCTGCGAGTACAGACCGCGCACCCGGTCGGTGGCGTTCAGCCGCTGCTCGGGGCAGCGCATCGCCGACTCCAGGGCGCCGGCCATGTCGCGGCGCGCCGACACCGCGTCCCGGTGCACGGTGACGGTCACCGACACGTACACCGGCCCCTTGCCGTCCCGCTCCGGGAGTTCGAACGCCCGCGTGAGACTGGCCAGTACGGTGGCCGGCAGCGCCTCCCGCCGCCACAGACAGTCCTGCCCGAGCACGGCCCACCGCGCGGGATCGCTCTCGCGCGGCTCGCGTCCGCGGAAGCCGCTGCCGAAGTAGTCGGGGCGTACGTCGAGGTCACGGACGAACGTGACCGCGTCGGCCCGCGTCTTCGGCGCCCGGTCCTCGGCGAGCGTGTACGGCTCGCTCTCGGGCGTCGGCGAGGACGGGGGCGAGGTCGAGGGCGACGCGGCGGAGGTCCCGCCGGGCTCGCCCCGCGCGTCGCTCTCGTCGTCCGGTCCGCTGGTGCACCCGGCCAGCAGCAGCGCCACCGCCGCCGCGGGCAGGGCTGGTCTCCACCCGGCCATACAGCACTCCCGCCGATGCCCCCGCCCTACGGTGGGCGGTGTGACGTCGATAGGGGAAGTGTGACGCATGTGAGGGCTTCCGGTCCCCAACTTGCCTTACGGAAATACGTAGTTACGCCCTCGCAGGCCTCTCTGGGGCGGTGATCTCCCGCTTGAGGATCTTGCCGCTGGGACCGGTCGGCAGGCTGTCCACGATCCACACCTCGCGCGGGTACTTGTACGCGGCGACCCGCTCCTTCACGAACTCCCGCAGTTCGTCGGGGGTCGCGTGGGCGGCCGGCCGGAGGACGACCGCGGCGGCGATCTCCTCGCCCAGGTGGGAGTGCGGCACCCCGACCACGGCGGCCAGGGCGACGGCCGGGTGCTCGTGCAGGATCTCCTCGATCTCGCGCGGGTAGACGTTGTAACCACCGCGGATGATCATGTCCTTCTTGCGGTCGACGATGTAGAGATAGCCGTCCGCGTCCCGGCGCGCGAGGTCGCCGCTGCGCAGCCAGCCGTCGGGGATCGCGGCGGCCGTCTCCTCGGGGCGGTTCCAGTACCCCTTCATCACGTTCGGCCCCCGTACGGCCAGTTCGCCGACCTCGCCGGGCGCGACGTCCTGGCCCTTGTCGTCCAGGAGGCGTACCTCGACGTCCTCGATCGGGGTGCCGATGGAGCCGGCCTTGCGGGGCCGGTCGGGGTGGTTGAAGGTGACCACCGGGCTGGTCTCGGACATGCCGAAGCCCTCCAGCACCGCGCAGCCGAAGCGCCGTTCGAAGCCGTGCAGCACCTCCACCGGGAGCGAGGCCCCGCCGGAGACGCACATCCGCAGCGTCGAGACGTCCGCCTCCGTCGGGTGCTGGAGCAGCGCCGCGTACATCGTCGGCACACCCTCGAAGACGGTGGCCCGGTCGCGGGCGATCGCGTCCAGCACGGCCTGCGGCTCGAAGCGGGGGATCAGGGTGAGCGAGGCGCCCGCCCGGACGGCGACGCCCATGGTGCAGATCTGGCCGAAGATGTGGAACAGCGGCAGACAGCCCACCACCACGTCCTCGGGCGTCATCCGCTGCACATGGACCGTGTTGACCTCGGTGTTGTGACGCAGTCCGCCGTGGGTGAGCGTGGCGCCCTTGGGGCGGCCGGTGGTGCCGGAGGTGTAGAGGAGGACGGCCACGTCGTCGTCCGCCGTCTCCGCCACGCCGGGCAGCGGTTCGTGGGCGGCCAGCAGCGCCGCGAAGTTCTCGGGTTCGACGGCGAGGTGCCGCACCCCGGCCGCGTCCGCGCCCGGCGCGCCCTCGCCGGGCGCCTGATGCCATTCGAGGAGCAGCACCGCCCCGGAGTCGCTCAGGTGGTACTCGGTCTCCCGTGACTTGAGCAGCGGGTTCATGGGGACGACGATGCCGCCGGCGCGCAGCACGCCGTAGTAGAGGACGACGAACTCGGGCACGTTGGGCAGCATCAGGGCCACCCGGTCCCCCGGCCGTACGCCCTCGGCCCGCAGCAGCGCGGCGGCGCGGGCGGAGCGCTCGTCCAGCTCCGCGTAGCCGATGGTCCGCTCGCCCAGGCGCAGGGCGGGGCGCTCCGGCTGCCGCTGTGCCGTCTCCACCAGGTACGCCGCCAGATTGGCCATGCCCGCCTCCACGAATGTCACCGTCGAAATCCGCCGTTCACTTCGACGACATGGTGCTGCCGGACGCGACGACGGCCTATGGGGCGCACGACAGGACCTCCCCCACGTGGTTGTTCCGGAGGACAAAGCAGGCCCACTAAGCTGCGATGATGGACATCTCGGGCGTGGCCGCGGCACTGCATTCCCGGCTGCCGGAACTGGGCGAGCGGATCGCGCGGCGCATCCGCGCGGACGTCGACGCCTACGAGGACGAGTCCCTGCTCCCCTTCGACTCGCTACGGCGTTCGTGCACCGCCAACGCGGACCTGATCCTGAGCCACCTCGGCGAGGACGCGGCCCCGGACCCGAGCCCGGCCCGGGAGACCGGGCGCATCCGTGCCGAGCAGGGGGTGCCGCTGGCGGACACCCTGCACGCGTACCGGGTGGGCTTCGAACTGCTGTGGACGGAGATCCTCACGGAGGCGCGCACCCATCCGGAGGTCACCGACGACCAGTTGGTGTCCGAGTCGGCGAGGATCTGGTCGCTTTTCGGTCTGTACGCGGAGGCGGTCGCGGCGGCCTACCGGGAGACGGCGGCGGAGCTGACCTCGCGGGGGCAGGCCCGGCGTTCGGCGCTGGTGGAGGCGCTGTTCACCGGTGTCATCGCCGACCGCACCACCCTCTGGGAGGCCGCCCGTGAGCTGGGGCTGCCCGAGCTCGGGCCCTACGCGGTGGCCGCGGCGGCGGCCGGCGCGCCCGGCGAGGAACCGCTGGAGGGGGTCGAGGCGGCCCTGCGTCAGGCTCAACTCCCCTCGGCTTGGCGGCTGTTGCCGGACCAGCAGATCGGACTGATCGCCCTGCCCACGGGGACGGCGGACGGGGCGTGGCTGCGTGTCCTGCGGCGGGCGCGGGCCCGGGTGGGGGTCAGCCCGTCCTTCCACTCGCTGCGGGACACCCCGCAGGCGCTGCGCTTCGCCCGGCTGGCGCTGGCCGGGCTGCGGGGTGCGGGCCCCGGTGTCGCCCGGTTCGACGACGACCCGCTCGCCATGGTGGTCGCCGCGGCCCCGGCGGAGGCGGCCCAGCTGGTGGGGGTGGTCCTGCGGCCCGTGCTCGACCTTCCCGTCGCGGAGCGCGCCCGGCTCCTGCAGACCCTGGAACACTGGTTCGCCGCCGCGGGCTCCGCCACCGAGGCCGCCCGCACCCTCTTCGTCCACCCCAACACCGTCCGCTACCGGCTCCGCCGCGTCGAGGAACTGACCGGCCGCCCCCTCTCCGACCCCCGAGCGGTGACCCACATCGGCACCGCACTCCTGGCGGTCCGGAGCACCGGCACGGGCGGGGACGAGCTGTCGGGGGGTGGGGAGGGGTGAGGGGCCGGGGTGGGCAGGCGGGAAGCACAGTGGGAGCAGGGGTGCACAGGCGGGAAGGCCGTCCGGCCCGGCCGGGCAGGTCAGGTCAGGGCGAGGCGGCCGGGCACGCAAGGCACCGTGGTCGGAGCGGACAGGACACCGGCGTCGGACAGGCTCCGTATCCGGCCCTTCGCGGCACCCGAGCGCACGGTGCGGCGGGGGGGGCGGTGCGGCCAGGACTCGGCGGCACCCGGCCCTTCCCCCTTCCCGTCCTCTCCGGACGCCTCATGACACCCAGCCCCGGTCGGGCCCCCACTCGGGCCCCGGGGCGGGCCGCCGCACCGGTGTGCCGGTGCGGAGCGGTGGGCGTATGGTCCGCATATGGGTGACGTGCGGTGGCCGGATGTCCGGGGGGCCGGATCGGTCCGGGGCGGGTGACGGCGTGCCCGGTCCCGGTGTCGTCGGTCCGCGGGTGCTGGAGTCCGCCCTGATCGAGATGGCCCGGGAGAGCGGTACATCGGTGACGGCGGTGTATCTGCTGCCGCCGGACGAGCCGGTGCTGCAGCTGGCGGTGCTGGGCGGGGTCCCCTGGGAGATCTCCATGCCGTGGGCGCGGGTGGCGCTGAAGGCCTCCTCCCCGGTGTCCGACGCCGTACGAGAGCACAGGCTGGTGTGGGTGAGCGGCCAGGAGGAGCTGGCGCGCCGCTATCCACGGCTCGCCCTGGTGGTGCCGTACCGCTTCACGCTGGCCGCCGCCCCCCTCACCACCGGCACGGACGTCTGGGGCGGCCTGGTCCTGCAGTGGCCGGCCTCGCACCCGCCGCGGCCGGGCCCCGGGGAGCGGGAGGAGATCGCCGGCGTGTGTGACCGGCTGGCGCGGCTGCTGCGGGCGGAGGCGGACGCCGGCCGTCCGGTACGGCCCGCCGCCGAGCCGCTGATACTGCCCCCGCTCCGGGTCCGCACCGCCGGCCCGGACGAGGCGCAGGCCGCGGTCGACTTCGCCGAGCGCATCCCCGGCGGCTGCTGCTCGCTCGACGTGGACGGCCGGATCACCTTCCTCAGCACCAGGGCCGCCGAGCTCCTCGGCGCCGGCATCCCCGACCTGCTGGGCGCCAAACCGTGGGAGGCGCTGCGCTGGCTGGACGACCCGACCGCCGAGGACAGCTACCGGGCGGCCATGCTCAGCCGCGAACCGGTGTCGTTCATCGCCCGGCGGCCTCCGGACCGCTGGCTGTCGTTCAGTCTCGTACCGGACGCCTCCGGGATCAGCGTGCGCATCGCCCCCACCCACTCGGCCCACGCCCCCTCCCCGGTCACGGCGCCTCCCAGGTCCCGTGCCGCGCCACCGGCCACACCGGGGCGGGCCACCACCCTCTACCACCTGATGCACCTGGCGGCCACGCTCACCGAGGCCGTCGGTGTGCGCGACGTGGTGGACCAGGTCTGTGAACAGGTCCTGCCCGCGTTCGGCGCCGCGGCCCTCGCGCTGATGACGGCGGAGGACGGCCGACTGCGGATCATCGGTTACCGCGGCTACACCGCCGAGCTGATGGAACGCTTCGACGCCGCCCCGCTCACCTCGGACACCCCCGCCGTACGCGCCCTCACCACCGGGGTCCCGGCCTTCTTCGACACGTTCGCCGACCTCAAGCGCGCCTATCCCCCGGCGGTCCTCCAGGACGCCATGGCGGCCTGGGCCTTCCTGCCCCTGATCACCTCGGGACGTCCGGTCGGCTCGCTGGTCCTCGCCTACGAGCAGCCCCACCCCTTCACCACGGAGGAACGGGCCGTCCACATCTCCACCGCCGGGCTGATCGCCCAGGCCCTGGACCGGGCCCGGCTCTACGACGCCAAGCACCAGCTCGCCCACAACCTCCAGGCCGGACTGCTGCCCCACACCCTGCCCCGGGTCGCCGGGCTGGACGTGGCCGCCCGCTATCTGCCGGCCACCCGGGGCATGGACATCGGCGGCGACTTCTACGACCTGATCCGTCTCGACCCCACCCGCGCCGCCGCGGCCATCGGCGACGTCCAGGGCCACAACGTCAACGCCGCCGCCCTCATGGGACAGGTCCGCACCGCCGTCCACGCCACCGCGGGCGCGGCCCCCGACGAGGTCCTCGCCCGCACCAACCGGCTGCTCACCGATCTCGACCCCGACCTGTTCACCAGCTGCCTCTACGCCCACCTCGACCTGGGCGCGCGTACCGCCTGTCTGGCCACCGCCGGGCATCCGCCCCCGCTGCTGCGCCACCCCGACGGCCGGACCGAACCCGTCCGGCTGCCGCCGGGGCTGCTGCTGGGCATCGACCCGGAAGCGGAATACGCGTGCAGGGAGATCCCGTTGCCGCCCGGTTCGGTGCTGGCGCTGTACACGGACGGCCTCGTCGAAGCCCCGGGCATCGACATCGACGACGCGGTCGACGACCTGGCCCGTGCCCTCGCCGACGCCGACACCTCCGGCCCGCACGCCACGAACGGCGTCGCCGACTCCCTCGTCCAGCACGCCCGCCGCTCCGCGCCGCGCAGCGACGACATCGCCCTGCTGCTCATCCACTCGATCTGAGCGGCGACAGCGACACCCGCACGAATGCGTACAACCTTCGCGGCGTTTGCCTCGTCTTCATGAGAGAACGGAACAAACCGACCCTTTGTCCCGACTCGTCCCGACGGGGGACCACATGAAGCCGATGAAGCCCATGAACCCGACCCACAGCCGCCGCGGCACCGCCGCGACCCTCACCGTCCTGCTGGCGGCCTCGCTCGCGGCCGCCGGCGCCGGCGCGTCGAGCGCGAACTCCGCCGCGCGGGAGACTCGCGAGATCGCCTCGTCCACCCTCGGATCCGACTACCGGGTCACGCTGACCGCGCTGCGCTCGACGGACGACGAGTACGCCGCCTCCGTCCGCCTGCAGGTCTTCACGCGGTCCGCCGGAGCCTGGAAGGAGTCGGACCGGGTGACGGTCGGCAATACGGACGGTTGGTTCTGGTATCCCCTCACGGGCAAGAGCGCCGTCTGCGCGTTCTCGACGGCGAGCACCGAGCCCGCCCCGCTGACCGTGAGCCTGCTGCTCACCCCGTCGCTCGGCTGCTCCGACCCCGCCCATTTCCTGGTGAAGCAGGGCAGGATCCACGCGGGCTGACCCCACTTCCCCCACACCTCCCCCACCCTCTGGTTCACATACGTGTTCGCGGGTCCAACCCATTGACCCGGAGGCGAGCCCTCCGTAAGGTTCCCGCCATTCCTACGTACGTGATGATGGTTCACGCATGTGAACCATCAGAGGGAGACAACGATGTCAGAAGTCGTGATACCCGACGCCGAGCAGCGCGCGGTCGGCAAGTTCCTGCGCCGTATGCTGCCGATCCTCGTCCTGATGCTCCTGATCAACCAGATGGACCGGACGAACGTCGGCTTCGTCCAGGACGAGCTGCGGGCCGACGTCGGGGTGAGCGCCACCGCGTACGGGCTCGGCGCGGGCCTCTTCTTCATCGGGTACGCCCTCTTCGAGGTGCCCAGCAACATGCTTCTGGAGCGGTTCGGCGCCCGGGTCTGGCTGACCCGCATCATGATCACCTGGGGTCTGGTGATCGTGGCGATGTGCTTCATCCACAACGTCTGGATGTTCTACGGGCTGCGCTTCCTGCTCGGTGTCGCGGAGGCCGGCTTCTTCCCCGGTGTCCTGCTCTACTTCACCCAGTGGCTGCCCGACTCCAGCCGGGGCCGGGCGAGCGCGATCTTCCTCGGCGGCTCGGCCACGGCGTACATCGTGACCGGGCCGATCACGGGCGCGCTGCTGGAACTGCACGGGGTCGGCGGGTTCGCGGGCTGGCGCTGGATGTTCGCGCTGGAGGGGCTGCTGTCGATCGTCGTCGGCTTCGTCGCCGGATTCTTCCTCGTCTCCCGCGTCCAGGACGCCAAGTGGCTGACGGCCGAGGAGAAGGAGGCGCTGAGCACGGCGGTCGCCCGGGACGAGGAGGCGCGCAGCCGGGCCCCGAGGGTGTCGCGGCTGAAGCTTCTGATCCACCCTCAGGTCGCCCTGCTGACCACGGTGTTCTTCGCGATGGCCCTCACCGGGTACGCGATCACGTTCTGGCTGCCCAGTCTGGTGGAGGAGATCGGCGGACTGTCGCCGTTCCAGGTCGGTCTGCTGTCGGCGATCCCGTGGATCTGCGCGGTGATCGCGATGTACTCGATGAGCCGTTTCACCGACCGTGCCCCCGACCGCCGGCCCTATCTCGCCGTCGCCCTCGTCCTGTCCGCGACGGGGACCTTCCTGGCCACTCTGGGCTCCCCCTGGTTCGGTCTCGCGGCCATCACGCTCGCCGCGGTCGGCGGGAAGTGCGCGGCCACCCTGTTCTGGCCGATGGCCCAGTCCGGACTCGACCTGAAGATCGCCGCCCCCGGGCTCGCCGTCGTCAACTCCCTGGGAAACCTGGGCGGTTTCGTCTCGCCCACCCTCTTCGGCTACCTCAAGGACACGACCGGCACGACCAACGGCGGCCTGTACACGCTGTCGGCGGCCTCCCTGCTCGCGGTGGCCGGAGTGGCGCTGATCCGGCGGAGCGGCGGGTCCGGCCTCGGTCCGGGTACCGGTGAACCCGCCGTCGCCCAGGGGCGGTTGGCGGCGAGGGACGCGCGGTAGCGGGCCACCCGCCACGCGTGCTGCGGTCCTCCCACCCGGCGCGCCCGACGACCGCCGTCACCGTATGGACCGGCGGGCCCGGCGTGTACGGCGCAAGCGCCGCCCCCGAGCGGTCAGCCCGTCCGGGCACACCGCGGCCCGCAATTCTGAACATTCGTTCCGATCTCCTGTCCGGAGTGCGGGAGTTCGCCTTCCGCGCAATGGTCCGGGCATGTGCGAAACGACTCCCGGGAACCGCTCCCTCCAGGATTGCGTACCTCTGTACGATCACCGGTCACACACGGGGGTTCCGCGGTGGAGGGGGCGGCGATGGACGGCAAAGCGGCTGGACGAAGAGGTGGTTGGCGGCTGAGGGCCGCCGCGTCGGGAACCGCCGCGGCGTTACTGCTCGGCGGTTGCAGCGCGGGCGCGGCGGAGCGCGCGGACAGGCCCGACGCCGAGGCGGCAGGGTCCCCGACACCTTCCGCTTCGGCCTCCGGGCAGATGCCGGAGGAAGGCACGAAGCCGTCCGCGACGCCGTCCGTGACGCCCTTCGAGGCGGCACCGGACCGGGTACCCGAGTCCCGGCGGCAGGGCGCGGCGCTCGCGGAGGCGATCGTGATGCGGCCGGGGGACTGGGGCACGGGCTTCCGGGCCCAGCCCCTCGCCCGTAGCGCCGGGGGCACCATGGCCGTACTGGACGAGGAGTGCAGATGGCAGCGCCGGGCGCTCCCCGACGACGTACTCGCCTCGCTGTCCCTCTACAGCGAACTGCCCGGCAGCGGGGGGCGCGGCACGGTCAAGGTGACGGCGACGGTGACGGTGCACTCGACCGTGCAGGCCGCCGACGGCCATGTGTCCGAGACGCTGGAGGAGGCGCTGCGCTGCCCTGAGCAGCAGGTGCGCGCCGACGAACGGATCGCGGAACTGATGTCCGTGGGCACCCCCCGCGGTCTGCGCGGCAACAACTACGCCGACGACTCGGTCCTGGAGACGGGTGTCTATCTGACCGGCGGCGACAAGGCCCTGTACCGGTGGATGGTCACCCGGCTCGGCCAGGTGACCCTGACCGTGTCGTTCAAGGGCGGCGAGGGCTACACCGTCGCCGACATGGAGCAGTACATGACGCGTGGCACCACCACCATGCTCGACCGGGCGGGCTACGAACTGGGCGGGGGCGAGGACTGATGGAGCGGCTGCGTTCTTCCGATCCGGCGAGGATCGCCGACCACCGTCTGCTCGGCCGGCTCGGCGCCGGCGGCATGGGGGTGGTGTATCTCGCGCGTACGCCGTCCGGTTCGCTCGTGGCGTTGAAGGTGCTGGCGGCGGAGTACGCGGAGGACGCCGGGTTCCGGGAACGGTTCCGGCGCGAGGTCGACGCCGCGCGGCGGATCCGCAGTCCGTGGGCGGTGCCGGTGGTGGCCGCCGACGCGGACGCGGAGGCGCCGTGGCTGGCCACGGCGTATGTGCCGGGGCCGTCGCTGGCCGAGGCGGTGGCCTCGTACGGGCCTCTCCCCGAGCACGGAGTGCGGGTCCTCGGTGGGCGGCTGGCGCAGGCGCTGGCGGAGGTGCACCGGGCGGGGCTGGTCCACCGGGACCTCAAGCCCGGCAATGTCCTGCTCGCCGTGGACGGGCCCCGCCTCATCGACTTCGGTATCGCCAGGGCCCCCGAGGACACCGCGCTCACCGCGACGGGGTTCGTGATCGGCACGCCCGGCTATCTCGCGCCGGAGCAGGCCGACGGGCGGGGCGACCGGGCCATCGGCGCGGCCGTCGACGTGTTCTCCCTGGGCTGTGTGCTGGCCTTCGCGGCGACCGGCCGCCCGCCGTTCGGCACGGGCGCCCTCGACGCTCTCCTCTACCGCGCCGTCCACGACCCGGCCGACCTCGACGGCGTCCCGACGCCCCTGTCCGACCTGCTGGCCCGCTGCCTGGAGAAGGACCCGGCCCACCGCCCCGAAGTGGAGGAGCTGGTACGGGAGTTGCTGCCCGGGGAGCTTGCGGGTGGGGCGGATGGGGAGGGGTCGTCTCCCAGGGTGGCCGGGGAGGGTTCGGCTGCCGCGGATACGGCAGGAGCTTCGGCTCCCACGGCTACCGCGGAGGCTTCGCCCTCCGGAGCGGCCCCGGAGGGTTCGGCTACCTCAGACACAGGAGGGCCTGCGGCAGCCGCAGCAACAGCGGAGGCTTCGGTCTCCGGGGCGGCCTCGAAGAGTTCTGCTGCCGCCGACACCGGAGTGCCCGCGGCTCCCGCGGAGGCGACACGGGGCGCTGGTCCCGGAGAGTCTGCGGAGGCCGCGGCTCCGGGAGGGGATGCCGTCGCTCCGGACGCGGGGTCCGGTGCGGCTCCCGCCGGGACGCCTGCCGACCGCCTGGACGCCGGGGACGGGGGCGGGGCCGAGGCCGGTGCCCAAGCCGCGGCCGGTGCCGGTGCCGGCGTCGAGACCGAGGCCCGGTTCGACGACAAGGCCGGCGCCGAAGCCGGTGCCCCGGCCCACTCCGAGGCCGACGCGGCTGCGGACGAGCCCGTCGGCGGGGGCGGCGGCAGCAGCGCCTCCTGGCTCCCCGAGGAGGTCGTCCGGCTGATCGCCCGGCGGTCGACCGAAGCGCTCGCGCTGCCGGACATCGACCGCACCGAGATCGCGGCCGGTGTCACGGCCGGCGCCTCCCCCGACGCCACGCCGGCCGACGCCACGCCCACGGACGCCGTCCCGGGCGGCGGTTCGCCCCATGGCGCCGTGCCGCAGAGCTCCGACACCGGCTCCGGTGCGGACACCGCGTCCCCGGCGCCCGGTGCCGGAGACACCGTGTCCACCGCCGGAGCCGCCGACGCCCCCGCGAGGCGCCGTGTCCTGCTGGCCGGAGCGGCGGGCGCGGTGCTCGTCGCGGGAGGTGGCGCGACCTGGTGGGCGCTGGGCCGGGACAGCGGCTCGGGCGGCGGCAAACCGGCCGCCGCCTCCCGGCGCCCCGCCCACATCGTCGCGCTGCACGGCGACCTCAGCGGCGGACAGCGCGACACCGGCAGGGCGCAGGAACGCGGACTGCGGCTGGCCGTCGCGGAGTTCAACGCCCGCCGGGACGCCCCGTTCCAGGTGGACGTACGGGCGGTGGACGACGCCGGCGACCCGGCGGAGTCGGCCCGCCTCGCGAAGCGGCTGGCCGACGACCCCGCCGTACTCGCCGTGATCGGCCCGACCACGGACGCGACCGCGCAGTCGGCCCTGGCGGAGTACGACGCCGCGTTCGTCCCCGTGCTCGGGGTGTCGCCCGGCGCCATCGGCCTCTCCGTGCAGGGCTTCCGTACGTTCCTCAACACACGGCTGCCGGACTCGGTGATCTCCGTCTATCTGGACGCCGTCCTGCGCGGCGCCCACCCGCGCAGGGTGGGTGTGGTGGTGGACCGCGCGGCCGACAACTACGGCTGGGAGATCAGCAGCACCCTCAGCAAACAGCTGAACACGGCCGGGCAGCCGTACATCCCGCGTGTGGTCAGCACGATGCGGTCCGGCTTCGAGGAGGTGGTGGACGACCTGCTGGCCGCCGACACCGACTCGTTCGCGTTCGCAGGACTGCCCGACCGGGCCGCGTCGTTCGCCCGGACGCTGCGCGAACGCGGCTTCTCCGGTGCCCGGGCGGGCGGGCCGGCCCTGCTCGACCCGCGTTTCCTCACGGCGGCGAAGGAGGACGCCGACGGCTGGGCGATCGTCGCGCCGATCATCGACCCGACGGGCGTCCCGGCGGCGAAGGCGTTCGTGGCCGCCTACCGGAAGCGGTGGCGGGAGGCACCGCCCCGGTACGCGGTGGAGGCCTACGACACGGCCTCCCTGGTGCTCACGTCCCTGGCGGGCCTCCCGGCCAAGGGCCGTACCCGTGAGGACCTGTTCGCCGCGCTGCTGGCCGCCAAGTACGAGGGCATCACCAGGACGTACGCGTTCCAGGAGAAGACCGGCCTGCCGGCGATCGACGGCACCGGCGGCCACCTCTGGCGCGTCGAGGACGGAGCGTTCGTGTACGGCGGCCCGGCGCCGCTGACGGCCTGATGGAGCCGCTGCGCACCGCCGACCCGTCGCGGTTGGGCGACTACCGCCTGCTGCGGCGGCTCGGCGCCGGCGGCATGGGCGTCGTGTTCCTGGCCCGCGCCCCGGGCGGGGCCTTCGCCGCCGTCAAGGTCGTCCGGGCGTCGTACGCCGACGACGCCGGGTTCCGGGCCCGGTTCCGCCGGGAGATCGAGGTGGCCCGGCGGGTGGACAGCCCGTGGGTGGTCCCGCTGCTGGGCGCGGACGCCGACGCGGAGGCTCCGTGGCTGGCGACCGCGTTCGTACCGGGCCCCTCGCTCGCCGAGGTGCTGGAGGGGCACGGACCGTGGTCCCCCGCCTCCGTGGCCGTGCTCGGACTGCGGCTCGCCGAGGCGCTGGACGCGGTCCACCGGGCCGGGCTGGTGCACCGGGACGTGAAGCCCGGCAACGTGCTGCTGGCCCCCGACGGGCCCCGGCTCATCGACTTCGGTATCGCGCGTACGCCGGAGGGTACGCCGCTCACGTCCACCGGCGTGATCGTGGGCTCGCCGGGCTTCCTCTCCCCCGAACAGGCGCGGGCGCGCGGCGCGGGGATCGGTCCGCCCAGCGATGTCTTCTCGCTGGGCTGCGTCCTGGCGTTCGCCGCGACCGGCGTACGGCCCTTCGGGGGCGGTGCAGCCGCCGGGATGCTGTTGCGCACGGTCTACGACGAACCGGAGCTGCCCGGCATCCCGGAGGCGCTGGCACCCGTCGTACGGGCGTGCCTGGACAAGGATCCGGCGCGGCGGCCGACCGCCGTCGAGGTCGGCGCGGCGCTCGACGCCGCCGTGTCCGCCGACCGGGAGCGATGGCTGCCCGAGCCGGTGACCCGGCTGATCGCGGACCGGTCCGCGGCGGTCCTCGCGATGGGCGCGATCGAACCGACGCGGGTGCCGGCCCCGGCCGTGACGGGAGCGCCGGACGGAGCCGCCGCGCACGAGCCGGCGGACGCGGTCACGGTGACCTCCGCCGGGGAACCGGAGGCCGGTTCCCCGGCCACGAACCGCCGCGGCTTCCTGGTCCTCGGTTCCGCGGCGGCGGCCGGGGTCCTGGCGACCGGCGGCGGAGCCTGGTGGTGGAGCGGACGGGGCGGGCGGAAGGCCGGGGCGGGCGACTCGCCCTCGTCCGCACCGCGCACCGAACTCGTCATGGCGTTCCAGGGCGATCTCTCCGGCGCCACCGCGCAGACGGGGCGTGCCCAGCTCAACGGCGCCCGGCTGGCCGTCGCCCAGGTCAACGCCGACGCCGACCGGCCGCTACGGCTGAGGCTGCGGGCGTACGACGACGGGGGCGAGCCCGGCCGGGCCCTGGACCGGGCCCGCGAACTGGCGGCGGACAAGCGGGTCCGCGCGGTGCTGGGCCCGACCACGGACGACTGCTTCCTCGCCGCGGAGACCACGTACACGAAGGCCGTGCTCCCCGTCGTCTCGGTGTCGGTGGGGGTGCCGGCCCAGGTCAGAGACGCCGGAGCGACCACATTGCGTACGCACGCACAACTGTCTCCCACCGATCAGCTGCTCGCCGCCCCCTGCAACAGATACCTCTCGGGGAAGGCCGACGCCCGCGAGATCCTCCTCGTCGAGGACCGGGCGGAGGGCGATTTCGCCTGGACCCTCTGCGACTTCGTCCAGCGCGCGATGGGCCGCGCCGGGCGGAACGCGAGCATCACGAGTGTCGCCGCCGGGAGACTCGATGCCGTCGCGCTCGCCGGGAAGGCCGTGGCGGCAGGGGCGGACGCGGTCGTGTTCACCGGTGGTCAGGAGCGGGCGGGTGCCTTCGCGGCGGCACTGCGCGGCGCCGGGTTCTCCGGGACCCGGCTCGCGACCCAACGGGCCTTCGGCGCACGGTTCCTGGAGAGCGCGGGTCCGGCCGCCGACGGCTGGGTCTTCGCCACCACGTTCATCGACGCGACGGCCGCCCCGGCGGCCCGTTCGTTCAGCGCGGCGTACGAGGCACGGTACGGGGAGCGCCCCGGCCCGTACGCGGCGGAGGCGTACGACGCGGTGCTGTTCCTGGCGGAGGCCTGCGGGGGCGGGGACAGGGACAAAGGCGGCGCAGGGGGCGGCGGAGGGAGTGGCGGCTC
Source organism: Streptomyces griseiscabiei (assembly GCF_020010925.1). NCBI lineage: Bacteria > Bacillati > Actinomycetota > Actinomycetes > Kitasatosporales > Streptomycetaceae > Streptomyces > Streptomyces griseiscabiei. The sequence goes on along the minus strand of NZ_JAGJBZ010000002.1, from coordinate 2,911,395 downwards.
ACCGCTCGTGGAACGCGGCGCGATCGTACGGCGTCTGCCGGAGGTGTCCTACCAAGGCATCAGCCGGACGGTCGAGTTCTCCGCGGGCTTCGGATACAACCATGACGCGTTGTTCCTGTTCCGCATGGTCGACCGGGAGTTCGACTTTCTGGGGCAGTACCAGCGTGCGGACGTGTGAGGGGCCCGGGTGGTCATCGGGGCCCGGTCCGAGGGGCTATCGTGCCTTCATGTCGCAGGACCTGATTCGTATCGTTTCCCGAGACTCGCCCATGGCCCTGGCCCAGGTGGAGCGCGTACGCGCCGAACTGGCCGTGCTGCACCCGGCGCTGCGCACCGAAGTGGTCCCCGTGAAGACGACCGGGGACAAGTGGATGGGCGATCTCTCCAAGGTCGAGGGCAAGGGGGCGTTCACCAAGGAGGTCGACGCCGCCCTCGTCGCGGGCGAGGCGGATCTGGCCGTGCACTGTGTGAAGGACATCCCCGCCGACCGGCCGCTGCCCGCCGGCACGATGTTCGCCGCGTTCCTGAAACGGGACGACATCCGGGACGCGCTCGTGGACCCCGCCGGGCGCACCCTGGACGAGCTGCCCGCGGGGACCCGCATCGGCACCTCCTCCGTCCGGCGCACCGCGCAACTCGCGGCCTCCCACCCGCACTTGGAGTGTGTGCCGTTCCGGGGCAACGCCAACCGCCGGCTGGAGAAGCTGGCCGCCGGTGAGGCGGACGCGCTGCTGCTGGCCGTCTCCGGGCTGGAGCGGATCGGCCGCGCGGACGTGATCAGCGAGATCCTCTCGGTCGAGACGATGATGCCGCCGATCGGCGCGGGCGTGCTGGCGCTGCAGTGCCGTGAGGACGACACCACGACCATCGACACGGTCAGCGGTCTCGGTGACCCGGACACCCACCGCGAGACCGTCGCCGAGCGCATGTTCCTGCATGTCCTGCAGGGGCACTGCAACAGTCCCATCGCGGGCTTCGCCCGCACGGACCGCGGTGGCGAACTCTCCCTCCGCGCCTCCGTCTTCACCCCCGACGGCAAGACGATGCTCAACGCCCACGAATGGGCCGGGCGGCTCGACCCCGCCACCCTGGGCACCTCTGTCGCCGTCGCCCTCCTCCGCCAGGGCGCCCGAGACCTCATCGACGAGATCCCGCACTGACCCGGGCCCGGACGGACGCTCCGGGGCTCTCCCGCCCGTCGCCTCAGCCGACCCTGCGGGAGAGCACCTGACCCGGCCAGGTGCCGGAGAGGAAGCGGGTCGTGGGCGTGAAGCCGTTGCGTTCGTAGAAGGCCACGAGGTGGCCTTCCTCGCCCGCCCAGCAGTCGACCCGGAGCAGTCGTACGCCTGCTCGGCGGGTCTCCTCGACGGCGTGGGCGAGGAGGGTCGCGCCGATGCCCAGACCGGCGTGGTCGCGGTCGGAGGCCAGCAGGCGTACGTAGCGCTCGGGTTCGTCGGCCGCGGGGATCGGCATCTGCGGACTGGGGCCGGTGTCCAGGACGAGCACACCGACGGGCTGCCCGTCCGACTCCGCGATGTACGAGGCGTTCTCGGTGGTGTACCGCTCGATCCGGGCCGGGCCGTCGGGCCGTCGCGAGTAGGGGATCGTGCCCCACTGCTCCGTGTTGCCGCGCGCGTTCATCCAGGCCACCGCCCCGTCGAGCAGCCGGAGGATCGCGGGCGCGTCGGCCGGGCCACCGGGCCGGATACGCAGGGGGCGGGGGGTGTCGATCATGGGGAGAGCCTAGGTGGTGGCGTCGGGTTCGGCGAGGCCGAGTTCGCGCGGGCCCAGCGGCTCGAAGTAGCGGCGTACGTCGGCCTCGGTGACGTCGGCGAGGGTGGGCGGGGACCAGCGGGGGGCGCGGTCCTTGTCGATGACCTGGGCGCGGACGCCCTCGACCAGGTCGGCGGTGGACAGCGCGGCGAGGGAGACGCGGTACTCCTGGTCCAACACCCGCTCCAGCGAGCCGAGTCGCCGGGCTCGGCGGACGGCGGTGAGGGTGACCTTGAGTGCGGTGGGTGACTTGGTGAGCAGGGTCTCGGCGGTCTCCTTGGCGGCCGGGTCGCCGTGGGCGAGCAGCCGCCGGACGATCTCCTCGACCGTGTCTGCGGCGAAGCAGGAGTCGATCCAGTGCCGTTGCCCGGCCAGTTCGCCGGGAGGCGCCTCGCGCGCGTGCCGGGCGACGGCCTCCCGCGCGGGCAGTGCGGCGAGGTCGTCGAGCAGAGCGCCGAGCGACGCGGACGGTACGTAGTGGTCGGCGAGGCCGCACGACAGCGCGTCCCCGGCGCCGATCCGCGCGCCCGTCAGCGCGAGCAGCGTGCCCGCCTCGCCCGGGGCCAGGGCCAGCAGACGTGTGCCGCCGACGTCCGGTACGAAGCCGATGCCGGTCTCGGGCATCGCGACACTCGACCGCTCGGTGACGACACGGACGCTGCCGTGCGCGGACACGCCGACGCCGCCGCCCATCACGATCCCGTCCATGACGGCGACATACGGCTTGGGGTAGCGGGCGATACGGGCGTTGAGGCGGTACTCGTCGCGCCAGAACGCGGCCGAGGCGGAGCCGTCGCCGTCGCGGGCGTCGTCGTGGACCACCCGGATGTCGCCGCCCGCGCACAACCCGCGCTCCCCGGCGCCGGTGATGACGACGGTCTCCACGGCCGGGTCGTGCTCCCACACGGTCAGGGCTTCGGCGATGCGCCGCACCATGGTGTGGTTGAGGGCGTTGAGGGCCTTCGGGCGGTTGAGGGTGATGTGCGCGGCACGGCCGGTGGTGTGGAGGAGGACCGGCTCGTCGCCGGTCGTCGCACTGCCGCCGGTCGTCGCGTCGCCGCCGGTCATGGGATCGCCTCCGTCGCCACTGCGCCCGCCGGGCCTCGGAGCACGCACACGCGCATGATCTCGTCGGTTCCTTCCCCGTCCAGGCCGGCGACCGCCCGTCATGAGACGGACCCCGCTCCGTGCAGGAGCTAGGCGGGCGCGGTCGCCGGCAGTGCCCTGAGCTTGCCGGCACCCCGGGCCCGCCGAGCCTACCTGCTGCTTCCCGCCCATCCGACAGCGCGGTCCGTCCCGCTCATCCCCGCCGTTCACCCACCGCCGGCCGGCCCCCGTCCGTCCGCCTTCGCCAGCACTTCGTGCGCGACCGCGTTGACCGCCTCCACCGCGCCCTGGCGGTCGAAGCGGAACAGAAGGGTGCCGCTGGTCTGGGCCCAGGTGCGGGCCTGCGGGGTGTAACCGGCGGCGGAGAAGAAGACGCCGGTCTTCCGCTCCTGTGCGGCGACGCCGTGGAGTTGCTGGACGGTGGGGCGCCCGGTGGGCTTGCCCTCCAGCTTGACCTGGGCGACGGCACGGACGCTGACCACGTCGACACCGCCGTCCGCGCCGACGGGGGTGGCGACCGCGTCGGTGAAGCCGAGATAGCGCATCCACTCGGCGGCGATCAGTTCGGCGTCGCGGGCCTCACGGATCAGCCGCTCCGGCGGCCGCCCGGTGGGTACCACGGCTCTCCGTCTCCCCGAGTCGGCGGCGAGTTCGCGGGCGGCGACGGCCGTCTCCAGGCCGTGGTTGGTGGAGAAGGAGAACGTACGGGCACCGGAGGCGAGAAAGCCGTACGGGCCCGGCCGGATCTCCGGGGTGTCGTCGCGGTAGACGACGTCCCGCTCCTTCACCACCAGCGCCCGATCGGTGACGACCACGAGTGCCCGGCCGCTCCCGGAGAGCCCCTGCTCCGGGCCGACGGCCAGACCGAGTATCCACTCGTCGGCGGCGACATGAGCCCGCGCCAGCTTGGTGAACCGCACCGCGAGCGGCTGCGGGTCGTAGGGCCGCAGCCGGGCCATACAGGCGGCGATCGCGTCCTCGACCGTCGACCCCAGCGGGGGCAACTCCTCCAGCAGGCGCTTCGCGTCCGCCTCGACGTCCCGTGCGGGCGGGCCGGTGACCACCGCGGCGGCTCCCTCGGTGACCGCCTCGACAGCCCGTCTGTGCGCGGCGGCCACCCGGGCGGCGGGGCTGAGGTTCGCCCGCCAGATCACCACCCCCACCGAGACGAGCAGACACAGCCACCACACCGTCCATGAGCCGGACATGACCGCCGCGACCGTGCTCAGGGCCAGCGCGCCACAGCCGATCGCGGGGGTGCCGATCGGGGGCGTGGCACCGTCGTCCGGCAGGCAGGGTGCGCCGTCCGCCCGCTGGTGCCGGGCCATCCCCTGCCGTGTCGCCGCCACCTGCTGCCCGCACAGCGGACACTCCAGCCTGCTCATCCGCCCCCACCCCCACGCCGGTGCCCGTCGATCACTGACCTGTCGATCACTCCCCGGCCGGGAGACTAACAGCGGCCACCGACAACGCCCCGCGGGCCCGAGGCGCGAAACACGGCTTGCGCGGCGGTCGCCCGCCGACGTCCGACCCGGTCGACCACCGCGAGCGCCACGCCGTCGAGCGCGGCGTCGACCACGACCGTCCTCGTCGCCGCTGTCAACGAGTGGCTGTGACCAGCCATCTCACGACGGCGCCGCGTAGCAGTGGACGGCCACCAGCTGAGAGGGGCTCCATCGTTGCTCGACCGTGGCCATCAGTTCCCAGCCCAGCCGCTCGTACAGGGCTGCCGCGGCGGTGTCGGACGCCACGACGTCGAGCACCGGATGCACGCCACGCCCTCGTGCTTCCGCAACGGCCCGGCCGATCAGCAGTGCGCCGATGCCATGGCCCCTGGCCTGCGGGGCGACGAACAGCCGGCTGACCACCCCGGTCCGGTCCGTGCTCGTCCCGTTCCGCTCGCTCCACAAGCCGGGGGCCAGATCCCCTTCGCCGCTGCGGGACAGACTGACATGGCCGACGACACGGCCGCCGAGTTCAGCGACCCAGGACCCCCGTACGGAAGCGTGCGACAGCCACTCTGCAGGCCGGTCAGGCCAGTTCACCGGGTAACCGTCACATTCATGGACCTCCGCGAGAATCCGCACACATGTCTCGACGTCGCCCTCGGTCCTCCGCCGGACCCAGTGGCCTGGCCTCTCCACAGCGACCTCGGAATTCTCGATGTTCACTCCGGCAGGCAAGCACAGGTCACGGAGTCACGGCCAGCCACTTTCGACATACGCCCCAGGGCACAGTGGACGACGACGGCACCGCTCACCCGGGCGGTTTCCGCCAGATCCTGATCTCGGTGGCCGGAAGGCGCTCCGCGAACCGGCCGTCGGGGGCCGCCTCCGCGAGCAGCGCGCGCAGGTCCCGCTCGAAGTCCGGCAGCCTGTCCCCGAACAGGTGCGGCGCGGAATCGGACCGGGAGAACGCCCACGCGACGATGTCGTCCGAGGTCCGGGTGACGACCCCTCCGGCCGGCACCACCAGGCGTGCGAGGTCCCCGAACCCGGCGCGCTCGATGATGGCCGCCTCGCCGCCGGGCGTGCCGTCGACCAGCACACCCTGCCCCGCACGACGCACCGGGCCCAGGTACCGGCGTACCAGTTCACCGACCCGCTCGTACGGCGGCGCGGCGGACGACGGGACCGGCCCCGGAACCGGCCCCGGAACCGGCTCCTTCAGGTCGCTCACATGGACGAGCGCGCCCCCGGGCTCCAGCATGTCCAGCACGGTGGCCGCGACCCGGTCCCGGTCCGTCCAGTGGAAGGACTGGGCGAACACCACCGCCCTGAACTCCCCCAGCCCCGCGGGCAGTTCCTCGGCGCGCGCGGCCACCCAGCGCGCGTTGGTCACCCCTCGGCGTCCGGCCTGCCGTTCCGCCTCGGCCAGCATGTCCTCGTCCGGATCGACACCGATCGCCTCCGCGAAGTACCGCGCCATCGGCAGCAGGACGATCCCCGGACCGCAGCCCACGTCGAGGAGACGGCCCCGGCCGTCCGACTCCAGGGCTTCGGCCAGCGCTTGGGGGAAACCGGGCGCGTACGGGAGCCGGCCCCGCTCGTAGTGGGCCGCGCTCCCCTGGAAGAGCGTGCGGTCCCACCGCCATCCGTCAGGCATACCGAGCTCCTCGCTCCGTTCAGTCGAACTCCTCGACGTACTCCTCCGGCGGCCCCAGTTCGGGGCGGGCCCGCAGTTCCAGCTCCCCTCCCAGGCGTTCCAGTTCGAGGACCGTCACCGTGTTGCCGCCGGGGCGCAGCAGGGGTGCCGGGCAGTACAGGGTGACCTGCGGCCCGATCTCCCGGTACCGGCCGAGGAGAAAGCCGTTCACCCACACGAGGCCCCGGCAGGAGCCGGGCAGGGCGAGGAAGGTGTCCGCGGGTGTCCCGACGGAGAACTCGGCGACGGCGAACCCCGCGCCCGTGCTCACGGCACCCACACCGGCACCGCCGCCCATGCCCTCGGCACCGGCACCGGCACCGGCACCCACACGCGCCGTACCGGCCCCGACCGCCGCACCCAACTCCCCCTCCCCCCACTCCTGCAGCGCCACCGGCCTACTCTCCCACCCCTGCACGATGCGCCGGTCGACGAGGACCGGCCCGAGCAGGCCCTTGTGTCCGCCGATGCCCGGACCGTAGTTCACCCGCCCGAGGTTCTCGACGAGGATCTCCAGGCGTACGACGGCACCGGTCCCGTCGATCGGGAGTTCCGGGGAGTCCGGGTCGGCGGCACCGGCGAACGTGCCGTCGGCGAAGACCAGCGCCCGGTCCCGTACGTCCGTGAGGACGAGCCGGTGGGCGCCCGCCGGGACGCGGGGGTGCGCGGTGTACAGGACCATGCCCGCGTCGAGGCCGAGCTGTTCGAACGAGGCGGGGCGGGGCCCGGTCGTGGTCGGTGCCGGTACGGCGCGCAGACCGGGGAGCGGGTCGCTGTGGTGGACGAGCGGGACGCGGGCCGGGGGCAGGGTCGGCGGCCGGGCGGGTGACCGGAGCGGCCCGTGGGCGCCGAGCGCCTCGCGTACGGCGTGGAACTTGGCGGTGAGAGTGCCGTCCTCGGCGATGGGGGCGTCGGAGTCGTAGCTGGTCACGACGGGGGCGAGGCGGCCCTCGTGGTCGTTGGCACCCGCCCAGAGGCCGAAGTTGGTGCCGCCGTGGGCCATGTAGAGGCTGACGCTGCCGCCGTCGGCGACGATGCCGCGCAGGGTGTGGACGGCGCTGTCCACGCCCCGGACGTGGTGGCGTCCGCCCCAGTGGTCGAACCAGCCGTTCCAGAACTCGGCGACGAGGAAGGGTTCGTCGGGGCGCCGGGAGCCGAGGAGGGCGCGGGCGGTGTCGGGCGCGGAGCCGAGGGTGACGGCCGTGAGGGTGCCGGGGAGGGTGCCGCCGTCCAGCATCAGGTCGGTGGGGCCGTCGGCGGTGAACAGCAGTTCCCGGATGCCGCGTTCGGCCAGGGCGCGGCGGTTCCAGCGCAGATAGGCGTGGTCGTCGCCGTAGCTGCCGAACTCGTTCTCGATCTGGACCGCGACGACCGGGCCGCCCTCGCAGGCCTGGAGGGCGGCGATCCGGGGGACCAGGTCGTCGAACCAGCGGCCGACGAGGGTGGTGAACGCCGGGTCGGAGCTGCGGATCGCGAGGTCGCGGGCGGTGAGCCAGCTGGGCAGACCGCCGTTGGACCACTCGGCGCAGATGTACGGGCCGGGCCGCACGATGACGTCGAGGCCCTCCTCCCCCACCGTACGGACGAAGCGTTCGAGGTCGCGCCAGCCGTCGAAGCGGGGCGGGGTGTCCTCGCGGGGCTGGTGGAAGTTCCACGGCACATAGGTGTCGACGGTGTTGAGGCCGAGGTCCGCGAGCCGGCGGATCCGGTCGCGCCACAGGTCGGGGTGGACCCGGAAGTAGTGCAGTGCCCCGGAGAGGACGCGGTGCGGGACGCCGTGCCGGTGGAACCGGCCCCCGTCCCAGGTGAGAGCACCGGCGGCGCCCCCCTCGGTGTCCCTGCGGCGCCTGCTGTCCCTGCGCGCCGTGTCGGTCGTGGTGTGGGCCGGGCAGCGGTGGGTCGTCGTCGGCTCAGTCACGAGGTGAGCCTATGTTATCGGTGCCATACGTAACAAGGTCGATAGAATCCGGTGAACGACTCCGTGGGCCGCCCACGTGAGGGGAACGGGGAACACCATGACCGAGGAGACCGCGAGGCCGAGGCAGCCGAGCATGGCCGATGTGGCGCGGGTCGCCGGGGTGTCGGCGCAGACCGTCTCGCGTGCGCTCCGCGGCTCGCCGAACGTCGACCCGGAGACCCGGCGGCGGGTGCTGGCCGCCGTGGAGCAGGTCGGCTACCGCTTCAACAGCGCGGCCAGGGCGCTCTCCTCGGGCCGCAGCCACACGATCGGCCTGGTGCTGCTGGCCTCCGGCGGGTACTACTCGCGTTCGGCGGTGACGGCCGGTGTGGAGTCGGCGGCGGGCGCGGCCGGGTACGCGGTGTCCATCGCGACCATCGCCGCGCTGGACACCGGCTTGATGGAGCAGTCCCTGTCCAAGCTGGCCGACCAGGGTGTCGACGGCTTCGTGATCGCCGTACCGCTCATCTCCGTGACGCGGAAGATGGAGGACATCACGCGCGACATCCCGACCGTCACCCTCGACGGCTCGCGGACGGCGGGTGCCCGGGTGCTCGGCATCGACCAGCAGGAGGCGGGCCGGGTCGCCACCCAGCACCTGCTGGACCTGGGGCACCGGCAGGTCTGGCACATCTCGGGGCCGGACGAGTGGATCGAGGCGCGCCGGCGGCGGCAGGGCTGGCAGGAGTGCCTGGCGGCGGCCGGGATCGAGGCGCCGCCGATCCTGGAGGGCGACTGGTCGCCCGACTCGGGGTACCGGCAGGGGCAGATCGTCGCGATGATCCCGGAGGTCACGGCGGTGTTCGTGGCGAGCGACGAGATGGCCTTCGGGGTGATCCGGGCGCTGCGCGAACGGGGCCGGTCGGTGCCCGGCGACGTGTCGATCGTGAGCGTCGACGACATCGCCCTGGCGGCCTACGGCTCGCCCCCGCTGACCACCGTCCGGCAGGACTTCTACCGCTACGGCGCGGCGGCCGTCGACCTGCTGCTGCACGGCGACGAGGCCGCGGTGGACGCGTCCGCGGTCACCGCCTCGCTGACGGTCCGCGCCTCCACCGCGCCCCCGCGCACCGGCTGACCCGGCACCGCCGCGCTCCCCAACTCCCTTGCCTGGCCTCTTGCGCTGCCATGTTATCGATGCCACCGTAACAGCACCGGATCACCCTGTGATCCAGATCTCGCGCAACACATCTCTCTCGCGCGGTATGTCTCGCGCTGCCAGGTGGGCAGTTCGTCCACGGGAAGGACACCGCATGAGGAGATCGCTCGTCCTCACGGGCGCCGCGGTCACAGTGCTCGGACTGCTCGCCGGCTGCTCGGCCGGCGGGAGCGGCTCGGACTCCGGCAAGACGGTCCTCAAGGTCGCCGCCCTCGAAGGCGGTTACGGCCGGGACATGTACACGCAGGTCATCGAGGCGTACGAGACCTCGCATCCCGACATCGATGTCCAGTTGCAGATCTCGAAGAGCATCGAGGACGAGATCACCCCGAACATGAAGGCGGGCCGCTACCCGGACGTCGTGGTGCTCGGACAGGGCCGCAAGGCCGCCCTCACCGAGACCCTGATCAAGGACAAGGCCCTGGAGGACCTCACCCCGGTGCTCAAGGAGAAGATCCCCGGCGAGAACACGACCGTCGGGGACAAGCTCACCGAGGGCATCGTCGGCAACCTCAACACCGATCCGTACGGCACGGATCGGACGTATCTGATGCCGATGTACTACGCGCCCACCGGACTCTTCTACGACCAGGGCCTGTTCGAGAAGAAGGGCTGGCGGGTCCCGGCCACCTGGGACGAGATGTTCGCGCTCGGCGACACCGCGAAGAAGCAGGGCATACCCCTGTTCACCTATCCGACCGCCGGATACCTCGACTCGTACTTCTTCGCGCTCCTCGCCGACATCGGCGGGGAGTCGTTCTACACCGATGTGATGACGTACAAGAAGGACGTCTGGAAGTCGGCGAACGCGCGGAAGGCGCTGGACATCACGACGAAGCTGCTCGGTTACGCGGCGCCGGCCACCGTCGGGTACGCCAACGAGCAGGACTTCACCAAGAACCAGCAGCTGGTCCTCGACGACAAGGCGCTGTTCATGCCGAACGGCACCTGGATCGTCGGCGAGATGGCGGAGGCCCCGCGCGCCGACGGCTTCCGGTGGGGTCTGACTCCGCTGCCCGCGGTCACCCCGGGCGGCAAGCGGTACATCACGACGTCGGTGGAGTCGGTGTGGGTGCCGAGCGCCGCCCGGCAGAAGGACGCGGCCAAGGAGTTCATCGCGTATCTGTACTCCGACGACGCGGCGGGGATCTTCGCGAAGTCGAACGCGATCCAGCCGGTCGAGGGCATCGCGAGCAGTCTGTCGGCCGAGAACGCCGAGTTCTACAAGGTCTACGAGGACCCGTCGGTGGCCGCGCTGGTGGGCGGCTTCGCCAGCACCGCGCCCGTCGAGGGCGTCGACATCAAGGCCACCCTCTTCGACACCGCCAACAGCGTCATCAGTGGCGACACCACCGAGGACGCGTGGCGGTCCGCGCTGCACGAGGCGAGCGAAAAGCTGCGGCAGGCGGGCGGTTGAGGTGCGGACAGGCACGGTGACGACCTCCGCCACCCCACCGCCCGGCCCGGCGAAGGGCGTCGCGGTGTCCGAGGGTGCGCCGTCCACCGGGAGTCCCCGGCGGCGGGGCACCCGGCCCGCGCCCCGCCGCCGCGCCGACACCCGTTTCGTGCTTCTGTGCCTGCTGCCCGCGCTGGTCCTGTTCGCCGTGTTCATGATCATCCCGACCCTGAACGTGTTCCGGATGTCGTTCTACACCTGGAGCGGCTTCTCCCCGGACCTGCGCTTCGTGGGCCTCGACAACTTCCGCGCGCTCCTCGACGACAAGCAGTTCGTGCGCGCCTTCCAGAACACGGTCGCGCTGCTGGTCGTGGTGACGGTCGTGACCCTGGGCATGGGCCTGTTCCTCGCCGCGATCATGACCCGGCAGCGGCTGCGCGGACGCAACCTCTACCGCTTCGTCCTCTACATCCCGAACGTGCTCTCGGTGGTCGTGATCGCGGCGATCTTCTCCGCCGTCTACGACCAGCGGAACGGCCTGCTCAACGGCACCCTCCGGCTGCTGTCGCTGGACGGCCTGCAGCAGATCTGGCTCGGGAACCAGAAGGTCGTGCTCTACTCCGTGGCCGTCGCGATGGTCTGGCAGTCGCTCGGCTACTACATGGTCCTCTACATGGCGAGCATGGCGAGCGTCCCGGAGGAGCTGTACGAGGCGAGCGCGCTCGACGGCGCCTCCCCCACCCGGCAGTTCTTCGCCCTCACCCTGCCGCTGATCTGGGAGAACCTCCGCACCACCCTGACCTTCTTCATCATGAGCGCCGTCAACCTCAGCTTCGTCCTCGTCCGCGCGATGACCGGCGGCGGCCCGGACGGCTCCTCCGAGGTCCTGCTGAGCTACATGTACAAGCAGGCGTACACGAATTCGTCGTACGGCTACGGCATGGCCATCGGTGTCGTGATCTTCGCGTTCTCGTTCCTGGTGTCGCTCCTGGTGAGCCGGGCGACACGGCGCGAGCCCCTCCAGTACTGAGGACGGACACCACCACCATGACCCTGACCACCCCGTCCCGCCCGCGCACCGACCGCCGGGGGACGCGCGTCGGCCGCCCGCTCACCCACCTCCTCGTCATCGCCCTCGCGCTCGCCGTCGCCGTACCGGTCGCCTGGGTGCTGCTGGCCTCGCTCAAGCGGAAGAGCGAGTTCTTCGGCAGCCCCTGGTCGCTGCCGGAGAGCCCGCACCTCCGGAACTACGTGGACGCGTTCGTGGGCGCCCACATGGGCCAGTACTTCCTGACCTCGGTGTTCGTCACCGCCCTCGGCCTGGTGTTCGTCCTCGCGGTCTCCGTGCCCGCCGCGTATGTCATCGCCCGCTATGAGTTCCGGGGCCGCCGTCTCGTCGAACTCGCCCTGCTCGCAGGCCTGTTCGTCAACGTCAACTACATCGTCGTACCGATCTTCCTGATGCTCGTCGACTGGGACCGCGCTCTGATCGACGTCTTCCCCGGCGGCTTCTTCATCGACAATCCCACCGTCCTGGCGCTCGTCTACGCGGCCACGTCGATCCCGTTCACGATCTATCTGCTCACCGCGTACTTCCGGTCGATCCCGGTCGAGTACGAGGAGGCCGCCGCGCTGGACGGGGCCTCGCGCTTCCGGATCATGACCGCCGTCATGCTCCCGATGGCCCGTCCGGCGGTCACCACGGTGGTCCTCTTCAACTTCCTCGCCTACTGGAACGACTTCATCATCGCCCTCACCCTCCTCCCCGGCGAGGGCAAGACCTTGCAGGTCGGCCTGTTGAACCTGTTCACCGCGCAGAAGGCGGCGGCCGACTACGGGCGCCTCTACGCCGGCATGGTCATCGTCATCGTGCCCGTGCTCCTTCTCTACGCCGTCATCCAGCGCCGGCTCGTCGAGGGCATGGCGGCGGGCGGCGTGAAGGGCTGAGCACGCGCATCAGCGGAAGGGATCCAAGGATGAAGCAAAGGATGAAGGAACCGACGCGTACGGCGCTGTCGCTCGCCGCCCGCGCGCTCCTCGCGGCGGCCTGCGTCGCCCTCGTCGTCGCCGCGCGCACCACGGTCGGCTGGGACAGCCTCCTGGTCATGCTCGCCGCGCTGGCGGGGCTGCTGGCCCTGCTCGCGTCCTACAACCGGCGGTTCCGGTGACCACGGCCGCCGCGAACGGACGCGCCCTGGCCCGGGTGCGGCCCAGCGGTCGCCAACTCGCCTGGCAGGCCCTGGAGTTCTACGGCTTCCTGCACTTCGGCATGAACACCATGACGGACCGGGAGTGGGGCGAGGGCCACGACGACCCGGCGCTGTTCGACCCGGCGGGGCTCGACGCCGACCAGTGGGTGCTGGCCCTCAAGAGCGCGGGGATGACCGGGGTCGTCCTCACCTGCAAGCACCACGACGGCTTCTGCCTCTGGCCCAGCGACGTCACGTCCTACTCGGTCGCCGCGTCGCCGTGGCGGGGCGGCCGGGGCGACGTGGTCGCGGAGGTCGCCGACGCGGCCCGCCGGCACGGTCTGCGGTTCGGCGTCTACCTCTCCCCCTGGGACCGCACCGAGGCGTCGTACGGCTCGGGCACCGCGTACGACGACTTCTACGTCGCCCAGCTCACCGAACTGCTCACCCGGTACGGGCCGGTGTTCTCCGTGTGGCTCGACGGCGCCAACGGCGAAGGCCCGAACGGCAGGCGGCAGACCTACGACTGGGAGCGCTACTACGCGGTGGTCCGCGCACTGCAGCCGGACGCGGTCATCAGTGTGTGCGGCCCCGATGTCCGCTGGTGCGGCAACGAGGCCGGTGAGACCCGACCCGACGAGTGGAGTGTCGTCCCCCGCGCCCTCCAGGACGCCGAGCGCACCGCCGGCCGTTCGCAGCGGGCCGACGACGGCGCCTTCGCCCGTCTCGTCCGCAGCGACGACCGCGACCTCGGCAGCCGTGCCGCTCTCGCCGGGCACGAGGACGATCTCGTCTGGTACCCGGCCGAGGTCAACACCTCGATCCGGCCCGGCTGGTTCCATCATCCGGCCGAGGACGGCCAAGTCCGTTCCGTGGAAGAGCTGTTCACCGTCTACCTGCGTGCGGTCGGCGGCAACTCCTGCTTCCTGCTGAACGTCCCGCCGGCGAGGGACGGGCTCGTCCCGGACGCCGACGTGGCGGTCCTCGGCCGACTCGGGCAGCGCATACGGGACTTCAGGGCACGGCGGATCGAGGCGACGGAGCGCGTGTCCTCGGAGGCCTCCCACGATGCGGGCCTCCTCACCACCGTGACGCTCTCCTTTCCCCGGCCCCACGTGGTCGAGGCGGTGGTGCTGGGCGAGGACATCACCCAGGGACAGCGCATCGAGCACATCGTCGTCCGGGGCCACCGGGACGGCCGCTGGACACCACTCGCCGAGGCGAACTCGGTGGGGCATCAGCGCATCCTGACGTTCCCGCCGACCGAGCTCGACTCCGTACGGGCCGAGGTGATCCGGTCCCGGGACGTACCGGTTCTCGCGCGGGTGGACGCGATCGAGGCGGCCTCGTGAAGCGGACCGGGACACCTCGCGGGACGACTGGCACACCCCGGAGAACCGCCTTCCTGGTCTTCGGCGCCTGTGTCGCCCTCACCGCCCTGATCGTCACCGGGACGACGCTGCTCGGCCATCGTGGCAGCGGTGACGGCACCCGGATCGCCACCCTCGACGGACACCCCGTCACACGGGACGAACTCCTCTTCCACATGCGGCGGTTGGCCCCGACGGTGCAGAACGAGCTGCGCAACGAGCACGGTGTGGGCGGCGCGGTCGACTGGAACGCGAAAGCCGGTGACGAGACCGCGCTGCGACGTCTCGAATCCCGGGCGCTCGACGAGATCCGGCGGGACAAGACCACCCTCGTCCTCGCCGAGGAACAGGGCCTCGTGGACTCCGTGGACCACGCGGACTTCGTCGCCGGGCTGGAGCGGGAGAACGAGTCCCGGGCCCAGGCCGTCGCCGCCGGGCGCACCGTCTACGGGGTCACGGAGTTCTCCCCCGACGAGTACTACACCCACCGGCTCACCGAACTGACCACGAGCCTCAAGAAGCGGCTGGGCGCGGAGGCGAAGGGGCCGCTCACGGTCACCGACGCCGAGGTCCGGCAGGCGTTCGACGCCGACCGGGACGCGTGGAGCGCCAACGCGACGACGTACACGTACACCCGGCTGGTCGTGCCGACGCCCGTCGGCGCTCCCCCGGACCACGCCGCCCGCCTCCAGCGCCGGGTGGCCGACGCCGAGCGCCTCGCGGACGTCGTCCCGGAGGAGCCCGGCGCCGAGCTGACGACCGCCACGTACGACGGCGGTGGCGCGGGCGGCCTCAACGCGCACGACCAGGACCTCGCGGCGGTCCTCGGCAAGCTGCGGACGGGTGAGGTGTCCGCGCCCGTCCCGGGCACCGGCCGGATCACGTACTACGAACTCGACGGCAGGCGCGTCGACGAGGGCAAGGCGTTCGCCGCGTACTCCGGGCGGATCCGGCAGTCGCTCGTCGCGGAGAAGTTCGACCAGTACCTCCAGCGTCGGATCGACGACGGTGACATCGATGTCGACAGCGCGGCGCTGGGTGCCATCAACGCAGAGGATGTGCAGCAATGAGACCCGTCGACACCGGACCTCCGCGCCCCGCCCGGACGCTGTACGTGGGCTTCGTCGCCCTGCTCGCCGCACTGCTCGTCGGAGCGCTGGTGCCCGCCGCGCACGCCGGCACGGCCCCGCAGCGCGAGCCCGTAAGGATCAAGCCCGTCTGGCCGGGCAACACGCCGAACACCACCGGCGGCAAGGACTACTTCATCGACGCCGCCCTCGGTCGCGACAGCGCGGCCGGGACCTCGCCGGCCGCCGCCTGGCGCACCCTGGGCAAGGCGAACGCGACCACGTTCGCGCCCGGCGACCGCGTCCTGCTGAAGGCCGGCGCTCAGTGGCAGGACGAGCAGCTGTGGCCGAAGGGCTCGGGTGCCGCGGGCCGGCCGATCACCGTCTCCGCGTACGGCGATCCGGACGCGCGACGCCCCTACATCGCGACGAACGGCAAGGTGCGGAGTCCGTTCAGGGCGGACGGCACGAAGAATCCGGCGACGGTCGGGCTGACGGGTGCCATCGTGCTGCGCAACCAGCAGTACTGGAACATCAACAACGTCGAACTCTCCAATGACGACGACTTCGCGACCGACATCACCACGGGGACGTACGTCCGCGACGGCATCATGATCTCGATCAACGCCGATCTCCTGGCGGGCGGCGCGGACAGCGTCATGGACCATTTCCGGATCTCGGACGTGTACGTCCACCATCTCGACGGCCCGAGCACCTGGCAGCGCATCCACTACGGCGCGGTGAACTTCCAGGTGTTCGGCAGCCGCAGCTACAAGAACTACGGCACGGGCGGCTACTACTTCAAGGACGTCCGGATCGAGAACAACACCTTCGAGAACGTCGAACTGCACGCCGTCCAGTTCGCCTTCAACTGGTTCGCGGCGGACGGCGCGGACGCCGGTCAGTACGACGAGAGCGGGAAGTGGCACGAGGGCTGGGAGCAGTTGTGGGTGCGCACCCGCGATCTGTACAGCCGTGACGTCTACATCGGCCACAACTACGCGGAGAGCGTCGGCCAGGGCGCGATCCAGCTCGCCAACACCAAGCACATGACGGTCGAGTACAACGAGGTGAACGGCTATCTGGAACGCTACGACGCGGTGTCCTGCGCGCTGTATCTGTGGGCCGGAGCCGATTCGGTGATGCAGTTCAACGAGGTCTACGGCGGCCCGGACAACGAGTACGACGGCACACCGTGGGATCTCGAATACACCAACTTCAACGTCACGTACCAGTTCAACTACTCGCACGACAACGCGGCGGGCTGGATGGCCTACATGGGCAACAGCGCGAACTCGATAGCCCGTTACAACCTGAGCGTGAACGACAACGGCGTCCTGGTGAAGAACATGCTGTCGACGAACTACTCGCCGACGTACTTCACGAACAACACGTTCGTCTATGACGGCGCGGATCTCGACTACGTCCACGACGAGACGTTCCTGAGCCGTGTCTACTTCCTCAACAACGTCTTCTACAACACCTCGGAGACCAGACCGACGACCTGGTACCGCCGGACGGGCGCCCTGCGGCAGGCGGTGTTCGCGCACAACGACTACTACGAGGCCGGCGGCACCCACTCGCCCCAGGAACCGGCCGACCCGGACGGACCGCGGGCCGACCCGCGCTTCGTCGGTGACCCGGCCGACTACGTCACGGGGGCGGGTGTGCACCGCATCCGGGAGGCCGCCGCGCACTTCGCCCTCCGCGACGACTCACCGCTCGTCGACGCCGGACGCTACAACCCCCGTCTGGGCACCCAGGACTTCCTGGGCCGGCACATCTACCACGGCGACGCCCCGGACATCGGTATGGCCGAGACCCTGATCGGCCCGAAGGTCCCGAACCCGGTGGACGACGATCCGATCGAGGAGGAGGCCGACAACCGGGCCGACCTCGCCCTCGGCAGACCGGTCACCGCCAGCTCGACCCACCCCGGGGCGAACGGCACGCTCACCGCCGACAGACTCACCGACGGGAACCCCACGACCCGCTGGGCCGCCGCCGACGACGCGGCCTATCCCGTCACCCTCGACATCGACCTCGGCGCGAACACCACCTTCGACCAGGTGTATCTGGACGAGTACACGGACTCGGGCACCAACCCCCGGGTGCGGACGTTCGATCTGCAACGGTGGGACGCGGCGGCCGGCCGCTGGGTCACCTTCGCGACCCGTGACACCGGCATCGGTCACGATCTGACCGTGTCCGGCTTCGGTGACATCACCACCTCCCGGCTGCGGGTGGCGCTCACCGGGACGATCGCGACGGAGCGGTACACGCCCACGCTGACCGGGATCTCCGTCTACCGGAGCGACGGCTAGGGCCCTTCTGGTGGATCTCCGTGGGAGAAGGAGCGGCGTTCGGTGCGTGCGCTCGGCGTGCGGCGTGGAGGGTCTTGTGGCGGAGCCACCTGGCCCTTCGCGCCGTGCGGCGAGCGTGCGTGCCGGGCGTCGCGACGCCGCGGAGATCCATCAGAAGGGCCCTAGGGCGGCGGGGGACGGCCAAGGGCGGGCGGACGCCTCGGTGTCCGCCCGCCCACGTCGTGCCGTCACTCGTCGTCGACGACCAACCCCTTGGCCGCGAGCAGCGGTTCGAGGCCGCACATCTCGATGACGGTCCTTCCCGACCGGTAGGCGGCGATGTACCCGGCCTCGGCGTCGATCCGTTCCTGGGACAGGGTGACCACCTCCGCCGCGTCCTCCCGGCGTACGACGACCACACCGTCGGCGTCGGCCCGCACCACGTCCCCCGGGCGGACGAGTACGCCACCGACGGTCACCGGCTCGCACATCGGGCCCACGGTCTCCTTCACTGTGCCCTTGACGGAGACGCTGCGGGAGAAGACGGGGAACCCCAGGGCCCGCAGGTCCTCGGTGTCACGGACGCCGGTGTCGGTGACGAGACCGCCGAGCCCCTTGGCCTGGCAGGCGTTGGCGAGGACGTCGCCGAAGGAACCGGCCTCCTCGTAGGCGCCGGCCGAGACGACGACGATGTCACCGGGACGGGCGTAGGCGATGGCGGTCTGGAGCATCAGGTTGTCGCGGGGCGCGCACTGGACCGTGAACGCGGGGCCGCACAGGGACATCCGGTGGTCGACGGGCTTGATGGCGGAGTCCAGGGCGCCGAGCCGGCCCTGTGCCTCGTGGACGGTGGCCGAGGAGAAGGCGCTCAGTCGCTCGACGACGGTGGCGTCCGGCCGCTCGAACTTCGTACTGACGCGGATCATGGTGGCCTTTCAGGAGAGCGCGGCACAGGCCGTCGCGATACGGGCGCACGCCTCGGTGAGGACGTCCGAGGAGGTGGCGAACGAGATACGGAAGTAGCCGGGCGCGCCGTAGGCCGCCCCGTGGATCACGGCGACCTGCCGGCTGTCGAGGAGGTGACGGGCGAACTCCTCGTCGGTGCCGATCCGCCGGCCGTCCGGCGTCGACCTCCCCAGCACCTCCCGGCAGTCGACCAGGAGGTAGAACCCTCCGCTGGGCGTGGTGCAGCTCAGCTCCGGGATGTCGCCGATCAGTTTGACCGCCGTGTCGCGCCGGGCCCGGTAGACGGCGACGGTGTCCCGGACGAAGTCCTGCGGGCCGGTGAGGGCTTCGGCGGCGGCGGCCTGGCTGACCGAGGAGGGGCAGGAGGAGATCTGGGACTGGAGCGTGTTGATGGCGGTGACCAGGTCGGCGGAGCCCACGCCGTAGCCGAGGCGCCAGCCGGTCATGGCGTACGACTTGGAGACGCCGTTGGTGAGGAACACCCGGTCGGCCAGGCGTGGTTCGACGGCGGCGAGGGACGGGGCGGCCTCGTCGGCGTACCAGATCTCGTCGTAGATCTCGTCGGTGAGGACGCGGACGTGCGGGTGGTCGAGCAACACCTCGGCGAGGGCCCGGAGTTCGGCGGTCGTGTAGGCGGCTCCGGTCGGGTTGCCGGGGGTGTTGAGCACCACCCAGCGGGTCCGGTCGGTGAGCGCGTCGGCGAGACGCCGTGGGGTCAGCTTGAAGCCGTCCGCCTCGGGGCAGTCCACGACGACGGGGGTGCCGTCGTTGGCGAGGACCATGTCGGGGTACGACACCCAGTACGGGGCCGGGATCACGACCTCGTCGCCCTCGTCGAGGGTGGCCGCCAGCGCGAGGAAGATGACCTGCTTGGCGCCGCCGCCGACCGTGATCCGCGCGTCGGTGACGGTCAGGCCATGGCGTTGCCGCAGCTTCTCGGTGATCGCGGCGCGCAGCCGTGGGGTGCCGTTGACCGGCGTGTACTTGGTCTCGCCCGCCTCGATGGCCCGGATCGCGGCGGCCTTCACATGGTCCGGGGTGTCGAAGTCCGGCTCGCCCACGGTCAGGTCGAGGATGGTGTGTCCCTGGCTCTTGAGCTCGCGGACGCGCTGGGCCGCCGCCGTGCTGGGCGAGGGATTGATCCGGCGGACCCTCTTGGCCGTGCTCATGTCTCAGCCCTCCCGGCGTTCGAAGTTCAGGCCGCCGGGGACCTGGAAGGTGGGCAGGATCTCGATGTGGCCGATGTTGACGTGCCGGGGCGAGTCGACGGCGAACTCGATGGCGTCGGCGATGTCCTCCGGCTTGAGGGACTCGTAGCCGTCGTAGAACTGCTTCTGCGCGGCTTCCATGTCGCCGAGCAGCCGGCCGAAGATCTCGGTCTCCACCCGGCCCGGGCAGATCTCGGTGACCCGGATCCGGCGGCCGTAGCCGTCCACGCGGAGCTGGCGGGAGAGGGTGTGCACGGCCGCCTTGGTGGCGTGGTAGATCGTGTTGCCGCCGAAGTTGTAGACACCGGCGATGGAGCTGATGTTGACGATGTGGCCGAGGTCGCGCTCGACCATGCCGGGCATCAGCAGCCGGACCAGGTGCAGGACGGCCTGGATGTTGACGGCGATCTGCTCGTCGATCGCGAACTCGTCGGCGGTCAGGATGTTGCCGGTGCGGGAGACACCCGCGTTGTTGACGAGGACGTCGATCTCCAGGCCGTCCAGGACGGCGGTCAGGGCGTCGGTGTCGGTGATGTCGACGGCGTGCGGGACACAGCCGGTGGTGCGGGCGAGGGCGTCGAGGCGTTCGGCGTTGCGGGCCAGGGCGTGCACCTCCAGGCCCTGCTTGGCGAGGCGTTCGACGACCACTGCTCCGATGCCGGTCGACGCTCCGGTGACCAGGGCCGTCCTGTAGTCGGAGATGGGCATGCTGTGGTGCTCCTTGGTGGTGGGGGGCGGTGCGGGTGCCTGAGGGGGGTGCGGGGCCGTCGGTCAGGCGTCGCGCAGGGGCAGATGGGCGCGGTCCTGGACCCGGGAGACGGCGAGGAGGGTGCCGAGGGCGGTGACGACGGCGTAGAAGGCGGGCATGTGCACATTGCCGGTGCGGTCGATGAGGTACGTCATCAGCAGCGGGGCGGTGCCGCCGAAGAGGGCGGCGGAGACGTTGTAGCCGAGGCCGTAGGCGGAGTAGCGGACCCGGGTGGGGAACAGCTCGACGAGCAGGATGTGGATGACGCCGGTGTGCCCGGCGAAGACCACGGCCATGACGCAGGCGCCGAGGACGGCGAGGGCGACGTTCCCGGTGCCGATCAGCAGATAGCAGGGGATGCCGACGACGGCCATGGCGATCGCGGCGCCTGCGATGACCTTCTTGCGGCCGACGCGGTCGGAGAGCCGGCCCATGTAGGGGATGGCGATACAGATCGCGACCAGGCTGGAGGCGGTGACGAGGAGTCCCTGGACCTTGCCGAAGTCCAGCTCGTTGCTCATGAAGGTGGGCATGTAGCCGAACAGGACGTAGTAGCCGGAGCCGTTCATCAGGGGGATGAACAGGGCGAGCAGCATGGCGCGGCGGTGCTCGGCGGAGGTGAAGGCCTCCTTGAGGGGGTTCTTGGACAGGCCGCCCGTTTCCTGGAGGCGGGTGAAGTTGGGGGTGTCGCTGATGCGCTTGCGGATGTAGATGCCGGTGACGCCGAGCGGTACGGCGAGCAGGAACGGGATGCGCCAGCCCCAGGACTCCATGCGTTCGGCGCCGAGTCCGCTGGTCATGGCGGCGGCGATCAGGGTGCCGGTGAGCAGGGAGAGGAACGAGGCGATCTGCGCGTAGCTGGTGTAGAGGCCGCGCTTGCCCTCGGGGGCGTGTTCGGCGAGGAAGCTCATCGCGCCGGACGCCTCGCCGCCGACGGAGAAGCCCTGGGCGACGCGCAGCAGGATCAGCAGGGCGGGGGCCGCTATGCCGATGCCGGCGTAGGTGGGCAGCAGGCCGATGCAGGCGGTGGCGACGCTGATCAGCATGATGACGAAGACCAGCATGCGCTGGCGTCCGATGCGGTCGCCGAGGTGGCCGCAGATGATGCCGCCGAGGGGGCGAAAGAAGAAGGAGACGGCGTAGCCGAGGAAGACGAGCTGGATGGCGTTCTCGGAGCCCGGGAAGAAGACGACGGCGAGGGTGCCGGCCATGAAGCCGAAGATGCCGTTGTCGTAGAGCTCGGCGAAGATGCCGACGCATCCGGCGAGGGTGACCTTGCGTGCTGTTCTGGGGTCGACGGTGTGGGGTACCGGCTGAGCGGCCATGGTGGTCATGGCGTCTCCTGTCCTGGAGCGGGCAGCGGGGAACGGGGAGTCGGTGTGGGGCGCGGTCGGGCCTCAGCGGGGGATGCGGAGGGCGTCGAACGCCGTGCGGACGCGGGTCTTCAGCGCGTCCACGGCGGCTCGCCGGGCGCGGTGTGCGGTGACCGCCTGGTCGAGGGTGCGGCGGCGGAAGCGGAGGGTCTGTCCGGGGCGCACCTGCCCCAGGGCGGACAGACCGGTGGCGGTGACGACGGCGAGGACGGGGTAGCCGGCCGTGACGCCTCGGCCCCGGTGCAGGACGAGGAGTTCGTCTCCCGCGGGCACCTCGACGGCGCCGATGGGGACGCCTCGGGAGAGGACCTCGCCGTGGGTGACGCGGCGGGGCAGAGCGGTGCCTCGTAGGCGTAGGCCGATGTGGTTGCTCTGCGCGCCGACGGTGAAGGGCGCGTCGAACAGCAGGGTCCCCGTGTCACCGAACTCGGCCCGGTCGGGGCCGTCGGTGACGTCGATGTTCCAGGTGGTGGGGAACGCGGGGACGGGTGCGTGGAGCCGGAACAGCGGGATGCGGGAGTAGGGGTGGTCGAGGGGCGGGCAGGAGGTGCGCAGCCGCAGTTCGTCGCCGGCGCGCAGCGGGGGCCCGAAGCCGAGGACGGTGTCGGGGGCGCAGCTGCCCTGGAGGCGGTCGGCCTCGAACGAGCCGAGGACGGCCAGGTAGACGCGGAGTCCCTGCCGGATTCCGGTGATCCGGACGGTCTCGCCTGCCCGTACGGAGACCGGCTCCCACCGGGGGCGGGGCTGTCCGTCGACGGTGAGGTCGGCGGGGGCTCCGGTGACGGCGACGAGGATGTCGCCGGAGGGGACGCAGGCGAAGTCGAGGGCGGTGATCTCCAGGAGCGGGGCGCGTTCGTCGTTGCCGCACAGGACGTTGGCGACGCGGGCCGAGTGCTGGTCGGCGGCTCCGTTGGCGGGCAGCCCGTACCGGGAGCGGCCCACACGGCCGAGGTCCTGGACGGTGGTGATACCGGCGGTGCGGACGGTGAGGGTGTCAGCCACGGCGGCCCGCCGGGGTCGTACGGGAGGCGTCGTCGTGGGCGGGTCCGCCCCCGGTGCCGGTGCCGGCGTCGTACGCGGCCAGAGGTGTGCCCGCGTACGTGTCCCACTCGTCGGGGGTGATGGGGACGAACCGGAAGGTGTCGCCGGGGCGGTAGGCGGTGAGCGGGTCGCTGTGCGGGTCGAGGACGCGCAGGGGGGTGCGGCCGAGGAGGGGCCAGCCGCCGGGCGACGGCATCGGGCAGATGACCGCCTGCCGTCCGGCGACGGCGACCGCGCCGGGGTCGACGCGGGTCCGGGGTGACGCCAGCCGGGGCACCGGCCCCGGGAAGGGCGGCCCGTCCATCATCGGTGCCCCGGCGGGGGCGCCCAGACAGCGGACGGTGAGATCCGATCCGGAGTGGACGGCGACGACCTCGTCCTCGGTCAGACCGAGCTGGGCGGCGACCTCGGGCAGGTCGGGGCCGAACTCCCCGCCGTAGACGACGGGGACGACGAAGCGCCGGGGAGGTGCCGACGACCGCTGCCCGGCCCCGGCCCCGATACGGTCGGCCTCGTGGCGCAGGACCCGGCGGACGGTCTCGTGGTCGGTGGTGGCGGAGTCGAACTCGACCAGCAGGGCGTCGTAGGTGGCGACCATGTCGTGCACACCGGGCAGACGGACGGCGTCGAGGGCGTCGGCCAGCGCGTGGACGAGCCGCCAGTTCTCCTCGGCGTCCGGGCCGGCGGCCTTGACGACGAGCGCGGAGTCGCCGCAGTCCATGACGGTGCACACCGGGCCACCGGGGGCGCGGCCCGGCTCGGCGTCGGCGCCCGTGTCAGCCGCCTGCACGGCGTCGGCGGCCATGTCAGGCCCCCCGGGCGTGCAGGACGGCGTCGAGGTGGGTGATCCCGACGCCTGCGGCGAGGAGCTGGGCGCGGACCCGGCCGGCCAGCGCGATCGCTCCGGGGGTGTCGCCGTGCAGCAGCACGGTGTCGCAGCCGACCGGCAGATCCTTGCCGCCGACGCTGCGGACGACGCCCTCGGTGACCATGCGCAGGGTTCGCCGGGCGATCTCGTCCGGGTCGTGGATCACCGCGCCGGGCTCGGAGCGGGGGACGAGGGTCCCGTCGTCCTGGTAGGCACGGTCGGCGATGCCGACGATGGCGACCCGCAGTCCCCGGGCGCGGGCCGCGTCGGCGAGTTCGCCGTCCTGCGCGAGGACGATCAGCGAATCGTCGAGGGACGCGACGGCCTCGACGACCGCACGGGCGTAGTCGGCGCGCACGGCGACCAGATTGCCCAGCCGCCCGTGCGGGGCGACATGGCGGACGCGGGTGCCGTGGGCGACGGCGAACGCCTGCAGCGCGCCCACCTGGTACAGCACATCCGTCCGGACTTCCTCCGGAGTGAGGTCCATCGCGCGGCGCCCGAATCCGGCCAGGTCGGGAAAGCTCGGATGGGCGCCCACGGCCACTCCGTTCCGTACGCAGTCCCGCACGGTGGCGTCCATGATGCGCGGGTCGCCGGCGTGGAATCCGCAGGCGACGTTCGCCGAGGTCAGCAATTCCAGCAGGGCCGCGTCGTCACCCATCGTGTAGGCACCGAATCCCTCGCCCAGATCGGCGACGAGATCAACCATGGGGGTCATGACGTCCTCCGGATGAAAGGGGAACCGGCACGGAAAGGGACAGGCGACGGGAAGATCACCAAGAATTCCACCGATGAATCCATCGAGAAACCGACCAGGAAATCCACCAGGAATTCCCCACCCCTCGTTCCGTCGGGCATTTCTCGGAGATTCCGGGGTGGATGTTCCGCTCAACTTAATCGGGCGCTCACACGATCGCCAATACACATTCGCTGTGGCGTTATCGCGAACCGTTATGACCCAGGCCACATCGGGAGGGGTGCGGGACTGTGCCCCGGCTCACCCGCTCCCTACGATGAGGCTCCGCTCCCCGTGGAAGGCCCCGCATGGACACCAGACGCCTCTACTCGTTCATCAAGATCATCGATGCGGGGAGCATCACGCGCGCGGCCGACATCCTGCACATCGCGCAGCCGGCGCTGAGCCAGCAACTGTCCGCGCTGGAGGCGCAGTTCGGTCAGCAGCTCCTGATCCGCAGCAAGCGCGGGGTGGCCCCGACGGAAGCGGGCCGGGTCCTGTACCGGCACGCGCAGCTGATCCTGCGGCAGGTGGACCTCGCCCACGCGGCGGTCTCGGTCTCGGGCCGGGCCCCGGCCGGCAGCGTGTCGGTGGGCCTGGCCCCGTACAGCCTGGGCGCGGCACTGGCGCTGCCGCTCCTGCGGAGCGTGCGCGAGCGCTATCCGGAGATCCTGTTGCACGTCAACGAGAACTTCGGCGGGGTGATCAGCGAGGCGATCATGACGGGCCGGATGGACATGGCGTTCATCTACGGAGCCGGACCGCTACGGGGTGTGCAGTTCGAGCCGCTGCGGACGGAGGACCTGTTCCTGATCGGGGCGCCCGGCACGGCCCCGGCGGGTGAGGGCGAGGTGAGCCTGGAGGAGCTGGAGCATGTGCCGCTGCTGCTGCCCAGCGGGATCCACACGATCCGGCAGGTGGTGGAGGCGGCCTTCCAGCACGCCTCGCTCCGGCCGAAGGTGGTCGGCGAGGTCGAGTCCGCCCTGACGCTCGTCAACGCCGTCGGCGCGAATCTCGGCGCGACCGTCCTCCCCTGGTCCGCCGCCCGCGCCGTCCTCGATGTGCACTCCCTGTCGGTCCGCCGCATCGTGAATCCGGAGATCCAGGTGAAACTCTCCCTGGTCACCTCGGACAATCAGCCCCTGTCCGAACCCGCCTTGGCGGTGCACGACGTGTTCCTCGAACTCATCGCGGACTACGACGATTCCCCGGACACCGGGCCCGACTTCGGCCCGGGCATCGAGAAGGCCCACGAATAGCGGCGCACCCGGCACCACGTGGGCCTTCTCCCTCTACGAACTGCGAACCGAACTACGAACCGAACCAGGAACCGAACTACGAACCGAACTGAGACCAAGAAGCACGAAGCACTCCTAGGCACCGAAGCCGAGGAGCGCGACCTCGAGAGGGAGCGCGGGGCGCTCGGGCAGGGCCGGCGGGTCCTGGCCGCGGCCGGTGTGCGTGGGCGGGACGACACGCAGTGCCTTGATCCCGTCGGCGGCCCAGCCCGCGCCGGTCGGAGGCAGGGAGAGGGTCATCCGGCGGCCGTCGGCCAGCGTGGTCTCGATCGTGGTCGGGTCGTTCGTCGTCATGGCAACCCACTTCCGTCGCGCAGCACCAGGTGCGTCCAGCCTCACCACGAAGGACGCCGGCGACGTCGCGAAAGTTCCCGCCCCCGGTGAAACCGCTGCTCGGGCCCCCGGAAAATGTGAACTGGCGTACGGAGCACGGGGGTCGGGACGTAAGTTGTGTCCGGAACTCCTCGCTTCGGCTGAAAGACGGACGGCAGACATGACCGACCACGCGCCCACGCCCGGACCGGCGGCGCAACAGAAGATCGACACCTCGGTGCCGCACTCGGCCCGTATCTGGAACTACTGGCTGGGCGGGAAGGACAACTACCCCGTCGACGAGCAGGCCGGCGACGCGTACACGGACGTGTTCCCCGGCATCGTGACCATCGCCCGCAGCAGCCGCGCCTTCCTGCGCCGCAACATCACGTACCTGGTCGCCGAGGCGGGCATACGGCAGTTCCTGGACGTGGGCACGGGCCTGCCGACCGCCGACAACACCCATGAGGTGGCCCAGCGGATCGCGCCGGAGGCCCGGATCGTCTACGTCGACAACGACCCGATGGTCCTGGCCCACGCCCGTGCCCTGCTGTACTCGACACCGGAGGGGGCGACCGCCTACGTCGACTCCAACGTGCTCGACCCGGACCGCATCCTCGCGGCCGCAGCCGAGACACTGGACCTCGGCAGGCCGACCGCGCTGATCCTCAGCAACATCCTGGGCCATGTCGCCGACACCGCCCAGGCGCGCTCCGTCGTCGACAGCCTGCTGGGAGCGCTGCCGTCCGGGAGCTACCTCTCCGTCAACGACGGTTCCCGGGGCATCGACCCGGTCTTCGAGCGGGCCCAGGACGGGTACAACGAGAGCGGCGCGGTGCCCTACAACCTGCGCACGGTGGACGAGATCACCTCCTACTTCGACGGCCTGGAGCTCCTCGACCCCGGCGTCGTCTCGGTCCCGCTGTGGCGTCCGGACCCCGGCGACCCCGCCCCGAAGGTCATCGCCGAACACGGGGGCCTCGCCCGCAAGCCGTGACATGAGGTGACGGGACACGCCCCGCCCGGCCGCCGGGAAAACGGCTGGTGCCGGCGGGGCGTCTCCGGCAGGCTTCCCGCGATGAGCGACGACACCTCCGCCGAGCCCGCGTACGCCTCCCCACGCACCCTCGAAGGCCTGCTGCAACGCGGCCGTGGCCTGGGCGCGTTGCGGGTGCTCGACGAGCCGGAGGCGTCGGTCCAGCAGGTGTACGACGTCGTGCGGGAGGACTGGCGCTGGGACACCCTGGTGGACGACCGCGATCTGTATCTGGCGCGCCTGATACGGGAGTCGGAGCTCTCCCTCGGCCCCGTGCTCACCCTCCTCGCGGGCGACGCGGACGACTGCGACCGGGCCACCCGGATCCTGGAACTGCTGGCCCTGTCGGGGTCGGCCGAGGCGCGCGAGGCGCTGCGGGCGTACGTCCGCGAGGGCGAGCACTGGGGCGATGTACTGGAGTCGGTGGCGGATGTCTGGCCCCTGGCGTGGTGGGACGACCTGGCGGAGGTCGCGCGGGCCCGGCTGGGCGACGACCGGCCCCGGTTGTGGCACTCCGAGCCCTGGGTGCGCTGGCGCCTGGGGGCCGAAACACATACATCCGAGGGCCCGTGCCGGCCGTGCCCTCCGGACATGATCGGCATCGGTGAGGGCAGCGGCCGGCTGCTGGACGTCCTCGCCGACGGCGGAGCGGGACTCTCCACGAGGATCGAGGCCCTGCGCCTCCTGGCCGGGCGTCCGCCGGATCTCTCGCTCGTCCCGCTGGTGCCGAGCCTTGCGGGGGTGAACGGTGAACTTCCGCTGATGGGACTGGAGTCCGCGGTCCTGCGACTCGGTCCGCTCGCCGTGCCCGCGGCGCGGGAGTGGGCGGTGGACGGGCACACATGGCTGTCCCGGATCGGCGTCGAGCTGCTGGCGGAACACGGCACGCTCCAGGATCTGCCCTTCCTCCTGGAGGAGTTGGAGGCGCACGAAGCAGCACGCCAGTGGTGCGGTCCCGCCACCCTGGCCGACGGGATCGCCCGCTTCGGCGCGGCCGGCGCGGCGGCGGCACCGGTGCTGCGCCGGCTGTGGCTGCGCACCCCGCACTCCTACGAACGGCCGGACTTCCTGCGGGCGTTGGCGGCCGTGGCGCCGTCCGGACTCGACTTCGCGTTCGCCGAGTCGCTGTGGGACTGCGAATCGGACGCCCGTCTGCTGGGGATCGCGCACGCGCCCGATCACCCGCGGGTACGGGAGCGGCTCGCCCTGCTCCGGGACGATCCGATGGAGGGGGCCGAGGTCCGGGCCGCCGCAGGTGAGCGTCTGGTCACCGATGGCCGGTGAGCGGTGGTCGGTGATCGAACATTTTCCGGCCAAAGAGTTGTTGTGCCCCTGACATAGTCAGCTCACGTCTGTCACTCTGTGCGCACTCCGTCTCACGACGGCGCACGCGCACCCGCATCGCAGCACTCCCTGCCCCACCCGGTGCCTCGACCCGTGCACCGGGTCCTTCGTACGGCCGTTCGTCCAACGTCGGCCGCAGCAAAGGAGTTCGCGTGAGATCCACCCCCCACAGACGTACCTCGGCCACGGCCGCCCTCGTCGTCGCGGCGGCCATGCTCGCCGTGGCCGTCCCGGGCGCACCCGCGATCGCACGCGGTGACGGCGGCGAAGGCACCGCCCGTCCCGTGTCCGCGAAGCCCGACCGCGGCGCCCTGCCCGCGAAGCTCTCGCCCACCCAGCGCGAGACCCTCATACGGTCGGCCGAGAAGGCCACCGACAGGACCGCGGACCGCCTCGACCTGGGCAGCCAGGAGGAGTTGCGGGTCCGTGACGTCGTCAAGGACGCCGACGGCACCGTGCACACCCGCTACGAGCGCACCTACGCGGGCCTGCCCGTGCTCGGTGGCGACCTCGTCGTGCACGCCGCCAAGTCCGGCGCCGTCGAGAGCGTCACCCGCGCCTACAAGCCCACGCTGAAGGTGTCGGACCTCAGCCCCGAGGTCTCCAAGGCCACGGCCGAGAAGCAGGCGCTCGCGGCGGCCAAGGAGGAGGGGTCCACCAAGACCGCTCCGGACAGCGTCCGCAAGGTCGTCTGGGCCGCGAAGGGCACACCGGTCCTCGCCTACGAGACCGTCGTCAGCGGCTTCCAGCACGACGACACCCCGAGCGAGCTGCATGTCATCACCGACGCGCAGACCGGGAAGAAGCTCTTCGAGTACGAGGCCGTGCACACCGGCACGGGCAACACCCGCTACAGCGGCACGGTCACCCTCGGCACCAGCCAGTCGGGCTCGTCGTACACGCTGACCGACGCGGACCGGGGCAACCACCGTACGTACAACCTGAACCGCGGCTCGTCCGGGACGGGCACGCTGTTCAGCGGGAGCGACGACATCTGGGGCGACGGGACCACCGCCAACCTGGAGACCGCCGGTGCCGACGCGCACTACGGCGCGGCGCTGACCTGGGACTACTACAAGAACGTGCACGGGCGCAACGGCCTGCGCAACGACGGCGTGGCGCCGTACAGCCGGGTCCACTACGGCAACAACTACGTCAACGCGTTCTGGCAGGACTCCTGCTTCTGCATGACGTACGGCGACGGCTCGGGCAACGCCAACCCGCTGACCTCGATCGACGTGGCCGCGCACGAGATGACCCACGGTCTGACCTCGGTCACCGCCAACCTCACCTACAGCGGTGAGTCGGGCGGCCTGAACGAGGCGACCTCCGACATCTTCGCCGCGGCCGTGGAGTTCGCCGCGGGCAACGCGGGCGACGTCGGTGACTACCTCGTCGGCGAGAAGATCAACATCAACGGCGACGGCACGCCGCTGCGTTACATGGACAAGCCCAGCAAGGACGGTTCCTCGCGCGACTACTGGTCGTCCACGCTCGGCAACATCGACGTCCACTACTCCTCGGGCCCGGCCAATCACTGGTACTACCTGGCCTCCGAGGGCAGCGGCGCGAAGGTCGTCAACGGCGTCTCCTACGACTCGCCGACCTTCGACGGGCTGCCGGTGACACCGATCGGCCGGGACGCGGCCGAGAAGATCTGGTTCCGGGCGCTCACCACGTACATGACATCCAGCACCAACTACGCGGGCGCCCGCGCCGCCACCCTGCAGGCCGCCGCCGACCTGTACGGGCTCGGCTCGGTGACCTACAACAACACCGCCAACGCCTGGGCCGGGATCAACGTCGGCGCCCGGATCCTCGACGGTGTCACGGTCGTCCCGCCGGCCGCCCAGTACTCCCTGATCGGACAGGCCGTCACCCTGGACGTCCAGGCGTCCTCGACCAACGCCGGCGCCCTGTCGTACGCGGCCACCGGCCTGCCGGACGGGCTGTCCATCGACGCCGCCACCGGCCGGATCTCGGGCACCCCGACCACGGCCGGGAACTCGACGCCGACGGTCACCGTGACGGACGCGACCGGCGAGACCGGGACGGCGAGCTTCGCCTGGCGGGTGGACGAGGAGGGGAACCAGTCGGTGTTCGAGAACACCGGCGACTACCAGATCCCCGACAACGGCACCGTCGAGTCCCCGATCAACGTCAACCGGGCCGGAGCGGCCTCCAGCGCGCTCTCCGTGGACGTGAACATCGTCCACACCTGGCGCGGTGACCTGGTCGTCGACCTGGTGGCCCCGGACGGCACGGCGTACCGGCTGAAGAACTCCGCGGGGTCCGACTCGGCCGACAACGTGATCGAGACCTACACGGTGGACGCCTCCTCCGAGACCGCCGCGGGCACCTGGAAGCTGCGGGTCCAGGACGTGGCCAGCCTCGACACCGGTTACGTCAACAGCTGGAAGCTGACGTTCTGACGGACCGTCAAGGCCTGTCAAGTGCCGTGCGAATGAAGTGAGTCAGCCGTCGAGCGGCCGGTCCCGCCCCTGTGGGACCGGCCGCTTGGCCGTGTCCCCCTCCGCGTCGATGTGCGGCATGATCCGGTCCAGCCAGTGCGGGGTCCACCACGCGTGACGGCCCAGCAGGGTCATCACGGCGGGGACCATGAGCAGGCGTACGACCGTCGCGTCGATGAGGACGCTGACGGCGAGGCCGAGGCCCAGCATCTTCACCACGATGTTGTCGCTGACGATGAACGCGGCGAAGACACTGACCATGATCAGGGCGGCGCAGGTGATGACCCGGGCCGTGATCTCCAGTGCGTGCGCCACGGAGGCACGGGCGTCGCCGGTCCGTGTCCACACCTCGTGGACACGGGAGAGCAGGAAGATCTCGTAGTCCATGCTGAGGCCGAAGATGATGGCGAACATCATCATCGGGACGTAGCTCTCGATGGGCACCTTGCCGTGGACACCCAGGGAGGGCCCGCCCCAGCCCCACTGGAAGACGGCGACGACCACGCCGTACGAGGCGGCGATGGACAGCACGTTGAGGACCGCCGCCTTCACCGCGACCAGCAGACCGCGGAAGACGGCGAGGATGATCAGGAAGGCGAGGCCGACGACCACGGCAATGATGATCGGCAGCCGGCTCGCCACGATGTCGCGGAAGTCGACCTGGGAGGCCGTGGTCCCGGTGACATAGCCCTTCGCCTCGGTACCGGAGACCGAGGCGGGGAGGGTGTCGTCGACGAGGCGGTTCGTCAGGTCGGTGGTGTCGGCGTTCTGCGGGGACTCCTTGGAGTAGACCGTGCCGACCAGGACGTCCCCGTCCTGGGTGGGGGTCAGCGGAGTGACCGCGTACGCCCCCTCGACCGCGTCGAGGTTCTTCTGCGCGGTGCTCTGCAGGCTCTGCCGGTCCGAGGACGGCACCGAGGTCTGGTCGATGACGATCGTGAGCGGGCCGTTGGAGCCCGGGCCGAAGGCGTCGGTCATCAGGTCGTAGGCACGGCGGTCGGTGAACGAGGTGGGGTCGGCGCCGTCGCCGATATGGCCGAGCTGCATGGAGAAGGTGGGGATCGCGAGGATCGCGACGGTCAGGACACCGGCCGACAGGAACCGCCACGGGTGGTGCTCGACGCGCTGGGCGTAGCGGTGCCAGGTGCCGGTGATCTCCTCCCCCGTGTCGGCGCCGGTCTCGGCGACGGGCTTGCGCACGTGGTAGCGGTCGATGCGTCCGCCGATGAGGCCGAGCAGGGCCGGGACCAGGGTGAGGGCGCCGATGATCGCGGAGACCACGGTCACGGCGGCTGCGAGGCCGAGCTTGCCGATGAAGCTCACCCCGGACGCGTACAGCCCGGCGAGGGCCACGATCACCGTGCAGCCGGAGACCAGGACGGCGTGGCCGCTGGTCGAGGCGGCACGGCCGGCCGCGCGTACCGGGTCGTCGCCGTCCATGAGGTTCTGCCGGTGGCGGGTGGTCAGGAACAGGGCGTAGTCGATACCGACGCCGATACCGATCATCGTGGCCAGGGTCGGGGAGACGGTGGCGAAGACGAACGCCGAGGCCAGCAGCCCGAGACAGGCCAGGCCCCCGACCACGCTCAGCAGCGCGGTCACCAGGGGCAGTCCGGCCGCGACGATGCTGCCGAAGCCGACCAGCAGCACGACGATGGCCACCGCGAACCCGATGAGTTCGCTCACCCGGTCGTCGGGCGCGGGACGGGCCAGTTCGCCGAGCGGTCCGCCGTACTCGACCTCGGCGCCCGCCGACCGCAGCGGCTGCACGGAGTCGTCCACGCCGTGGAGGTAGCCGTCGCCGAGGGTGGAGGGCTGGACGTCGAAGCGGACGGTGATGTACGCCGTCTTCTGGTCGGTGGACAGCGGACCGACGTTCGGCTGCTGCGACTGACCCGACGACTGGGACGACTGGGACGACTGGCCGGAGGATGTGGACAGCGGATTCTGCGCCGACAGCACATGCGGCAGTTTCTCCAGGCTGGAGACCGTGTCGGACATCTGGGAGCCGAGCGAGGTGAGCGCCTTGTCCTTGTCGTACACGACGATCTGGCTGCTGTAGCCGCCGGCCGCCGGGTCGTGCGCCTTGAGGACGTCCAGGCCTTCCGTGGACTGCACGCCGGGAAGGTCGAAGTCGTCCGAGTAGTCGCCGCCGTAGGCGTGGTTCAGCACCTGGAGGCCCGCGAGGGCGAGCAGCCAGGCGACGATCACGATCACGAAGTGCCGGGCGCACCACTCGCCGAGCCTTCGCAGCCGCCCCGCCTCGGCCTTTCCCCCGCCCTTCCCACCGGTACGACCTGAGCGCATCGTCTCTCCCACGGAAGCACGGAAGCGATCTCCCGGACCCCATTACACGACGCTCCCGGCGGCCCGGCACGTCCGGAGGAAGCGGGTCCCCCGGTTGGCGGCCCCGGCTTGACAGGCGGACGATGGGGAGGTGGGACGGAACGGAAGGAGCCGCCATGCTGGAGATCAAGACGGTCGAGAAGCCGGACGAACGGCGCGATTTCCCACGGGGTCACCTCGAAGCCGTTCACCTCACCGGGCTCGACTTCGCCGTGGCCACGTTCGAACCGGGCTGGCGCTGGTCGGAGTCCGTCGCCCCCATCGCGGGCACGGAGAGCTGCCAGGTCCACCACAACGGCTATGTGGTCCAGGGGCGTATGCACATCCGTATGGACGACGGTGGTGAGGGCGAGGTCGGACCGGGCGACGCCTTCGTGTGCCCGCCGGGGCACGACGCGTGGGTGGTCGGCGACGAACAGGTCCTGCTGTACGACTTCGCCGGGCAGATGGCGACGGACTACGCCAAGGCCGAGGGCGACCGACCCGGCTGACCCGAACCGACTGACCCGATCCGGGTGCGAGAGGGGCCGGAGGCGGCGGCGCACACGCGCCCCGCCTCCGTCCGTGTGCCGGACGACCCCGTCCCCGGGCCCGAGGGTCTAGATCCCGTTGGACTCCCGCAGGTTGTCGAGCGTCGCGTTGGTGTCGGTCTTCAACCACTCCACGACATCGTCGACCTCGGGCATGCTCACGTCGTCGTAGGTCGAGCCGTAGGCGCTCCACCGCATCTCGTACGTCATCCAGCCGTCGCGCACGGCGAGGGTGGCCGACCGGCTGCCGCTGTTGTCGTCGCCGGACGTGGTGTCCTCGGTGACGAGATACGCCTCGTCGCCGAAGCCGTCGACCTTGTCCACCTCGTAGTCGTCGTACCGCTGGTCGTACTCGGACCACAGGGCGGTGAACTCGGGGCCGGGGTCCGTCTTCTTGTGGAGGTCCATCTGGACCGAGAAGTACGCGTCGGAGAGGGAGGAGGTCGAGGACTCCTTGAGGGAGATGCTGCAGTAGCCCTGGTCGAGGGCCTCGTGCTCCAGGGAGTTGTTCACCGGGGCGGTGTCCTCCTCCGGGTACTCGTTCTTGAACGACGAGTAGTCCACCGAGGGGCACAGATTGGACTTGGCCGTGTAGCCGCGCAGATCCGCCTCGCCGTCGTCCTTGCCCAGCAGCAGGACACCGCCGGCCCAGGCCGCGGAGGCCACCACCGCGCCCAGCAGCACCCACAGCACGGCGCGGCCCCCCGCACCGGTCGCGGGCGGGGCCCCGTACGGCGGGTACCCGCCCGGCGGAAAGCCGCCCGCCGGCTGACCGTACGCAGGCGCCTGGGCCGGGACCGGGGCGACCGCGGGGCCATAGCCGGCCGGTGGCGACTGCGGGTTGGGGTAGGGGTAGGCGGTCGGCGCCGGGGCCGGTATGCCCGCTGGCGCCGGTATGTCCGCCTGGGTCGGGGTGGGCGTCTGGGTCGGGGTGGGCGTCTGGGGCTGGGCCGGTGGCGGCCAGGCCGGGGACGCGGAGGGCTGGTCCTGCGGCTGTGGCGGTTGCGCCGGCGCACCCTCGGGGCGTTCGGTCATCGGGTTCTCCTCGGATGGTGGTGGACGGGGTGCGACGGCGGTGACGCAACCGCCTCGCGGGGCCGCCGGACGGAGCGGCCTGACGTGGTGTGCGAACGCGTAGAGGAGAAATACCCGCGGCCCGATCCCTTCCATGCGGCCCCAGGGGCCCCGGCCGAAGCGGTGGCCGGGGCGGCGGCCGTCCTGGGGCGGGTGTCGGTGCCCGGTGCTTTGATGGGAGTCATGACCAGCAGAGGTGTGGTAGTCGAGCGGCGGGTCGCCGCGTCTCAGGGACGGGTGTGGGAAGTCCTGACGGACCTCGGCGGCATGGACCGGATGCTGAGCGGTGTCACCAAGGTCGAGGTCCTCACGGAAGGGGGCTTCGGAGTGGGCACCCGGTGGCGGGAGACCCGTCGGATGTTCGGCAAGGACGCCACTGAGGAGATGTGGGTGACCGTCAGCGAACCCCCCGAGCGCTATGTGGTGGAGGCCGAGTCGCACGGCTCCCGCTATGTGTCCCAGTGGGTGCTGCGGGCCGACGGACCGGAGTCGACGACGATCCTGATGACGTTCTCGGCGGAGTCGACCGGTGCCGTCGCGGGAGTCCTCGCCCGGCTCATGGGGCCCATCGGCGCCCGTGCCGTACGCAAGGCCGTCGCGAAGGACCTCGACGACATCGCCGGCTGGGTGGAGGGCCGCAGGGGCTGAGCCGCCCCCGCGGCCACCGCGCCGGGGTGTGCGTCAGGAGTTCACGCCGAGGCCCGAGGTCACATAGGCGCACTCCGTGTAGATGTAGCCCGACTCCAGCTTGGCCGTGTCGGAGGCGGCGCTCGACGTGCTGCCGCCCTTCGGCTTGTGCAGGAAGTACGTGGTGCCGACCGGCAGACTGATCGTGCGCTGCGGGTAGTTGTCGTTGCCGTTGCACGGCTTGAAGCTCGGGTTCAGCGTGCTGCTCCAGTCGTAGCTGGTGCAGCTGCCACAGCCCTTCAGGGTGAAGGTGCCGGTCACCGGGCCGGTGTACATGACCTGGATCTCGTCGGGGCTGTCGTTCTTGACCGTGACGGAGATGCTGCCGCCGGAGCGGGTGGTGGGCAGCTTCTTGCCGGCCGCCGGAACCTCCTGCGCGATCTCGGCGGCGATCGCTATCTTCTTCGCGCGCGGGGCGTTCTTGTGCTTCTTGTTGGCGTCGACGAAGTCGTTCATCGAGGTCACCGCCTCGGCGAAGTCACCGTCGTTGTACTGGTCCACGCCGCAGGTGTAGACGCCCGCGGAGGCGGACTTCTCGGCCTTCCCCGCGTCGGCGGCGAGGGCGTCGGCCACCCCTGCCTTGTCCCCGGGCAGCGCCTTGACCTGGGAGCCGAGCGTCTCCAGCTGGTCCACGGCGGTGCACGGGTCGTCGCCGCCCACGGCCTTGACAGCCCTGTCGACGGCCGCCTTGACGTCGGGTTCGACCTTCGCCGCCTGGTCCGAGTCCGGGAACGTGGTGAGCAGATCGCTGAACTGGTCCTGCCAGCCGGCGGTGTTGCCCGCCAGGCTCTCGGAGGCGCACTCGTACAGCGAGGTGGCGAGCCGGTCGTCGGGCCAGCCGGCCAGCGAGCCGAGGTCCTGCTTGCCCACCGTCTGCGGGACCGTGCGCAGATATTCGAGGGGCGCGACCGCGTCGCAGTACTTCTGCTCCTCGAACGGGGCGCCGACCGTCGTGTAGAAGGTCTTGAGCCGGGCCGGGACCCGCTCGGCCGCCCGGGAGTCGGGGTGGTCGGTGCTGAGGTCGTCGTAGGCGGTCAGGGCCCTGCGGTACTCGGACTGGGTGGTGGAGAACGACTCGCCGGAGGCCTGCTTCACCAGGTCGTCGGCCTTGTCCAGCCGGTCCAGGAGCATCTCCTCGACGGCCTCCTTGCGCGCCGTCTCGTACAGCAGACCGCCCGCGACCGGTACGCCGAGGAGGAGGACGCCGAGCGCGATGGCGAGCGGGGACTTCGCGGGCCACGCCAGGCGGTGCCGCAGGCCCAGGAAGGCGCCGTGCGCGGCGGCGAGGAGGAGGAACAGGCCATAGACGGTGAGGGTGGCGCCGGAGACACCGTCGGGGTCGGCCGGCAGCACCGTGAAGAGGAGGAGGCCGGTGGCGGCCCAGCACAGCAGGGTGAGGAGCGGGCGGCGCATCAGGGCGTAGCCGAGGCCGAGACCGCTGAGGTTCAGCAGGCCCACCCCGAGCGCCCGCCAGCCGTCGGCGGGACCGGGCGGCGGGCCCGGCGGCATCGGAGGCACGACGTAGCTGTGGCTCCAGCCGTCCTGGTCTCTTATCCCGTACTGATCCCCGGACATCTCGGATCCCCCCGTCAACTCCACCCGCATGCTTACGAATTGTCAGTGTACGGCCGAAACTCGATGCCACGACAGGTGATTATCGGGCGCGGACGGAGATCGATTTCCTTTTGTGATCACCGCCCGAGAGATGGCGCGAAGGCATCGGTCGAGCCACCGTCGGACCGTGAAAGGTACACGGTCCATGGCTGGTTGACGCACGGGAGTCACCGTCCGGTTCGCTCGGCGAGCGGGGTTTTCCCCGCCGGTGGTCCGGGAGCCGGGGTGCGGCGGGCGGGGGACGCCTGGGCCAGGACGACGACCGCCACCGCACCCGCGCCGAGGACACCGGCCGCGAGCACGACCGACCAGGGGGCGGTCCCGTCGTACGGGGCGCGGCCGGCGTAGGCGGTCGCGGTGATCGCGCCGAAGGCGGCGGCGTAGCCGAGGGAGGCGAGCGCCAGCAACGCGCCCGCGCGACGGCGCGGGAGCCGGCCCGCGTCGGACAGGATCGCGAGCACGGCGAGGAACTGGATGCCGTGCAGTCCGGCGGCGTGGGCGAGTTTGGCGCTGCCCGCCGCTCCGAACAGCACCTCGTCCGGCACGCGTCCGGTGTCGTCGAAGGCGGCCTCCCCGATGGCGGCCATGTCCATGCCGATGTAGCCGGCCACCAGGACGGCCGCCAGACCGGCGAGCGTGGCGATCCGGGCGGCCGCGCTGCCGTCGAACCGGATCAGCGCGGCGACGAACAGCCAGACCAGGCCGAGGATCAGCGGCAGGATCAGGGTTCCGATCACGGACCAGATCGCGGAGTCGGTGTCGGTCGCCTGGTTGAAGTGGGAGGCGACGCCCCGCCAGCGCTGGGCGCTGATGAGTCCGACCTCGAAGAGGGAGACGGCGACGATCAGGCCCGCCGGGACCCGTACCCACCAGCGTGCGGGCATCTGCTTCACGATCCAGACCACGGACCACACCAGCAGCCCGAAAGACACTCCGAACGCCACCGGCTTGCGCCAGGACACCGGTCCCCACCAGGGCTCCTGGTCGATCACCGCGACCAGTGCGTGCACCGCACCGGAGACCACCAGCGCGGTCCCGCACCACCACAGCAGCCGCTGGAAGCGGCCCTTGGGACGTACGGCACGCCAGACGTCCGACACCAGCACGGCCCCGAAACCGAGCGCGCTCATCTCCTGCTTCCCCTCCCGCCGACTGGCTCGACCGTAGGGCGGCGGAGGAGGCCGGGCGTCCCCCTGCGGGGGTGCGGGAACGTACCCCTGTGGGGGTACGGGCGGACCGGTCGCGGTCGGGATACGGGCGGACCGGTCGCGGTCCGCGTCCGGGTGGTCAGCCGAAGCCGGGTGCCGGGCGGTCGTCCCGGCGCTCCATCAGCCCGGAGCGGTACGCCAGGACCACGGCCTGGGCCCGGTCGCGGGCGTCGATCTTGTGCAGGATGCGCTTGACGTGCGTCTTGGCGGTGGACTCGGCGATACCGAGCAGGCCGGCGAGCTCCGCGTTGGACAGCCCCTCGGCGATCAGCCGCAGCACCTGCGCCTCACGGGCGGTGAGCCCGCGCAGCCGGGCGCGGTCTGCG
This sequence comes from Streptomyces griseiscabiei, assembly GCF_020010925.1. Lineage (NCBI taxonomy): Bacteria > Bacillati > Actinomycetota > Actinomycetes > Kitasatosporales > Streptomycetaceae > Streptomyces > Streptomyces griseiscabiei. The sequence goes on along the minus strand of NZ_JAGJBZ010000002.1, from coordinate 2,872,741 downwards.
GCGTCCGGATCGGTGCGGCCCGTGCGGCCGTCGAGGACGAAGCGCTCGACGAGGGCGCGGGTGACCGAGGGGTCCAGCAGGGTGTCCCCGGCGGCCACCGTCCGTACCGCGTCGATGAGCCGCTCGGGGGCGGCGCGCTTGAGCAGGAAGCCACTGGCTCCGGCCCGCAACGCCCGCCATACGTAGGCGTCGTCGGGGAACGTCGTCAGGACGAGGACACGCGCGGCCAGGCCCGCCGCGACGATCCGGGCGGTGGCCTCGATGCCGTCGACGCCCGGCATCCGTACGTCCATCAGCACGACGTCCGGGGTCAGCGCGTGGCACAGTTCCACGGCCCGCACCCCGTCGGCGGCCTCCCCGACGACCACCAGGTCCGGGGCGGTGCCGAGCGTCACCGCGACGCCGGTGCGCAGCAGGGCGTCGTCGTCGGCGAGGAGCACACGGACGGACGGGGCGGCGGGGCCGCTGTTCAGGGCGGCGGGGCGCATGGCGGTCATGGCAGCGGCAGTTCGACCGTAAGGGCGAAGCCGGCGCCGTCGTCCGCCGGGCCGTGGGCGACCGTTCCGCCCAGCGCGGCGGCCCGTTCGCCGATGCCCCGCAGCCCGCGCCCCGGCCGGTACGCGGGGGGCGGACCCTCGCCGCCGTCCACGACCCGGACGAGCACGGCGTTGCCCCAGCGCTGTCTGCGGACCGTCACCTCGGCGGAGGGGGCGTGGCCGTGGCGCAGGGCGTTCGTCAGCGCCTCCTGGACGATCCGGTGGACGGAGAGCCGCAGCGCGTCCGGCAGGACGAGCGTCTCCGGCTCGATCCGCAGCCGTACGTCCATGCCGGCGTCCGCCATGGGACGCACCAGCCTGTCCAGGTCGCCGGGGTCCAGGTCGCCCGGGTCGGGGGCGGGGCCGTGCCCGGCCGTGCCCGAGGGGCCGGCCGTCACCGTGGGGGCACCGTCGTCGTCGGCGCGCAGAACGCCGAGGAGGCGGTCGAGTTCGCCGAGGGCGTCCCGGCCGGTGCGTTCGACGCTCATCAGCAGTGCGCGGGTACGGTCCGGGTCGGTGTCGAGCACCATGCGTCCGGCGCCTGCCTGGACCAGCATGGCGTTCACCGAGTGCCCGACGACATCGTGCAACTCACGGGCGATACGGACCCGTTCGGCGACGACCGTCTCGCGGCGCAGCAGCCGCCGCAGCTCCTCCGTCTCCCGGCGGTGACGGGCCGTGGCACACCCCGCCGACCAGACCAGGAGCCACACGAGGACGACCGCGACCTGAGTCACCCACGAGTCGTCCTTCGGCGCGAAGTGGGCGAGCACACCGAAGGGTACGAGGAGGGCGCCGAGCACGGCCCGGCGCGGACGCGCGTACAGGCCCAGCGAGTGGACACCGATCAGGTTCGCGACCGGCGTCAGCCCGCCGGGTCCGATCCAGAGCGCCTCGGCGACGAGCCCGGCCGTGCCCACCGCGTACCCGGCGAGGGGCGCGCTGCGCCGGACGGCCAGACCTCCGGCGATCACCGCGCCGAGGGCCGTCACCGCCATCGCGGAACCGGCGGGTTCCTCGCCCGGGCCCAGCCGTACGGCCACCATGGCCACCAGCAGTACGCCGGCCGCCGCCAGGTCGCCCGGCGGCGGCCACCCCAGCCGCCGGGCCCAGCCCTCCGCCATGCTCCGCCCGCCCGTCAGCCGACACAGGATCAATTCCCGCTCAAACTAACAAGCTCGGCGGAGCACGGGGAACGGCGGACGGCGGCCCGTGACCGACCGTGCCCGGTCAGTAGCCTCCGCGCCTGACCCGGCGGAGCAGCACGACACCGGCGAGCACGGCCACGCCGCCGATCATCGCCGGCCACATCTGCGAACCGGTCTCGGCGAGGCTGCCCGTCGCCGACTGCGACCCCTGCGAGCCGTTCTGCCCGGCGGGCGACGGGAAGTTGGCGGCGGGAGGCGTGGTCTGCGCCGGGGCGGCTGCCTCGTCGCCGCCGTCCCCGGCGTCGTCGGCGCCCTGGTCGCCGTTCTCGGCCCCGGCGGCGTTCCCGCGCTGGGTCGACTTTGCCGAGCCGAGAACCTGGGGCTGCTTGTCGCCGCCCTGGTCCGCCTGGTCGTCCCCGGCGCCAGGGGCCTGAGCGGTCTCGCTGGGCTCGGCGGCGCCGTCGTCGTCGTCCTGGTTCTGACCCTGGCCGTTGTCCTGGTCCTGGTCGTTGCCGGGCTGGTCCTGGTCCTGGCCCGGGTCCTGGTCCTGACCGTCGTCCTGGCCCTGGCCGTTGCCGGGCTGGTCCTGGCCCGGGTCCTGGTCGCCGCCCTGGCCGTTGTCGCCCTCCTGGCCGTTGTCGTCGCCCTGGTCGCCGCCGTTGTTCTGGTCGCCGCCATCGCCCTGGTCGCCGCCGATGTCGGCCGCGTCGCACTCACGGCCGTCGTTGATGCAGTCCACCATCGCCCGCATCAGGTCCTCGTCGAAGACGTTGATGAAGTCGCCGTGGTCGGTGACGGGCTTGTGGAGCTGCTCGGGGAAGGAGTCCACGGCGAACAGCGGCGTCGTCCGGCCGCCGTCCTGGAGGCTCGGGGCGTCGACGTCGTAGACGATGCGCTGCACCAGCTGCGGGATGGCCTTGAAACCGGCGGCGCAGCCGCCGTCCGCCGCGGCGAAGGCCACGTGGGTGCGGTGGTTGGCGCTGTCGATGTTGCGGCCGTCCCAGCAGCTCTGGAACTCGAAGGTGCGCACGACGTCGCTGCCGGCCGGGCAGAGCGGGTACTTGTCCTTCAGCTGCCGGTCCTCGAAACCGGTGCAGCTCCAGGACGCGTTGGCGTTGGCCGGGCCGTTGACGAAGGCCTTGGCGTCACCGGTGATGATGCGCAGCAGCCGCGGCATCTCCGTGACATCGCCGCGCGGGCTGCCCTCGAAGCTCATCGTGACGGCCTTGGGCGTCACGATCTCACCGGCGTTGCCCTCGATCCCGCCACCGGGAGAGTTGGCGTCCTGCTCGGCGGTGCCGTTCTGGAGGCGGATCACGGGCCAGAAGTACGAGGACCTGTCGCCCTGGTTCTCACAGCTGGTGTCGGCCGCGGCGAGGTCCTCGTCACTGGCGAACGCGCTGTTGCCCTGGTTGCCGACGTAGTCGTGGAAGTGGTGGGCGCCGTTGGAGACACCCGGGGCGACGATGACGTTGTCCGAGTTGAACAGCCCGTTGGCATTCACCCCGCAGGCTGTGGTGAAGGAGCCGGTGGAGCCGTTCTGCCGCCCGCCGCGGTCACGGGCGTTCGGCTGGACGGACTTGATGTCGGCGTAGTCCGCGGCCACGGGCCCGTTGCCGGCCTGACCGCCGTTGCCCGGCTGGCCCTGCTGGTCGCCCTGACCGCCCTGACCTCCTTGGCCGCCCTGGTCCTGGCCGTCGCCGTCGTTGTCCTGACCGCCACCGTTCTGGTCGCCGCCGTTCTGACCGTCACCGTTCTGGCCTTCCCCGCCCTGTCCGTCCCCGTCCCCGTTCTGGTTCTCGGCGGGGCGCAGTTCGCAGGCGGCGAGGGAGTCGAGGCCGTCGGGGCGGTCGCCGACACGGTCGATGGCGATCGCGATCCGCTCGATCGTCGCGGCCCGCTTCTCCTTCAGCGGGTTCATGATCGCGTTGTCGGCGAACCCGCCGTCCTGCTGCTGGGCCTGGGCGGAGTTCTGCAGCCGCTGGTAGGCCTCGGCTATCTGCTGGTCCAGGGCGGCGAGTTCCTTGTCGACCTCCGGCCGCGCCCCCTCGGGCACCTCCGTCAGTTCGGCCCCGACATCCGGGCAGTCGATCGTGCCGGCGGCCGAGGCGACCTGCTCGACGGTGTCGTCCGACGGCCCCTCCTCGGTGGCCGACGCATAGACGTTGACGGCCACGAGCCCGCCCCCGCCCAAGATCAGCGCGATCGCGGCAGAGGTCGCGCGCCGTGCTCCTGATGGGCGTCTGCGTCTGGTGGTGCGTCCCACGGACAGCTCCTACAACGTCTCGATCGGATCCGGGCAGGAAAAACCCCAGCCCAATACGGAGCCGGACCGCGATGTGTTCAACGGACTCGTGAATTCATGGGAATCTCATAGGAAGCGGCATGTCACAGGTGGTCACAGCGCTCCCGGAGTCCTCACCCGCCGTACGGCCGACGGCATCGGCCGTCACCGTGCGTGATCCCCTCTCGCCTCCGGGCGCGGGGCAGTGTAGACATGGGCACATGGTCCGTCTCCTGGGTCGATCTCGCTCTCAATCGACCCGCCGTCCCCAGAGCCGGCCTCCGCAGGGCCGGGACGCCAGCGCCCGGCGGGTGGCGCACGGATCCGACGGCGGCGCAACCCGGGACCCGGGGCACGGCTGGGGCCCGCTCGCGGGGCTGCGGTCGGCGCTGGGCGGACGCAGTGTCGCCGGGCAGGTCTTCCTGCTGCAGGTGGTGATCGTGCTGGTCCTGGTCGTGTCGGCCGTGGTGGCGCTGGTCCTGCAGGTACGGCACGACAGCACCAAGGAAGCGCACAACCGTTCGCTCGCCGTGGCGGAGACCTTCGCCAACGCGCCGGGCACCCGGGAGGCGCTGGAGTCCGAGGACCCGACGGCGATCCTCCAGCCGAGGGCCGAGGCCGCCCGGGTCCAGTCCAAGGTCGACTTCATCGTCGTGATGAACACCGACGGCATCCGCTACACCCATCCGAAGACCGACCGCATCGGCAAGCAGTTCGTCGGCACCATCGAACCCGCGCTGAAGGGCGAGTCCTTCACCGAGGACATCAACGGCACCCTCGGTCCGCTCGTCCAGGCCGTGGTGCCGGTCAAGGACCCCGACGGCAAGGTGGTGGGCCTGGTCTCGGCCGGGATCACCACCGAGAACGTGGGCGGCGTCGCGGAGCAGCAGCTGCCGCTGGTGCTGGCCGCCGCCGCGGCGGCGCTCATCCTCGCCACGGCGGGCACGGCGCTGGTCAGCAAGCGGCTGCTGCGCCAGACGCACGGCCTCGGCCCGTCCGAGATGACCCGCATGTACGAGCACCACGACGCGGTGCTGCACGCCGTACGGGAGGGCGTGATCATCGTCGGCGGTGGTGGCCGGCTGCTGCTCGCCAACGACGAGGCGCACCGGCTGCTCGACCTGCCCCCGGACGCCGAGGGACAGGACGTGCTCTCCCTGGGCCTCGAACCGCATGTGGCGGACCTGCTGGCCTCGGGGCGCGTCGCCAACGACGAGGTGCATCTCGTGGGCGACCGGCTGATCGCGGTCAACCAGCGCGCCACCGATCTGCAGGGCGAACCGTCCGGCAGCGTCGCCACGCTCCGCGACTCCACCGAGCTGCGCGCCCTGTCCGGTCGCGCGGAGGCCGCCCGTGAGCGGCTGCGGCTGCTGTACGACGCCGGGGTGGGCGTCGGCACCGGTCTGGACGTCACCCGTACCGCCGAGGAGCTGGCGGAGGTGGCCGTCCCCCGGTTCGCGGACTTCGTCACCGTGGACCTGGCCCCGGCCGCGCTGAGCGGGGACGAGCCCGAGACGGCCACGACCCTGCGGCGTACGGCGTTCTGCGGGATCCGCAAGGACTCTCCGCTGTACAAGGTGGGCGAACGGATCGACCTGGTTGCCTCCTCGCCGCAGGCCCGCAGCATCGACAGCCACAGCTCGACGCTGGTGGGCGACCTCAGCCGGGCCCCCGGCTGGCAGGCCCAGGACCTGGAGCGGTCCGCGCAGGTCGTGGAGTACGGCATCCACTCGCTGATCACCGTGCCGTTGCGGGTGGGCCAGCTGGTGATGGGGGTGGCCAACTTCTGGCGCTCGGAGAAGCCCGAGCCGTTCGACCAGGAGGAGCTGGCCCTCGCCGAGGAACTGGTGGCCCGCGCGGCGGTCTCCATCGACAACGCGCGCCGCTACACCCGCGAGCACACGATGGCCGAGACCCTGCAGCGCAGCCTGCTGCCGCGCAATCTGCCCGAGCAGAGCGCCCTGGACGTCGCCTACCGCTATCTGCCCGCGCAGGCCGGGGTGGGCGGGGACTGGTTCGACGTCCTGCCGCTGTCCGGGACCCGGGTCGCGGTCGTGGTCGGCGACGTCGTCGGGCACGGGCTGCACGCGGCGGCCACGATGGGCCGACTGCGCACGGCCGTCCACAACTTCACCGCGCTGGATCTGCCGCCGGACGAGATCCTCGGGCTGCTGGACGAGATGGTCAGCCGGATCGACCAGGACGAAGCCGTGCTCGACGGCACCGCGCCGATCACCGGGGCGACCTGTCTGTACGCCATCTACGACCCGGTCTCACGGCGCTGCACCGTCGCCCGCGCCGGCCATCCCCCGCTCGCGGTGGCCCGGCCCGACGGCACGGTCGACTTCCCCGACGTACCGGCCGGTCCGCCGCTGGGCCTGGGCGGACTGCCCTTCGAGACGGCGGAACTGGAACTCACCGAGGGCAGCCGTCTGGTGCTGTACACCGACGGGCTGGTCGAGCACCGGGAGCGGGACATCGACGCCGGTCTGGAACTGCTGCGGACCGCGCTGGCCGGGGCCGACCCCTCGCCGCAGGGCACCTGCGAGGCCGTGCTGGACGCGCTGCCGCCGAGCCGGGCGAGCGACGACATCGCGCTGATCGTGGCCCGCACGCGCGCGCTGGACGCGGGCCGCGTCGTCGAGTGGGACGTGCCCGGCGACCCGGCGGCGGTCCGCCGGGCGCGCGCCGAGGCCACCCGGCAGCTGACGGAATGGGGCCTGGAGGAGCTGGAGTTCACCACCGAACTGATCCTCAGCGAGCTGGTCACCAACGCCATCCGGTACGGCGGCGGGCCCATCCGGGTGCGCCTGATCCATGACCGGCAGCTGATCTGCGAGGTCACCGACAGCAGTCACACCTCGCCCCATCTGCGGTACGCCGCCACGACCGACGAGGGCGGCCGGGGCCTGTATCTGATCGCCCAGCTCACCCAGCGCTGGGGCACCCGCTACTCCCCCACAGGCAAGACCATCTGGACCGAACAGTCCCTGCCCTGAGGGCAGTTTGAGGAGAGACCTGCACATGCGTATCGGACTGCTCGGAACCGGACCGTGGGCCGAGATGGCCTACGCCCCCGCGCTGAGCGCGCACCAGGAGCTGGACTTCGCGGGGGTGTGGGGCAGGCGCCCGGAGGCGGCCGAGGCACTGGCCGCCCGGCACGGCGGGCTGCCCGTCTACAAGGACGTGGACGCCCTGTTCGCCGATGTGGACGCGGTCGCCGTGGCGCTGCCGCCGTCCGTGCAGGCACCGCTCGCGGCGCGGGCCGCGCGGGCGGGCTGCCATCTGCTGCTGGACAAACCGCTGTCGACGGACGTGGAGGAGGGCCGGGCCGTCGTCAAGGCGGTCGAGGAGGCCCAAGTCGCCTCCGTCGTGTTCTTCACCGCCCGGTTCCAGACCGCGATCGACGCGTGGATCACCGAACAGGCCTCCCACGACGGCTGGTTCACCGGTCGTGCGGAGTGGTTCGGGTCGCTGTTCGACGACGAGAGCGACAGCCCCTTCGCGGACTCGCCGTGGCGGCGGGAGAAGGGCGGCCTGTGGGACGTGGGCCCGCACGCCCTGTCCGTGCTGCTGCCGATCCTCGGGGACGTGGAGAAGGTGGCCGCCGCCGTGCGCGGGCCGGGGGACACGGTCCATCTGGTCCTGCTGCACACCGGCGGGGCGTCCAGCACGCTCACCCTCAGCCTGACCGCCCCGCCCGCGGCGTCCGGCACCACGGTGGAGCTGCGCGGCCGGGCCGGGACGACCGTACTGCCCACGACCGACGAAGGTGCCGTACCGGCTCTCGTACGGGCGGGGGACGCGCTGTTGGCGGCGGCCCGTACCGGGCGTGCGCATCCGTGCGACGCCGCGTTCGCGCTCAGGGTGACGGAGCTACTGGTCGACGCGGAGGGGAAGTTGACGGGCTGACCTGGGCGACTCCCGGGGCGGGGCCGGGGGTTGCCCCGGGCCCGCGTCCCGTTCGCGTCCCGTTCGCGTTCGGGTTTGCGTTCGTCCGATATCGGACATCGTCCGGTGGCGGGCTCGCCTTCGCCTCGCGCGTCCCGGTGAGGAGGTGCCCGTGAGCGCAGCGGACGGGAGCGCCGCCGAGCCCCTGCGGCGCAGGGTGGCGGCCCAGAAGAAGGATCAGGACGCCCGGACGGTCATGCGGCTGCGCCTGGGGGTCGGCGTCATCGGCGTCGGGCTGCCCCTGGCGCTGCCGGCCGGCAACTGGATCGCGGCGCGGATCGCCGGGCGGACCGGGGAGGACGCCTGGCCCGGTTCGATGAGCGGCTCGTACTACACGAGCACCCGGGACATCTTCGTCGGCGCGCTGTGCGCCCTCGGGATCTTCCTGATCGTCTACCGCTTCAACAGGTTCAACGACGTCCTCGGCACGATCGCCGGAGCCTGCGCGCTCGGCGTCGCCCTCTTCCCCACCGCGCCGGGGGCCGGGGGCGACGCGGGCCAGCAGACCGTCTCCGTGTTCCACCAGGTGTTCGCCGTCGCCCTGTTGACGGCGATGGCGGCCTTCTGCCTCTTCATGTACGGCGCGCCCGGCATCAAGGACCGGCCGTACGCGCGCCGTCCCTATCTCGTCGCCGGTGTGCTGATCCTCGTCTTCATGGCGCTGGCCGCCGCGGCGGCGGCCACGAAGGTGGGCGACGACTGGCTGATCACGCCCCTGTACCTGTGCGAATGGCTGTCCGTGTGGTCGTTCGGCTTCGCCTGGACGGGCGCGGCCCTGTCCCTGGCCGCGGACATCGGCCGGCTGTCCCGGACCCGGGCGGTCGTCGATGCCGTGGCCGGGTGGCTGCGCGCCCTCGGCGGTCCGCCGGGCCGGGGGAAGCCGCGCTCGCCCGAAGCGGTGTGACCGGACTCGGACCGTGACTCGGACCGAGGCTCGGTCCCGGCGCTCAGGCTCAGGCTCGGACGCCGGTCAGGAAGCGGTCGAGGGTGGCGGTCAGCTCCGCCGGCTTCTCCACGGGGAGTTCATGACCGGCGTCCAGGATGCGGACCTCGGCGTCCTGGCAGGCCTTGGCCATGCGGAGCATCTGGGAGACGGGCAGCTGGATGTCGTGGTAGCCGTGCACGAGGAGGGTGGGGGTGCTGATCTCGCCGAGGCGGTCGAGGACGTCGAAGGCGCGCATGGCCCCGTACAGGGTCATCACGACCTCGCGCGGGGTGGCGGCCGAGGCGCGGATGTACTCCCGGATCTCCTCGCGGGGGTAGCCGGGGGCGAAGGCCCGCTGGATGTTGGCGGCGACGAACAGCTTGAACGGGACACGGGTGGAGGCCGCCATCAGCAGGCCGCGGCCCCGGCTGTAGGTCATACGGCCGATGGAGTTGACGAGCACCAGGCGCTCCACCCGCTCGGGGTGGGCGAGGGTGATGGTCTGGGAGATCATGCCGCCCATGGAGTGGCCGACGAGGACGAACCGCTCGACCTCCAGATGGTCGAGGAGGGCGAGCACGTCCCGCGCCAGTTCCCCGATCGTGCGCACCCCGGCCCCGCGGCTCTCGCCGTGCCCGCGCAGATCGAGCCGGATCACGCGCCGCTTCGCCGAGAAGTGCGCGAGCTGGTGGTCCCAGCGGTGCCGGTTCGCGGTCCAGCCGTGGATGAACACCAGGGGCACGCCGTCGCCGTCGCAGGGGCCCTCGTCGTCGTACGTCAGCGCGGCGCCGTCGACTTCGAGCTGCGGCATGGGGGCCTCCTGCGGTGCGGTCCGGTCCGGTCCGGTCCGGATCCATCCGGTTACTGACCGGTACGGTAACGGGTCGTCCGGCCCCCGTAAATCGCGCGCGTCCCACCCGTGGCCTTGCTAGCTTCCCCCGGTGTTCTCTCTCCAGCAGCCCCCGTTCTTCACGCGCCTGCGCGACGCGCGGCGCGTTCTCATCGCCGGCGCCGGTGGCGGTTTCGACGTCTACGCCGGTCTGCCGCTGGCCCTCGCCCTGCGGTCGGCGGGCAAGGAGGTCCATCTCGCCAACCTCTCCTTCGCCGATCTCCACGGTCTGAGCCTGGACGTGTGGGTGGAGCAGGACGTCGCGGCCATCGGGCCGACGACCACGTTCCGGGGCGACTACTTCCCCGAGCGCGCGCTCGCTCAGTGGCTGGACCTGCACGGGCAGCCCGCCACGGTGTACGCGCTGTCCCGCACCGGTGTGGCGCCCCTGCGGGCGGCCTATCGCGCGCTGATCGGGCATCTGGGCGGGGTGGACGCCGTCGTGCTGGTGGACGGCGGCACCGACATCCTGATGCGCGGGGACGAGCACGGGCTCGGCACACCGGAGGAGGACATGGCGAGCCTGGGTGCCGTCGCCGGTCTCGACGGGATACCGGAGCGGCTCGTGGCCTGCCTGGGCTTCGGTGTGGACGCGGTGGGGCTCGCCCGGCGCAACCTCTATCTCGACCGGCTGGAGAAGACGGAACTGACGCGGCAGATCAGCTCGGTCGTCGCGGAGTTCCGGGACGAGCTGCCCCGGCAGCGCCCACCGCGTGCCTTCCCTCATTGACCACGGGGAACAGGTGACAGACTGACGCCATGGAAGAACGCGCATTCGGTAGGTTGGGTCAGCACGCGTCCGTGGTCGGTCTCGGCACTTGGCAGCTGGGCGCCGACTGGGGAGACGTCGACGACACGGAAGCCCTCGCGGTGCTGGAGGCGGCGGCCGAGTCGGGGGTGACCTTCTTCGACACGGCGGACGTCTACGGCGACGGACGCAGCGAACAGACCATCGCCACGTTCCTGCGGAGCAGGCCCGACCTGCATGTGTTCATCGCGACGAAGATGGGCCGTCGCATGGAGCAGATCCCCGAGAACTACGTCCTCGACAACTTCCGGGCCTGGAACGACCGGTCCCGCCGCAACCTCGGGGTGGACCGCCTCGACCTGGTCCAGCTGCACTGCCCGCCCACGCCGGTGTACTCCTCGGACGAGGTGTTCGACGCCCTGGACACCCTGGTCGAGGAGGAGCGCGTCGCCGGGTACGGGGTGAGTGTGGAGACCTGCGCCGAGGCGCTGACGGCGATCGCCCGGCCGAACGTGGCGAGCGTGCAGATCATCCTCAACCCGTTCCGGATGAAGCCGCTCCTCGACGTCCTCCCGGCGGCCGAGAAGGCGGGCGTCGCGATCATCGCGCGGGTGCCGCTGGCCTCGGGGCTGCTGTCGGGCAAGTACACGAAGGACACGGTGTTCGCGGAGAACGACCACCGCACCTACAACCGGCACGGCGAGTCCTTCGACCAGGGCGAGACCTTCTCCGGCGTCGACTACGGCACGGGGGTCGAGGCGGCCGTCGAGTTCGCCGCGCTCGCTCCCGAGGGGTACACCGCGGCCCAGCTGGCGCTGCGCTGGATCGTCCAGCTGCCGGGGGTCACGACGGTCATCCCGGGCGCCCGTACGCCGGAGCAGGCCCGCGCCAACGCGGCCGCCGCGGCGCTGCCGGAGCTGTCCGGCGAGACGCTCACGGCGATCCGGGAGCTGTACGACCGCCGGATCAAGGAGCAGGTGGAAGGCCGCTGGTAGGAAGCCGGCCGGGGGTCGTCCGGCGGCTCGTGCCGGACGACCCCCGTGCGCGCGTCAGATCCGGCCACCGGTGAGCCGGGTGAGCGGGCCCCCGTGGACCTGGCGGCCCGAGCGTCGGCCGACCGCGTACGAGGCGGCGGTCAGGGCGGTCAACCCCGCGCCCACTCCGGCGGCGACGAGCTTGCGGTGGGCGATGACGGTCATGGCCGTCTTCGCGCCGGCGGCCACCTGCCCGGAAGCCTGGACGACCGCCTGACGGCCCGCCTCGACGCCCTTGACCGCACTGTGCACGGCGGCGCTGGTGCCGTCCGCGGCCCGCTTGGTCGCGTCGGCCGCGTGTCCGGCGCCGGCCTTGGTCGACGCCGCCGCGTCGTCCACCTTGATCGCGGCGGTCTTCGCGCCGTCGGTGGCCGGTGCCGTCGCCTTGCCGGCGGTCCGGCGGGCCTTGGCCGCGGCCGTCTCGGCGGACGCGGAGTTGTCGTTCGGTTGCCTGTTCGGTCGATTCATGGAAACCGCGTTGCCGTTCACCGCCCCGTCAAACACATCGCGGAGGCGGCTCCCCCTGACGTCCGGACATTCCCCCGGATGGCATAAGATCGCTTTATGAGGTCATAGACCCGACCCGTGTACCTGGTAAGGGTTACCTTAGTTTAGGGTTGCCGTCGAGTCGCTTGTCTCCGCTCGAAGGGAACCTGAACATGCCCCGCCCTCTGCGGGTAGCCATTGTCGGAGCCGGACCCGCCGGGATCTACGCCGCCGACGCGCTGCTGAAGTCCGACGTGGCCACCGAGCCCGGTGTCTCCATCGACCTCTACGAGCGGATGCCCGCCCCGTTCGGACTGATCCGTTACGGCGTGGCCCCCGACCACCCCCGCATCAAGGGCATCATCACCGCCCTCCACCAGGTGCTCGACAAGCCGCAGATCCGCCTCTTCGGCAATGTCGACTACCCGACGGACATCAACCTGGACGATCTGCGCGCGTTCTACGACGCCGTGATCTTCTCCACCGGTGCCACGGCCGACCGCGCGCTCGACATCCCCGGCATCGGCCTCGACGGCTCCTACGGCGCGGCCGACTTCGTCTCCTGGTACGACGGCCACCCGGACGTCCCGCGCACCTGGCCCCTGGAGGCCGAGAAGGTCGCCGTCCTCGGTGTCGGCAACGTGGCGCTCGACGTGGCCCGGATCCTCGCCAAGACCGGCGACGAGCTGCTGCCGACCGAGATCCCGGCCAACGTCCACGAGGGCCTCAAGGCCAACAAGGCGCTGGAGGTGCACGTCTTCGGGCGCCGCGGCCCGGCGCAGGCGAAGTTCTCCCCGATGGAGCTGCGGGAGCTGGACCACTCCCCCAACATCGAGGTCATCGTCGACCCCGAGGACATCGACTACGACGAGGGCTCGATCGCGACCCGACGCGGCAACAAGCAGGCCGACATGGTCGCGAAGACCCTGGAGAACTGGGCGATCCGCGACACCGGCGACCGCCCGCACAAGTTGTTCCTGCACTTCTTCGAGTCGCCCACCGAGATCCTCGGCGAGGACGGCAAGGTCGTCGGCCTGCGCACCGAGCGCACCGCCCTCGACGGCACCGGCAACGTCAAGGGCACCGGCGAGTTCAAAGACTGGGACGTCACCGGCGTCTACCGCGCGGTCGGCTACCTCTCGGACAAGCTGCCCAAGCTGCCCTGGGACGTCGACTCGGGCACCGTCCCGGACGAGGGCGGCCGGGTCATCGAGGAGACCGGCGCGCATCTGCAGTCGACGTACGTCACCGGCTGGATCCGGCGCGGTCCGGTGGGCCTCATCGGGCACACCAAGGGCGACGCCAACGAGACCGTCTCCAACCTCCTGGACGACTTCGCGAACGGCCGGCTGCACGAGCCGTCCGCGCCCGCCCCGGAGGCCGTGGACGCCTTCTTCGCGGAGCGGAACGTGCGCTTCACGACGTGGGAGGGCTGGTACAGGCTCGACGCGGCGGAGAAGGCGCTGGGTGAGCCGCAGGGCCGGGAGCGCGTGAAGATCGTCGAGCGTGAGGACATGCTGCGGGAGAGCGGGAGCGCTCCGCTGGGTTAGGGGGACGGGGAACGGGGACTGCGCGTTGGCTGTTCGGCTGCGAGTTCGTCGTGGCCGCTCGCGCAGTTCCCCGCGCCCCTGAAAGGCTTGCGGCCGGGCGGCAGCCACAAGTTCCCCCCTGGCGGCATAGGCTCGGGGAATGGCCAAGTACTACGACGTGCACCCCGACAATCCCCAGCCGCGTGCCATCGGGCAGGTGGCCGACAGCATTCGTCAGGGTGGGCTCATCGCGTATCCGACGGACTCGTGCTTCGCGCTGGGGTGCCAGCTGGGCAGTCGTGACGGGATCGAGCGGATCCGCACGATCCGGCAGCTCGACGACCGGCACCACTTCACCCTGGTGTGCGAGAACTTCGCGCAGCTGGGGCAGTTCGTGCACGTCGACAACGACGTGTTCCGTGCCGTGAAGGCGTCCACGCCCGGCAGCTACACCTTCATCCTCCCCGCGACCAGGGAGGTGCCCCGCAAGCTCCTGCACCCCAAGAAGAAGACCGTCGGGGTGCGCATCCCCGACCACCGCGTGGCCCAGGCCCTGCTCGCGGAGCTGGGCGAGCCGCTCGTCTCCAGCACCCTGCTGCTCCCCGACGAGGAGGAGCCGCTGACGCAGGGCTGGGAGATCAAGGAACGCCTCGACTACCTCGTCGACGCGGTCGTGGACTCCGGGGACTGCGGCACGGAGCCGACGACCGTCATCGACTTCTCCAGCGGCGAGGCCGAGATCATCCGCAAGGGCGCGGGCGACACCTCACGCTTCGAATGACCCGCCAGGGCGGCGACGGGACTCAGGTCTGCCGCAGCGGCTCGTACGCCTCCGCGCTCAGGCCGAACGTCCAGGCCACCCCCTCCCGGGCCGTGGTCGTGGTGGGCGGCACCCGCAGCCAGTAGGTGCGGCTCGTGCCGTCCGGCTCCGGCGTGGAGTTGACGACCTCCACCATCACCACGTCCTCGTCGCCCGGCAGGGCGATGCGCCAGAGCACGCCCGTCTCGTCGCGGTGCACCGGCCGTGCCCCGGCCTCGTCCAGGTAGCGGTCGTAGCCGTAGAACTCCAGCATCACGCGGCGCAGTTCCGCGTTCTCCTCGGCGCGGATCAGCTCGGGGGTCAGCGTGCCCAGCCGGTCCAGGAACTCACCGGGGACGGGCAGGCCGCGCCAGGCGTGCAGGGCGAAGCCGTCGGCGTAGGCGAGCGCGGGCCCGTCGCCCCGGTCGAGCCGGCCCGCCTCGTCGCGGTGCAGTTCCACGGGCCACTCGGCGACGACCGCGACCTTCTCGTACGGCCACCACCAGCCCGCCGTGCGGGCCACCTCGGCGAGTCCGTCGAGACCCGGGGCGTCGTCCAGGGCGGCCAGCCAGGGAGCGTCGTGCTGGCCCAGGACCGCGTCCAGGAGCAGAAGCCGGATGCCGGTCTCCTCCTTGCGGCCGCCGGGGGCCAGCGCCTCGACGACGCCGGTGCGGACGCGGTCGACGAGCGGCCGGGTCGTCTCCCACAGGTCGGCGCCCGTCGCCCGCCAGTGGTCGCCCCAGCCGGTGGGGCCCAGACGGGAGTGCAGCGCGGCGCGTGCGGCGGCGACGGGTCTGTTGCGGACGGCGTCACGGACACTCGCCCCGGTCTCCGCGGTCACGCCGGTCTCTGCGGTCTCTGCGGTCGATCCGGTCGTCGGCGGCGCCTCGCCGTCCTCCGCCGGTCGGCCCGACAGCAGGCGTACCGCTTCCAGAGGCGAGCGGGCCCACACGATCCGCTCCGGTTCCCGCAGCCCCGCCCGCCGGTAGGCGAGCCGTACGCCCGCCTCGGCCCGCGCCCGGTCACCCGCTCCGGTGGCCGCGGCCACCGCCCGCCAACCGCCCTGTTCCGTCACGCCGTTCCCCTCGGTCATCGTCCTGTCCCTGTCCCGCCCCTGTGCCTTCGTGTCGTCGCGCGGTCGCGCCGTCGCACCGTCGCGTCAGTCCGCGACGATCCGCACCGACCCCGGTACGTACTCGCGCTGCCGTATCACCCGATACCAGCCCTTGGGCAGCGAGATGGCCGCGTGCTCCTCGTGGACGACACGGGCGCCCTCCGGGACGTGCAGCAGCATCGGTCCGAACGCGGTCGACTCGCGGATCAGACGGCCGGGGCCGACCACGGCGTGCGCGTGACCGGTGACCTCGCCGAGGGCGAGGACGAGCCGGCCGCGCCCGTCACGGGGCTCCGAGGCCGCGTCGAGCGCGCCACCGGGCACGGCGCTCTCCGCCAACGGCGCGATGAGGACGTCTCCTTGCCGGTACATGGGTCTCCCTCCCGTCGGGCACAGGCCGTGCCACAGGACGAACGTAGGGGCAGGCACTGACAACGGGCCCCGACCGGCCCTCGCGGAGCGTTCGCCGGGGCGGGCGCGACGGTTGTCCACAGGACCGGGGGCCGATGTTTGTCCACAGGACAGGGGTCCGCCGCACACGTTGTCAGTCGTTCTTGGTAGAACTCCCGTACCCGGCGCCGCTGTGTGCTCCGGGTGCGCAGCGGGCGGACCGGGCACGGGCTCGGTGACCGCCCTCGGACAGGGAACGAAGGGGCGGGGCGCACATGACCATCGGGAGCCATCTGGAGGATTTCCACGGCCTGCCGGTCCACCGCTTTCCCAAGTCGGTGAAGGGCCCGGAGGGTGCCGCGCACCTGCCCGCCGCCGAGTCGGTGGCCTGGAGCATCGCGGTGGACTCGTACGACAGCGAGGAGGAGTGGGAGGCGGCGTTCGCCCGGTTCCTGGCCTCCGTCGACACCGAGAAGGTGCGGGCGCTCGTCGTGGGTGCCTGGAGCGAAGCGTACGAGAGCGGCCCCGAGGGGATCGTCGAGGCCCTGGTGGCGGCGAAGGACCGGCTGCCCTCGCTGCGCGCGCTGTTCCTCGGCGACATCGTCATGGAGGAGTGCGAGATCTCCTGGATCAACCAGGGCGATGTGGGCCCGCTGCTGGAGGCCTTCCCCCGGCTGGAGGAGTTCGGGGTGCGCGGCGGCCAGGGGCTGGTGTTCCCGACGCTGCGGCACGAGCGGCTGAGGACACTGACGGTCGAGACCGGCGGTATGCCCGTGGAGGCGGTCCGGGGCGTCGCGGGCAGTGATCTGCCGGCCCTGGTCGAGCTGGACCTGTGGCTGGGCACCCCCGAGTACGGCGGCGACTGCGAGATGGCCGACCTGGCGCCGATCCTCGCGGGCACCCGGCTGCCGGCCCTCAAGCATCTGGCGCTGCGCAACAGCGAGATCCAGGACGACATCTGCGCGGCCCTCGCCTCCGCGCCGGTGGTGGCCCGCCTCGACGTCCTGGACGTGTCGATGGGCATCCTCACCGACGACGGCGCGACCGCGCTGCTCACGGGCCAGCCGCTGACCCACCTCACCACGCTGGACCTGCACCACAACTACCTGAGCGCGGCGATACGCGACCGCCTCCGGGACTCCCTGGAGGCCGAGGGGGTCCAGGTCGACGTCGACACCGACGACGCCGAGTCGGACGAGGAGGAGGACGGCACGGTCTGGCGGTTCGTAGCGGTGGGCGAGTGAGCGCGTAGGGGTACGGGGGCGAAAGGGGGGCGTGTGGTGTCCGGTTGGCGTGGTGCGGCGGGAGTGGGGCCCGGTCCGCGCAGATGGGTGGTCGTCGGGAACGGGGAGAACCGGCGGGTCGGGCTGTTCGTCGCGGCGGCCGAGGCGGCCGGTGCCGGGACACCCCGGGTCGTCGAGTGGCGGGACGTGCTGCGCGACGGCGGCCACGACTTCGCCGACGACGAGATCGTGCGGCTGGACTCGCCGGGCGAGAACGCGGAGGTGGACCGGCTGCTGCGGGATGTCGACGATCCGACGCGGGTGGAGGGTTCGGCCGTCTGGTACGCCCGGTTCCTGGCCGCGGTGGGTTCGTTGCGGGGCGGGGTGCGGCTGGACGATCCGGCGGATCTGCCGGTGCTGTTCGACAAGCGGCTGTGCCACGCGCGGCTCGACGCGGCGGGGGTGCCGGTGCCCCCGTCGCCCACCTCGGGTGACGCGCCGCCGGTGCGCGGCTGGGACGACGTACGGGCGGCGATGCGGGAGCACGGCATGCCGCGGGTCTTCGTGAAGCCGGCCCACGGGTCCTCCGCGTCCGGCGTGCTGGCCGTCGAGTCGTCGGGGACCTCGTCCTCGGCGGGGCGACCCGGCGGCCGGATCAGGGCCACGACGTCCGTGGAGGTGGCCCCCGACGGGGGACTGCACGCCCCGCCCCGGCTGCACAACTCCCTGCGGGTGCGGCGCTACACGGACGAGCGGGAGATCGCCGGCATCGTCGACACCCTCGCGGCCGACGGTCTGCACATCGAGCGCTGGCTGCCGAAGGCCTCCGCGCACGGCAGATCCGCCGATCTGCGGGTCCTGGTGGTGGCGGGCCGGGCCACCCATGCCGTGGTCCGCACCAGCCGTTTCCCGATGACCAACCTCCATCTCGGCGGGACGCGGGGCGATCTGGGCCCGGTCGTGGACGCGGCGGGCGACCGCTGGCGGCAGGCGCTCGACATCTGTGAGCGGGCCGCAGCCTGCTTCCCGGGCACGCTGTGCGTCGGCGTGGATCTGCTCCCGGCGATCGGCTGGCGCCGGTTCGCCGTGGGCGAGGTCAACGCCTTCGGCGATCTCCTGCCCCGGCTGACCGGACTGCCGGGCGGCCCGGCGGAGGGCCTGGACACCTACACGGCCCAGCTCACGGCGGTGCGGAGCGCCCTGCTCCCGGCACCCCAGCACCACCCCCAGGCAAGGAAAGACCATGCACCCTTCTGACCCGGCCGACGCCGACACGACGGCCGCACCCACCGCACCCACCGCACCCGCCTCGCCGGACATGCCCGACATGAACGAGGTGGTGGGCCGCGACGACCTGCTGCTGCTCACCCTCGACACCCTGCGGTACGACGTGGCCGTGGAGCTGGCGGCGGCGGGCCGGCTGCCGAACCTGTCCGCCCGGCTGCCGGGCGGCGTCTGGGAGAAGCGGCACGCGCCCGGCAGCTTCACCTACGCCTCGCACCAGGCGATGTTCGCGGGGTTCCTGCCGACGCCGGCGGCGCCGGGACCACATCCGCGGCTCTTCGCGAGCCGGTTCGCCGGCAGTGAGACGACCGCGGGGCGCACCTTCGTCTTCGACAGCCCCGACCTGGTGTCGGCGCTCGCCGGGCACGGCTATCGCACGGTGTGCGTCGGCGGGGTCGGCTTCTTCAACAAGCAGGGGGCGCTCGGCGGTGTCCTGCCGGGCATGTTCCAGGAGAGCCACTGGGAGCCGGAGTTCTCCGTGGCGTCACCGACGTCCTTCGAGTCCCAGGTGGCCCGCGCCGAGCGGATCGTGGCCGAACTGCCCGCCGGGCAGCGGCTGTTCCTCTTCGTCAACGCCTCGGCGCTGCACCAGCCGAACTGGTTCCATCTGCCGGGCGCCACGCGGGAGGCGGGCGACGGTCCGGCCACACACGCGGCGGCCCTGGAGTACGTCGACCGGCATGTCGGGCGGCTCTTCGCGGCGATGAGTTCCCGGCGCCGCTGCTTCGCCGTCGTCTGTTCCGACCACGGCACCGCCTACGGCGAGGACGGCTACACCGGGCACCGCCTCGGCCACGAGGCCGTGTGGACCGTCCCCTACAGCCACTTCTTCCTGGAGCCGTCCGCATGACAGTGACCGAGACCGAGACCGAGGCGGGGACCGAGGCGGGGGCACCGGTTCGCCCCTACCAGCACTACGTGTACGCCTACCCGCACAAGACCGCCTACCGGGAGCTGCCCGGTGCCCCGCTCCTCGCGGACCTGTGGGCCGGGGAGTCCCGGCAGGCGCTGTCGCTGTACGCGCACATCCCGTTCTGCGAGGTGCGCTGCGGCTTCTGCAACCTGTTCACCCGGATCGGCGCGCCGGACGGGCTGACCGGCCGCTATCTCGACGCCCTGGAGCGGCAGGCGCGCGCGGTCAGGGAGGCGCTCGGCGACGCGGAGCCGCCGCGGTTCGCGAACGCCGCGTTCGGCGGCGGTACCCCGACCTTTCTGGAGGCGGCCGAGCTGGAGCGGCTGTGCGACATCGCCGAGCGGCACATGGGCGCCGACCTGCGGGCGATCCCGCTCTCCGTGGAGGCCTCCCCCGCCACGGCGACCGCCGACCGGCTGACCGTCCTGGCCGAGCGGGGCGCCACCCGGCTGAGCCTCGGGGTGCAGAGCTTCGTACCGGAGGAGGCGCGTGCGGCCGTACGACCGCAGCGGCGCTCCGACGTGGAGGCGGCGCTGGCGCGGATCCGGGAGGCCGCGATCCCGGTTCTCAACATCGACCTGATCTACGGCATCGACGGGCAGACGGCGGCCAGTTGGCGGCTGTCGCTGGACGCGGCCCTCGCCTGGCGGCCGGAGGAGATCTATCTCTATCCGCTGTACGTGCGGCCGTTGACCGGTCTCGGCCGCCACGCGGACCCTGCGGTCGCGGACCGCGACTGGGACGGGGCCCGGCTGCGGCGCTACCGCGAGGGCCGCGACCATCTGCTGGCGCACGGCTACGAGCAGGTCTCCATGCGGATGTTCCGCCGGACGGACGCGCCACCGCAGGGCGCGGACGACTACGCCTGCCAGACCGACGGCATGATCGGCCTGGGCTGCGGGGCCCGTTCGTACACCTCGAAGGTGCACTACTCCTTCGACTACGCGGTGGACATGGGGCAGATCCGCACGATCATCGACGACTACACGGTGACCGAGGACTTCGGGCGGGCCGTGCACGGCCGTGTGGTCGACGAGGACGAGGCGCGGCGCCGTCATCTGCTGCAGTCGCTGCTGCAGGCGCGGGGGCTGCCGGTGGCGGAGTACCGGCGGCGGTTCGGCTCGGACCCGTACGCGGACTTCCCCCGAGAGCTGGACCTGCTGGCGTCACGCGGCTGGCTGACGGAGGCGGGCACGGGCGGCGGGCTGCTGCGGCTGACCGCCGAGGGGCTGGCCCACTCCGACGCGATCGGTCCCGGCTTCTTCTCCCCCGCCGTGCGGGCGGCGATGGCCGCGTACGAGCCGAAGTGACGGGACCGGGACCATGGACCTGACGATCCTGTACCGGGGGCCGCTCGCCTCCTGCGACTACGACTGCCCCTACTGCCCGTTCGCCAAGCGCCGCGACTCGACGGCCCGGTTGCGGGCCGATCGCGCGGCCCTGGAGCGTTTCACCGGCTGGGCACGGGAGCAGACCGGCGACCGGCTCTCGGTGCTGTTCACGCCGTGGGGCGAGGGGCTGGTGCGCTCCTGGTACCGCGAGGCCCTGGTCGGCCTCTCCCACGAGCCGCACATCGACCGGGTGGTGATCCAGACGAACCTGAGCTGCCGTACGGAGTGGCTGGCGGAGGCCGATCCGGAGACGGTGGCGCTGTGGTGCACGTACCACCCCGGGCAGACCCCGTACGAGCGGTTCCTCGACAAGACGCGCCGGCTGGACGCGATGGGCATCCGCTTCAGTGTGGGCATCGTCGGTCTGCCCGAGCATCTGGAGCACGCCCGGCGGCTGCGCGGGGAGCTGCCGGAGCGGGTGTATCTGTGGGTGAACGCGGCCGACGGACACACGTACACCGACGAGGAGGCGACGGTGTGGGGCGAGTTGGATCCGCTCTTCCCCTTCAGCCGCCATCCGCACCGCTCGGCGGGCCGGGCCTGCCGCACCGGTTCCACGGTCGTCTCGGTGGACGGCGAGGGGACGGTCCGGCGCTGTCACTTCGTCAAGGCCGAACTGGGCAATCTGTACGACGGATCGTTCCGCGCGGCGCTCTCGCCCCGTCCGTGCCCGCTGGCCGTCTGCGACTGCCACATCGGGTACGTCCACCTCGAAACGCTGCCGCTGTACGACGTGTTCGCGGGCGGCGTCCTGGAACGCGTGCCGACAATGGAGGCCCGGCTGGGAACCCGACCGGAGATCAGAAAGCGAGTGAGTCCATGACCTCAGCGGTCAACAGCGGTGTGTGGATCCGTCGTTACCGGCCCGCGCCCGAGGCGGCGGTGCGGCTGCTGT
The DNA here is from genome assembly GCF_020010925.1 of Streptomyces griseiscabiei. Taxonomy (NCBI): domain Bacteria; kingdom Bacillati; phylum Actinomycetota; class Actinomycetes; order Kitasatosporales; family Streptomycetaceae; genus Streptomyces; species Streptomyces griseiscabiei. Next base: position 2,851,202 of record NZ_JAGJBZ010000002.1, on the reverse strand, counting down.
GTCTGCCGCACGCGGGCGGCTCGGCGAGCTACTACCTGCCCATGGCGCAGGCTCTCGCCCCCGGGGCCGATGTGCTGGCCGCGCAGTATCCGGGGCGTCAGGACCGTTACGCCGAGCCGCCGGCGGGGAGCATCGCGGAGCTGGTCGAGGGGGTCGTCGGGGCCCTCGGCGAGGACGACGGCCGCCCGCTCGCCCTGTTCGGGCACAGCATGGGCGCGGTGGTCGCCCATGAGCTGGCGCTGCGGCTGGAGGCGGCCGGCCGGGCCCCGGTCCGGCTGTTCGTGTCGGGGCGGCGCGCCCCGTCCACGCCCGGGGACGGCAGGCGGTTGCACCGGGTGAGCGATGCCGAACTCATCGAGTCCGTACGCCGGCTGGGCGGCACCGACGGGCTGGTCCTCCAGGACGAGGAGCTGGTCCAGCTCGTGCTGCCTGCGCTGCGCGGTGACTACGGGGCGCTGGAGACGTACGAGCCGCGCCCGGGTGTCCGGCTGGCCTGCCCCGTCACCGTGCTCACCGGCGACGCCGACCCCGTGACCCCGGTGGCGTACGCGCGCGCGTGGGCGGACCACACCGACGGACCGGCCGACGTGTCCGTGTTCCCCGGCGGGCACTTCTACCTCAACGACCGGTCGGCGGAGGTGGTCGACGTCGTACGACGCCACCTGGGGCTGTAGTCCCGCGCGGCGCGGCCGTCACACGCGCCAGCTGTACCGGCGCTCCGGGCGGCCGGCCACGCCGTAGCGCAGGGAGACGTCGGCGCTGCCGGTGCCGTGGAAGTACTCCAGGTAGCGGCGGGCGCTGACGCGGGAGATGCCGGTGAGGGTGGCGCACTCGGTGGCGGAGAGGGTGCCGTCGGCGTCGCGGAGGGTGCTCTCGATCAGCTCGGCGGTCTCGACGCTCATGCCCTTGGGCAGCGCCCCGGCCGCCGAGGCGGGCGCGGTGGCTCCGGCGAGGACGCGGTCGACGTCGGCCTGGCCGCGGACGACGGTGGTGAGGAGCCGGCCGCGCTGGGCGGCGTACCGCTGGAGCCGGGAGCGCAGCTCCTCGAACTCGAAGGGTTTGAGGAGGTAGTCGACGACGCCGTGGCGGACCGCGCCGCGCACGCTGTCGGCCTCCCGGGCGGCGCTGATGACCATGACGTCGCAGTCGTGGCCGGCGGTGCGCAGCCGGGGTATGACGTCGAGGCCGAAGCCGTCGGGAAGGTAGAGGTCGAGGAGGACGAGGTCGGGGCGGAGTTCGTCGACGGCGGCGACGGCCTGCTCGCCGGTGCTGGCGACGCCGACGACACGGAACGGCTCGACGCGTTCGACGAAGGTGCGGTGGACGCGGGCCACCATGAAGTCGTCGTCGACCACGAGCACGTCGATGGTGCCGGGCGTGCCGCTCAGGGCCGACGGCCCGCCGCTCGTCCCGGGCGTACTGCTCGTGCCGGTCATGGTGTCGCTCCTTCCGCCACCGCTTCGGCGAGGTGGCTGACGGTCATACGGGCGGTGAACATGGCCCCGTCGGGGGTGTTGGTCACCGAGATCTCACCGCCGTGGCGTTCGCAGACGAGGCGGGTGAGGGCCAGGCCGATGCCGCGTCCGCCTTCCCGGGCGGCCTTGGTGGTGAAACCGTGGGAGAAGACCTCGCGGGCCAGCTCGGGGGCCACGCCGGGCCCGGAGTCGCGGACGACGATCTCCACGCTGGAGGCGTCCTGCCGCAGCTCCACCTCGACCCAGGCCTCACCGTCCTCGGCGCCGCCCCAGGTGTCGGGATCGTCGGGCACGGTCGTGGTGGCGGCGGCGTCCACGGCGTTGTCGACGAGGTTGCCGACGACGGTGGCCACGTCGGCGGCGTCCTCGGGGGCGAGCCGGTCGAGGGCGGTGGCGTCCGAGATCCGCAGGGTGACCCGGCGTTCGGCGGCCAGCGAGGTCTTCGCGGTGAGGAGGGCGGCGACGGCGGTGTCGCGGACCCGGCGGCTGAGGGTGACGTCGAGGGAGTGGCGGTGCCGGCTCAGCGCGCGGATGTAGTGGACGACCTCGTCCTGCTCACCGATCTGGATGAGCCCGGAGATGGTGTGCAGCTGGTTGGCGAACTCGTGGGCCTGGGCGCGCAGCAGTTCCGAGGAGCTGCGGAAGGAGCCGATCTCCCGCTCCAGACGGGCCAGTTCGGTGCGGTCGCGCAGGGTGGTGACGGAGCCGAGGTGGCGGCCGTCCTTGGTGACGGTCATCCGGTTCATCACCAGGACCCGGCCCCGGCGGATGACGACCTCGTCGCGCTGGTGGGGTGCCTCCTCCGGTGCTCCGGCGAGGACGTCCCGCAGCCGTCCCTCGACACCGAGGTCGGCGAGGCTCTTGCCGACACAGTCCTCGGGCAGGTCGAGCAGCCGGCGCCCCATCTCGTTGACGAGGGTGAGCCGGTGGTGGGGGTCCAGGGCGATGACGCCCTCGGCGATGCCGTACAGCATGGCCTCGCGGTGTTCGGCGAGGCCGGCGATCTCCTGGGGCTCCAGGCCGAGGGTCTGCCGTTTGACGCGGCGGGCGAGCAGCCAGGAGCCGACGAGGCCGAGGCCGCTGGCGATGCCGAGGTAGGCGAGGAGGTAGGAGGAGGCGCCGCTGAGGCGCTGCCACACGGTCGGGGAGGCCTCGCCGATCATGACCGTGCCGAGCAGGCGGCCGAGGTTGTCGTCGGTGGTCGCGCCGAGCACGGGCACCTGGGCGACGAGTTCGCGACGGCCGTCGAGGGTGAGGGCGCCGGACCAGCCGCGGCCCGCGACGGCGCCCTCGCCGGTGGGCAGCGGGTCGCCGATCGCGGTGGGGTCGGTGGAGCTGACGATCCGGCCGTCGGTGTCGGCGACGGTGACGGAGGTGACCCCGGACTGGGTCTGGGTGGAGTTCACCAGGGGTGCCAGCGCCTCGTGCGCGACGGGCCGGGCGAGCCGGTCGCGGACCAGGGGGTTGGCGGCGAGCTGCTCGGCGAGCGCGGTGACCCGGCGGCCCTCGACGCGGTTGAAGGTCGCCGCCGACTGCGTGAGCGAGACCGCCGCGACCGCGAGCAGCACCACCACGACGATGGCGAGCTGGAGCACCAGCATCTCGCCTGCGAGGGTATGGCGACGGAACACCACGACGGACTCTTCTCTCTGGCTTCTCTGACCGACGCCGTCCCGGGCGTCCCGCTGTACTCTCCGGCCTCTCTCCGGCCCTTCCACCGGCCGACGCCGTCCCGGGCGCCTCGCGGCTGGGCGCCGACTCGTGCGGCGGGGCCCATCATGGCGCTCGCGTGGAGTCCGGGAAAGAGAGGTGTGAGGGACGTGCTCATAAGGTGACAGGCGCCGTGACCACTACGACCACAACCTCCGTTGCTTCCGCAAGTGAGGCAGGCCCGCATCTTGTGGGCACGCTGTGTCCCAGGTCACCCTTCCCCCCTCGACCCGACCGACAGGTGGTGGCATTCGTGCAGCTGCGCACACCTCTCGCCCTGCTCGGGGCAGCCGTGCTCCTGCTCGTGGGGCCGCCGCTGCTGACGACCGGCAGCGGCGCCGAGAGCGGCACGCAGATACCCGGGCTGCGTTTCATGGTGCCGAACACGCCGGGCGGCGGCTACGACATCACGGCGCGGACGGCAGCGAAGAACGCCGAGGACGCCGGGCTCACCCACAACATCGAGGTGTTCAACCTGCCCGGCGCCGGCGGCACGGTCGGGCTGAGCCGGCTGGTCGGCGAGCACGGCAACGGCAAGCTGGCGATGTCGATGGGGCTCGGTGTCGTCGGTGCCGTCCGCTCCAACGACGCGCCGAAGACCCTCGCCGACACCACCCCGATCGCCCGCCTCACCGAGGAGCAGGACGTCGTGGTGGTCGCCAAGGACTCGCCGTACAAGACGATCGACGAGCTGATCGGGGCGTGGAAGGACGATCCGGGCAAGCTGCCGGTGGGCGGTGGGTCGGCGCCGGGCGGGCCGGACCATCTGGCGCCGATGCTGATGGCGCAGGCCGCCGGGATCGCTCCGAAGGAGGTCAACTACATCCCCTTCGACGGCGGCGGTGAGCTGCTCGCCTCGATCCTCGGCAACAAGGTCGCCTTCGGGGTGTCCGGGGTCGGCGAGTACCTGGACCAGATCAAGGCGGGCGAGCTGCGGCTGCTCGCGGTGACCGGCCCGAAGCGGGTGGCGGGGCTGGACGCGCCGACCCTCCGGGAGGCGGGCTACGACGTGAACTTCACCAACTGGCGCGGCATCGTCGCCCCGCCCGGTCTGACCGAGGCCGAGCGCGACAAGCTGACGCGGCTGATCGAGGAGCTGCACGACTCGCCGGAGTGGCGGCAGTCGATGAAGCAGAACGGCTGGGACGACGCGTTCCTCACCGGCGACGCGTTCGGCGACTTCCTGGACGCCCAGGACAGACGTGTGGTGTCGGTGCTGAAGGAGCTGGGCCTGTGACCACGCAGACGGACACCACCGGCACTCCCCCGCCGCCCGCGCCCCCGTCCCGTTCCTGGCTGCGCGACCACTCCGAGCTCGGCGTCTGTGTCCTGCTGCTGGCGCTGGGCGTCCTGGTCCTGACCGACGCGCTCACCATGGACGTCGACATCGCGCAGCGTGGTCCCGTCGGCCCGAGGACCGTGCCGATCGTGGTCGGCGCCGGGCTGCTGCTGATCGCCGCGCTGCTCGCGGTGGATGTGCTGCGGGGCGGCCGGGGCGAGGCCGAGGGCGGCGAGGACATCGATCTGTCCGAGCCCGCCGACTGGCGCACGGTGCTGCTGCTGGCCGGGGTGTTCCTCGGCGCGGCCGTCCTGATCGAGCCGCTCGGCTTCCCCATGGCCGGCGCCCTGCTGTTCTGGGGCGCGGCCTACGCCCTCGGCAGCCGGCGCCCCGACCGGGATCCGTTGATCGCGGCGGTCATCTCCCTGGTCACCTACGTCGTGTTCAACAACCTGCTCGGGGTGCCGCTGCCCGGCGGTCCGCTGATGGGAGTGCTCTGACATGGACGCCTTCAGCTCCCTCCTCGACGGTTTCGGTACGGCCCTGACGCCGATCAATCTGCTGTGGGCCGCGATCGGTGTCCTGCTGGGCACGGCGATCGGTGTGCTGCCCGGTATCGGGCCGGCCATGGCGGTGGCGCTGCTGCTGCCGGTGACGTACGGGCTGAACCCGGTCGGCGCGTTCATCATGTTCGCCGGGATCTACTACGGGGCGATGTTCGGCGGGTCCACCACCTCGATCCTGCTGAACACGCCAGGAGAGAGCGCGGCCGTGGTCGCGGCCATGGAGGGCAATCCGATGGCGAAGTCGGGGCGCGGCGCACAGGCGCTGGCCGCGGCCGCCATCGGGCACTTCGCGGGCGGCATGGTCGGCACGCTCCTGCTGGTGGCGCTGGCGCCGAAGGTCGCCGAGCTGGCCGTGGACATCGGCGCCCCGGACTATTTCGCGATCATGGTGCTGGCGTTCATCGCCGTGACGTCCGTGCTGGGCTCGTCCCGGGTGCGGGGCCTCGCCTCCCTCCTCATCGGTCTGACGATCGGACTGGTGGGTCTGGACCAGATGACCGGCCAGCAGCGGCTGACCTTCGGTTCCCTGCAGCTCGCCGACGGCATCGACGTGGTGATCGTCGCGGTCGGGCTCTTCGCCATCGGCGAGGCCCTGTGGGTGGCCGCGCATCTGCGGCGCAGCCCGCCCGAGCCGATCCCGGTGGGCCGGCCGTGGCTCGGCCGCTCCGATGTGAAGCGGACCTGGAAGTCCTGGGTGCGGGGCCCGTTCATCGGCTTCCCGTTCGGCGCGATCCCGGCGGGCGGCGCGGAGATCCCCACCTTCCTGTCGTACGTCACCGAAAAGCGGCTGTCGAAGCACAAGGACGAGTGGGGCAAGGGCGCCATCGAGGGCGTCGCGGGCCCTGAGTCGGCGGCGTCGGCCTCGGCGGCGGGCACCCTCGTCTCCATGCTGACCCTCGGCCTGCCGACCACGGCGGTCGCGGCGGTCATGCTGGCGGCCTTCCAGCAGTACGGCATCCAGCCCGGCCCGCTGCTCTTCGAACGCGAGCCCGACCTGGTGTGGGGCCTGATCGCCTCGCTCTTCGTCGGCATGGTGCTGCTGCTCGCGCTGAACCTGCCGCTGGCCCCGCTGTGGGCGAAGCTGCTGCGTATTCCGCGGCCGTACCTCTACGCGGGCATCCTGTTCTTCGCGGCGGTCGGCGCGTACGCGGTCGGCGGTGAGGTGATCGACCTGGTGATCCTGCTGATCATCGGCCTGATCGGGTTCGGGATGCGCCGCTACGGCCTGCCGGTGCTGCCCGCGGTCATCGGGGTCATCCTCGGCCCCAACGCCGAGCAGCAGCTGCGGCGGGCCCTGCAGATCAGCGACGGGAGTGTCGGCGGTCTGGTGAACACGCCGTTCTCGGTGACGGTGTACGTGATCATCGCCGTGCTGCTGGCCTGGCCGCTGCTGAAGCGGCTGGTGACGCGGAAGCGGACCGTCGAGGCCGGGTGACGGCGGTCAGGCGCCCGGCGCGCACCGTGCCCGACCGGCGGTCGCACTCAGCTCGCGCCGCGCTCCGCCTCCTCGCGCAGGAACGCGCTGATCTGTCCGGCGAGACCCTCCCGGCCCGCGCCGCCGCCCGCCGGGTCGAGGAGGTCCTCGTCGACGCCGATGCCGCCGGACCACAGGTACCGCTCGGTCCACTCCTCGTCGGCGCGCAGCTGGACCTGGATGTCGAACTGGGTGAGGTGGGCCTCGGGGGCGGCGGCGTACAGGACGGAGGTGGCGCGGCGCAGCGGGTAGAGGTCGAAGCCCTCGATGAAGCGGGAGTTGCGCCAGTCGAGGAAGGCGCTCTCGCCGTCGGGGCCGGTGCGGATGTCGAGCTGGCCGTCCTCCAGGTGGAGGCCGACATGGTCGGCGCCGCGGTTCTCCACGGTCACCCGGAACACGAAGTACGTCAGGCCCTCGGCGGCGTCGTCGCGTCCCCGCGGCGGTTCCGCGCACTCCACTCCGTGGACGCGCACACGCAGGCCGGCCAGATCGCCGTCGTACTCCTGCCAGTCCCCGATCACGTTGGCCTCGCGCACCGTCCACCTCTCCACATCGGCGGGACACCTCCCGCGTTCGCGCGCACCACAGTGCCACACCCGTCGGACGTCCGGGTTCTGGGCATTACCGCCGGTCAGACGTGATCAAGCCGTGGGCAGCGACGATTCCCGGGAGGGTGCCACGAAGGGGGTCGGGCACGTGCCGTACATCACGTTCACGGCCCACAGTGCGGATACGGGTGGCCGACTTGTCGATTCCCCGAGCGGGCCCGCGCGCCATAGGCTACGTTCGATCACCGCCGGTTGGCGCACCGTCGGCGAAAGAGCGGGCAGGGAAGGTTCTGAACGTCGCATGGGCAACTTCGGTATTGCTCCACCGACGGGCCCGGCCATGACCGGAGGGATGGCCGATCCGCTGTTCGAGACGGCGCACCGGGCCCCCGCCCTGCCGCAGCTGGCCCGCCGCGATCCCGACGCGCCGGGGACCTGGACCCGGGTGAGCGCCGCCGAGACACGGGACGAAGTGGTCGATCTCGCCAAGGGGTTGATCGTGTCCGGGATCCGGCCGGGCAACCGCGTGGCCGTGATGGCGCGGACCCGGTACGAGTGGACGGTGCTGGCACACGCGCTGTGGGCGGTGGGCGCCGAGATCGTGCCGGTCTACCCGACGTCGTCGCGCGACCAGATCGAGTGGATCCTGCGCGACGCGGCCTGTGTGGGCGTGGTCGTGGAGGACGAGCTGGGCGTGATGACGGTCGGCTCGGTGTGCGCCAAGCTCCCGCTGCTGCGGCACGTCTGGCAGTTGGACGCCGAGTCGCTGCCCCAACTCGTCGAGATGGGCCGGGACGTGCCGGACGCGACGGTGGACTCGCTGCGCCGCATCGTCATGCCGGACTCCACCGCCGTGATCGCCTACACCTCCGGCACCACCGGCCGGCCCCGGGGCTGCGCGCTCTCCCACCGCAGTCTGGCCAGCCCCTGCGACGTCCTGCTCGCCGGGTGGCGGCAGACGGCGGCGGCACCCGGTGAACAGCCCGCGATCCTCGCCTTCCTGCCCTTCTCGCACGTCTACGGTCTGATGATCCAGGGGATGTGCCTGCGCGGCGGGATGCTCCTCGCGCACGAGCCGGAGCTGACCGAGCAGGCGCTCTCCGACGCGATGCGCTCGTTCCGGCCGACGTTCCTCTACGGCGTCCCCTACGTCTTCGAGAAGATCTACAAGAACTTCCTGCGCAAGGCCCAACAGGCGGGCCGGGGCCCGCTGTTCGAGCGCGCGGTGCGCACCGCGCAGGACCACGCCCTCGCCGCCGAACGGCAGCGGCTGGGCACCGGCCCCGGTCCCGCCATGGACCTGAGGCTCCAACACGCCTTCTACGAGAAGGCGGTGTACCGCAAGCTGCGCGCGGCGCTCGGCGGCCGGGTGGGCGGCGGCTGCTCCGGCGGCTCCCCCCTCAACCGCGAGCTGACGCTGTTCTACGCGGGCATCGGCATCCTGATCCACGACGGGTACGGCCTGACCGAGACCGGCGGGGGCATCACCGCCCAGCCGGTGGGCCGGGAGAAGTTCGGCACCGTGGGCCGTCCGCTGCCGGGCACCGAGATCCGGGTGGCACGGGACGGGGAGATCCTGGTCAACGGGCCCTCGGTGTTCCAGGGCTATGTCAACGACGAGGCCGGCACCCGGGCCGCGCTGCAGGACGGCTGGCTGGCCACGGGCGACATCGGGCGGCTCGACAACGAGGGGTATCTGTCGATCACCGGCCGCAAGAAGGAGATCATCATCACCAGCGGGGGCAAGGGCGTGGCCCCGGCGCCGCTGGAGGAGCAGCTGCGGACGCATCCGCTGATCCACCAGGCGGTGGTCGTGGGCGACAACCGGCCCTGTGTGGGTGCCCTGATCACCCTGGACCCGGAGTTCCTCGCGCACTGGCGGGGTTCGCTGTCGGCGCCGGGTGAGCTGCTGGGCCGGGAGGCGCGGGAGGAGAACGCGCTGCGGCAGGAGGTGCTGCGGGCGATCGCCGCGGCGAACAGCACGGTGTCGCGCTCGGAGTCGATCCGTGTCTACCGCATCCTGTCCGAGCCGTTCGACCTCGCCAACGGCTTGCTGACACCGTCGATGAAGCTGCGCCGGGACACCATCGTGCAGCGGTACGAGGCGGAGATCGAGGCGATGTACGCGACCTCGGCGCGAGCCGTGCGCCGCGCCGCCTCGGAGGAGCTCACGGGCTGGGACGACTCGGACTCCGACGACGTGTTCCGCCGGATGCGGCACTGACACCACGGGCGAACGACACAGGGGGATTTCATGGGGGGCATGAGGCGTATGGGGCGTATGGGGCCGAGAAGGCTGCTGACGACGGTGGTGGCGCTGGGCGGCGGGCTGTTTCTGTTCGGCGCGGCGGTGCTCCGGCTGGAGACGCAACTGAACGGCGTGGCCGGGCAGTTCGTCGTCGCGCGGTGTCAGGTGTCCGAGTCGCGGGGCGACGACGAGTGGCAGTGCGCCGGGTCCTTCCGGGCCGACGACGACTCGTTCCTCATTCCCGAGGTCGAGGTGGACACGACCTTCGCGACGAAGCCCGCCGGACTGGTGCCCGTGTACGTGGACGGCGAGTCGTCGACCACGGCCGTCGTCCGGGACAACGGCGTATGGCTGTACCCGGGCGCGACCGGACTGCTGTGCCTGGTCGTGGGTGGCTGGAACGTCCGGTCGGCGCTCCGGCGGCCGAAGGCGGAGCCGGCCGCTCCGGTGCCTGTCTGACCACAGGTCGGGCCGCTGTTGACGAAACGGTCCTCCGGATGCGGAGATGCTCCAGGCACCGGCGGGCGACCGCCGGTCGCCGGCACTCCGCACCACCGTGACACGAAGGCAGAGGACCAGGACCCATGGCACTGCAGATCAGCGCCACCAACCCCGAACACCCCGCGCTGCTGCTCGAACTGCCGTGGCATCTGCCGCTGGAGGAGTGGCCCGAGCACCACCTCGTGCCGCTCCCCCGCGGTATCTCCCGCCACGTCGTGCGCTACGCCCGCGCCGGTGACGAGGTCGTCGCCGTCAAGGAACTCGCCGAGCGGCCCGCCCTGCGCGAGTACGAGCTGCTGCGCGACCTCGACCGGCTCGGCATCCCCGCCGTGGACGCCCTCGGCGTGGTCACCGGCCGCACCGACGAGGCCGGCGAGCCGCTGGAGTCGGTACTGATCACCCGGCATCTGGGCGGCTCGATGCCGTACCGCTCGATGTTCGAGACGACGATGCGCCCGGCCACCATGCACCGGCTGATGGACGCCCTCGCCGTCCTGCTGGTGCGGCTGCACCTCGCCGGGTTCGCGTGGGGCGACTGCTCCCTGTCCAACACGCTGTTCCGGCGGGACGCGGGCGCGTACGCCGCGTATCTGGTGGACGCCGAGACCGGCGATCTGCATCCGCAACTGAGCGGCGGGCAGCGCGAGTACGACCTCGATCTCGCCCGGGTCAACATCAGCGGCGAGCTGCTGGACCTGGAGGCGTCCGGGGCGCTGCACCCGTCGGTGGACGCGATCGAGTTCGGCAACGAGATCTGCTCCCGCTACCACCGGCTGTGGGAGGAGCTGACGCGCAGATCGGTGTACCCGGCCGGGAAGTACCACTACATCGAGCGCCGGATCCGCCGGCTCAACGACCTCGGCTTCGATGTCGCCGAGATGCAGATCGAGCACTCGAACAACGGCGACACGGTGACCTTCGTGCCCAAGGTCGTCGACGCGGGCCACCATCAGCGGCAGCTGCTGCGGCTGACCGGTCTGGACACCGAGGAGAACCAGGCCCGGCGGCTGCTGAACGACCTGGAGAGCTGGATGGCCACCCAGGACGACTACGCCCCGGGCGACCCCCTCGGCGCCCGCCCCGAGGTGCTGGCCCACCGCTGGGTGCGGGAGGTGTTCCGGCCGACCGTACGGGCCGTCCCGCTCGAACTGCGGGGCTCGGTGGACCCGGCGGAGATCTACCACCAGCTCCTCGAACACCGCTGGTACCTGTCCGAGCGGGCCCAGCACGACATCGGCCTGGACACGGCGGTCAAGGACTACATCGACAACGTCCTGCCGAGGACGCTGGCGCCGCTGCCGCCGACGGTGGACGACGTCACCCCGATGTGAGCCACCGGCCGCACCCGGTCACCGGTCCGGTGGCTCAGCGGTCCGATGGCCTACGTGTGCGGGACCACCGCCACCGGGCTGTGCGCGTGGTGCAGCACACCGTGGGCCACCGAGCCGATCCGGGCGCCGACGGCCGTACGGCGGGCGCGGCGCCCGACCACCATCAGCTGGGCGTTGCGGGCCACCGACAGCAGCACCTGCCCGGCGCTGCCCATCTCGACGTGCTGGACGACCGGCACGTCCGGGAACCGCTCCCGCCAGGGCGCGAGCGCGGCGGCCAGCGCCTTCGTCTCGTACGGCTCCAGGCCCCCGGCCTCGTCGAGGAGCTTCAGCGAGCCGGGGCTGTACGTGTACAGCGGCGGCAGCGCCCACGCCCGGACCACGCGCAGGGTCGCGCCCCGGGCGGCGGCCGTCTCGAAGGCGAACCGCAGGACGTCGGCGCTGTCCTGCGGAGTCCCCTCCTGACCGACGACGATCTCGCGTCCGGCGGCCTCCCCCGAGGGGCTGTCCCCGGCCCGGACGAGCACCACGGGGCACGGCGATCCGACGATCACCTGCTGGCCGACGGAGCCCAGCAGGAAGCCGACCACCGCGCCGTGTCCGCGCGAGCCGAGCACCAGCGTCTCGGCGTGTTCCGCGGCGCCGACCAGGGTGTCGACCGGCGCGCCCTCCACCAGTGCCGTCGAGACCTCCAGCTCCGGGTGGCGCTCGGAGACGCCCCGCACGGCCTCGGCGAGCGCCTCCCGGGCCCACCGCTCCTGTCCGTCCCGGTCCACGGTGACCGCCTCGTGCGGCTCCCACCGCCAGGCGTGCACCACCCGCAGCGCCAGGCCCCGGCGTACGGCCTCCCGGCCGGCCCAGGCCAGCGCGGCCAGGCTCTCGGTCGTACCGTCCACCGCGGCGGTGATCGGGCGCGTCGTCATCGGCCACCTCTTCGTTCTCGTCTGGCTGACCCGCCCAGTCTTCACTACCCTCGCCGCATGGCCTTGGAGTGGGAGCAGTTGCTGGTGGAGGCGGCCGACCCGGTGGCTCTGGGCCGCTGGTGGGCCGAGGCGCTCGGGTGGGTCGTGGTCGACGACTCCGCCGAGGAGTACGAGATCCGGCCCTCCCCGGACCGGCTGCCCGGTCTGCTGTTCGCGCTGCACCCGGAGGCGAAGACCGCCAAGAACCGGCTGCACCTCGACTTCCGGCCCGTCGACCAGGACGCGGAGGTCACCCGCCTCCTCGCCCTCGGCGCCCGGCACGCGGACGTCGGACAGACCGGTGACGAGCCCTGGGTGGTGCTCCGGGACCCGGAGGGCAACGAGTTCTGCGTCCTCGCCCCGCGCAGGAGCTGAAGCCGCCGTTCCAGCCCCCGGGCCTGCGGCTCTCCGGAAACCGAGCGAACCCGGACGGTCGAACATACGATGGGCCCATTGGGCTCGGGGTGGAGGCGTATGACTCAGGCGGTCGGTCCGGCGCGGAACGTGATCCTCACGGTGGATGACGATCCCGGGGTGTCCCGCGCGGTGGCACGGGACCTGCGGCGCAGGTACGGCGAGTCGTACCGGATCGTGCGGGCGGAGTCCGGTCAGGCCGCGCTGGAGGCCCTGCGGGAGCTGAAGCTGCGCGGCGACCAGGTGGCGGTGATCCTGGCCGACTACCGGATGCCGGAGATGAACGGCATCGAGTTCCTGGAACAGGCCCTGGACGTGTACCCGGGCGCCCGGCGTGTCCTGCTCACCGCGTACGCCGACACCGGCGCGGCGATCGACGCGATCAACGTCATCGACCTCGACCACTATCTGCTGAAGCCGTGGGACCCGCCGGAGGAGAAGCTCTACCCGGTCCTGGACGACCTGCTCCAGGCCTGGCGGGCCGCCGACCGCACCTGTGCGGGCACCACCAAGGTGGTCGGCCACCGCTGGTCGGCGCGTTCCTCGGGCGTACGGGAGTTCCTCGCCCGCAACCAGGTGCCGTACCGCTGGTTCTCCTCGGACGAGCCGGAGGGGCGGCGGCTGCTCGCGGCGGCCGGCGCGGACGGCGAGCGGCTGCCGCTGGTCGTCACCCCGGACGGCACACCGCTGCTCGCTCCGGAGGACCCGGAGCTGGCGGAGAAGGTGGGGCTGGCGACGACACCGGCCCAGGAGTTCTACGACCTGGTCGTCATCGGCGGTGGACCGGCCGGGCTCGGCTCGGCGGTGTACGGGGCCTCGGAAGGGCTGCGGACCCTGCTCGTGGAGCGGTCGGCGACGGGCGGTCAGGCCGGGCAGAGTTCACGGATCGAGAACTACCTCGGGTTCCCCGACGGCGTGTCCGGCGGTCAGCTCACCGGTAGGGCCCGCCGGCAGGCCACCCGGTTCGGCGCGGAGATCCTCACCGCGCGCGAGGTCAGCGGTCTGGAGGTGAACGGGGCGGCGCGGACCGTCCGGTTCTCCGACGGGTCGGCGGTCGCCGCGCACAGCGTGATCCTGGCGACCGGCGTGTCGTACCGGCAGCTCGCCGCGCCGGGCTGCTCGGACCTCACCAGCCGTGGGGTGTTCTACGGCTCCGCGCTGACCGAGGCGGCCGGCTGCCAGGGGCACGACGTGTACATCGTGGGCGGCGCCAACTCGGCCGGGCAGGCGGCGATGTACCTCGCCCGGGGTGCCAAGTCGGTCACCCTGCTGGTCCGCGGCGACTCGCTGACCGCGTCGATGTCGCACTACCTCATCCAGCAGCTCGCCGAGACGTCCAACGTCTTCGTGCGGCCCGGCACGGTCGTCGAGGCCGCGCACGGCACGGACCATCTGGAGCAGCTGACGCTCAAGGACATCGCGAGCGGACGTGAGGAACTCGTCGACGCGCAGTGGCTGTTCGTCTTCATCGGCGCCGAGCCGCGCACCGACTGGCTGGAGGGGACCGTGCTCCGCGACGAGCGCGGGTTCATCGTGGCCGGGCCCGACATGACCCCGGACGGGAGTCCGCCGGCGGGCTGGGAGCTGGACCGACCGCCGTACCACCTGGAGACCAATGTGCCCGGGGTGTTCGTCGCCGGGGACGCGCGGTCGGAGTCCGCGAAGCGGGTCGCGTCCGCGGTGGGAGAGGGAGCGATGGCCGTGATGCTGGTGCACCGATATCTGGAGCAGTCATGAGGACCGCCGGGGCTTCGTCATGAGCGGGCAGCCGTCGCCGTGCGACCGGGCGGAGCTGGGCCGGCTGTTCCTGTTCGAGAAGCTGGACCCCGAGCAGCTGGACCGGCTGTGCCACGAGGGCCGGGTGGAGCGGTTCGAGCCCGGCCCCGTCTACCGGGAGGGCGAGCCGGCCACCTGCTTCTTCGTGCTGCTGGAGGGCACGGTGGTGCTGTCGCGACAGGTCGGCGACGACGACGTGGAGGTCAGCCGCAGCTCCCAGGTCGGGGTGTACGCGGGCGCCTTCCAGGCGTATCTCGGCGACCAGGCGGACCAGGCCCGCTACAAGGGGTCGATGCGGGTCACCGTCCCGTCCCGCTTCTACGTGCTGCCCGCCGCCTCCTTCGCCCGGATCATGCGGGACTGGTTCCCCATGGCCGTCCATCTGCTGGAGGGCCTGTTCTTCGGCAGCCAGAACACCCAGCGGACCATCAACCAGCGTGAACGGCTGCTGGCGCTGGGCTCGTTGTCGGCCGGACTCACGCACGAGCTGAACAACCCGGCCGCGGCGGCGGTCCGGGCCACCTCGGCGCTGCGGGAGCGGGTGGCCGGGATGCGGCACAAGCTCGGGGTGATCGCCGCCGGGCCGTACAAGCGGGCCATGCTGGAGACGCTGGTCGACCTTCAGGAGCGGACCGCCGAGCAGGTCGCCAAGGCCACCCCGCTGAGTCCGCTGGAGGCCTCCGACCGGGAGGACGAGCTGAGCGACTGGCTCGACGACCACGGCATCGCGGGCGGCTGGCAGCTCGCGCCGAACTTCGTGCAGGCCGGCCTCGACACGGAGTGGCTGGACCAGGTCGCGGCGGCGGTGGACGAGCACACCCTCGAAGGCGCGGTGCGCTGGCTCAACTACACCGTCGAGACCGAGCTGTTGATGAACGAGATCGAGGACTCCACGAGCCGGATCACCCAGCTCGTGGACGCGGCGAAGCAGTACTCGCAGCTGGACCGCGCGCCCTACCAGAACGCCGACGTCCACGAACTCCTCGACTCCACCCTGCTGATGCTCTCCGGGAAGATCGGCGAACGGATCGAGGTGGTGAAGGAGTACGACCGCACACTGCCGCGCATCCCCGCCTACCCGGGTGAGCTGAACCAGGTGTGGACGAACCTGATCGACAACGCGGTCGCCGCGATCAACGACACGGGCGGCACGGGCACGTTGACGGTACGGACGGCCCTCGACCACCGCGACCAGGTGCTGGTGGAGTTCCGCGACACGGGCCCGGGCATCCCGGAGGAGATCCGAGGCCGGATCTTCGACCCGTTCTTCACCACCAAGCCGGTCGGGCAGGGCACCGGGCTGGGCCTCGACATCTCCTGGCGCATCGTCGTCAACAAGCACCACGGCCACATCGACGTCAGGTCCCGGCCGGGCGAGACCCGTTTCCAGGTGTACCTGCCGCTGACGGCACCGGCGGCCGACCTGGACCTCACCCTCGCCGACGACCCCGACGACCGCCCGGACCACACCCGCGACACGCCCGAGGAGGCCTCATGACCCTGCCCGCCGGAATCGACCCCGCCGCGGCGCCGAGCGGTGACGGATGCGTGGACTGCGACGCGGTCGGCGGCTGGTGGTTCCACCTCCGGCGCTGCGCCCAGTGCGGTCACGTCGGCTGCTGCGACTCCTCCCCGGCCCAGCACGCCACGGCCCACGCGGGGGCCACCGGGCACCCCTTCGTGCAGAGCTACGAGCCGGGCGAGTCCTGGTTCTGGAACTACGAGACCTCCGAGATGTACGAGTCGGGGCCGGACCTCGCGCCGCCCCTCAGCCACCCCGAGGGCCAACCGGCCCCCGGCCCCGCGGGGCGCGTCCCGCGCAACTGGACCGAGGCCTTGCGCTGACGGGGTCACGTTGTCGTCCGCGGCCCGGTGGGGGCTGGTCGCGCAGTTCCCCGCGCCCCTAAAAGACCAGGCCCCCGCGGGCCTGAAAAGACGGCGGTCGGGCGGGGGAAAAGCACGGGGCGCAGCCCCTGCTTTTCAGGGGCGCGGGGAACTGCGCGAGAAGCCCCACCCACCCGCACCCGACAACGCCCCCACGCACCACCCGCCCCACCGAACGGAGTGACATCGTGTTGATCGGGATCGGTGAGATCCACGCCGCCGCCGAGCGGATCGCCGCCCACGTCGTACGGACCCCCACCGTGCCGAGCCCGGGACTGTCCACGCTCCTCGGCACCCCGGTGACCGCGAAGCTGGAACTGCTGCAGCGCACCGGCTCGTTCAAGGCGCGCGGCGCCACCGCGAAGCTGCTGTCGCTGACGGACGCCGAGCGGGCGGCCGGAGTCGTGGCCGTCAGCGGCGGCAACCACGGCATCGCGCTGGCGCACATGGCGGCGGCGCTGCACATCAAGGCGACGGTGGTGATGGCGACGACCGCCCCGCGCCGCGCCGTCGACCTCGTCGAGGCGGCCGGGGCCACGCTGCGCCTCACCGACGGGATGGCGGAGGCGTTCGCCCTCACCGAGCGGCTGCGGTCGGAAGGGCTCACCCTCGTCCACCCGTTCGACGACCCGCTGGTGATCGCCGGTCAGGGCACCGTCGGCCTGGAGTTCGCCGAGGACATCGCGGCCACGGGGGACTCCGGCGCGGTCACCGACGTCCTCGTCAGCATCGGTGGCGGTGGGCTCGTCGCCGGTGTGGCGGCGGCCTTCAAGGCCCTGCTCCCGGATGTGCGGATCTGGGGTGTGGAGACCGTCGGGGCCACGGCCATGGCCGACGCCCTCGCCGCGGGCGGCCCCGTGACGGTCCCGCTCTCCTCCGTCGTCACCACGCTCAGCGCCCCCTCCGTCTCCCGGCTCACCTACGACCATGTGACCGCGCTCGTCGAGGACGTCCTCGTGGTCCCCGACGCGGAGGCGGTGCGGGGCGTCCTCGACTTCGCCGAGCACGCCAAGGTGTGGACGGAACCGGCCGCCGGATGTCTGCTGCCCGCGGCCCGGCAGGTCCTCGCACGGGTCGGCGCGGACGCCCGGCTGGGCCTCGTGGTCTGCGGCGGCAACGCGACGCCGGCCGACATCGCGGAGTGGGCGCGGGGCTTCGGACTGGACTGATGCGGACGGCCTGCCCAACAGCCGCGCTCCGCACGTCACTTGCCGTCGGTCACCGGGCATAATGCTCCGGTGACCACCCCCACCTCCGCCGCCTCCCCCTCGGGTTCCTCCCCGGACTCGTCCCAGGCCGAGCACACCCCCGTCGTCATCGTCGGCGCCGGCCCCGCCGGACTCACCGTCGGCAACATCCTGCGGGCCGCCTCCGTGGACTGTGTGGTGCTGGAGACGGAGAGCCGGGAGTTCGTCGAGACCAGGCCCCGCGCCGGGTTCCTGGAGGAGTGGGCGGTACGGGCGCTGGAGCGGCGCGGGCTGGCCGACCGGATCGTGGAACGGGCGCCGACGCACACGGAGTTCGAGTTCCGCTTCGCCGGGGAGCGGCGGCGGTTCCCGTACACCGAGCTGACCGGGCACCACCACTACGTGTACCCGCAGCCGCTGCTGGTGACGGATCTGGTCCGGGAGTACGCGGACGTCCGGGGCGGCGACATCCGCTTCGGGGTGCGCGAGGTGGAGCTGCACGACATCGACGGGGAGCGTCCGTCGGTGTCGTACGTGGACCCGGTGACCGGTGAACGGCGGGTGCTGCGCTGCGCGTTCGTCGCCGGGTGCGACGGCGCGCGGGGCGTCACCCGGACCGCGCTGCCCGCCGAGCACAGCACGGTCGCCCGGCACGACCACGGCGTCGGGTGGCTGGCGCTGCTCGCCGAGGCACCGCCGTCGTCCGACTGTGTCGTCCTCGGTGTGCATCCCCGGGGCTTCGCCGGGCACATGGCCCGCAGCCCCGAGATCACCCGCTACTACCTGGAGGTCCCGGCCGGCGACGACCCGGCGAACTGGCCGGACGACCGGGTCTGGGCCGAGCTGCACACCCGCCTCGCGGTGCCCGGCGCCCGGTCGCTCACCGAGGGCCCGCTCGTCGAGAAGCGGGTGCTCGACATGCACAACTACGTCACCGAGCCGATGACGTACGGCCGGCTGTACCTGGCCGGTGACGCGGCCCATCTCGTCGCGCCGATCGCCGCGAAGGGCATGAACCTGGCGCTGCACGACGCGCTGCTGCTCGCGGACGCCCTGATCGCGTGTCTCGGCAAGGGCGACGACAGCGGGCTGCGCGGCTACTCGGAGGCCTGTCTGCGCCGGGTCTGGCACTACCAGGAGTTCTCGCAGTGGCTGGCGGAGCTGCTGCACGGCCCGTCGTCGGGGGACCCGTTCCGCGCGGGCGCCGCCACCGCCAGGCTCCGCCGCCTCCTCGGCTCCCCGGTCGCCGCGTCGACGTTCGCGGAGCTGTTCATCGGCAAGGACACCGACCACTGAGCACGGCCGCGCCGGGCGCGACCACGCCGGGTACGGCCGCGCTCCCCGGTCAGTGGCCGTCGTGGCAGCAGCCGTCCTGGCGCATCAGACGTCCGACCTCCAGCCAGTCCTCCTCCGTCTCCGCCGCCTTCACCCGCCGGGCCGTGGGCCGGTACGCCGCCACCAACTCCTCGGTGGTGTAAGGGGTTCCGCCGCGCAGCACCGACACCGTGCGGACGAGGTCGGCGAAGTCCGTGAAGGGGTCGCCGTCGACGATCGCGAGGTCAGCGAGCTTGCCCGTCTCGACCGTGCCGAGGTCGTCCTCGAGGCCGAAGAGGCGGGCCGGGAGGACGGTGGCGGTGCGCAGGGTCTCGGCGGGGCCGAGACCGCCGGCGTGCAGGGCGCGCAGGGCGAGGTGCAGGAAGAGACCGACGGGTCCGAGCGGCTGGTCGGTGCCGAGGGCGACGATCCCGCCGGCCGCGAGGACGCGCCGGTAGATGTCGGTCTCGGTGCGCAGCGCGGCGAGTTGGGCGGAGGTCGGGGGGACCCCCGCGCCCTGGCGGACCAGGGCGGCGTCCCACGGCGGCATCACGACCGTGACCCGCGGGTCGTCGGCCAGGGAGGGATCGGCGCCCATGAGGGGCGCGGCGGTGAAGGGGGTGGCGATGAGCGAGAAGTCCACGCCCCGCCGGGAGTAGATCTCCACCACGTCCTCGTAGGCCTGCCCGTTCGCGGTGATGGCGTGCCCGAACTCGGCGCGCTGGGTGGCCTGCAGATGGGTCGTCAGGTCCTGGCCCAGCTGGACGCCCGGGGAGAGCAGATGTCCGCCGGTGCGGACGCCGAGGCGTTCGTGGGCGAAGCGGGCGGCCTCGTCCATCACCCAGCCGGGCGCCCGCACATAGGTCTTGACGAAGTCCCAGTCGAGGGCGTCGGCACGCTCCAGGGTGCGGCGCAGGCCCGCCATCGTCCGGTGGGCGCGGCCCATGCTGTACGCGACGCGTGCGCCGTCGAGGAGTTCACCGGTGGTGAGCAGCCGGGGCCCGGCGAGCCGTCCGGCGTGGACCTCCTCGCGGATGCGGGCCTGTTCGTGGGCGAAGCCGCCGAGGGAGACGGCAGTGGTGACGCCGTAGGTGAGCTGGCCGGTGGCCTGGCGGCTGCCGTAGGTGCTCTGCCAGGGGTGGGTGTGGGTGTCCCACAGGCCGGGGAGCACGGTGTGCGCGGAGGCGTCGATCCGGCGGAGAGCGGCCCGGCGGTTGCCCCGGTGCGGTTCCACGGCGGTGATCCGGCCGCCCCGTACGACGATGTCGACGTCGTCACGGACCGTCTCACCGGTGCCGTCCCACAGGCGTCCGGCGTGGACGACGGTGTCGGCGGGTGCGGTCCGGGTGCGGTCGAGCGGCACCCGGACGGTCCGGGCGTGGCCGCCGGAGACGTCGACGAGGCGCAGGCGGGTGCCGGACTGGTAGAGCAGGGTCCCGGAGTCGCCGGACCAGGTGGGGTGGTCGGCGGGTTCGGTGGTGAGGGTGCGCAGTCTCCCGCGCGGGGTGCCGTCGGGGGTCACGGGCAGCAGACAGAGCGCGGACTCGACGATCACGGCCATCCAGCGGCCGTCGGGCGACCAGACGGGCCCGGAGTCGTACCGGTCGGCGATCGAGGTGTGGGGCGCGACCGTGTGCAGCCGGTCGGCGCCGGTGGTGGTGTCGACGACCCGGATGAGGTTGTAGCCCTCCCGGAAGCGCGCGCCGAGACGGTTGCGATCGCACAGCGCGAGGTGGCGGCCGTCGGGTGACCAGCTGGGCCTGCCGGGGAGTCCGCCCCCGCCGAGCGGGGCCGCGAGGACGCGTTCCTCGCCACTGGTGAGGTCCCGTACGACGAGCCGTCCGGTCATGTCGAGGCAGGCGAGCCGCCGGCCGTCCGGGGAGAGCGCGGGCATGACCCGGCCGCCGGTCGCGAGGGTGGTCTCCTCGCCGGTGGCCGGATCGTGTCGGTACACGCCGAGCAGTCCGTCGCGGTCGTCGGCGTAGACGAGGGACTTCCCGTCGCGTGCCCAGGCGGGGGCGAGCAGCCACCGGGTGGGCGGCGACTGCCGGAGCCTCTTCGGCCGTCGCCCGCCCGATGTACCGGCCAGCCAGAGCGAGTTGAGCGCGGCGAAGGCGATGCCGCGGCCGTCGGGCGAGAGGGCGGGCAGATGGATGCCGCGCGCGGGCCGCACCCGGGCCTCGCCGAGGTCGTACTCCTTGACCCGGTAGCGCGGCCGGTCCACCGGGAGCACGCCCTCGAAGTCGATCGTCTCCGGCCGCTCGGGTTCCTCGGGGCGGAGAAGGGTGAACCGGCCGTCCACGGTGAGCAGCAGCTCGCCCTCGGCCGTCCAGCGGGGCGGTACGGGGGCGAGGTCCCCGTCGACCGGGACGGGCCGCCCGGCGACGACCAGGGTGCAGGAGCCGTTCGGGGAGGCGGTGGTGCGCAGGTACGCCAGACGGCCGTCCGGGGCGAGGGCAGGGGTCATGACCTGGGCGACGGCGGTCTCGGTGTGTTCGACGGTGACCGGGCCGGTGCCGTCGGCGGCCACGGCGGCGACCGTGCGGGACTCTACGGAGGGGGTGGTGCCCGAGGTGACGACCCTGCCGCGCACGAACAGCAGGCGGGTGCCGTCCGGTGACCAGGTGGGGTCGAAGTCCTCCCAGCCGCCGTCCTGGAGGGGCCCGTCCTGGCCGGGGAGTCCGGTGACGCGGGTGATGTCGCCGGTGCCGAGGTCGAGGATGTGGATGCGATAGGGGCTTCCGCCGGACGGGGCGCCGGGGTCGCCGCCGCGTTCGGAGCCGAAGGCGATCCGGGTGCCGTCGGGCGACCAGGCCGGGGCCCGGTCGTCCCAGGGGCCGTCGGTGCGCCGTTTCAGGTCGGAGCCGTCGGGGCGCACGGTCCAGAGGTGGAAGCCGCCGCCCCGGTAGGCGCAGAACGCGACGAGGGCGCCGTCCGGGGAGTGGGTCGGCCGGTTGGGTTCGAGGCCCGCCGGGGTGAGGGGGACCGCCCGGCCGCCCCCGCGCGGCAGGGACCACAGGCCGCTCTGGATCTCGGCGATCAGCACGTCACCGGCGGGTGCGAGGGTCGCCGAGCCGTTGGTGGCCCGGGTGAAGGTGAGGGCGAGACCGGTGCCCGGGGCCGCGGACCGGGTCGCCGCGGAGGCGGTCGGGCCCGTGGTGCCGAGGACCGCCGCGGCCCCGGTGGCGCCAGTGACGGCGAGGAGTTGACGGCGGCTCAGGGGCGGGATGCGGCGGCTCTGATCACGGTCCATGACATCGCACGCTCGCGCACCACCCGGCCCTTGGGCAACACCGCCATTCACGCCAACGGAGGACGTCACTCCCGGGGGTGACGGCGGTCGGTGTCACCCGTCGGCGCCCGGTGTCAGTCGTCGGCGTGCCGACGGCGGATCCACGCGGGGAGCGCGAACCAGCACAGCAGGTACCAGAGGACCACGCACCCCACCAGCCAGGGCACGTACGCGTCGTGGGTGGCCACCCGCAGGATCAGCAGCAGCGCCGCGGTCATCGTGGCGAGGAGCAGGATCAGGCCGATGACGGTCAGCCGTCCCGCCCACTGCACGGCTGCCGCTTTGATGCGGCGTCCGGCGACGAGCCGGTGGAAGGAGACAGGGCCGATCAGGGCGCCGGTGGCGGCGGCGCCGAGGACGACGGTGACGATGTAGATGGTCCGCTCGGTGTCCGGCAGCTCGTCGTAGCGCGGGGTGAAGACGACGGTGAGCAGGAAGCCGAAAAGGATCTGGACCCCGGTCTGGGCGACGCGTACCTCCTGGATGAGTTCGCTCCAGCGGCGGTCGGCCCGCTCGTCCTCGGTCTCGTCGCGGCCGCGGTCCTGGTTGCCGTGCGCCTGGGTCACGGGTCCTCCCGGTCGGGTCGATGTCTCCCCTCCCTGGATGGTGCCGCGTCCCCGGCAGCACGCACGTCCCGGCAGCCTGTCACTCACACGAGTGAGGCCAGTTGACGCATCGGTCACTTGTGCCAATTCCGGCCCTAGGGTGATCCGGTGACCGACTCCTCAGAAACGTCCCGTCGGGGGTTCCTCCTCGGCGCCGCCGCGCTCGCCCTCACCCCGCAGTTCGTCCGCCAGGACCCGGCCGCCGCCGCGGCCGAGCTGCCCGGTTTTCCGGCTGATGTCGAGCTGTACCGGTCGGCGTACCGCAACTGGGGCGGTGAGATCACCGCCACCTCGCTGTGGGCGTGCGCGCCCGCCGACCCGAAGCAGGTCGTGGCGGTGGTCGACTGGGCGCGGCGGCAGGGCTGGACGGTCCGGCCGCGCGGCTTCTCCCACGGCTGGTCGCCCCTGACCGTCACCCCCGGCACCGACTCCGGGGCACCGGTGATGCTCGTCGACACGACCGCTCACCTCACCGGGATGACGCTGGAGTCCGCCGGCCCCGCCGCCTCGGTCCGCGTGGGCGCGGGCGCCTCCCTGGAAGCCCTGCTGACCTTCCTGGAGGGCCACGGCCTCGGGGTGACGGCCTGTCCCGCGCCCGGGGACCTCTCGATCGGCGGCGCCCTCGCCGTCGACGCCCACGGCACGGCCGTACCGGCGGCCGGGGAGACACGGCGGCCCGGTCACACGTACGGCTCGCTCAGCAATCTCGTGCTGTCGCTGACGGCGGTGGTGTGGGACGCCGGCAGCGGCGGGTACGCGCTGCGGACGTTCACCCGGGACGACGCGGACGGGGCCGCGCTGCTCACCCACGTCGGGCGGGCGCTGATCACCGAGTTCGTGCTGAGGGTGGGGGCGAACGACCAGCTGCGGTGCCTGAGCCGGACCGACATCCCCGCCGGTGAGCTGTTCGCCGCGCCCGGCGCCGGCGGGCGTACGTTCGCGAGCTTCCTGGACGAGGCGGGGCGGCTGGAGGCGATCTGGTTCGCGTTCACCGAGTTCCCCTGGTTCAAGGTGTGGAGCGTCGAGCCGACCCGCCCGCTCACCTCCCGGCGGGTGACCTCGCCGTACAACTACCCCTTCTCGGACCATGTGCCGACGGTCGTCGCCGACCTCGTCGGGCGGATGGTGTCCGACGCCGCCTGGTATCTGGCGCCGGTGCTGGGCAACGCGCAGCTGACCACGGCCTCGCTGGGGCTGACGACCACGCTCTCGGCGGACATCTGGGGGCCGTCGAAGAACACGCTGCTCTATCTGAGGCCGACGACGCTGCGGGTGACCGCGAACGGGTACGCGGTGCTCACCTCGCGGGACCAAGTGCAGAGGGTGGTCTCGGAGTTCGCGGCGTTCTACCGCGAGCGGCTCACCGCGTACGCGGCCCAGGGGCGCTTCCCCGTCAACGGCTCGGTGGAGATCCGGGTGACCGGCCTCGACGACCCGGCGGACGTCGGGGTCGAGGGCGCCCGTGCCCCGCTGCTGTCGGCGCTGCGCCCGCGTGCCGACCGGCCCGAGTGGGACACGGCCGTGTGGCTGGACGTGCTGACGCTGCCGGGGACACCGGACGCCGAGGCGTTCTTCCGGGAGCTGGAGCGGTTCCTGCTCACCACGTACGACGGCGGCCACGCCCTCACCCGGGTCGAGTGGTCCAAGGGCTGGGGTTACACGGACGAGGCCGCCTGGAGCGACGAGGAGGTGCTCGCCACCGTCGTGCCGGCGTCCTTCGACGACGGCACGGGCCCCGGCTGGGACGACGCCATGGAGATCCTGGACCGGCTCGATCCGCACCGGGTGTACGGCAACGCCTTCCTCGACCGACTGTTCCCTTGAGCGAATCTCAGACGTGGCGCCAGCGCGCCATGGCGAAGGAGAACAGTCCGAACAGCACCAGCCCGGCCGCGACGGCGGCGAGAAGCGCCGGTCCGGCGGGGGCGTCGGCGAAGGAGCGGAGGGTGTCGTCGAGCCCCTTCGCCTCGTCGGGTTCGTACCTGATGGCGGCGCGTACGGCGAAGACGCCGGCCGTGGCGAACACCAGGCCGCGGGCGATGCCGCCGACCACCCCGGTCACGTCGACGGCCCGTCGTGTCCGGCGGGACATCTCACCGAGCCGCAGATGCTTGTGGAACGAGCGCATGGCGGCCCGTACGCCGATCCACCCGCCGGCGGCGATCACCCCGAGGCCCGCCGCGCCCACGAGCCACTGCCCGCCGGGGAGTTCGAGCGCCCGGGCGGTCACGTCCCGGGACTGTTCGTCGCTGGAGCCGCCGCCCCCGCCCGACTCGCCCGCCGCGAAGGTCAGCACCGAGTAGGCGACGAAGGCGTAGAAGACGAAGCGCGCGGCGGACGCGAGCCGCTTGGTCCACTTGCGGCCGTCCGCGCCCGCCGCGCCGAACACGGCCTCGGAGAGCCGCCACAGCGCCATGCCCACCAGACCGACGCCCAGGGCCCACAGCATCACCGACCCCAGCGGCTTCTCCGAGATCTCCTCCAGCGCGCCCTGCCGGTCCGCCTGCTCCGCACTCCCGCCGAAGGCGATCTGCAGGGCCAGCGCCCCGACCAGCAGATAGATGACACCGCGTGCGGTCAGCCCGGCACGGGCCGCGCCTTCCGTCACCGAACCCCGCGCGGCACGGCCGCGCCCCACCCCCAGAGTCGTCATCAGCCGCGCCCCTCCCGCCCCTCGACCCGCAGTTGGAGCTGAACCTCCTGGTCACCGGCGTCCACACCGACCTGGCGCACGCTGTACGCCTCCTCCAGGGCCTCCCGCAGCAGCCGTACGGCGGGCGGACTGCCCTGGACGTCGACGGTGACGGACGCGGAGAGCGGCTCGGGACGCGCATCGGCGCCGGTGGGGACGACGGCGGTGTCGTACATGCCGGTCCACATCGTCGGGCGGTCGGTGCCGGTCTCGTGGGGCGGGTCGTCGGGGCGCCGGTCGGACTCGAAGTGGGCGCGCAGACAGGCGAAGACGCGTTCGGCGTCCTGGGCGGAGCAGTCGCAGAGCACGACCTCCACCTGGGACACGGGCAGGCTGGGCAGGGTCACGAGCCTTCTCCCTCGTGTGGACGACGGGTGCGGGTACCCCGGGTACCCCCATGGTGGGCTCGAAACCGGGTTCCCGCAGGTCGCACGATCGGCCGGGGGCCGCGCGGGCCGTGGGCTATGTTGAGTGCTCGTGGGAGACGAAGGAGGCACGCGGGTGCCATCGCCGCAGCAGGCACGTGCGCAGGCATCAGCGATCACGTCCGGGCGGACCACGCCGGAGCCCGAGCAGTCGCCCACGTCCCGGCTCAGGGAGCTGTTCGACGGCCCCCGGCTCTCCCCCGGGCAGCGGCGGATCGCCCAGTATCTGATCGAGCACATCACCGAGGCCGCGTTCCTGTCGATCACGGACCTCGCGGAGCGGGTCGGCGTGAGCCAGCCCTCGGTGACCCGGTTCGCCGCGGCCGTCGGCTTCAGCGGCTACCCGGCGCTGCGCGAGCGGCTCCAGTCCATCGCGCTCGCCACCCTCGGCAGCGCCCCGGCCGTCTCCGCGGCGGACCGCAGCAACGAACTGCAGGCCGCCGTGGACGCCGAGATCGAGAACCTGGAGAACCTGCGGCGCGACTTCGCCGACCCCGACCAGGTGATCACGGTCGGCCGCGCCCTGTCCCGCTCGGCCCCGCTGACCGTCCTCGGCCTTCGGATCTCCGGCGCGCTCGCCGAGTACTTCGCGTACGCCGCCCGCCGTATCCACCCCGACGTCCGGCTGGTGACCAAGGGCGGCACGGTCGCCTACGACGCGCTGCTGCAGTCCCGGGAGGCGGGCGGCACCTGGGTCCTGGCGTTCTCCATGCCCCGGCACGCGCAGGAGACGCTGACCGCGCTGCGGGTCGCCCACGGCGCGGGGCTGAAGGTGGCCCTGGTGACCGACCTGGCGCTCGGACCGCTCGCGGACGAGGCCGACGCCGTGTTCGCCACCGGCACCGGGTCCCGCCTGGTCTTCGACTCCTACGCCGCCCCCGTGATGATGTCCTCCGCCCTGCTCCAGGCCATGACCGACGCCGACCCGGAGCGCACCCAGGCCCGGCTGGAGGCGTACGAGCAGGTCTCGGAGCAGCACCACTTCTTCCTGAGGGACTGATCCCGTTCGCCCCGACCGGTCAGGACAGCAGCGGATTATTCACACCTTTCCCGGCATGAATTTTTTCATGTTCTTGCAAACTCGTGGGTATATATAAATACTGCTCCCGGATCGTGCCCCGGAGGGACTCCGGGGCACGCCGTCCACCCGGGTCCGTCCGCTCCTACCCGCCACGGCGCCCCGGGTGAGGCGGCCCCGGCCATCCCCTATGCCGGGGCCGCCCAGACTCCACCACCCGCTGCACCCAATGGCGTCGATGCAAGACCGGAGCGTTGAACATGGCCCTCACCTCCTCGCCCCTCCGCACGGACTGGCCCTGTCAGGTCAAGACCCCCGGCAGTTACGACTGGGAGCGGTCCGCGGCGAAGTGGCTGCGTGAGCTGGTGCCGGCCCGTTACGGCAGCTATCCGGCGATGATGCGCCACCCCGTGCTGCTCGCCCGGCACGCCCAGATCCAGGTCCAGCACGAGATCCGCGTCGCCCGCACCGCCCTGCAGACCGCCCGCGCCGAGCTGCCCAGCCTCGGGATGTCGGAGTCGGTCATCGAGCACACCATCAAGATGTACGCCGCCGAGGTCATGCAGCTGAACCACATGGCCCGCTCCATCCGGGCCGTCAGCCAGGCCCTCGTCGACCACAACCTGGCCCGCGCCCCGCACTGACCCCGGCCCGGCTCCGCGCGCCGCGGTACAGGGCGCCCGCGGAGGGAAGACGATGGACAGGGCACCAGCCGGGCACACCGCCCGGCACGACCGAGGGGCGGACCGATGGATTCCTGGACGTGGGTGATCGTCGCGATCGCGGTGGTCGCGGCGGCTCTGCTCGGCGCGGCCGTCTGGCTGCTCCTGCGGCTCGTCCGCACCCGGCGCGAACTGGACCGGGCGGGACTGCCCACCGGCCCCAAGTGGGTCTTCTGGGGAGCCGTCCTCTATCTCGTCCTCCCCACCGACCTGGTGCCGGACCCGGTCTACCTGGACGACATCGGTGTCCTCCTCCTCGCCCTCAGGACGATGCGCTCCGGCCGCCAGGACGCCCTGGCCGCCGCCGAACGGCAGGACGACACGGGAACCGCCCTGCGGGGGTGAGACGTTGTCGGGCTGACGGTCACTGCGACGGACGGCACCGATGAACGAGCTGGTCCCCGGGGGCAACACCCCTCTGCCGGACGGCACCCTGACGATCAGGGTGCCGGGCCCCTTCGACGTCTCCGCCCTCGTCACCGACGACACCGGCAGGGTCCGCGGCGACACGGACTTCGTCTTCTACAACCAGCCGGCGGCCCCGGGAGCCCGTCTCGCCGGCGACACCCTGACGGTGACCCCGGCCGCCCTCCGCCCGGGCGCCACCCGCCTCACCCTCGCGATCAGCCCGGCCGCCCCCGACACACCGTTGGGCCACCTGCCCGCCCCGACCCTGTTCGTCACCGCCTCCGACGGCCGCGCGATCACCCGCTTCACCCCGCCGAGACCGCAGCGGGAGACCGTACTGCTCTTGGCGGAGCTGTACCGCAAGGGACAGGGCTGGAAGCTCCGGGCTCTGGGACAGGGATACGCGGACGGCCTGGCGGGGGTGGCCAGGGACTTCGGCGTGGAGGTGCTGGAGGAGGAGGCGCCCGTACGAGCACCCGCCCAGGGGCGCGGGGAACGGCGCGGCCGGCCCTCACCGGCGCGCGCCGCGCACACCGCCCCCGACGCCTACCTGGACTCGGTCAACTCCCTCCGCGCCACCGCCGGTTCCCCACCCGTGGCCCTCGACCCGCGGCTCACGGCGGCCGCCCGGGCCCACGCCTCCGCCATGGCCGCCCAAGGCCGGCTCGGCGCCGAGGGCAAGGACGGTCTCTCCGTCTACCAGCGCGTCACCACCACGGGCTACGGCTACCTCACCATCGGCGAACACCTGGTCTCCGGCCCTCGCACCCCCACCGAGTTCGTGGACCACTGCCGCTCCGACCACAAGGCCGGCCGCACCCTCCGCGACCCCGCCTGGAGCCAGACCGGCCTCGGCCACGCCACCGATCCCCGTTCGGGCACCGTCTTCTGGACGGCACTCTGGGCCCACCCCTTCTCCCCCGCCGGCCTGCACCGGACCGCCACCGAGGTCATCGCCCTCACCAACACCGAGCGGGCCGGGGCCGGTCTGCCCCCGCTCTCCCCCGACCCCCACCTCACCACCGCCGCCCAGGCGCACAGCGCCGACATGATCGCGCGGGCCTTCTACGCGCACACCTCCCCCGACGGCCGCGAACCCTGGCACCGCGCGTCCGCGGCCGGCTCCACCAGGCGGTCCATCGGGGAGAACATCGCGTGCGGTCAGCGGTCCGCCGCCGAGGTGGTGCTCGGCTGGATGAACAGCCCCGGGCACCGGGCGAACATCCTCAAACCCGGGTTCACCCATATAGGTATCGGCTTCGCCGGCGGCGGCGCGGCCGGCACGTACTGGACCCAGCTCTTCGGCGGCTGAAACCGATCATCGCGGCTGTCCCTCTTTCGAGTAGCTCAACTCACCCGCACATCCGGCTACTTGACTCTCCGTGATCACTCGACTCCAATGCACCTGTCGATGACGGCAGTCGCACGGCAGCCGGTCGGCAGTGGGACGACGGTCAACGGAAGACGAATCGGATGGTGCAGATGGTTTCGAGAACGGTGGGCACGGGTGTGGCGACGCTGGGCGCGGTCGTCCTGTCCCTCCTGACGGTCCCCGCCCACGCGGCCCCGGCAGCGGGCCCCGACACGACCGAACTCCGAAAAACGCTGCGCACGGCGCTGTCACAGGGAGCGCCGGGCGCGTTCGCGAGGATCGACGACAACGGCAAGGTGCACCACCTGGCGGAGGGGGTCGCCGACCGGTCCACCAAGCGCGCCCTCGGCACCGGGGACCGCATCCGCGTCGGCAGCGTCACCAAGACGTTCACGGCGGTGGTCCTGCTGCAGCTGGTCGACGAGGGCAAGATCAAGCTCGACACCTCGGTCAACACGTATCTGCCGGGACTGCTGCCCGACAACAAGATCACCGTGCGCCATGTGCTGAGCCACCGCAGCGGGCTGTACGACTACGCCAACACCCTCTTCTCCCCGAGCGTGGCGGGCTTCGAGAAGGTGCGGAACAAGGTCTACACCTACCGCCAGCTGATGGACCTGTCGCTGGCCAAGCCCCGCACCAACAAGCCGGGGGCGTCCTACGCGTACTCGAACGCCAACTTCGTGGTCGCGGGCATGCTGATCGAGAAGCTCACCAAGAAGCCGGTGGCGACCGCGTACCAGG
This sequence comes from Streptomyces griseiscabiei, assembly GCF_020010925.1. Lineage (NCBI taxonomy): Bacteria > Bacillati > Actinomycetota > Actinomycetes > Kitasatosporales > Streptomycetaceae > Streptomyces > Streptomyces griseiscabiei. Next base: position 2,821,255 of record NZ_JAGJBZ010000002.1, on the reverse strand, counting down.
ACCGGATCATCAAGCCGCTGAAGCTGGCCGACACGTTCTACGTCCACCCGAAGAACACGATCCCCGGCAAGTTCTCCCGCGGCTACATGACCGCCGACTCCACCGGCAAGAAGATCGACTCCACGCTGCAGACGACGTCGTGGGCCCAGAGCGCGGGCGGTCTGGTCTCCGGTGCCAAGGACCTGAACAAGTTCATGTCCGCGCTGGTGCAGGGGAAGCTGACCTCGGCCGCGCGGCTGAAGGAGATGCTGAAGTGGACCCCGGTGAACAGCACCCAGGCGTACGGGCTGGGGCTGCGCCGGCGTGATCTGTCCTGCGGGGCCTCGGTGTACGGACACACGGGGACCGTGCAGGGCTACTACACCTGGGCGTTCACCTCGAAGACCGGCAAGCGCAGTGTGACGGCGTTCGCCAACACCTCCAACAACGGCACGGTGTACGCGACCGTCAACCGCGCGCTGGAGGCCACCTTCTGCGGCTGACGGCCGCGCCGGGCACACCCTCGGCCGCCCGCGGGGAGCGACCGGTCAGCGTCGGCTGATGCTGCCGCCGCCGTGGGCGCGGCCGAGGGTGTGCAGGTGTTCCAGGGCGTCGAGGACGACGGTCCGGTCGTACCAGGCCAGCCACTCGCCCGCCTCGGCGCCCAGCACGGTCAGCGCCTTCAGCTGGGCGCGTGTCGGGCCCCGCTGCGGGCGGGCGAAATGGGCCGACACCATGCCCACGCACAGCCCGGACGAGGTGGTGAGCGGCACGCTGTGACAGGCGCGGCTGCCCGCGTGCAGGATCGCCGAGCGGGCGTCCGCGGTGAACACCGGGTCCGTGGCCACGTCCTGGACGGTGACCTGGGCGACCTCCCGCGCGGCCTTGGCGCAGGAGGTGCCCTCGTCACCGACGTGGGCGAAGAAGTCGACGAAGTCCTCCGGGTGTCCCGTGTGACGCTCGATGCGCAGTCCGCCCTCGGCCCGGTCGGCGATCTGGAGGTTGCCCATGCCGGTGCCGGTGACGACGAGGGTCTGGCTGAGGACGGCGGTCAGGACCTCGCTCCGGTTGCCGCGTCCGACCCGGCGGCGGCGTGCCTCCTCGAAGCTCAGCGGCGGCTCCGCCAGCCGGGCCCGGCCGGGGAACCACAGGGCGCTCCGGCCGTCCGGGCGTGGCGCGCTCACCGCCGCCTCGGCCAGGGCGCGCAGCTTGACGTTGTGCTGCTGGGAGGAGCGTTGGAGCAGGGCGAACGCGGTCTCGGCGTCCGGCAGGGCGTAGCGCTCCCGCAGCATGCCCTGGGCCTGGGCGATCAGCGGGCGGCTCTCCATCCGGGTACGCAGCTGCCGCACCTCGGCGCGCAGCCGTGCGAGTTCCTCCCGAGTCGCCGAGCTGTCGTCGTCCGGCTCCGACCAGGGTCTGTCTCTCATCCGATCCCTTCCGCCCCTTCGCCCCGACCGTACTTCGGCCGGCGGCAGACATCGTCTGCCCGGTCCGGGCCCGAGTACCCCGGGTCAGGGTCTACCGTCGTCCGCATGTCCCTGACCTTCGACGATCTGCTGCACCGGGCCGCCGCGCTGGCCCGCCCCGGGCGCCGGGCGCTCCTCGGTGTCGCCGGGAGCCCCGGTGCGGGGAAGACCACCCTGGCCGCGGAGCTGACCCGGGCCCTCAACGGCGACGGCGAGCCGTGGGTCGCCCATGTGCCCATGGACGGCTTCCATCTCGCCGACGTGGAGCTGGACCGGCTCGGGCGCCGGGACCGCAAGGGGGCCCCGGACACGTTCGACGTGGCGGGGTACGCGGCGCTGCTGGAGCGGCTGCGCGGCGACGAGGAGGAGGTCGTGTACGCGCCGGGCTTCGAGCGGGTCCTGGAGCAGCCCCTCGCCGGTTCGATCCCGGTACCGCCCTCGGCCCGGCTGGTGGTGACCGAGGGGAACTATCTGCTGGTGGACGAGGGGCCCTGGCGGCGGGTGCGGGCCCGGCTCGACGAGGTGTGGTTCTGCGATCTCGACGAGGCGGAGCGGCTCCGGCGGCTCGTGGCCCGGCACGAGGAGTTCGGCAAGGGGCACGGCGAGGCGGTCGCCTGGGTGTGCCGCACGGATCAGCGCAACGCGGAGCTGGTGGCGACGACCGGGCAGCACGCGGATCTGGTGGTGCCCCGGTCCGCGATGCCCCCGGTGAAGGCGGGCGCCCCGGGCACGGAACCTGCGTAGGGCGCGGACCGGACGGGAGAACGAGGCAGCCCGACGTTGTCAGGTACGTCGGGCTGCCGGCTGGTGGGGGCCCGTGGTCGGGCCCGGAGGCTCAGGCGCGGAGGGTCAGGGTCGGTTCGCCCCGTTCGTCGCCCCTCGGGTCGCCGATCACCGCGGTGAAGGCCTCCGTGCGGACTCTCAGGCCGTCCGTGACATGGTCGAAGGTGGGGTCGAAGATCTCGCCGGAGCCGCCGTGGCGGACGGCGAAGACGCTCAGGTCGGCCGGCGCACCCGGAGCGGGGGTCGCCTCGATGGCCGTGGAGGCGATCAGATGCGACCAGCCCTCGTCGGGGTCGCCGTAGCCGCGCGGGTCGGCGGCGAGGGCGAAGGCGGCGAGTTCCTGGGTGGTGTCGGCGCGGGCGTCGAAGAACTCCGGGCCCTCACCGGCGGGGTGGGTCAGCCACAGGTCGCCCGCGGAGGCCACCTCGGCGTCCGCGATCCGGCGCAGTCCGCCGGCGTCGTCCGTCACGTACGGCAGGCCCGCCAGCAGATACGGCTCGCCGGGGAGGCGTTCGACGGCGACGGTGGTCCACAGGCGGGTGCCGTCGGTGACGTACAGGGACCGCACATGGCGCAGGACGTGGTCGCGGGTGACGACCGGCTTGGTGACCAGCTTGGCCCTGAGGCCGTCGGCGCGGGCGTCCCGGACGCGGACCTCTCCCATGGGACGGCAGAGCAGGAAGCCGTCGACGACCGGGCCGAAGCCGTGCTGGCGGTTGACGGCGGCCGGCAGGAAGTACGTGCCGTCGGCCTCGACGAGGGACGGGGTCATCTTCGAGTCGAAGGCGACCGAGACCCCGCCGGAGCGCAGTTGGTGCCGGACCGGTCCGGTGGACGGGGTGCGGTGCCAGGGGGTGGTGTCCTGGATCTGCCAGACCAGCATCCACGCGAAGTGGCCGTCGACCCCGCCGTCCGGCTTGACCGCGTGCCGGCCCCAGCGGAGGTCGCCCCGGTAGCGGCCGAGGTCGGCGCCGACGCGGTGGCCGAAGTAGCGCAGGCCGAGCACCGACTCGAAGCCGGAGTGCTGTTCGCTGTAGCGGGGGCCGCCGCAGTCGAAGCCGCCGGTGGTGAGGCGGGCGTCCAGGTAGCGGGCGACCGCGTCCCCGTCCTCGGCGAAGACCGCCTCGCCGCTGACCCGGTGGGCCTGGGCGAGGAACGACAGGGAGATCGGGCCGTAGTTGTTGTCCCAGGCGCCGCCGTGCTCCGGCGGGAGCAGGGCGCCCCGGTCGCGTACCCGGTGGGCGCGGATCTCCTCGGTGTAGAGGGCGATCGCGCGGGCGCGGACCTCGGCCCCCTCCTCCGGGGGGAGGTGGCGGGCGAGCATCAGGCCGCCGACCACGCAGCCGATGGCCTGGTTGCCGGCCTCCTGCGGGTTGAAGAAGGTCGCCTCGGTGAGCCAGCGCCAGTAGCCGCGGCCGGTCTCCCGCAGGGCGGCGGTCTGTGCGTCGGTGAGGAGGCCCTCGGCGAGGTCGAGCAGGTCGACGGCCTGGAGCAGCGCCCACACGGTGCTCGGCCAGTCGCCGATGGGATGGGCGCCGGACGCCAGGGTGTAACGGGCGTACGGGAGGCCGGAGTCGCGCACCCGCAGGTTGGGGTAGCCGGGGTTGTCGTCCGTGTAGACGCGCTCCCGGAGGTGGAAGTCGGTGCTGCGGCCGACCGCCTCCGGCAGACGCGGGTCCTTGGTGCGCTGCCAGGCGAGGGCCAGCAGCGAGGTGATGCCGAGTGAGGTGTCGCCGATGTCGTCGACGCAGTCGGGGTGTTCGAGGCTGCCCTCGGGGGTGAGGCGGGCCAGTGCCTGCTCGGTGATGTCGGCGAGCACGGCGTCGTACGCCTCCGGAGTGTCCGGCAGGTCGTGCAGCGAACCGAGCTGGCGTGGGAGGTGCACGGGGATCAATCCTTCATGCCTGGGGTGGCCATGGTGGGGTGCGGCGGGGTCACACGACGGGTGCGGGCCGGCGGGCGCGCAGGGCGAGGGTCAGGGTGTGCGGGCCGAGCCCGCCCACGTAGACGCGGTTCCCGGTCGTCGCGTCGGTGCCGCCCACCACCGTGTGGTCCTGCCCCGGGTCGTAGCGCAGTACGTCGGCGCGGTCCGGTCCGGCGAGCGGTTCGCCCGCCCGGAGGCCGGCCTCGACCAGGATCTCGTCGTCGCCGACCCGGTAGGTCATCGGCCCGGTCGTCAGGCACCAGCGTCCGTCGCCGATCGGTACGGCGCCCTCGGGCACGCCGCCCGGCCGGAAGGTCAGTTCCAGGGCCCAGGGCACGCGTGGTCCGCTGATGTCGATCCGCAGGTCGGCGCCGTCCTCCCGCAGGTCCACGTCGACGCGGGTGGTGTGGGAGACCTCGTCGCGGGGCCGTTCGGGGAACGCCATCGAGGCGGAGAAGCGTCCGTCGTCGACCAGCCGGTAGGCGCCGTCGTCCCGCCTCGCGCCCTCGGGGAGCGGCTGGTAGTAGGCGGCCGTGAGGGTCTCGGTGAGCCGGTGGCGGTGGTCGGCGGGCTGTTCCATGTCGGCGGCGCGGAAGGGGCCCAGGTCGAAGAAGCCGCGCGAGAGCCGGACGGCGTCGAGGACGGCGTCGCCGGCGAACAGGCGCAGGAAGGTGGGGTTGCAGGCGAGGCCGGAGCGGACGCGGCGGTGCCGGGGCACGTCGGAGCCGCCGTACACCACGGTGTGCGCGGTGGCCGAGGCGCGGGCGGCGAGGCGCGCGGTGGTGAGGTACGTCTCGCGCGGAAGCGTCTCCTCGTCCGGGGCCGGCAGGGTGCGGCACAGGTCCGGGGTGAGGAGGGTCTGGGCGAGCAGGTCGGGGTCGTCGATGCCGCCGGCGGCCGCCAGCCGCGCCGCCCGCGCGAAGTCGCCCCGGCCGGTGCGGATCGCGAGCAGCCGGTAGTGCGGCAGGTAGGGGGCCAGCGGGAACGGGTGGTGCTGGTCCTGGCGGCGCGAGTGGACGGTCTCCACCGTGCCGTCCGGCCTGATCAGGTCCAGGGTGGTGGTGAGATTGCGGGCGACGGCGTCCAGCAGGTCGGCGCGGCCGAGCACCTCCGCGAGGAGAAGCAGCGACGGGTTGGACACATGGGCCGCGTAGTTGGCGCTGCGTTCCGAGTACAGGCCGTCCGTGTCGATGTCGACGCCCTCGGCGAGCCACTGCGCGACGCGGTCGAGCAGCCGGTCGTCGGGGAACGAGCGGTGCAGCCGGGCCAGGGCCGCGGACAGCTCCCAGCGGTGGTTCGGGGTGTGCACCCCGCCGGTCAGGAGGCTGCCGGTGGTGGCGCCCGCGATGTCGGCGAGCGCGGCCGTGACGTCGCGCAGGTCGGGTCCCGCTCCGGCGGCGAGGACGTGCGCGTCGCAGACGTCGTTGACGGTGAACGCGGAGTCCGGCGGTGACTGCACGTTGTCGCCGCCGGCGAAGAGACCGGTGGTGGTCTGCGCGGCCCGCAGGGCACGGAGGTGGGTCGTCGCGGCGGCGACGGCCCGCTCGCTGCCGTGCAGTGCGGAGTCCGGGGAGCGGTAGGCCGCGACCAGGGTCTTCACCCGCCACGCCAGACCACGGTGCGGAACACCGGCGGGTTCCGCGTCGGGGTCGGCCGCCAGCGGGGCGGCCGACCGGTCGGCGGCGCGGGCCGCCGACCGGACGAACTCGTGGTCGAGCGCGGAGGGCAAGGTCAGTCCTTCAGTCCGGCGTTGATGTCGGCGTTCATGACGTACTTCTGGAAGACCAGGAAGATGACGATCAACGGGATCATGGAGATGACCGAACCGCCGAGCAGCACCGACCAGTTGATGTTCTGCGCGCCGACGAGGCTCTGGATGCCGATCTGGACCGTGAACTTCTCCGGGTCGTTCAGCATCAGCAGCGGCCAGATGTAGTCGTTCCAGCGCCACTGGAACGACAGGATGGCGAGCGTCAGCATGATCGGCCGGGAGAGCGGCACCATGATCCGCAGGAAGATCGACAGCTCTTTCGCGCCGTCGATGCGCGCGGCCTCGATGAGTTCGTCGGGGACCGTCAGGAAGAACTGGCGGAACATGAAGCAGCCGGTCGCGGTGAGCAGGGCCGGGAGGATGATGCCGGAGAGCGAGTTGTAGAAGCCGAGGTCGCGGACGACCAGGAACAGCGGGGCGAGCATGACCTCGGCCGGCAGCATCGTGGTGGCCAGGATGCCGAGGAAGAACGCCTTGAGCCACTTGTTGTCGTACTTGGCCAGCGCGTACCCGGTGCAGCAGCTGACGCCCACCGTGAGGATCGTCGCGATCACACACACGATGGCGGTGTTGATGAAGTACCCGGAGAAGTTGGCGCTCGCCCACGCCTCCCGGTAACCCGACAGGGTGGGGTTCTCGGGGAACACCGTCAGCGGAAGGGAGAACAGGTCTCCCGCCGGTTTGAGGGAGCTGAGGACGAACCACAGCACCGGCAGCCCGTAGAGGCCCGCGAGGACCCACAGCAGTGTCGTCGGGGCCACCGCGCGCCGCAGCCCACCGGTGGCCGAGCCGCCGGACCGCTTCTTGCGGACAGGCCGTCCGGGGCCGGCGTCGACCTTGCGTGGCATGTCTGTGGTTGTCATCGGTTCTCCACCCGCCGGTTGACCATCATCTGGATGATCGCGACGGCCATCAGAATGAGCATGAGCACGAACGACGCGGCGCTCGCGTAGCCGATCTGGCCCGACTTGAACCCCGTCTGGTAGATGTACTGGACCATCAGGTTGTTCGACGTTCCGGGTCCACCGTTGTTGAGGGAGGCGAACACCGCGTATTCCTTCATCGCGTGGATCGTGTTGAGCAGGATGACGATGAAGGACGTGGGGGCGATGCTCGGCAGGGTGATGCTGATGAACTGGCGCCAGGGACCGGCGCCGTCGAGCGCGGCCGCCTCGTAGTACGACGTCGGGACGTTCTTGATCGCCGCGATGAACAGCAGCATGGAGAAGCCCGTCCAGGCCCAGGCCGCCGCCACGACGACCACTATCAGTGACAGGTCCGCGTTCGACTGCCAGGGAACGGCGCTTCCGCCGAGCTTCTCGATGAAGTAGTTGACCAGTCCGAAGTTCTCACCGAACAGCCACCGCCACAGGACACCCACGATGATGGGCGACAGCAGCCACGGGATGAAGAAGAAGATGCGGGCGACCGACGTGCCCTTGGCGTTCTTGCTCACCAGCACATTGGCGATGAGCAGCGAGAGCACGAAGTTCAGCGGGACGAAGAGCACGGTGTACAGCAGCGTGCGGCTCATCGCGTCGTAGAAGGCGGAGTCCCCGAACAGCTTGCTGTAGTTGTCCAGTCCGATGAACTGGAACGACCCGACTCCCGTGTAGTTCGTGAAGGAGTAGACGAGCCCGATCACCGCCGGCCAGACGAAGAACAGCGCGAAGAGCACGACGTTGCCCGAGATGAGGACGAGCGGTGCGAGGGTGTACTTGCTTCGTCTCCTGGGCGGGCTCACGGACACGTCCGAAGCGTCCGGGGCGCGTTTGGTCATCTTCCTGACTCCGTGCTGGTGGAATGGGTTCCTGGAGGCTCAGGCCTTGAGCCCTGCATCACGTGGGTGGGGTCCGGGGGCCCGGGCGGCGGGGTCGGGACTCCGCCGCCCGGGACTGCCGGTCCGTGATCAGCCGCCGACCTGCGTGTTGTAGCCGTCGACGATGTTCTGCAGGGCCTTGTCGGACGACTGCTCTCCGTTGATCGCCTTGCCGAGCTCCGCCTTGGTCGGGTCGTCGGCGAGGCTCTTGCCCTTCAGCACCCAGTTGGTCTGCGCGCTGTTGAAGTAGCCGGAGATGGGGTCGTACAGCGGGATCGACTCGTTGTAGAGCTTGAACGCCGCCTGCGCCGCCTCGGACTTGAAGGGGTACTCCGGGTTCAGACCGCTCTCGACCGGCAGGAAGCCGGAGGTCTCGCAGAGCGTCTTGTAGTGGTCGGGCTCGTACAGCCAGGACAGGAACTTCTTCGCGGCGCCGGCCGCGTCGGCGTTGTTGTTGAAGCCGACCGTCATACCACCGCTGTTGACGTCACTGGCCTGCACCGGCTGGGCGGGGGTCGGGACGCTCGCCCAGTCGAACTTGGTGATGCTCTCCGCGTAGGCGGCGACCTGCCACACACCGGACCAGTAGGCGACGACGTCACCGCTCTGGAACATGGCCGACGGGTCGGCGCCGCTGGTCCACACCGACTTCGGCATGGTCTTGTCGTCGTTCCAGCCGACGAAGGTCTTCACGGCCTTCTTGGTCGCGTCGTCCACCGAGAACTTGCCGGAGTCGTCGGCGTGGACGTACTTGCCGCCCATCTCGTAGACCATGGCGCGCAGTCGCGACGGCGACTGGTCGAAGGTCAGGGAGTACTTGGCGTCGGTCTTCTCCCGGACCTCGTTCGCCGCCTTGATGAACTCGTCCCAGGTCCAGGTCTTGTCGGGCGAGGTCGGGTAGTCGACGCCGGCCTTCTCGAACAGCGACTTGTTGATGAACATGCCGGACGCGGTGACGTCCGAGGGGATGGACAGCACCTTCCCGGAGGAGTCCTTGGCGACGAAGTTGGCGTTGATCTTGTTCGTCTTGTTGTTGGCGATGTCGCTGAGGTCGATCAGCTTGTTCGACCAGATCGGGTCGAGCGCCGGCACGGCCGCCACGTCGGGCAGCGAGTTCGCCTGCGCGGAGTTGCGCAGCTTCGTCGCGTAGCCGTCGTAGGGGATGTTGACCAGCTTGACCTTGACGCCGGTCTCCTTCTCGTACTGGGCCACCATCTTCTTCCAGCCCGCGTCCTGCCCCGGAACCGTGGAGATCCAGAACGTCAGCGACTTGGAGGTACCGCCCGAGCCGGAGTCCCCTCCTCCGCAGGCGGAGAGCAGCAGGGCGGCCGCCGAGACACCGGCAGCGAGGGGAACCAGGCGGCGCATACCGCCGCGGCCGAGTCGGCTTGAGCGCCGCACACCCACAGTGGTCATCTTCGATCCCTTTTTTTCGGTAGGGGACAGAGCACGGCGCGCCGACCGAGGCGGCACGGGTGCATTTTGCAGGAAAGCTGCTTTCCGGGGGGCACGGCCTCGCCCGGCCGCGTCGTCCACGCGGGGCGGGATCCCCGGCCTTGTCGGCCGTCACCGCACGGGCACGCCCTCGTGCGGTTGCCGTACGTCGAGTACGGGCGGGAGGCTCGCCCCAAGCCGGCGTCCCGGCCGACTTAGAAAGCGCTTGTCCGGACATTGGCAGATGCCGGTGGAGTCCGTCAATGCTTCACCGCCGCACCTCCGGTCACGGTTTGGATTCCCCCTCCGGTCACGGTTTGGATTCCCCGGGCCACGGCCAGCCGACTGGCCCCCACGACGGTGCCGCTGTCGCCGAGCGCGCTGCTCACGACCTCGGTGGGCCAGCTCAGCCGCGCCAGCTCGGCCCGTACGCCGGGCAGCAGCAGGGGCTGGGAGCCCACGGCGCCGCCCAGCACGATCAGGCCGGGGTCCAGGACCGCGGTGGCCGCGACGGCGAGTCTGCCCACGTCGGCGGCGTGCCGGCCGACCACGGCGCAGGCCGTGGCGTGTCCGGCGTCGGCCAGCGCGAACAGCCCGTCGACGGTGTCCGGGCAGGGGTCGTCCACGCCCCGCCAGGCGTCCGCCGCCCGCCGCAGCAGTGAGCCCGCCCCTATGTGCGCCTCCAGGCCCTCGTGGCGGGGTTCCCGGTCCGCGTCCCAGGGGTAGGGCAGCCGGGCCACCTCACCGGCGGCGCCGTTCGCGCCGCGCAGCACCTGGCCGCCGATGACGACACCGAGACCGATACCGACGCCGATCCGCAGATAGCCGAAGGTGTCCCGGCCGCGGGCGGCGCCCTCGTGCAGTTCGGCCAGGGCCGCGCAGTTCACGTTGTTCTCGACGTGCACGGGCACGCCGGGCGGCAGGGTCACGGTCAGGGCGTCGAAGATGGGCCCCGCCTTGGCGGTGGCGGGCCGGACGGCCGTGCCCTCCCGGCTCTGGACGGTGACATCGCCCACGGCGACGACGATGGCGCGCAGCGGCGCCCCGGACGACAGCCCGCAGAGGGCGTCCGCGACCACGTCGACGGTGTCCGCCCGCAGCCCGGTGCCCTCGGCGAGCAGCGTGCCGTCCAGGGCGCACACCCGCACCCGGGTGACGCTGGGGCCGAGGTCGACGGCGAGGACCGCGCCGGCCGCGAGCCCGAGATCGTACACAGCCGCTGACCTGCCGGTTCCTCCGTTGAGGGTGCCGGAGCGGGCGGCGAGGCCGGCCGCCTCCAGCTCGGCCACGGCGGTGGAGACGGTCGGCTTGGACAGACGCGCCCCGGTGGCCAGTTGGGGGCGGGTGGCGGTGCTCGACGCGGCCAGTACGGCGAAGACAGCGCGGGCGCTCTCGCTCAGTTGCATGCTCTCCCCAGTCGTACCGCGATCTTCCGTCCGCACGGTCGTGCGGACTCCGGCGTCATAACCCTTGACGCACCCTTATTCGTTAGTTAATTTCCTAACGAAGTCAAGCGGTACTCGCCTACCGCACCCGCAGAGGCCCGTCCCGGGGCCTCACGAGCACCCCCCACAGACCCTGTGTGTCCAGGCACGGTTTCGCCCAGCCGTCGCTGCGCCCATCGCAACGCAACGACGAAAGAAGCCTCACGTGCAGGACTCCAGGCCCGTCGCGGTCGGTATCGACGTGGGCGGCACCAAGACCCATCTCCGTGCTGTCGCGGGGACGGACCCGGTGGCCGACCACATCCGTCCCAGCCGCGGCTGGCGACCGCACGACCCGGCGTCCGCCGCCTCCTGGCTGGCCGCGCTGGTCGGGGAGGTGCTGCCCGGGCACACCCTCCCGTCCGCCGTGGCCGTCGGCGCGCATGCCTGCGAGACACCCCGGCAGTGCGAGGGGATACGTCTCGCCCTCCAGGAACGGCTTCAGGTGCCGTGTCTGGTGGTGGGCGACGCCGAGCTGCTGGTGCCCGCCGCCGGTTTCGACCGGGGCGTGGGCCTGGTCGCGGGCACCGGTTCGGTGGCCGTCGGCCGGTCCGCCGACGGAACCGCGGTGCAGGTCGGCGGCTGGGGCGCGGTCCTCGGCGACGAGGGCGGTGCCGCCGGTCTGGTCCGTGAGGCGGCCCGCGCGGTCTGGGCCGCGCACGACCGGGGTGAGGCACCCGACGCGCTCGCCGACCGGCTGACCGCGGCCTTCGGGGTGAGCGAGGTTCCCGCTCTCGGCGGGGCGTTGGAGTCCGCGACGGATGTGTCCGCCGACTGGGGCCGGCACGCGACCGTGGTGTTCGACGCGGCCGAGGAAGGCTCCCTTCTCGCCCATCGGGTGATCGCCGAGGGGGGCCGCGCGCTCGCCGCGCTCGTGGCGCGGCTCGCCGCCCGCGGGGTCGCCGTGGACGACGTGGTGGTGGCCGGCGGGACGATCCGCTCCCGGCCCGTCCTGTACACGGCATTCGCCGAAGCACTCCTCGACGCTGTACCGTCCGCGCGACCGCATGTGCTCCAAGTGCCCCCGGTCCAGGGGGCGTTGGCACTCTCACATACGCTCCTCCGACCGGTCACCCCCTGATCACCGTCCGGTCGCCGACCGGACACCGACCGGTCATTCGTCAACTCCACGCTCAGCCCGCACCCGATCAACCCTCCGCGAAAGGAGCGGCGCTCGATGCCGTCAACTGCCGGGCACCACAGACTCAACCGCCGTGTCTTCCTCAGGAACTCCCTCGGCGTCTCGGCCGGCCTGATCGCCGCTCCGAGCCTCGCGCCCCTGTGGCAGGCCTCCGCGGCCGAGGCCAAGGCGGCGACCGCGTTCACCCCGTTCGTGGACGACTACACCACCAACATCACGGCGAACCTCACCCCCGAGACCAACGCCGTGGTCCGCGCGCTCGGCGGCTTCGCGGAGATCTGGAAGACGGGCGGCGCCTGGAACACCGGCACCCCGCTGCGTCCGGAGATCCTGCGCGACAACATGCGCTACTGCGCGCGCCTCACCCGCCGCCGCACGGAGGCGCAGGCCCGCGAGGCGTTCGTCTACGACCGGCAGCACCAGAGCTACGCCATGATCGGCGCGCTGGGCCCGCTGGCCGAGCTGTACCGCTCGGGTGCCAAGGCGGTCACCTCGATCACCTCCGCGCCGGACGGCATCCCGGCCGGCAAGATCAGCGATGTGCTGCCGGCCGACGCGCCCGCCGGTTCCGCGCTGGGCGCGGGCTCGTACGACTCCGACCTCGGCCAGGTGGCCAGGCTCGTCGACACCGTGCGCGGCCCGTTCATGTCGGGCAACCCCGCCAAGGCCGCCTTCCAGTACCCGCGTCCGTGGCGGATGAACGAGGACAGCGAGGTCGTCGACACCGGCGAGAAGGACGAGCTCGGCTTCCCCGTCTACGACTCCGAGGTCGTCGTCGTACGGCAGCTGCTGCGGCAGCGCGGTGAGAACCCGGCGGACGACGGCGGCTTCCCCAGCGGTCACACCAACGCCTTCCACCTGGCGGCGCTGGCGTTCGCGTACGCGGTCCCGGAGCGGTTCCAGGAGATCGTGACCCGCGCCTTCGAGCTGAGCCACACCCGGATCATGTCCGGTATGCACTCCACGGTCGACGTCCTCGGCGGCCGGGTCATGGCCACCGCGCTGGCCGCCGCCGCGCTCGCCGACCCGAAGAACGCGGCGCTCAAGGCCGCCGCGCGCCGGCAGGCCGCCGAGTACTTCCAGGCGAGGACCGGCACCACCGCGGACACGCTGTTCGCGTACGCGCACTCCGACGCCGACGACCGGTACGCCGACCGCGTGGCCAACCTGCGCACGGTCGAGCCGAAGCTGACGTACGTGCTCACCCGGCGTGGAAAGTCCGAGGACCTGACCGTCCCGAAGGGTGCCGAGGTCCTGCTGGAGACGCGGCTGCCCTACCTGGACGCGGCGCAGCGGCGCGAGGTGCTGCGCACGACCGCGCTGCCCTCCGGCTATGTCCTGCTGGACGGCTGGGAGCAGTGGGGCCGGCTCAACCTGTTCGCGGCGGCGGACGGCTACGGCGCCCTCGACGGCGATGTGACCGTCACGCTGGACGCCTCCCTCGGCGGTTTCCACGCGGCCGACACCTGGCGCAACGACCTCGACGGCACCGGCCGCCTCGTGAAGAAGGGCAGCGGCACGCTCACGCTGGCCGGGGCCAACGAGTACAAGGGCGGCACCGTCGTCGAGGCCGGTGTCCTCGCGGCGGGCTCCAAGGAGGCCTTCGGCCGCGGTGACATCCGCGTGGACGGCGGCACGCTGGCCACCGGCGACCACGGTGTCCGCGTCCGCGGCGAGTACACGCAGGCCGGTGTCCTCGATGTGACGCTGGACCGCGGCGACGCCCCGGCCCTCTCGGTCGACCGGCGCGCCGTCCTGGAGCGGGGCAGCAAGCTGGTGGTCCGCTTCGACGCGGAGCAGGCGCCGCGTTCCGGCAGCACGGTCGCCGTCATCGACGCGCGGTCCCTGCAGGGCCGGTTCGCCGAGGTCTCCGTGGCCGTCGACGGCTGGACGGCCGAGCAGGTCTTCACGGCGCACGGGGTGTCGGTGCGCCTGCGGAAGCAGTAGTCCTCGTACGACGCGAGGCTGTCGGGGGTGGCGCGAGCCGCCCCCGACAGGCGTTTCCGCGGTCCTACAGGGCCGGTGGCAGTGCCTGCTCGGCCCAGATGGTCTTGCCCGCGCCGCTGGGACGGCTGCCCCAGCGGTCGGTGAGCTGGGCGACGAGGAGCAGGCCGCGGCCCCCCTCGTCGAACTGGCGGGCCCGGCGCAGATGCGGTGACGTGCTGCTGGCGTCGGAGACCTCGCAGATCAGCGTGCGGTCCCGGATCAGACGCAGCTGGATGGGGGCGCCGCCGTAGCGGATGGCGTTGGTGACGAGTTCGCTCACCACGAGTTCGGTGACGAAGACGGCCTCCTCCAGGCCCCAGCGATTGAGCTGGTCCGTCGCCAGTTTGCGGGCGTTGGCGACCAGCGCGGGGTCGTCGGTGAGGTTCCAGACGGCCACCTGTCCCGCGTCCAGGGCGCGGGTGCGGGCGAGCAGCAGGGCCACGTCGTCGGCCGGGGTGTCCGGCAGCAGCGCCGTCAGCACCCTGTCGCAGGCTCTCTCCAGACTGCCCAGCGGACCCTCCAGCGCGGCGCGCAGGGCGGCGGTGCCGGTGTCGACGTCACGGTCGCGGGCCTCGACCAGGCCGTCGGTGTAGAGGGCGAGGACCGAGCCCTCGGGCAGCCGCAGCTCGGTCGCCTCGAAGGGGAGTCCGCCGACGCCGAGCATCGGTCCCGCGACCACCTCGACGACCTCCACCGTGCCGTCGGGCCGCACCACCACGGGCGGCACATGTCCGGCCGAGGCGATCGAGCAGCTGCGGTCCACCGGGTCGTACACCGCGTAGAGGCACGTCGCGCCGATCTCCCCGTTGCCGGTGTCGTCACCGGCGGCCAGGTGCTCGACGAGGTCGTCGAGATGGGTGAGGAGTTCGTCGGGCGGCAGGTCGACGTCGGCGAGCGCCCACACGGCCGTGCGCAGCCGGCCCATGGTGACGGAGGCGTGGATGCCGTGGCCGACGACGTCCCCGACGACCAGGGCCACCCGGGTCCCGGACAGCGGGATCACGTCGAACCAGTCGCCGCCCACCCCGGCCTGCGACAGCGCCGGCAGATAGCGGGAGGCGAACTCGACGGCCGCCTGTCCCGCGACCGTCTTCGGCAGCAGGCTGCGCTGGAGCGCCAGCGCTGTGGTGCGTTCCCGGGTGTAGCGGCGGGCGTTGTCGACGCAGACCGCGGCCCGGCTGGAGAGTTCCTCGGCGAGGGAGACGTCGTCCTGGTCGAAGGCGTCGGGACGCTCGGGGGTCAGCAGGCGGACGAAGACGGCCACGCCGAGGGTCGTGCCGCGCGCCACCAGGGGGACGGCCATCAGGGACAGGTCGTGGGCCTCGGCCTCGCGGAGCTTGGCGGAGCGGGCGCCGTGCAGGGCGAACCAGGCGTCGAGAGCCTGGTCGCCGGTACGGGTGAGCACGGGCTCGCCGGTGAGGAGGGCGCGGGCCGGGGGTGAGGAGTGCGGGTACTCGTCGGCGGCGCCCAGGGCGATCGCCGCCTCGGGGACCCCCGGGGTGTCGGAGTGGTGGGCGGCGCGGTGCAGGCGCACACCCCGGTCCAGGGGGACCGTCTCGGGTTCCTCGCCCTGGAGGACGGACTCCAGCAGGTCGACGCTGGCGAAGTCGGCGAGCCGGGGCACGGCCAGCTCGGCGAGTTCACGGGCGGTCTGGACGACGTCGAGTTTGGTGCCGATGGACCCGGCGGCCTCGTTCAGCAGGGCGAGGCGCTGGCGGGCCGCGAACTGCTCGCTGCTGTCGAACGCGGCGAGCGCGGTGCCGATCAGCTGTCCGGAGTGGTCCCGGACCGGCCACATCTCGGAGGTCCAGGCGTGCATGCGCCGGCCGGAGGGGGAACGGGTCCAGCTCTCGTAGCGGACCGGCTGCCCGGTCTCCACCACGATCTCCAGATGGCGCAGGAAGCCCCGGCTGTGTGTGGCGTCCTCGACGGTGTCGGGGAAGTACCGGTGGCGGAACTCCTCCTCGGGCTGGCCCATGACCTGGCACGCCCAGTCGTTCATCCGCAGATAGCGCTGTCCCGTGTCGAAGATGGACATGGACATGGAGGCCTGCTCGAAGGCCAGTTCGCCGAGGCCCCGCTCGCCGCGGTCGGGGCTCGCCTGGACGACGAACCTGCGCCGCTCGCCCGCCGCGCCCCGCACCGGGCAGATCCGCAGCGCCACCTTCTGCCGCCGGCCGTCGCGGTAGCGCAGGTCCGCCAGCGCGTCGCCGTGCGTCAGCAGCGTCCGCCACAACGCCGCCGGGTCCCCGTCGACCAGGTCCGCCGCCGGCCGGCCGGTGACCTCCCGGGCCGTGTGGCCGGTGAGCCGCCGGGCCCCCTCGCTCCACCCCACGACGAGGCCGCGCCCATCGACCACCGCCATCGCCTCACCGGCCGTGGCGGCCCGCGACACGCCGGACGCCTTCGTCACCATAGGGACAATATGGTCCGTTCGGGGCGGGGCAACAACCCGGATACGCCCGTGACGCACCGGGGCCGCGGCCCCGGCCAGTGACTGGGTCCTGGCGTCACATTCCCGCCGTCGCCCGAAGGGCGGCCCCGCGGCGTCGTGGGGGTACCTCCCGGTCGAGCGAAGCCGAGACTGGGGGAGCGGGCTCTCGGCGTGCCGGGCCCTGATCCGCGTACTGGACGTACTCGGGTCAGGGCCCGGTGCGGCGGTGGGGGTACCTCCCGCTCGAGCGAAGCCGAGAGTGGGGGAGCGTGCATGGCGTCGCGGGGCAGGCGGGAATGTGACGCCAGGGCCTAGAGCGCGGTGCGGGATTCCAGGTCCTGGCGGGTGTCGTTGCCGTAGACGCCCGTCTCGTCGCCCCGGATGCCGTACCAGAGCTGGAACCGCGCCACCGCTTCCGTCAGTACGGCGTCGTACTGGCCCGAGGTGGAACCGTTGTCGTACACGTTCGGGATACGGAGCAGCCGCTCCTGGAGTTCGGAGACCTCGGCGCCGCTGTCGCCCTCGCGGAGGGTGCCGGCGCCGTCGGGGTCGACGCCGGCGTTCCGGGCGGGGGCCGAGGTCGCGGGCGCCGACGGGGCCGGGGTCGGGGTCACGGCGCGCGCCTCCTTCTCCTTCTCGCCGCCGGGCAGCAGGAGCGCGGCGCCGAAGCCGAGGAGGGCCGCCGCGCCGATACCGACGACCACTGCGGCGCGCTTGAGGCCGGATCCGCCGCCGGGCGGCACGGGGCGCCGTCGCTGCCGTCGCCGCGCGCCGGCCGGGACCGTGTCGGAGCCGAAGTCCTCGCCGACCATGACCGGGGGCAGTTCCTCGGTCTCGTACTCCGTCCGGGGCAGGATCCGCTCGGGCGCGGGCTTCGGCTCCGGTGCGGGGGCGCGGGGCGGTTCGGGCGGGGGCGCGGGCATGGCCGCCGGCGGTACGGCGACGGTCTCGTACTCGTCGTTCGCGGGTGCCGTCCCCTTGTACTGCTCGAACTCGCGCAGCAGCTCGGCCAGGGCCTCGGTCCTGCGCCGGCGCATGACGTAGGTGGGCTCGATCGTGGGACGCTTCGTCGTCCGGCCCGGTTCGGGCGGTATCGACACGCTGTTCTCCTTCCGTGCACGCGGTCTCCCGCCATCCCCGAGAGGAGATACGGGCCGTCGGGCCGGGAGGTTCAGCTCAGCGGGCGGCCACCGGGGCGGCCGGGAGCACGGCGACGACCTCCCAGCCGGGTCCGTCCTCGCGCGGCCTGGCCCGGATCCGGCCGCCGAGCGCGGTGACCCGCTCGGTGAGACCGACCAGGCCGAAGCCGCCACCCCGGGCCGCCTCCGGCAGCCGGGCACCGCCGCGCCCGTCGTCACGCACGGAGACCTCCAGGTCACCGCGGGCGTAGCGGAGGTCGACGGTGACCTCGGTGGCGTCGGCCGCGTGCCGGCGGACGTTCGTCAGGGACTCCTGCACCACCCGGAAGGCGGCGGCCTGCACCTCGTGCGGCAGGTCGGCGGGGACGGCCGGGTCGTGGCGCAGGACGGCCGTTTGTCCGTCGACACCGCCGACGCCGTCGAAACCGCGCACCAGTTCGTCGATGCCCGCCAGGTCCCCGACCGGGCGCCGGTCGGCGGGCCCGGTGCCGTCGTCGTGTTCACGCAGGACGCCGACCGTGCGGCGCATCGAGGCGAGTGCCTCGGTGGCGGCCCGTTCGATGCCCTTGAGGACGGGGTCGAGACGCTCGGGATCGGTGCCCGCCATCATCCGCGCGACCTGCGACTGCACCAGGATCCCGGTGACATGGTGGGCGACGAAGTCGTGCAGGTCGGCGGCCATCGCGAGCCGCTCCGCCCGGCGGGTCTCGGTGACGACCTGGGTCCGGCGGTGGTCCATGGTGCGCAGATAGGCGGCGACGGCGGCCGTGACCGCGCCGAGGAGCAGCAGCACGACGGCCACACCGACGATGCTGGCGTCCGGGGTGACGGCGTAGTACGGCAGCGGGAGCGCGAGCAGCACGAGACCGTCGAGCAGTCCGCAGGCCAGCGCCCAGCCGGGTGGGCAGGTGCGGACGGCGACGACCAGCAGACACAGCAGCACGGCCGCCTGTCCCAGGCCGAAGCCGCCCTCCTCCCCGGCCACGAGCAGCGTCACCAGGTTCACCAGGACGGCGAGGGCCGGGAGCCCGGTACGCAGCTGGGGCGTCAGCCGGGCCGGCCGGCGGCGCTCGGGCCACAGCAGCGCCGCGAGACCGACGGCCAGGACGAGCAGGTGCAGCCAGAGAAGGGTGATGCCCTCCGCGGCCAGGATGAGGAAGTCCGAGACGCAGGCCAGGACCAGGGCGACGATGCCGCCGACGCGTACGCAGCCCGGCCGGGCGGAGCGCACGGGGCCGCCCGCGGATCGCTTGGTGTCGAGCACGAGGTTCACGCGGATCACAGTAGGCAGCGGCGGGGGCACCCGTATCGGCCGTACGGCCGAGGGGGCGGGTCCGGCGGGCCGGGAACCCTGACCGTTCGGCCGAGGCGGGCGCCCCCGCCGCCGGGAGAGGTTGGGTGCCACAACCCCACCTCTCTCCACCAGGAGCACCTCATGGAACGCCAGCCCCTCCTCATCACCGGCGCCGCTGTGGCGGCCGTGGCCCTCGGCGGCGGAGCCCTCACCTACGCGATGAGCGGCACCGAGTCGACCACCTCGCTCGACAAGTTCAGCAGCGTCACCGTGGACGGCCAGAAGGCGCTCAAGGGAAGCCTGGTCGCCGGCCGCACCGAGTCCAAGTACAGCCCGCTGCCCTGGATCGGCGGGGAGACGTCCGGCCTCTCGTGCCCCGACCTCAAGGCGGTGGCGGGCGCCGAGGTGACCTGCACCGCGAAGGACGGCGAGGGCAAGGACCTCTCCATCCCCGTCACCGTCGTGAAGGCCGACGCCTCCAGCGTCACCTGGAAGTTCGAGCGCGCCTAGTCCTACCGGAAAGGATCCGTCACCCTCATGAGCACCGTCCTGGCCGGCAACGGCCTCGTCAAGAAGTACGGCCCCACCACCGCCCTGGCCGGCGTGGACATGGCGGTCGCCGAGCGCGAGTCCCTCGCCATCATGGGCCCGTCCGGCTCCGGCAAGTCGACGCTCCTGCACACGCTCGCCGGGATCATCCGCCCCGACGACGGGCAGGTGCTGCTGCGTGGTGAACGCATCGACCACTGGGGCGAGAACAAGCTGAGCGCCCTGCGCCGCAAGCGCTTCGGATTCGTGTTCCAGTTCGGCCAGTTGCTGCCCGAGCTGCCCGCCGAGGAGAACGTCGCGCTCCCGCTGATGCTGGAGGGTCTGCCCCGGCGCCAGGCCGTGCAGCGGGCCCGCCGCTGGTTCGCGCCGCTGGGCCTCGCGGGGCTGGAGAACCGCCGTCCGGGCCAGCTCTCCGGCGGTCAGGCCCAGCGCGTCGCCATCGCCCGCGCCCTCGCCGTGGAGCCCGCCGTCGTCTTCGCCGACGAACCCACCGGCGCCCTCGACCAGGCCACCGGTGAGGAGGTCATCCGCCTGCTCACCGCGGTCACCCGCGAGCAGGGCGCCTCCCTGGTCATGGTCACCCACGACGCGGAGGTGGCCGCCCACTGCGACCGCGTCGTCCAGGTGAGGGACGGCCGCATCGCGGGCTACACCCAGTACACGGCGGCGTGACCGGCAGCTCCCGGCCGGCCCCTGTCAGGGGCGCGGGGAACCGCGCGAGCAGCCACGAACGACCCGCGTCCGCCGTCCCACCGATCCCCCCGAGCTCCTAGACCCCAGAGCGTCCAGATCCCCGGAGACACAGAGAATGCGCTCCCCCGTCCTGCCCCTCACCTGGCACCTGGCCCGCGCCTCCGGCAGACGCGGTCTGCAGAGCCACCTCCTCTCCGCCGCCGCGGCGGCCGCCGGTGCCTTCGTCCTCCTGACCCTCCTCGCCGCCTGGCTCGGCTCCGGCACCCGGGCCGACCGCACGGCCTGGCGCACCCCCGACGCCGTGGCGGCGCAGCGGGCGACCGCCGTGCAGACCCTCGGCACGGCCTATGTGGGCCACCGGCCGGTCACCGTCGTCTCCCTGGCCCAGCTTCCGGACCGGGCCGCGACCCCCGCCCCGCCCGGCCTGGACCGGTTCCCGGCCCCCGGGCGCACCTATCTGTCCCCGGCCCTGGCGGAGCTGATGCGTGAACTGCCGGCGAAGCGGCTGGCCGACCGCTTCCCCACCGGGACCGAATACGGCACGATCGGCGCCGCCGGTCTCGCCTCCCCCGAGGAACTCGTGGCCGTCGTCGGCCGCGCCCCCACCGACCCCGCGATCACCCGGGCCGCCGAGGGCAGCGCCCTCGACACCCTCGCCGCCCGTGCCCGTGTCGACGGCTTCACCGGCACCAGGCCCAGCCTGTTCACCGCCTTCGACCAGCAGGCCGCCCTGATGGGCGGCGCCCTCCTCGTCGTGCCCGTGATCGTGCTGGCCTCGGCCGCCGGACGCCTCGGTGCCGCACGGCGTGAGCAGCGGCTCGCGGCCCTGCGTCTCGCCGGGGCCACGCCCCGGCAGATCCTGGCGATGACCGGCGCCGAGTCGGCGGCGGTGGGCCTGGCGGGCGGTCTCGCCGGAGCGGTCGCGCACACCCTGCTGGTGCCGGTCCTCGCGCGGGTGCCGTACGGCGTCGGCACCTGGTACACCGGACAGCTGTGGGTCGGTCCGAGCCTGCTCCTGGCGGTGGTGGGCGTGGTGGCCGTGCTGACCTCGGTCAGTGCCATGACGACCCTGCGCGGGGTGGCCCGTTCGCCGCTGGGCGTCGCCCAGCAGACCGATCCGCGCCGGACGAGGCTGATCCGGCTGGTGCTGTTCGTGGCCGTCGGGCTGTATGTGACGATCACCGCCCACGGCGGCGGGCTGAGCACGGGTCAGTCGCTCGCGCTGATCGTCCTGGTGTACGGGGCGTTCTGGACCCTCGGCCCGTGGGTCGTGGACATGCTGGGCCGGCTGCTGAGCCGCTTCGCGCGCCGCCCGGCGACGATGCTCGCCGCGCGCCGGCTCAGCGACGATCCGCGCGGCGCCTGGCGCACGGTCAGCGGGCTGGTCCTCGCGGGGCTGGTCGCCGGGTTCTTCACGGTCGGTCAGGTCGGCCTCGTGGGCTACGACTACCCGGGGCAGGTGGCGGTCCGCGCGGAACACGGAAACCCGCGCGAACTCGCGGCGGAGGCACGGGAGTTGCTCGCCGGGGCCGGGGTGCGGGCGATGGTGGAGACGCAGGACGCCGACACCTGGGACGGACTCCTCGGCGGCGACCGGGGCATCGTGGCCCATGTGCGCGGCGGTCAGGAGCAGATGGACACCGCGTCGACCGCGCTGTCCGCCCTCTCCCCCGGGAACCTCCCCTTCACCCAGGACTACGTCAACGCGGAGGGCGACACGGCGACGCGGCTGATCGGTGAGATGGGGCTCGCGGTGCTGGCCCTGGGCTTCCTGGTGGCCGCCGCCTCCGCCGGGCTCACCGCGGCGGCGACGGTCCTCGACCGGCGCCGGGTGTACGGGCTGCTGCGGCTGGCCGGTACCCCGCTGAAGGTGCTCGACCGGGCGCGGATGCGGGAGACCGCGCTGCCCCTGGTGGTCCTCGCCGGCGGGACGACGGCGACCGGGATCTACGCGGGGATGAAGGTCGACGAGATGTTCCATCTGGAGCCGGACGCCTCGGGTGCCGTACGGCTCGCCCTCTGTGTCGCCCTGGGCACGGTCACCATGTTCGTGGCGCTCGCCGGGAGCAGGCCGCTGCTGCGGAAGGTGACGGCGGAGCGGGCGCAGGACCCCGACTGACCCGCCCCGACCTGCCCGCCCGTCGGTTCCGAGTCCCGCCCCTCCTCATCTCAGGCATGATGCGCCCATGAACGACCGCAGCCCGATCCGGGTTCTGATCGCCGACGACCAGGACATGGTCCGCACCGGCTTCCGTTTCTTCCTCGACGCGCAGCCGGACATCACCGTGGTCGCCGAGGCCGCCGACGGTGAGACGGCGGTGCGGCTGGCCCGTGAGGTGCGGCCCGACGTGTGTCTGCTGGACATCCGGATGCCGAAGCTGGACGGTCTGGAGGCGACCCGGCTGCTGGCCGGTCCGGGGGTGGCCGATCCGCTGCGGGTGGTCGTGGTGACCACGTTCGACCTCGACGAGTACGTCTACGGTGCGTTGCGCGGCGGCGCCTGCGGGTTCCTGCTCAAGGACGCCGGGCCGACGCTGCTGGCCGAGGCCGTACGGGCGGCGGCGGTGGGTGATTCGCTGGTGTCGCCGTCGGTCACGGTCCGGCTCCTCAAGCACGTCACGGCGGAGCAGGCGGGACCGGACGACGGGGCCGGCGGCGAGGCCGGGCCCGGTCCCGGGGCGCCGCGTCCTCGGGAGCCGTTGACCGACCGGGAACTGGACGTCGTACGGCTGGTCGCGCTGGGCCGTACCAACGCCGAGATCGCCGCGGCGATGTTCGTGTCCCTGTCCACGGTCAAGACGCACCTGGGCAGCATCCAGCTGAAGCTCGCCGCCCGGAACCGGGTGGAGATCGCGGCGTGGGCGTGGCGGACGGGCCACGCGGGCGAGGGCTCGTGAGGGCCCTCGGCGCCGCGCGGGTCCTCAGCCGGTCAGGGTGACGCGGATGCCGATCGTGCCGTCGGCGCCCCGGCGCAGCCGGCTGCCGAGGAGGGTGAGGCGGCCGGTGATCCCGTACTTGCGGGCGATGAGCTTGCGGTAGGCGGCGGCACCGGCCGCGTCGAGGATCTCGGCGTGGGCGGGGACGGAGTCGCCGGTGGGGTTGCCGCGCAGGTCGCAGGGGCCGACGAGGATGTCGGCGCGGTTGCGGATGCGCTTGACCTTCCAGGAGTCCGCGACCGTCCAGACGCCGAGCGCGTCTCCGTCGCGGACCACCCACACCGGGGTCGGGACCGCGGTGCCGTTCTTGCGGTAGGTGGTGACCAGCAGGTACTTGCCCGCGCCGAGCGCGTCGAGAGTGGTGTCGTCGGCCATGGCGGGAGTTTAGGGGGTGTACGGCCGCCGGTCGGGACCGGTGGCCGTACACCCGGTGAGGAACGGTGGAGCGGTGTCAGTCGAGGAGCCCGTCGTAGTCGGGCAGTTTGTACGTCCGCTCGGCGTGGCCGCCGACGAGGTCGGTGGTGTTGTTGCCGACGTTGGCGATGATCGTGTAGCCGTCGGACTCGATGTCCTTGCGTGAGGCGGTCTTGTAGGCGGAGACCTCGGCGAACAGATCGGGCAGGTCGCGCACGTAGAGGCCGTCGACGGGGTAGCCGACGGTCTCCAGGTTCCACTCGGTGATGCTCTCGATGATGCCGGGCCGTGCGGTGACGAAGAAGACGGAGACACCGCGCGACTTGGCGTACTTGGCCAGCGCCAGGGAGGGCTTCAGCGCGGGGGTGGGCAGCTTGTACCAGGGCGTGTAGTGCGTCTCCAGCGTCGTGTTGTCGATGTCGAAGACGATGGCGAGCTTCTGCCCCGAGGAGTTCGCGGTGCGCTGCTGTACATAGGGGGTGGCCGTGTCGACCACGGCCTTCACGTCCGTCTGCCAGGTCGCGTAGTCCACCTCGGCGGCGGCGGTCGCGGCGGTCGCGGCCCCGCTCGGCGCGGCGGCGGCCGGAACCGCGGCGGTCATCGAAGCACCCAGACCCAGTACGGCCACCGCGGCGACCGTGGTGATGCGGCGTCCCACACCGCTTGCTGTCATGTTCGTCCCCTTTTTCTCATGTCAAAGCGGCGAGGTCGTCCGAACCTTCGCCGCGCTCGTCATGGTCATGCCCATTGGTGGCGGGGAGACTACCTAAGAGTTACTGATTAGTAGAGGGGTCTCGACGATCATTGTCCGGCGGACTCCGGGGAAGGCTCTCCGCACAAGCCGGACGGTCCTCGAGAACCCCGTCCGGAGTCGGCCCCTGTGAAGATCGCCGAAGTCTCGGCAGAGGCCGACCGACAGGTCTACATTGCCCGTTGGATGAAGCACCTTCACAGAAGATCCAGGAGTTGACGCCGTGACGGACAACCCGGCAGCCCCGGACTTCCCCTTCGCGTCGCTGAACAGCCGTATCGTCACCACCCGGCCGGTCGCGGCACGCATCTGGAACTACTGGCTGGGCGGCGGCGACTACTACGAGGTCGACCGCAGGGCCGGGGACGAGATACGCCGGCTGCATCCGAGCATCGAGGACTACGCCCGCGCGGACCGGCAGTTCCTGCGGCGGGCCGTGCGTCATCTGGCCGCCGACGTCGGCATACGGCAGTTCCTGGACATCGGTGCCGGACTGCCGACCGCGGAGAACACCCATGAGGTCGCCCAGCTCGTCGCCCCGGACTCCCGGATCGTCTACGTCGACAACGACCCGCTGGTCCTGGTGCACGCCCGCGCCCTGCTGACCAGCGCCCCCGAGGGCCGCACGGACCATGTCGACGAGGACGTGCGCAACGTCGACTCGATCCTCGAACACGCCGCGCGCACCCTGGACCTGACCCGGCCGGTCGCGCTGCTGCTGCTCGACGTGCTGGCCTTCGTGCCCGACGACGAGGACCCGCACGGCATCGTGCGCCGGCTGATGGACGCCCTGCCCGCCGGCAGCCATCTGGTGCTCTCGCACACCATCACCAGCCCGGAGTGGCCGGAGGTCGACATCGCCGCCGCCTGGTGGAACGAGCACGGCATCCCCAGGCTCACCCAGCGCACCCCGGAGACGATCGCCGGGTTCTTCGACGGGCTCGACCTCCTGGAGCCGGGCGTCGTCTCGTGCACCCACTGGCGGCCGGAGAGCACCGGCGATCCCACCGCCGGGGAACCGTCGGAAGTGGCCATGTACTGCGGAGTGGGAGGCAAGCGCTGATGGCGACGGAATGGGTCCGGCTCCAACTGGACGTCACCGACTTCGACCTGGCCCGTTTCCAGCCGTACGTCGACAAGTGCCGCACCTCGGGCATCCGGCTGACCACGCTCTCCGAGCTGGGCGACACCCCGGAGAACCGCCGGGAGTTGTATGAACTCAACAAGGAGTGCTCGGCGGACATCCCCGGGCGGGGTGACTTCTTCGCCTACGACGAGTACCACCGGCTCCGCTTCGAGGTGCCCGCCTACGATCCGCGCGGTGTGGTGCTGGCTCTCGACGGCGACCGGTGGATCGGGATGGCGGCCACCTCGGACCGGCGGGCGTCCGGGTTCGTGTTCAACGAGATGACGGGGGTGCGGGTCCGCCACCGGGGCCGGGGCATCTCGGTGGCCATGAAGACCTTCGGCATCGGGTTCGCCGGGATGTGCGGGGTCAGCACGGTCCGTACCGTCCACCATCCGGCCAACGAGCGCGCGATCGCCATGAACCGGACGTTGGGATACGTCGACGCACTCTGGTGAACAGGCGCGGACCGCCGCACGTATGGAAGGAGGGCGCTCAAGGACCGGACGCCCTGGCGGTGTTGACACCGTGTCGGACGGGGTTCGGGAGCCAGGCAATGAGGCACGCACGACGACGAGTCGTGAAGCGGGTGGCGCGGCTGACGGCCGCCGGTGGACTGATCTGCGGAACCCTGATGGTGACGCAGGCGGCGATGGCGACCGAACCCACCACCTCCCCGCCCGCGACCCGGAGTGCGGTGCTCGCGGCGTCCGGTACCGGAAACGGTCTGCTGACCGAACTCGGCTCCGAGCGCACCGCGGGCACCTGGATCGCCGACGACGGCGAGCCGGTCGTCGCGGTCACCGACGAGAAGGCGGCGGCCGAGGTCGAGCAGGCGGGCGCCCGCCCCAAGATGGTCGAGTTCAGCGGCGACGACCTGAAGTCGGCCACCGAGGCGCTGCGTTCGGCGCCCCGGGTGCCGGGCACCTCCTGGGCGATCGACCCCGCCTCCAACGAGGTCGTGGTGCGGGCCGACAGCACGGTCTCCAAGAAGGACTGGTCGAGCCTGACCGATCTGGCCGAGGAGATCGGCGGGTCGGTGCGGATGGAGCGCACCGAGGGCGCGTACACGATGCGACTCAACGGCGCCCAGCCCATCTTCGGCACGGGCGGGCGCTGTTCGATCGGCTTCAACGTGACCGACGGCGAGAACGACTTCATGCTGACCGCCGGGCACTGCGGGCCGTCCGGTTCCGTCTGGTTCTCGGACAACCAGGGCCGGCAGGAGATCGGCCGGACGACCGAGACCAACTTCCCCGGCGCCGACTACTCGCTCGTGCAGTACCTCCAGGACGCGCCGAGCAACAAGACCAACGTCGTCTCGGTCGGCGACGGCCGCGGGGTGCGGATCACCTCGGTCGGTGACGCGGCGGTCGGCCAGCGGGTGTTCCGCAGCGGCAGCACCAGCGGCTTCCGCAACGGCGAGGTGACCGGCCTCGACGCCACGGTCAACTACCCCGAGGGCACGGTCAGCGGCCTCATCGAGACCACGGTCTGCGCCGAGCCGGGCGACAGCGGCGGCCCGCTCTTCTCGGAGGGGGTGGCCCTCGGAGTGACCTCGGGCGGCAACGGCGACTGCGAGGAGGGCGGTACGACGTTCTTCCAGCCGCTGTCCGAGGCTCTCGACGATCTCGGTGTCCAGCTGACGGGCCTGCCGCAGTCCGCCGCCCAGCCGACCGCCGCGGCCGACGGCTCCTCGGACGACGACTCCCAGGGCGCCGCGGCGCCAGGCACGGTCGACCCGGGCTCCGTGGAATCCATCGAGGCCGCCTCCGACCTCATCGACCGTCTCGCCGACCCCCGCAACGTCGGCCCGGGTCTTCTGGTCATCGCCGGCAGCATGGTCGCCCTGGCGGCCACCCGCTTCATCCGCACGGAACAGGACCGACAGGCCTACCGCCGTCAGTACTCACAGACCTGGAGCTGAGGGACCGAGGTTGGGCGCGCCCACCGGGCGCGCCCCGTGGGGAAGGAGCCTCGTGAGGGAAGGGGCCTCGGGAGAGGAGGGCCTACGAGACGGCGGCCCACTCGAGGACGAGCCGCTCGTACTCGCTCCGCTGCTCCGTGTTCAACGTGCCCCCGCTCCGGAACCAGAGCGCCCTGATCTCCTCGTTGACCTCGGCGGCCGATCGCGCCGACGCTTCCGTTCTTTCCAGGACGACATCAGGGGTAGTGGACATGGTGTAAACCATATGTCCTCGAACGTGAAGCCGATGTGAGTAAAGGTCCCACTTCAGACATTACGGACCGTGAAGCTGATCACTCTGCGTTTACGGCTCCACGGTCCCGAGCACGAGGACCTGAATGGCCAGCACGGCCGCCCCTCGCGCCCAGTCATGGAAGTCGGACACCTTCGTCTCCAGCGGGACGGGCGCGGCCAGCGGATGCCGGTGGGCCCGCATCGCCGCGTCCACGGTCGCCCCGGCCACGTCCATCAGGCCCACCCCCTCCCCCGCGAGCAGGATCTTGCGCGGCATCACGAAGTTGGCGATCTGGGCCACCAGCGTCCCCAGCGCCCGCCCCGCCTCCGTGACGACCCGCACACACATCGGCTCCCCCTCGGCCGCCCCGGCGAGGATCTCCTCGTAGGCCATCTCGCGGCCGGTGGCGGCCTGTACCTGGTAGCGCATGCTGGGAATGCTCAACAGGGAGACGGCGCTGCCGCGCTCCCCCTCGGGGGTGAGCGGTCCGGACGGGTCGACGATCCAGTGGCGGCCGAACCCCCGGTCCTCCTCGGCGTACGCCACCCGCTCACCGCCGAGGACGAGCCCGTAGCCGACGCCCGCGCCGATGGTGAGCACGACGAACCGGTCGAGGCCGCGCCCGGCGCCGAACCAGCTCTCGGCCTCGACGAGCGCGGCGACGTCGTTCTCGACGACGACCGGCAACCCGGTGCGCTCCTCGACGAGTTCGGCCAGGGGTACGTCGCGCCACGACAGGAAGGGCGACTCGCCGACCACCGCGCGGCGCCGGACGAAGCCGCCGACGCCGATGCCGATACCGGCGAGGGAGGGGTGGGTGCGGGCGAGTTCGGCGGCCATCCCGGCGAGGAGGTCGGCGACCCGCTCCGGGTCGTGCGTGGTGAGCGGGCAGTCGTACCGGGTGACGATCTCGCTCCGGAGCGTGGTGACCACGCCGTACACCATGTCCTCGGTGATCTTGAAGCCGAGGAAGGAGCGGGATTCGGCGACGATGTCCAGCGGCTGTGAGGGGCGGCCCTGCCGGACTTCGGGGAGCGCGGCGCCCTCGGGGGTCTCGACCAGCAGCCCCGACTCGATCAGGGGTTTGGTCAGCCGGGTGAGGCTGCCGGCGGACAGGCCGAGCCGCCGGGCGAGTTCGGTGCGCGAGAGCGGGCCGTGCACGAGCACCTCGATCGCCACCGCGCGTTCTCCGGGACTCAGCGGCAGCCAGCTGGCAGCGAGTGCGGTCATGAGGGTCAGACTCCCACACCAGATTTTTTCCGTCACGGAAACAACAAGCTCACTCTAGGTCCACCAACCCCTACGGAAAAGATGTTTCCCGCACCCCTTGACGTCACAATTCTTTCGTGGCGAAAGTAAGTGCGTCCGAGTCTGAGGCAACGCGGCCGATGAGGGAGCACCGATGACCATCGCCTCCACCAGTCCACCGTTCCGCGGGCGGGGCGACGGCGTCCTGGCCGCCGTCTTCATCGCCCCGGCGATGCTCGGCTTCCTGGTCTTCCTGCTCTGGCCGACCCTGCGAGGCATCTACCTGAGCTTCACCCGCTTCAACCTGCTCACCCCGGCGGAGTGGGTGGGCCTGGACAACTACGTCCGGATGGTCAACGACCCCATCTTCTGGGACTCGCTGACGGTCACGGTCGAGTACGTGATCCTCAACATCGGGATACAGACGGTCGCCGCGCTCGCGATCGCCGTCCTGCTCCAGCGGCTGACCCAGTCGGCACTGCTGCGCTCCCTCGTGCTCACGCCGTATCTGATGTCGAACGTGGTCGCCGGTCTGGTCTGGCTGTGGATCCTCGACACCCAGCTCGGCATCGGCAACGAGATCATCGGCGCCCTCGGCGTGGACCGTATCCCCTTCCTCGCCGACGAGACCTGGGCGATCCCCACCATCGCCCTGATCAACGTGTGGCGGCACGTCGGCTACACCGCGCTGCTCCTGTTCGCCGGGCTCCAGGCGATCCCGAACGACGTGTACGAGGCGGCCCGGGTGGACGGCGCGAGCGAGTGGCGGATGTTCTGGCGGGTCACCATGCCCCTGCTGCGGCCGGTGCTGGCGGTGGTGCTGATCATGACGGTCATCGGCTCGTTCCAGGTCTTCGACACCGTCGCGGTGACCACGGCGGGCGGTCCGGCGAACGCGACCAACGTGCTCCAGTTCTACATCTACGGCTCCGCCTTCGGCCGCTTCCAGTTCGGCTACGCCTCGGCGATGTCCGTCGCCCTGCTGGTCGTGCTGAGCGCGATCACCGTCCTGCAGTACCGGCTCACCAGGGCCGGCCGAAGCGACCTCGGCTGACCGGGCGCAGCGCGCGCGGAGAAGGGAGACACCGACATGGCCACCACCACGGCGACGACGCCGACCACGCCCCCGACGGACATCCCGGCCGTACGGCCGACAAGGCGCCGTCCCTCGCTCGGGAGAGCCGCCGCCTGGACCGTGATGGGTCTGATCGTGCTCATCACCCTGCTGCCCTTCTACTGGATCCTGCGCACCGCGCTCTCCAGCAACGCCGGGCTCAGCGCGGACCCCGCGAACCCCCTGCCCGTCGACCTCACCGGCAGCGGTTTCGAGCGGGCGCTCGGGCTGCAGTCGGCCGAGGAGGCGATCGCCCAGGGCGGGACGGGCGGCGGGCTGGACTTCTGGCGGTATCTGCTCAACTCGGTGATCGTCTCGACGCTGATCACCGGCTGTCAGATCTCCTTCTCCGCCATGGCCGCCTACGCCTTCGCCCGGCTGCGCTGGCGGGGACGGGACCAGGTGTTCGGGCTGTTCCTGGCGGGGCTGATGGTGCCGACCCTCTTCACGCTGCTGCCGAACTTCGTGCTCATCAAGCAACTCCACCTGGTGGACAGCCTGTGGGGCATCGCCCTGCCGAGCCTGTTCATGACGCCGTTCGCGGTCTTCTTCCTCCGCCAGTTCTTCATGAACATCCCGCACGAGGTCGAGGAGGCGGCGCTGCTCGACGGGGCGGGGAAGGTCCGGATCTTCTTCCGGGTGATCCTGCCGATGGCGTCCACCCCGATCCTCACCCTGTCCGTACTGACGTACATCACCTCCTGGAACGACTACTTCTGGCCGCTGATGGTCAGTTACAGCGACGGCTCCCGGGTGCTGACCGTGGCGCTGGCGATCTTCCGGGCGCAGACCCCGGCGACCGGTGTGGACTGGTCCGGGCTCACCGCCGCGACGCTGATCGCCGCGCTGCCGATGCTGGTGCTCTTCGCCGCCTCCGCCCGCCGGATCGTCGGCTCCATCGGCTTCACCGGGATCAAGTGAGGGGACGGCAATGCGACTTCGTACGCTGACCGCATGGGCCGGGGCACTGACGCTGTCCCTGGTGACCGGCTGCGCCCAGGGCGACGGCACCGGCGGGTCCTCGGACACGGTGACCTACTGGCTCTGGGACGCCAACCAGGTGCCCGCCTACCAGGCCTGCGCCAAGGGGTTCGAGAAGGAGAACCCTGGACTGAGGGTGAGGATCACCCAGCTGGGGTGGAGCGACTACTGGACCAAGCTGACCGCCGGGTTCATCGCGGGCACCCAGCCGGACGTGTTCACCGACCACATCCAGAAGTTCGGCCAGTTCGCCGATCTGGAGGTGCTGGAGCCGCTCGACGACCTCGGCATCGAGGACTCCGACTACCAGCCGGGCCTGGCCGCCAACTGGATCGGCCAGGACGGCCGTCGCTACGGCGCCCCGAAGGACTGGGACACCGTCGCGCTCTTCTACAACAAGAAGCTGGCGAAGGACGCGGGCCTCACCGCCGACGAGCTGAACGGGCTGTCCTGGAACCCGGAGGACGGCGGCACATTCGAGAAGGCCGTCGCCCACCTCACCGTCGACGGCAAGGGCCGGCGGGGCGACGAGCCGGGCTTCGACAAGAACGACGTCAAGGTCTACGGCCTGGCGAGCAACGGCGGCGGCTACGCCGACGGACAGACCCAGTGGAGCCCCTTCACCGGCTCGGCCGGGTGGAGTTACACGGACAAGGCCCGCTGGGGCACCGAGTACCAGTACGACAGCGCGGACTTCCAGGCCGTGATCAAGTGGTACTTCGGGCTCGCGGAGAAGGGCTACATGGTTCCCTTCTCCGACTACAACGTCCAGTCCAACCAGGCCAACACCCAGATCGCCGCGGGCAAGGCCGCCGTCACCTTCGACGGCGCGTGGATGATCTCCACCTACGCCGGGTTCAAGGGCATGGAGATCGGCTCGGCCGTCACCCCGTCCGGGCCGAGCGGCAAGCGGGCCACCATGATGAACGGCCTCGCCGACTCCATCACCAAGGCCTCCGAGAACAAGGCGGGCGCCCGGAAGTGGGTGGCGTACCTGGCCTCCGACGCCTGCCAGAGCGTGGTCGGCCGGTACGGGGTCGTCTTCCCCGCCACCCCGGCCGGCACCGAGGCGGCGGTGGCCGCCTACGAGAAGAAGGGTCTCGACGTGTCGGCCTTCACCGAACCGGTGGACGACAAGCGGGACTTCCGGACCTTCTCCTATCCGATCACGAACTACGCGGCCGACGTCACCGCGCTCATGCAGCCCGCGATGGAGGACATCTACGGCAACGGAGCGCCGGTGAGCGGCCTCGACGCGACCAACGACCAGATCAATCTGATCCTCGATCAGTGATGCGACCCCTATCCAGTCCCATGACTCGACCAGTGAAGGACATCTCCTCCATGACGTTCTCCCTCGGCATCGTCGGCGCCGGCCAGTTCTCCGGCCAGTTCGCCACGCTGTTCCAGGCCCACCCCGGCGTCGGTGACGTGTACGTCACCGATCTGCTGCCCGAGCGGGCCGGGGAACTCGTGGCCGCCCAGGGCCTGGCCGGCACCTTCCCGTCGTACGAGGCGATGCTGGAGTCGCCAGCCGTCGACGCGGTGGCGATCTTCACCCAGCGCTGGACGCACGGACCGCTGGTGCTCCAGGGTCTGAACGCCGGCAAGCACGTCTACTCCGCGGTCCCCATGGCGATCACCGCCGACGAGATCGCGGCGATCATCGACGCGGTCCGGGCGACCGGGCTGACGTACATGATGGGTGAGACGAGTCAGTACAACCCGGCGACCGTGCACGCCCGCAACCAGATCGCCGACGGCGCGTTCGGGCGGATCTTCTACGCCGAGGGCGACTACGTCCACGACATGGACCTGGGGTTCTACGAGGCCTACCAGTACAGCGGCGGCGAGGACTGGAAGGCGACCGCCAGCTATCCGCCGCTGCTGTACCCGACGCACTCGGTGGGCGGGGTGCTCGGCGCCTGGGAGACGCACGCGGTGAGCGTGTCCGCGATCGGTGTCGTGGACGGGCGCGGGGACGGGGTGTTCGACAAGGAGGTCAGCCGGTTCGGCAACGACTTCTCCAACGCGACCGCGCTGTTCGAGGTGGCGGGCGGCGGCTCGTTCCGTACGAACGAGTTCCGGCGGGTCGGCTACCCCTCGCAGATACGGGAGTCGCGGTTCCGGTTCTTCGGTACGGACGCCAGCATGGAGCAGCTCGCCACGGTGGCGTTCTGGCAGGACAAGAAGGGGGTGACGGACATCAGCGAGCTGCTGGAGCCCAAGCAGACCCTGTCTCCGGACGATCCCTCGCTCCAGCACATCGCGCCGGATCTGCGGGCCGCCTTCACCTCCGGGTCGGCGCCGGTGCACGACCGGTCGCGGTTGCCGCGGGAGTTCGACGAACTGCACAACGGGCACGAGGGCAGCCACCACTTCCTGGTGGACGACTTCGTGACCGCCGTCAACACCCGGACACTGCCCTCGGTGAACGCCTGGGTCGCGGCCCGCTACACCCTGCCGGGCATCGTCGCGCACGAGTCCGCGCGGCAGGGCGGGGTACGGCTGGAGATCCCGGACTTCGGGGACGCGCCCGAGGCGTGACCACGCCCCGGGTGTGACGTTTCGCCACCGTCGTCGAGCCGGGCTCCTGGCCGCCTGTCAGGTGCCCGGCTTGCGGCCGTACACGAAGACGTCGTCGCCCTCCTTCAGCAGCGACCAGTACTTCTTGGCGTCGGTCTTCGTCATGTTGGTGCAGCCGTGGGAGCCGGGCGGGTTCCACATGCTGACGCCGACGGAGTGGAAGGCCTGGCCGCCGTCGAAGAACTGGGCGTAGGGCATGGGCACGTGGTAGATCGACGAGACGTGGTCGATGTTCCGCCAGTAGATCTTCTTCAGGCCGGTGCGGGTCTCGTAGCCGTCGCGGCCGGTGCGGACCGGGACCGGCCCGTACACGAGCTTCTTGCCGTCCTGGATCCAGCTCAGCTGGAGCGTGAGGTTCACACAGGCGATACGGCCCTTGTTCGTGGGGCACTTGCCGGCCTTGTTGGGGTTCTTGCCCACGGCCTTCTGCTTGTTCATCAGGTCCATCACGCCCCAGGTGACGGAACCCGCGTAGCCGATGTTCGGGGTGATGCCGTGCTTGGTCTGGAACGCCTTGATCGCCTTGCAGTCGGCGGAGGACTGCTTGCCGTCGACCGGCCGGCCGAGGAACTTCTCCACCTGCTTCTGGTGCGGCCCCGCCGACGTCGAACAACTCGCCGCCTGCGCGGGCGTGATGCCCAACGCGAGTGTGAGCGGTGCGAGCAGTCCGGTGATCGTGAGCGCGACGGCGCCTCTTCTGCCTATGTCCCCCATGGCGGGCCTTTCCCTTTCGAGCGTTTTGTAGGTCCTGCCTGCCTAGACAGGCGACCGGCGGCGACGGTTGTGGGAGAGCCCACGTCGAGACGAAACGGTTACACAGCCGGGAATTCGCAGATACAGTTACCCCCATGAGCAACAGCGAATCAATAACTCGCGTGGCGTTGAAGAAAGTTACCCCCGATGTCTCCGGGGCGATGGGTTCCCTGCACGGCGCCGCCGTTTCCGCGGCCCGGGACGCGAAGGTCGAGCCCGAGATCCTCGAACTGATACGCATTCGCGCGTCGCAGATCAACGGCTGCGCGTTCTGCCTGGACATGCACACCAAGGACGCCCGTGCGCAGGGCGAGACCGAGCAGCGGATCTACGCGCTCAGCGCCTGGCGCGAGACCCCCTTCTTCACCGCCCGCGAGCGCGCCGCCCTGGCGTTGGCCGAGGCCGTGACCCTGGTCACCGATGGTCATGTGCCCGACGAGGTCTACGCCGAGGCGGCGGAGGTGTTCGACGAGGAGCAGGTCGCGGCGCTGATCTGGGCGGCCACCGTGATCAACGCGTACAACCGGATCGCCATCGCGACCCGGATGGTTCCGGGGGCTTATCAGCCCGCTCAGAAGTAGCCCGGAAACCGAGCGCGGGCTTCGGAAAAGATATTCCCGATTTCCCAGGAAAGACTTTCAGCGCCGGACCGAATTCCCTTCGGTCCGGCGCTTCCTTGCGCCTTCGCATCGCTGTGAATTCAGTGGTCCGGGAGCGGCTCCAGCAGACCGTCCAGCCAGGTCTGCCATTCCGGGGCGTGGACGGCCGGGCCCGGGGTCAGCGGGCGGCCGGTCCAGGCGACGACGGGCCGGATGCCGTGCAGGGCGTTGACGAGCCACACCTCGCGGCCGTCCAACTCGGCCAGGGAGCGCTCGCGGTGGGCGACCCGGACGCCGATGCGGGCCGCCCGTTCCTGGATGAGGCCCACGGTCACCCCGGCGAGGAGGGGCAGCCGGGGCGGCGGCAGACAGAGCGTGTCCTCCTCCCACCACAGGAGGCTGGAGCTCGCGGTCTCCAGGACCAGACCGGAGGGCGCGATGAGGACGGCCTCGTCGGCGTCGGCGCCGGCGGCCCGTCTGCGCACCCGGGCCAGGGCGTCCAGGTCCGGCCCCTTGCGGCGGGGCACGGTCCGCGGGTCGGGCTGGCCCGCGCCCCACACCCGGATCTCGGTCGTCAGGGGCGGGGCATGCCGCAGCAGGAGCCTCAACTCCATCGATCCGGCGGCGAGTTCCACCCGGGGGAACCACTCCCCCGTGCGCGGCAGGGCACGGGTCATGTCCTGCCAGAAGTCGACGACCTGCGCCGGCGGCGGTGCGCCGCACTCGCCGCAGGACCGCAGGAACCGCTCGCGGTGCCGGTCGAGGCCGCGCACCCGTCCGTCGCGCAGCAGCCAGGAGTCCGCGACGAGAAGGCGTCCGGCCCGGGGCTCACCGGGGACGAGGCCGTGTTCGGGTGACCAGGTCAGCAGGCCTTCCGCGATGGCGGGTTGTGTCACTCAGTGCTCCTGTGGGTCTCTCCGGGTCAGTACTTGCGGCCCACGACGGCCGGGGCGCCGTGCCGGGGCCCGTAGGGCGCGTGCTCCAGCCAGGCGCCGCAGCGGGGCACCACGGGGGCGAGGGCCGCCGCCGCCCGCTGCTTGACGCGGACGATACGGCGCCGGGGCCGCAGATGGTCCAGGGCCGTGCCGGCGGCGGCGCTGTTGAACAGGCCCGCCGAGCGCCTGATCCCGGCGAAGGAGTCGACCGCCTCGGGCGTGCCGTCGGCGATCGCGCGGGCCGCGGCGACCGCGTCCGCGATACCGCTGTTCATGCCGCGCGCCCCGAACGGCGGGAAGAGATGGGCGGCCTCACCGGCCAGCAGCACCCGGCGGTGCGGGTCGGTGAAGGCGGCGGCGACCTTGCGCAGGAAGCGGTAGGTCGACACCCACAGGACGCGCTCGCCGTACCCGTCGCCGACGACGTCCGGGAGCCAGCGCCGTACGGCCTCCCGGGTGCCGAACTCCTCGGTCGCGTCGTCGTCGCGGCACTGCAGGTCGAGCTGGAAGCCGCCGGTGAACGGCACCCGCATGACGCTGCGACCGCCGAGCGCCGGATGCTCGTAGTGGAAGACCCGCTCCAGCGGCAGTTCGGCGCCGGGGATGTCGGCGATGTCCGCGACGACGTGGAAGCCCTCGCCGTGGGTGCCCTCCAGGGGGATGCCCAGTTCGCGCCGTACGGCCGAGCGGGCGCCGTCGGCGGCGACCGCGTGGGTGCCCGTCCAGGTGCGGCCGTCCCCGCCGGTGAGGGTCACCCCGTCCGGGTCGGTCCGTACGCCGGTGATCCGGGCGTCCCACACGAACTCCACGCCGGCGTCCCGGCAGGCGTCGAGCAGGAAGCGCTCGGTGTCGACCTGGCGGAGGCTGGTGAAGGGCGGGGTGCCGGTGGGCGGCGGGAAGGTGCGGGCGTACACCTCGCGGCCCCGGTACAGGGTGCGTTTGGTGTGCCAGGTCTGCCCGTACGCGGCGATCCTCACCGCGAGTCCCGGGTGCGCCTCCTCCAGCAGTTCCAGGGTCTCCCGGTGCACGAACAGGGCGCGGCTGCCGGGGCGTTCACGGCCCTCGGCGTCGGCTTCGAGGAGGGTGACGGGGAGGTCGTGGGCGCGCAGGGCGAGGGCGGCGGACAGGCCCACGGGGCCGGCGCCCACGACGAGAACGGGGGTGGGACCGGGGCCGGGGGTGCTCATGCGCGGGTGCTCTCGGTGAGCATGCGGGTGATCTCGACCCGCTTGACCTTCCAGGTGGAGGTCATCGGCAGTTCGTCGAACCGCCACTGCCTCGGCTCCGCCATGGCCGGCAGGTCGGCCGTGGCCTCGTACCAGCGGCGCGGGTCCAGGGGGCGTTCGCCGCGTACGCACACCACGGGGACGGGTTCACGGTCGACGCCGGGGACGATGACGACCTCGCGCAGTTCCTCCAGCCGGGACATCAGGGTGTCCTCGATCTCCAGGTTGCTGTGCACGGAGTCGATCTGGTCGATCTCGCGGTCGATGAGGTACAGGGCGCCCCAGCGGCTCTGGTAGCCCATGTCGCCCATCTGCCACCAGCCGCCGTCGAGTTGGCGCAGATAGCGTTCGCGGGCACCGAGGTAGGTGAGGATACGGCCCCGGGTGCGGGCCTCGATCCGCCCGGCGGTGCCGGGGGCGACCCGTCGTCCGGCGTCGTCGGCGACCCGGACCCGGGTGAAGCCGGGGATGCCGATGCCGACC
The DNA here is from genome assembly GCF_020010925.1 of Streptomyces griseiscabiei. NCBI lineage: Bacteria > Bacillati > Actinomycetota > Actinomycetes > Kitasatosporales > Streptomycetaceae > Streptomyces > Streptomyces griseiscabiei. The sequence continues at coordinate 2,784,006 of NZ_JAGJBZ010000002.1, read as the reverse complement.
CGTCGGCCGTCGGCGCGGGCGGCGCTGCGGCGGGTGAACCACTGGAAGGCGACCGGGCCCGTCTCGCTCTGCCCGTACAGCTGGATCAGCCACGGCGAGCGCCGGTTGGAGGCGTCCAGCAGCCGCTGCACGGTGCGCGGGTGGATGGCGTCGAAGGTCGAGCCGTACGAGCGGACGCGGGACAGCGGGGCGCCGGGCGCGTCGGCCAGCTCCTCCCACAGCACGAAGGTGTTGGGGTGGGTCTCGACGATGCCGGGGCGGTGGCGGGCCAGCAGCGGGCCCACGTTGGACGGTTCCGGGTCGACGATCAGGACCAGCGGGCTGCCGAAGTGCAGCAGGACACCGAGCAGATGGTAGAAGCGCGAGTGCACGAACGACATGTGCAGCGCGGCCGTCTCGCCCCGGGTCGGCCAGCCCATCGCCTTCTGCGGGACGAGCCGGTTCCACATGGTGTTCGGGCAGTGCACGGCGAGCTTGGGCAGACCGGTGGTGCCGGAGCTGTGGGTGATGAGGGACGGGTCGCGGGGGTGCAGCCGGACGGCGGCCGGGGTCGGGGCGCCCGCGTACTTCTGCAGCGGTTCGGCGCCGGGGGCGTCGTCCACGGAGAGCGTGCGCCGGACCAGGCCGGTGAGGTCGACGTCCGCCAGGGTGCCTTCGAGCTTGGCCCGGTCGGTGATCAGCCAGGGCCGGTGCAGGCGTTCGAGGAGCTGTCCGACCACCGGGCCGGCCAGACCGGGCGACAGCAGCACCGGGACGGCGCCGATACGGGAGACCGCGCAGGTCAGCAGCACGATGTCGACGTTGTCGGTCTTGTGGACGACCACTTCCTCGGAGGGGCGCACGCCCGCTTCCCAGAGGCGGCCGGAGAGTTCGTCGACGAGGTCGGCGAGGGCCGTGTAGGAGAGGTCGGTCCCGAGGTCGGGGTGGACGTCGAGGGGCCGGTCCAGGGTGACGAAGACGGAGCCGTGACGGCCGGCGGCCTCTCGGAACATCGACCCCAGATAGAAACCGCGGCCGGAGAGGGCGAGCGAAGGTGCGGGGTGCCGGTCGGCCTGGAGCTGGTCGCGCATGGGACCGGACCTTTCTGCGGGGACGAGGGTGTCGGCCATGCTCACCACGCTCCTTGGCGGACGAGGTGGCGGCGGAGCTTGCCGGTCGCGGTGCGGGGCAGGGTGGGGACGAAGCTGACGCTGCGGGGGACCTTGAAGGCGGCGAGCCGGTCGCGGGCCATGCAGATCAGTTCGGCCTCCAGGCCCACGCCGATGGGCGGGACGGGGACGACGAAGGCCCGGAGCCTGCTGGCGCCGCGCTCGTCGGTGACGGCCGCGACGGCGACGTCCCGGACGCCGGGGTGGGTGCGCAGCAGTGCCTCCACCTCCAGCGGGGAGACGGTGATGCCGCCGACCATCTCCATGTCGTCGGCCCGGCCCAGATGCCGGTAGGTGCCGTCGGGTTCACGGACGGCCCGGTCCCGGGTGTTGAGCCAGCCGCCGACGAGGGTGCGGTCGTTCTCCTCCGGCCGGTTGAGATAGCCGGGGGTCACCGTCGGGCCGCGGACCCACAGTTCGCCCGTCTCACCGTCCGCGACCTGGGCGCCGTCGCGGTCGCGGAGCTCGACCTCGAAACCGGGGACCGGGCGGCCGACGGTGCCGGGGTGGTTGTGGTCGAAGCTGTTGGCGCAGAAGGCGTGTCCGGCCTCGGTGGAGCCGATCTGCTCCAGGACGGGGGCGCCGAGCAGTTCGGTGACCTGCTTGCCGAGTCCGGCGGGCATGCCCTCGCCGGCCGACACCGCCGCGCGCACCGAGGCGAAGCAGTCCTCGTGACCGCCGCCCGCCCGGTCGGCGACGAGCGCGGCGTACGCCGACGGCACCGAGTAGAGCAGGGTCACCCGGTGCCGGGCGACGAGTTCGTCGACCGCCGCGGGGGTGGGACGGCGGTCGGCGAGGACGGCGGCGGAGCCGGAGAAGAGCGGGAAGACGAGGGCGTTGCCGAAGCCGTAGGCGAAGTACAGCCGGGAGACCGAGAGGGTCACGTCGTCCGGGGTGATGCGCAGCAGCCTGCGGCCGATGAGGTCGTGGTAGGTCTTGGGGTCGCCGTGGACGTGGACGACGCCCTTGGGGCGGCCGGTGGTGCCCGAGGTGTACTGGATGTACAGGGGGGTGTGGGCGTCGACGGGGTGGGCCGTCTCCCTGGGCGTGGCGGTGGTGCTCAGGGCCGTCAGCTGGTCGGAGCTGAGGCGCGGCGCCGGCTCGGCCGTCTTCACCGGGCGGATGGTGCGTGGCCGGTCGCGCCCGGCCGGGGCAGCAGCGGAGGTCGCGGCCCCGCGCCCGTTACGGGGCGCGGGTATGCCCGCCGGGGTGTAGGTGTCCAGCCCGGGTCCCGTCACCCACAGGACCGCGTTCGTGTCCTCCGCCATGAACTGGAGTTCGGGCGGGGTGAGTTCGGGGTTGACGAGGACCGCCACCGCGCCGAGGCGGGCCAGGGCGAGGAAGGTGGTGACCCAGGTGACGGAGTCCGGGAGGGCGAGCATGACACGGTCGCCGGGGCGGACGCCGTGGTCGGCGAGGACGGTGGCGGCGCGGGCCGCGAGGGCGTGGACCTCGCCGTGGGAGTGGGCCCGGTGGCCCTGGTGGAAGGCGGGGCGGGCGGTCCAGCCGCGCCGGTCGGCCAGGGCGGCGAGATGGGCCGCGAGGTTCCCGGGGGCGTCGGCGTCGGCGTGGAGCCGGACGGGCCGGCCCGTCGTCGTGATCGTCATCGCGTCGGCTCCTCGGTGACGGCCGGGGCGGAGGCGTGCTCCCGGTGGGCCCGCATCAGTGCCGCCGTCTTCAGCAGCATCTCGTCGTACTCGGCGGCCGGATCGGAGTCGAGGACGATCGCGCCGCCCGCGCCCAGATGCATACGGCCGCCCTGGAAAACGGCGGTACGGATGACGATGTTGAGGTCCGCGCCGCCGCTGCACCCGAGGTAGCCGAGGGCTCCCGAGTAGACGCCCCGCGCCTCGGTCTCCAGCGCGTCGATGATCTCCAGGGTGCGGAGCTTGGGTGCGCCGGTCATCGAGCCGCCCGGGAAGCAGGCCCGGACGCAGTCGACCGCGTCGGTGCCGTCCCGGAGTCTGCCCTCGACCGTGGAGACCAGCTGGTGCACGGTGGCGTACGTCTCGGTGGCCATGAGACGGGTGACCTTGACCGAGCCGGTCCGGGAGACCCGGCCGAGGTCGTTGCGGAGCAGGTCGACGATCATCAGGTTCTCGGCGCGGGTCTTGGCGTCGGCGGCGAGTTCGTCGCGCAGCCGGTCGTCCTCCTCCGGGGTCGCGCCCCGGGGCGCGGTGCCCTTGATGGGCTTGGCCTCGGCGACGCCGTCCCGGGTGATCCGCAGGAAGCGCTCGGGGGACGAGCCCGCGATGTCGAGGTCGCCGAACCGGAGGAAGGAGGCGTACGGGGCCGGGTTGATCCGGCGCAGCACCCGGTAGAAGTCGTACGGGTCGTAGGGAGCGGGTAACCGGGCCGCGTTGGTCAGACAGATCTCGTAGCTCGTGCCCGCGTTCAGCTCCGCCTTGCAGGCCTCGATGTCGGCGAGGTAGGTGGCGCGGTCGCGGACGAGCCAGGGCTCGGCGGCGCGCGGGTAGGGCTGGGAGGCCGGCCGCAGGGGGACGGTGCTCTCCGAGGAGACGAAGGTCAGCTGGGCCAGTGCGGTGTCCAGCCAGTCGCCGGCCTCACGGGACGCCGCCGGGGTGTCCTCGGACAGGCAGACGGCGTAGGTGTGGCCCTTCTCGTGGTCCACGGCGATCAGGCGGTCCGCGAACAGCCAGGCGGCGTCCGGGGTCTGGGCCTTGTGCCGGTTCGAGGAGCCGGTGTCGGCCTTGAGTTCGTAGCCGAAGTAGCCGACGTATCCGCCGGTGAAGTCGAAGGGCAGACCGGTGGCGTCGACCTTGCGGGCGGCCAGCTGGCGCTTCAGATAGTCGAAGACGCTCGCCCTGACCCGGCGCGGGGGCCGTCCCGCGCGCTCGATCTCGCACTGCCCGCTGTCGACGTCGTAGCGGACGACCTCGGCGAGCGGGCCGCTGCCGTCGCCGAAGAACGAGAACCGCGACAGGCCCGGCTCCACTCGGGAGCTGTCCAGCCAGAAGGCGTGCGGCGCGTCGGCGTACATCCGGGTGAAGGCGGCCTCGGCGTCGACGGCGCCGGCGATACGGCGGGTGTGCAGCCGGTAGGCGGGTCCCGGGGGCCGCCGGGGGCGGGGGATCGCGCCGGGCGGCGGGGATGCCGCGCCGTGGTGCGCACCGGCGACCGGGGCGACCGCCGTGTTCTTGGTGCGCGGGCTGCCGGCCCGTTCCGCCGTGAGGTTGCGGAAGTTGACCAGCAGGCGGTGGCCGTGGTCGGTGAGGATCGACTCGGGGTGGAACTGCACTCCCCACAGCGGCCGTTCGCGGTGGCGCAGGCCCATGAGGACGCCGTCCTCGGACCAGGCGGTGGCCTCCAGGGTCGGCGGCAGCGGCTCGCGCACGGACAACGAGTGGTAGCGGACGACCGAGAAGTTCTGCGGCAGCCCCCGGAACAGGTCGCGGCCGTCGTGGCGGACCGTGGACAGATGTCCGTGGCGGGGCCAGGGGGCGGGCTCGACGTCGGCCCGCTCCCCCGCCGCGATGCCCTGATGGCCCAGGCAGACACCCAGGACGGGGATCTCGGCCTCGGCGATCAGCCGGGCGGCGATTCCGAAGTCACGCGGTTCCGAGGGGTGGCCGGGTCCCGGCGACACCACCACGTTGTCGAATTCCCGCAGGTCCGGAATGGCGTCGGCCGCAGCGTCGTTGAGCACGACCACCGGCTCCTCGCCGTTGACCTCGGCGATCAGCTGGAACAGGTTGTACGTGTACGAATCATAATTGTCGATGAGCAGGGTCTTCACCCGCCCACCCCCCTCTGATCGTTCTCGGACCTAGGCGGTCCGTCGTTTGTGCCGGCCGCGCAGCGCCTGCAGCGGCGGATACAGCCATTTCTTCAGAAAGCGCTGGAGTCTCGGCATGAGAATCCAGGTGACGATGGCTGTCACGGACAGACACAGCAGAAGTGTACGGAAAAGCGGATTCAGGTCGTTGAGATAGGGAAGTATCGCCAGGTTGAATAAGAGCACGGGCGGGAAGACCGCGCTCATGTTCACCAACCACAGTTTCCATTTCGGGGGCGGCCCCGGGGGTGCGGCCGGCGTCGGGGCCCGGGCGGCCTGGGAGTCGAACCAGGCCCTGGAACCCGCGATGCTCCGGCGTCCGGTCTCCTGGGCCAACCCGTCGACCCGGGCCGACCACTGCGCCCAGACCACGGAGTTCTCCCAGGTCCGGGCCGAGTCCTCGCTGTCGAAACGGTAGACCACATGCCATTCAGCCTCTCCGTCGACCAGTACGCCACCCCCCAGGAAACCCGGCTGCCGCGCACTTGTACGCAGCACGGCCCACCCCCACGAATGGAAGTCGGCCTCGCGCCCCGGCACCACGTGGTACGCGAGGGTGACGGTAACGGGATTCCTGCTCACGACGTCGAATACGAGAAGAACACAGACCCCGTTCAAATCTTCAACGAACTTTTTCAAGGTGTCCGGATCGTGCGTTTATGACGGCCTTTCAGATGTCTTGGCGCACTTCGTCGAAGATTACGGCCGGGTAACTTCCGGTAATTCGCGAAAGCGGTTGCCCGGTCGGGCGGAACAGGCGCACCATCGCCCCGAGGCAGCGGGGAATTACGCAAAAGTGAAGGAGAGTCATGTCCGGCTGGATATGGCGACCGCCGCATTGCGGCGCTCTTTCAGGGCGTGCCCCGCCAGGCCTGTGCCGCGCGGTCGAAGGACGTGTTGACGGCCAGCAGGCCGCCGTCCACCCGCAGCGTCGTGCCGGTGATCCAGGCCGCGTCCCGGGAGGCGAGGAAGGCCACGGCTGCGGCGATGTCGGCCGGCTCGCCCACGCGGCCCAGGGGGTAGATCCCGGCGAGGTCGTCGAGCTGGGCCTCACGGCCCGCCCAGCCGGGGGTGCGGATCGTGCCGGGCGCGACCAGGTTGACACGGACGCCCCGGGGCGCGGCGTCACCCGCGAGCGTACGGGTGAGGGAGATCAGACCGGCCTTGGCGGCGCTGTAGGCGTGGTTGCCGAAGTCCTGGAGGCCGTTGACGGAACCGATGTTGACGATGGCACCGCGTCCCGAGGCCACCAGATGCGGCAGGGCCGCGCGGGAGCAGCGGAACGCGCTGGTCAGCGTGAGGTCGAGGTCGCGGGCCCAGGTCTCGTCCAGGGTGTCCTCGAAGAGCGGCACGTCCGGGGTGCAGCCGAAGGCGTTGTTGACCAGGACGTCGAGGGAGCCGAGGGCGGACACCGCGTGCGCGACCGCCGCCTCGACCGACTCCCGGTCCCCCACGTCGCACCGGTACGCCTCGGCGGCCAGCCCCTCCCCCCGCAGTTCCGTCACCGTGCGCTCGGCCGCCGCCAGGTCCACATCGGTGACGAGCACATGGGCGCCTTCCCCCGCCAGCCGCCGCGCCGTCGCGGCGCCGATGCCGCGCGCCGCACCCGTGATGAGAACCCCGTACCCCTCGAAACGTCCCGTCGTCTCCATAGGACGCAACGTATACGGCGCGACATCCACGGCAGAACGCGTAAGGGCGGCGCGTGCCCGTCACCCGTCACGAGGAGGGGTGCGACTCGGTCTCCGCTCCCGTTACCGTCTGCTCATGTCGACCTTCGTCCAGCAACTCCCGGCCCTGCTCGGTGTGGTGATCGGTGCCCTCGGCTCGTATCTGGTGGTGATGCGGGGCGAACAGGTGCGGTTCCGGCGCGAGCGGGCGACCCGTTGGGAGGAGCGGCGGCTTGCGGTCTACGCCGACTGGGCGCAGGCCCTGAAGCAGTCGGTCACCCTGACCTACCGGGTCGCCTCCCATCTCGGCAACGACCCGCATCCCCACCCCCTGTCGCCGGAGGAGGCGGCGCCCCTGATGGCGGAGGCGACCGTCGCCCGGGACCCCTCCGGTGAGGCACTGCTGCTCCTCGGCAGCCCCGAGGTGGTGGAGAAGGCCCGCGCCTGGGTCGTCACGGTGATGCGGATGGAGGAGTTCCTGCGCGCCGGGACCGTGGACCCGGGTGCCTGGCAGGCGCTGCTGGAGCGGCAGCGCGCCGGGCGGGAGGCGTACTACACCGCCGTACGGGCGGATCTGGCGCTGCCGCCCGGGCACTCCGCGCGCTGGCAGCTGCCGCCCGTGTCGGCGACGGGACTCACGCCGCCTTCGGCGCAGCCGACCACGCCTCCGTCCACCCCTTCGTCGGCGCCGTCGGCCCCGTCGGCTCAGCGGTAGCCGGTGGTGTCCGCCGGCTTGTCCGCGTCCTGGACCTCGACGAGGTAGCGCCAGGCGTCCGGGCGGCTGCCGTCGAGGTCGGTGAAGCCGTAGGTCCGGGCGAGGGAGCCGCTGGAGAGGGACTCGCCGTTGAAGCGGGCGACCTCGGGGTCGGCGGCCAGGGCGGCGACGGCCCGGCCGACGTAGCGGGGCGACTCCGAGATGGCGAAGTGGGGGACCTGGTCAAGGGCGTCGCGCCAGGTCTCCTCGGTGACGCCGTAGATGTCGAGCATCATCTCCGAGCGGAGCCAGCCGGGGGTGAGCGCGACGGCGGTGGCGCCGCGCGGGCCCAGTTCGTGGCCGAGGGCGAACGCCATGCGCAGCACGCAGGACTTGGCGAGGTCGTAGAAGAAGTTGACCCGGTAGTTGGCGCCGTTGTACTCGGCCGTGCCGTCGGTCATCTCCACGACCAGGCCGCCGGGGTGACGCAGCAGCAGCGGCAGGGCGAAGTGGCTGGTGATGGCGTGGGTCTCGACGGCGAGGCGCAGCAGCCGCAGACCGTTGTCGAGGTCGTGCTCCCAGAGCCGGCTGTCCCACTCGAAGAGCTTCTCGCCGCCCCAGACGTCGTTGACGAGGATGTCGAGCCTGCCCTGCTCCGCGTCGATCCGCTCCACCAGGGCCCGGACCCGGTCCGGTTCGAGATGGTCGGTGGGGACGGCGATGCCGTGGCCGCCCGCCTCGGTGACCAGGTCGGCGGTGTCCTCCAGGGTTTCGGGGCGGTCGTACTCGGACCGCCGCTCACGGGTGGAGCGGCCGGTGACGTAGACGGTCGCGCCGGCCGCGCCCAGTTCCACGGCGATGCCGCGGCCTGCTCCGCGGGTGGCTCCGGCGACGAGGGCGATCTTGTTGTTCAGCGGCTTGTCGGTGAGTGGTGTCGACATGTCCGGCCTCCTGGGTGTGGGTGTCACCTTGGCGGACGCCGGGGGTGTTCCGGCGTCCTCGACACGAGGGTGTCGTGGAAGCCGGACATCTTCTGTCGGGTTTCTCGGGAGAACCGGACGCCCGCGGACTCGGCCGCTCGGGTGGGGCGGCGACCGCGGGTTCGTCGGGGTTGTCCGCCCGGTTCCCCGCGCCCCTCCAGGACGCGGGGAACCCCGGCCTCACTCAGTGGCCGCGCGCGATCCACTCCTCCAGCTGAGGGGCCTCGGCCCCGATCGTCGTCGAGTCGCCGTGGCCCGTGCGGACGACCGTCTCGGGCGGGAGGGCGAGGAGACGGTCGCGGATGGAGTCGATGATCGTCGGGAAGTGGGAGTAGGAACGGCCGGTGGCGCCGGGGCCGCCGGAGAAGAGGGTGTCGCCGGTGAAGACCGTGCCGAGGCCCGGGTCGTACAGGCAGACGGCGCCCGGCGCGTGGCCTGGGGTGTGCAGGACGGTCAGATCGGCTCCGGCGGCCTCGATGACCTGGCCGTCGGCCAGCCAGTGGTCGGGCAGACGGTCCGGGTGGGTCTGCTTCCACAGCGGCAGGTCGTCGGGGTGGAGCCAGATCGGCGCGCCGGTGCGCTCGGCGAGGGCGGGGGCGGCGTCGATGTGGTCGTTGTGGGCGTGGGTGCAGACGATGGCCGACAACCGGCGCTCTCCCACGGCCTTCGCGATCGCGTCGGCGTCGTGGGCGGCGTCGATGACGATCACCTCGTGGTCGTCGCCGACGATCCAGACGTTGTTGTCGACGTCCCAGGTGCCGCCGTCGAGGCTGAACTGGCCCGAGGTGACGAGGTGTTCGACGCGGGGGGTGCGGCCGGCCATCAGAGGACCACCACCGAACGCAGCACGTCGCCGCCGTGCATCCGCTCGAACGCCTTCTCCACGTCGTCCAGCGCGATGGTCTCGGTGACGAACGCCTCCAGGTCCAGGCGGCCCTGGAGATAGAGGTTGATCAGCATGGGGAAGTCACGGTCGGGCAGACAGTCGCCGTACCAGGAGGACTTGAGGGAGCCGCCGCGGCCGAAGACGTCCAGCAGGGGCAGTTCGAGTTTCATCTCCGGGGTGGGGACGCCGACCAGGACGACCGTGCCGGCCAGGTCGCGGGCGTAGAACGCCTGCTTGTACGTCTCCGGGCGGCCGACCGCCTCGATGACGACGTCGGCACCGAAGCCGCCGGTCAGCTCACGGATCGCCTCCACCGCGTCGGTGTCCTTGGAGTTGACCGTGTGGGTCGCGCCGATGCTCTTGGCCGTGGTCAGCTTCCGGTCGTCGATGTCGACGGCGATGATCTTCTCGGCACCGGCCAGCCGGGACCCGGCGATCGCCGCGTCGCCGACACCGCCGCAGCCGATGACGGCGACGCTGTCGCCCCGGCCCACGTTGCCGGTGTTGATGGCGGCACCGATACCGGCCATCACCCCGCACCCGAGCAGTCCGGCGACCGCGGGCGCGGCGGCCGGGTCGACCTTGGTGCACTGGCCGGCGGCGACGAGCGTCTTCTCCGCGAAGGCTCCGATGCCCAGCGCCGGGGACAGCTCCTGGCCGGTCGAGGCGAGGGTCATCTTCTGGGTGGCGTTGTGGGTGCTGAAGCAGTACCAGGGGCGCCCGCGTCGGCAGGCCCGGCAATTGCCGCACACCGCACGCCAGTTGAGGATCACGAAGTCGCCGGGGGCGACGTCCGTGACGCCGGCGCCGACCGACTCCACCACACCGGCGGCCTCATGGCCGAGCAGGAAGGGGAAGTCGTCGTTGATGCCGCCCTGCTTGTAGTGCAGATCGGTGTGGCACACCCCGCACGCCTGCACCTTCACCACGGCCTCCCCCGGCCCCGGGTCGGGCACGACGATCGTCTCGATCCGCACCGGTTCGTTCTTGCCCGGTGCGATCACGCCGCGTACTTCCTGCGCCATGGTGAACCCTTCCGTCGATCCGAGATGGGGCGGTCGCCCGCCCATGGTCACCCTACGGAGTGACCAGCGAGTACGACCTCCGGGGCGGGCGGAACGCCGGCCGAAAGCCACCCCCTCGCCATGGCACACCGCACCGTTCGAATACCCCCCTGGGTATCTCTGCTACCGTTGCCAACATACCCCCGGGGGTAATTTCCGGGGCGCGCAGTCATCGAGGAGAGGAGCGCTGCCGTGTACTTCGTCGACACCATCGAGGTGCCGGGGCTGGGCAACCGGAGCTATCTGGCGGGTGGCCCGCGCGGCGCCGTGGCGGTCGATCCGCCGCGCGACATCGACCGCGTGATCGCGGCCGCCGCCCGGCGGGACGTGCGGATCGCGTACGTCGTCGAGACACACGTCCACAACGACTACGTCACCGGCGGACCGGAACTCGCCCGGCTGACCGGCGCCGCCTATCTGGTGCCCGCCGGGGCACGGGTCGCCTACGACCGGGTGCCGGTGCACGACGGCGACACGGCGGAGATCGACAGCGACGCGGAGCTGACGCTGCGCGCCATCGCCACGCCGGGGCACACCCCGCATCACACCGCGTACGTCCTGGAGGAGGGCGGGGTGGCGGTGGCCGCGTTCACCGGGGGGTCGCTGCTGATCGGCACGGTCGGGCGGCCGGATCTCGTCGAGCCCCGGCTCACGGACGGGCTGGCCCGCGCCCAGCACGCGTCGGCGCACCGGCTGGCCGAGGCACTGCCCGAGGAGACGGCGGTCCTGCCCACGCACGGCTTCGGCAGTTTCTGCTCCTCCGGACGGTCGGCGGGCGACACCTCGACGATCGGCCGGGAGCGGGCGGCGAACGAGGCCCTGGTCAAGGACGTGGACACGTTCGTCGCGGAGCTGCTGGCGGCGCTCGACGACGTACCGGCCTACTACGCGCACATGGGCCCCGCCAACGCGGAGGGGCCAGCGCCGGTGGATCTCACGCCGCCCGCTCCGGCCGGGGCCGAGGAGATCGCCGCGCGGCTCGCGGCGGGCGAGTGGGTGGTGGACCTGCGGCACCGGAGGGCGTTCGCCGAGGGGCATGTCGCCGGCGCGGTGAACTTCGAGGGGGACGGACAGCTCGCCACGTATCTGGCGTGGCTGCTGCCATGGGGCAGGCCGGTGACCCTGCTCGCCGCCTCCCCCGGGCAACTTGCCGACGCTCAAAGGGAGTTGGTGCGGGTCGGTATCGACCGTCCGGCCGCCGGGGCCATCGGCTCTCCCGGCGACTGGCTGCGCGAGGGCGACCGTGCGCGCTCCTTCCCGCGCGGTACCTTCGCCGACCTGGCCGAGGCGTCTTCCGCCGAGGGCCAGGGCGACGGGACCGTGGTCCTCGACGTCCGCCGCACCGCCGAGCGCGCCGCCGACGGCCACATCGCCGGGTCGGTGCACATCCCGGTCCACCGGCTCCGCGACCGGCTCACCGAGATACCCGACGGCACGGTCTGGGTGCACTGCGCCGGAGGTATGCGCGCCGCCATCGCCGCGTCCCTGCTGGACGCGGCCGGCCGCTCCGTCGTGGCCGTGGACGACGGCTTCGCATCGGCGGCGGCCTCGGGACTGCCGGTGACGAGGACGGCCCCGGCACCCGGACCGGGCGCCGCCGCCCCGGCGGAGCCGCCGGCGCCCGGGGCCCGACCGGTGTCGGACCCGCCCGGGGCCCGACCGGCGTCGGACGTGTACCGCTCCGCCTCCGCGTCGACCGGTGTCGCGGCCGGATGAGCGCGCTCGTTCTCGCCCTGGTCGCCGGGGGCGTGATCGGGCTCTCGCTGGGGGCGCTGGGCGGGGGCGGCAGTGTGCTGGCCGTACCGGCGCTGGTCTATCTGCTCGGGTTCGGGCCGGCCTCGGCGGCGACGGCGAGTCTGGTGATCGTGACGGTGACCTCGGCGGCCGGGCTGGCGGCGCATCTGCGGGCCGGTACGGTCCGGCTGCGCGACGGGACCCTGTTCGCGGCGGCGGGACTGGTGCCCGCGGCCCTCGGCGGGGCGCTGTCGGCGGAGCTGCCGGCCACGCTGCTGACCGGAGCCTTCGCGCTGGTCGCGGGACTGGCCGCCTACCGGATGCTGCGCCCCTCGGCGGCGCGGCGGGCGGCGTCGACGGTACGGCCGGGCCGGGTCGCCCTGTCCGGCGCGGGACTCGGCGGCGTCACCGGCGTCCTCGGGGTGGGCGGCGGCTTCCTCGCCGTACCGGCGCTGGTGAACGTGGTGGGCCTGCGGATGCGCGACGCCGTCGGCACCAGTCTGCTGGTCATCACCGTGAACTCGTGCGCCGCGCTCGTGGGCCGGACCGGCGCCGCCGAGGGGCTCGACTGGGCGGTGGTCGCCCCCTTCGCGGGGGCGGCGGTCCTCGGCGCCTGGGACGGCCGACGGCTGGCCGAGAAGGTCTCCGGGGGCACCCTCCGGCGGATCTTCGCCTGGGTGCTGCTGGCCGTGGCCGCGTTCATGCTGGCCGACACGGCCGCCTCGCTCGGCTGAGCCACGGCCCCGCCGAGCCAAGACTCCGCCCCAAAAAGAGCGCCCCTCATGCCAGCGACAGGAACAGCTTCTCCAGTCGCGCCCTCATCTGCTCGTTCGTCTCGCCGTTGCGCCCGTCCTTCTCGGCGTCGGTGAGGCACTGCTGCAGGCCGGTGGCGATGATCGCGAAGCCCGCCCGGTCCAGGGCCCGGGAGGCGGCGGCGAGCTGGGTGACGACGTCCTCGCAGTCCCGTCCCTCCTCGATCATCCGGATCACCCCGGAGATCTGCCCCTGCGCCCTCCGCAGCCGGTTCAGCACCGACTTCAGCTCATCGCCCTCGAACTGCAGCTCCACGGCCACTCCACTCCTCTACATACCCTTGGGGGTATTTTACCGCCCCCCGCAGGAAAGGATCTCAGTCCACCATGTCCACCTCCAGCACTCCCGGTACGTCCCGCCGCCTCGACGTCGACGAGGTCCGCGCGCGGCTGCCCGAACTGACCGTCGTCGATGTCCGCACCCCCGGCGAGTACGCCTCCGGCCATGTCCCCGGCGCCCTGAACATCCCGCTCGACCAGCTGGAGCACGCGCTGCCGGCGTTGCGGGAGTCCGGCGCCGAGCTGCTCGTCGTCTGCAGGTCGGGGGCCCGGTCCGCCAAGGCGTGCGCCCTGCTCGCCCGGCACGGCGTCACCGCGGCCGACCTCGTCGGCGGTACGAACGCCTGGGCGGCCGGCGGTCACGAGCTGCGCCGCCCGTCCGGCGGGGCGCGGGCCGGCTGGGCCATGGAGCGGCAGGTGCGGTTCACCGCCGGCGCGCTCGTCCTCCTCGGCCTGGGTCTCGGACTGCTGCACCCCGCCTGGCAGTTGATGTCGGCCGGGATCGCGGGCGGCCTCGTGTTCTCGGCGCTCACCGACACCTGCGGCATGGCGGCGGTCCTGGGCAGACTGCCGCACAACCGCCCGCGCCCCGCGGATCTCTCCGCCGCCCTCACCGCGCTCGGAGCGCGATGACCGGTCCCGGCGCCCCCGGGGCACGGTGACCGGTCTCAGCGCATGAAGTCCCGTACGGCCTGGGCGATCCCGTTCTCGTCCAGGCCGTCGGCGTCCCCGAGGGCCAGCAGCCGGTGCGGGACGTGGACGAGCGTGGCGGCGACACGGCCGGCCGAGGTGCCGGGCGGGCAGGGCTCGACGAGGACGACATCGGCGTGGTCGGCGGCGAGGACGGCCGTACGCAGGCCGATCTCGTCGAAGGGGCGGATGGTGGTGGCGTAGAGGACGGCGAGGTCGAGTCCGGCGGTGGCGCGGAGCACGGGGTCGAGCGCGCCGCCCACGGCGAGGACGACACCGGCGCGGCCCGGCCGGACGAGCCGGAAGCCGCCCGCGGTGTCGTACGGGGAGGCGTTGGAGCGGGCGGAGACATGGATGTACGCGTGCTCGCCGTGGGCGGCGGCGGCCTCGACCGCCTGACGCACCTCGTCGGGGTGGCCGGGTACGTGCACGGTCCAGCCGGGCGCGGCGGCGTACCGGTTGAGCTCGTCCACGGCCCCGTAGCCGACGAGGACGGCGCCCTCCGCGCGCCGCACGGGGACGGTCTCGGTGAGCGCGAGGAGCAGGTCGGTCCGCATGGGAGGACCCTTTCTGTTAAGGGATTGTTTCAGACGGCAGCAACATGAGAAACAGGTGAGGAATGGTGGCCGGGCCAAAGCCGCCCTCGACCTTCTTATAACGCGCCTTCTCGCACGGAGCGCGGCATTCCGCGCACCGGAATTCATCCTTTAGCCAAGCGAGAGGAAAGTAGCCATCTCTTTGCCTTGTCGAGGCGTTCCTCTGGTGTTTGCGCGGACCGGTCCTGCGTAACTTGATGGTGATCAACTTTCTCGTGCAAGCTCCGGAACCAGGAGGCGGCACCCACTCATGGCCGACAGCGGAACACCCTCCGAGGCACCACCCTTCGTCCATCTCATCGCCGGGCCGACCGGTGTCGGGAAGAGCGCGGCGGCCACGGATCTGGCCCGGGTGACCGGCGCCCCCGTCGTCGTCGCCGACCGGCTGCAGTGCTTCACGGACCTGGCCACCACGAGCGCCCGCGCGGGCGCGGCGGTGCCGGGCGTCCAGCGGTACTGGCTGGGCGACCGGACCGTGGCCGACGGCGACCTGTGTGCGGCGGAGGCTACGGACGCACTGGTCAGAACGGTGGAGGAGCTAGGCGCCCGACATCGGTTCGTGATTGTCGAGGGCGGTTCGATCTCGCTGCTGCGCGAGCTGTCCGCCCGCCGGGCCGACCTGGGCTGGCGGCTGACCGTACGGTCGCTGCCGGTCCCCGAGCGCGCCGAGTACGTCGCCGCGCTCACCCGCCGGGCCCGGGTGATGCTCGCGCCGCCGGCCCCCGAGCGGGGTCTGCTCGACGAACTCGCCGCACTCTGGCAAGATCCACATCTTCGCTGGTTCGCGGCCTCCGTCAACGGCTTCGAGGCCGTCCTCGAATGCTGCGCGAAATATTCACTCAATGTGGAGACGCTGCACAAGCGGAATCTTCCCGAGCACATCCTGGCGCGTATGGCCGGATTGATCGCGGAGCGGCATGCCGAGCACGGATTTCTGCAGCATCGGGTCTTCACCGAAATTTTCGAAAGCCCGATTTCCGGTACCGGGTTCGACCTCGGATCGCTGGAGCGTGCCGCGTGACCGGAATATCCGAACTTGTTTCCCGGCCGGAGCGGGCACGACCGGAGCGGGCCGCGTGTCTCGCGCGGGCCGCGGACGATTTCGGGCACATCGTCACGTCCCGGCCGCTGAGTGTGCACACCCCCCGCTCGACCGCCGAGGTCCAGGACGTCCTGGCGCACGCGACCGCGCGCCGGCTGCCGGTGGCGGCACGCGGGGGCGGCTACGCGCTGTACGGGCAGGGGCAGGTCGACGGAGGCTGTGTCGTCGACATGGGCGCGCTCGACGAGGTGCGCTGTCTGCCCGCGGAGGGGGCCCTGGTCGCCGGGGCGGGCGCGCGGTGGAGCGAGGTGGTACGTGTGGCCCTCGCCGAGGGGCTGACCCCGCCCGTGCTTCCCGGACATCTCGGCGGCAGCGTCGGCGGGGTGGTCACCACGGGTGGCTTCGGCGGCTCCAGCCACCGCCACGGCCTCGTCGCCGACCAGGTGCGGGAGCTGGAGGTCGTCACCGGCGCCGGGGAGGCGCTCACCTGCTCCCGCGACCGGCACCGGGACCTGTTCCAGGCCGTGCTCGCGGGTCTCGGCCAGTGTGCGCTGATCGTCCGGGTCACCCTCGGACTCGTCCCCGCGCCCGCCCTCGTCCGCCACTACCGCCTCTACCACCAGGACCCGGCGGCCTACTTCGCCGATCAGCGCCGGCTCTGCCACGACGACCGCTTCAGCCATGTCTCCGGACAGGCCCGCCCGGCCGTCGGCGGCACCTGGGAGTACGTGATCGAGGCGGTGGCCCCGCACTCCGGCCGACTGCCGCTCGACGACGCCCTGTTGATCGGCGGGCTGGCCCACGACCCCGACACCGAGGAGATCGAGGACCTCTCGTACGCGGAGTTCCTGCGGCGGCCGGACCGGGACGAGCGGCTGCTGCGGGTCACGGGCGAGTGGACCCGTCCGCATCCGTGGCTGACGCTGCTGCTGCCCGAGGAGACCGCCGTGTCCCTGGTCCCGGCCGTGCTCGCCGACGCGGACCAGCACGGGCTGCGCACCTGCGGCGCCGTCCAGCTCCGCCCCCTCGACGGTGCCGTCCTGCGCGCCCCGCTGCTGCGCAGGCCACCCGGTGAGCGGCTCTGCCTGCTCTCGCTGATGCGCACGGCACGGCCGCGGGACCCGGACGGGGTACGGCGGTTGGTGGCCGCCAACCGGGCGGTCTACGAGCGGGCCCGGGACTCGGGCAGGGTGCTGTACCCGGCCGGCGCGGTGCCGATGACGCCGGAGGACTGGCGGGCGCACTTCGGGCACGCCTACGAGGGCCTCGCGCGGGCCAAGGGCCAGTACGACCCGTACGGGATCCTCACCCGGGGGTACGGGCTGTGGCGGTGACCGGGGTGACCGTGTTCTGCGGGGCCTCGCCCGGCCACCGCCCGGAGCATCTGCGGACCGCCGCCGAACTGGGGGCCGCGCTCGCCGAAGCCGGGCTCCGCGTGGTCTACGGCGGCGCCCGTACCGGGCTGATGGGCGCGGTCGCCGACGCGGCGCTGGCGGCCGGGGGCGCGGTGACGGGGGTGATCCCGCGCCGGATGCTGCCGTACGAGATCGCGCACCCGGGGCTGACCGAGCTTGTGGTGGTGGGCGACATCCATGAGCGCAAGGCGCGGATGGCCGGGGCGGGCGACGCGTTCGTGGCGTTGCCCGGGGGCCTGGGCACGGCGGAGGAACTGTTCGAGGCGCTGGCGTGGGCGCAGATGCGGATCCACCGCAAGCCGTGTCTGCTCCTCGACCCGACGGGCTTCTACCGTCCGTTGCTCGCCTTCCTCCGGCACGTCCGGGACGAGGGCTTCCTGCACCCCGGGGATCTGGAGCGGATCGTGGTGTGCGGGTCGGCACGGGAGGTGGTCGAGCGGCTGACGGCGGCACCGGTGGAGGTCCCGGCCCCCTCCGCCGCGCCGCGGCTGGGCCGGACCGCCTTCCTGTTCTCCGGCGGCGGTTCGCAGCGGCCCGGCATGGGACGTGAACCGTACGCGTCCTTCCCGGTGTTCGCGGAGGCCCTGGACGAGGTCTGCGCGGCCCTGGACCCGTACCTGGACGTGCCGCTGCGGGACGTGATGTTCGCCGAGCCCGGGACGCGTACGGCCGCGCTGCTCGACCGGATCGCCTTCGCCAACCCGGCGGTCTTCGCGCTGCAGGTCGCGCAGTACCGCCTGCTGGCGAGCCGGGGGCTGCGGCCGGACGTGCTGTTCGGGTACTCGGCGGGCCGGATGGCCGCCGCCCACGCGGCCGGGGTCTTCTCCCTGGCCGACGTCTGCCGGGCGGTGGGCACGCTGTCCCGGCTGATGGGCGAGGTCGCGACTCCCGGCGCCATGGCCGCGCTGGAGGTCGCCCCGGAGGAGTTGGAACCGACGCCCGGTGTGGTGGTCGCGGCGGTCAACGGCCCCCGGGCCGTGGTGGTCTCGGGCGACCGGGACGCGGTGACGGCCGTGTCCGACGGCTGGGCGGGCCGGGGCCGGCGGACCCGGCTGCTGCGGGTGGGGCTGGCCGCGCACTCGCCGCACCTCGATCCCCTCCTGGACGACTACCGCGACGTCCTGCGGACCCTGGATCTGCGGCCCCCGCACACCCCGCTGATCTCCGACGTCACGGCGAAGCCGGTCGAGGCCGAGGCGGTCGAACCGGATTTCTGGGTGCGGGAGTTGCGCGAGCCGGTGCGGTTCTCGGACACGGTTGACCTGCTCCGCCGGGACGGCGTGGAGACCTACCTCGAACTGGGTCCGGGCGAGGTTCTGGCGCGGATGCTCGACGAGTACCCGCCGCCCGACGGCGAGGGCACGGGCAGGGCGCCGACCGTGCTCGCCGTCACCCGGGACGGGTCGGTGCTGCTGGGCGGGCGAAACCCGTTCCCGGTGCTCCGGGGACCCGACGTAGGCTGAGGCTCCGCGCCCCGGTCCCCACTCCCCGACCGATCTGCCGAGGAGCCTCGTGAGCACCCCTGAGACCACGGCCGAGCGGCAGCCGCCCACCTGGCGGCTGCTGCTCGGCTATGTACGACCCCACCGTTGGGCACTGCTGCTGGGCGCGCTGCTGTCCCTGGTCACCGGAGCGACGGGCCTCGCCCTGCCGCTGGTGGCCCGGGAACTGATCGACGACCTCTCGCACGACCGGACCATCACCTGGGCGCTGGTCCTGATGTCCGTGCTGGTCGTCACCAACGCGGCCGTGGGCGCGGTGGGTTCGTACGTGCTGCGGCGCACCGCCGAGTCGGTGGTGCTCGGTGCGCGGCGCGCCCTGTCCTCGTATCTGCTGCGACTGCGGATCACGGCGGTGGACCGCAGCGAGCCGGGCGATCTGATGGCCCGGATCACCTCCGACACCACCCTGCTGCGGGAGGTCACCACCGACACCCTGGTGGGTCTCGGCACCGGCGGGCTGACGCTGGTGGCGACGGTGGTGCTGATGGGTCTGGTGGACCCGGTGCTGCTGGCCGTCACACTGGGCGTGATCGTGGGCGCGGGCCTGGTGTTCGGGGTGATCGTGCCCCGGATCAACCGGGCGAGCAGGGCCGCGCAGGACGCGGTCGGCGCGATGGGCGCCTCGCTGGAACGGATCCTCGGCGCGCTGCGCACGGTGAAGGCGTCCGGCGCCGAGCACCGCGAGGAGGAGACCATCCACGCGGCGGCCGAGGAGTCCTGGCGGCAGAGCGTCCGGGCCGCCAAGTGGTCGGCCGCCGCCGGGAACACGGCCGGGCTCGCCATGCAGATCGCCTTCATCACCGTCCTCGCGGTGGGCGGTGCCCGGGTCGCGACCGGCGCGATCGACGTGGGCACACTGGTGGCGTTCCTGCTGTACGTGTTCTATCTGATGTCGCCGATACAGCAGGTCGTGGGCGCGATCACCCAGTACCAGACCGGGGCCGCCGCCCTCTCCCGCATCCAGGAGGCGCTGCGGCTGCCCGCCGAGCCGGCCGCCCGTCCGGCCCCGCTGCCGGGCCCGGACGCCGAACCCGCCGCGCTCGCCTTCGACGGGGTCCGTTTCCGCTACGCCGACGATCTGCCCTACATCCACCACGGGGTGACCTTCGAGGTCCCGGCCCGGGGTATGACGGCGTTCGTGGGCCCCTCCGGCGCGGGCAAGACCACGGTGTTCTCGCTGATCGAGCGGTTCTACGACCCCGAGGCGGGCCTGATCACGGTCGACGGCCGGGATGTCGCCGAGTGGGAGCTGTCCCGGCTGCGGTCCGCGATCGGATACGTCGAGCAGGACGCGCCCGTGCTGTCGGGGACGCTGCGGGACAACCTGCTCCTGGGCAATCCGCGCGCCGACGAGGCCGATGTCACGCGGGTGCTGAAGACGACCCGGCTGGACGGTCTGGTCGCCAAGCTGCCGCAGGGCCTGGAGACCCTCGTCGGGCACCGGGGCACCAAGCTCTCCGGCGGTGAGCGCCAGCGGGTGGCCATCGCGCGGGCCCTGCTGCGCCGTCCCCGGCTGCTGCTGCTCGACGAGGCGACCAGTCAGCTGGACGCGGTGAACGAGGCCGCGCTGCGGGACACGGTCGCCGATGTGTCCCGTACGACGACGGTGCTGGTGGTGGCGCACCGGCTGTCCACGGTGACGATGGCCGACCGCATCGTGGTCATGGACGCGGGGCGGGTCCGCGCGGTCGGCACCCATCGCGAACTGGTGGCCGCCGACCCGCTGTACGCGGAGCTGGCGGCCACGCAGTTCCTCGCGACGGCCGGCTGAACGACCGGGGCCGGTCAGAAGGGGAAGTGCGCCTGCTGGGTGGCGATGGTCACCCAGCGGGTGTTGGAGAAGGCCTCGATGCCCCACCGTCCGCCGAAGCGCCCGTAGCCGGAGGCCTTCACACCCCCGAACGGGACCATCGGCTCGTCGGCCACCGACTGGTCGTTGACGTGGACGATGCCGGTACGGATCCGGCGGGCGACGGTCAGACCGTGCGTGGCGCTCTCGGTGATGACGCCGCAGCTCAGACCGTTGTCCGTGTCGTTGGCGATGGCCACGGCCTCCTCGTCGGCGGCGAACGTCTGCAGCACGCAGACCGGGCCGAAGGACTCCTGGTAGTAGAGGTCGGCGTCCTTCGGGACGTCGGTGAGCACGGTAGCCGGGTGCACCGCGCCCTCCGGCTGCCCGCCTCCGGTGAGCACCGTGGCGCCCTTGGCGACGGCGTCCTTGACCAACGCGGCGATCCGCTGGGCGGCGTCGGCGCTGACCAGCGGGCCGACCACCGTGTGCGGGTGGTTGGGGTCACCGGCCTGGAGGGTGGCGACCTTGGCGGTGAACTTCCGCGCGAACTCCTCGGCCAGCGACTCGTGCACGAGGATGCGGTCGCCGGACATGCAGATCTGCCCGGCGTTCATGAAGACGCTGAAAGTGACGGCGTCGACGGCGTAGTCCACATCCGCGTCGTCGAGCACGATCACGGCGTTCTTGCCGCCCAGCTCCAGTACGGCGGGCTTGAGGTGCTTCGCCGCGTGGGTGCCGATGATGCGGCCGACGCCGGTGGAGCCGGTGAAGTTCACCGCGCGGACCCGCTCGTCGGAGATCAGCGCCTCGGCGATCTCGGCGGCGTCCTCGGGAGCGTTGGTGACGACGTTGAGCACGCCGTCGGGCAGCCCGGCCTCCCGGAGCACGTCCGCGACCAGCAGACCGCAGGCGATGGGCGCGTCCTCACTGGGCTTGACGACGACGGTGTTGCCGGCGGCCAGCGGTGCCGCGACAGCCCGTACGCCGAGGATGACCGGCGCGTTCCACGGCGCGAACGCGGCCACCACGCCCAGGGGTTCGCGCACCGCGAGACTCAGCGCGCCCTCCTTCTGGGTGGCGAGCACCTCACCGCGCGGAGCGGTGATCGCGGCCGCCGCCTCACGCAGGATGTTCGCCGCGAGCGCCACGTTGAAGTACGCCCACGGGCGGGTGCCGCCCGCCTCCCGGGCCATGATGTCGGCGACCTGGTCGCCCCGGCCCTCCAGCAGATCGGCGGCCTTGAAGAAGATCGCGCGCCGGGCGAAGGGGGTGAGCGCGGCCCACTCCTCGAAGGCGGCGTCGGCGGCGTCCACCGCGCGCCGGACGTCCTCGGGACCGGCCGCCGCGACCGTCGCGTACACCTCCCCCGTGAACGGGTCGAGGTCCTCGGCGGTGCGGCCGGACGTGGCGGGCACGTCCTTGCCGCCGATCAGAAGGTCACGGTTTATGGCCATGGTGCGGCTTCCTCGGATACATATTGACGACGGTACGTGATTGAGCTTGATCGCTCAGCTTCGTTCGTCCTGCGAAATCCGCTTCACGTTACTGTTCCGTGATGTTCTGCCCGGCCCCGGGGAAAGTCAAGAGCCCCACCGCGGTGTCCGCGCGGCGGGGCTCTCGTCGGGTTCGACCGGATTCGCTACTGGACGGCACCCAGCAGGCCGAGGGCGGGCGCGGCCAGGTCGGTGACCTGGTGCAGCTCGTTCAGCCGGTTCAGTTCGTGGACCTGGTTCAGGCTCTTGAGCTGCTGCGAGGGGCGCGGCAGGGCCGCCTTGTGCTCCTCCGGGAGGTCGCTGACGGCGAGCGAGTCCAGCGTGGTGATGGGGTTGAGCCCGGTCGCTTCCGCCGTGGCGTCCGCGTTCGCCATCGGAGCGGCCAGTCCCGTGACGGCGGCGGCGAGACCCACGGCGGCGACGATGCGTCGAGTTGAGATCATGCCCTCAGCAACGCCCGCCGGCCCTCGACGGTCACGGCCGCTCACCCGTGAGGCGCATGTGCCAGGTCGCGCCCGCCGGTGCCCGTCCGGGCTTGCCGGGGTCCTGTCCGGGCTTGCAGGGACCCGTCCGGCGGAGGAGCCTCGGAGGAGAGGCCGTTCGCGGCCCTCCGCCCCTTGCCGGGCCACGGCCTCCGAAGGAGGTCATCCATGGGCACCTCGACGAGCCCCGCCTTCGATGTCGAAGCGCTGCGCCGGGGCACTGAGGAAGCGAACGCGGCGACCCTGCTGTCGCTCTACGCGGACGACGCCGAACTGCGGGTCGTGGACCGCAACACCCAGCCCAGCCACCCCAAGGTCATGCACGGCCGGTCCGAGATCGCCGCGATGTTCGACGACGTCTTCAGCCGGGACATGACCCACAAGGTCGAGCAGTGTCTCGTCCAGGGCGACCAGGTCGCCTTCACCGAGTCCTGTCTCTACCCCGACGGGGTACGGGTCCTGGCGAGTTCGATGATCTCCCTGCGCGACGGGAAGATCGTCGACCACACCATGATCCAGGCCTGGGACGAGTAGCCGACCAGCCGAGTAGCCGAGCGGCGCGACGGGGCGAGCGGGAGGCCTGCGATGCGGATCAGGGTCACCTCACAGCTGAACTGGACCTTCTCGGCCCGGCTCGCGCCGGGGCGGACCGGCTCGCCCCACCGTCCCGGCCCGCTCACGGCGGCGGGCCGGCGGCTGTCCACGGCCCTGGTCCGGTCGGCCCTGCGCGCGACGGTCCCCCGGCGGCTGCCGCCCGCGGCGACCGCGCGGCGGGTGAGCCACGTCCGCCGTCACCGGTAGCGCCGGGGTGGATGCCGCTCTCTGCCGACCGGAGCGGCGCGGGCCCTGAGCTGCCGCCGCCGGGGACTTTCGGTCAGGGACCCTTCGGGTCAGGGGCCCTTTCGGGTCATCGCGGTCCGGTCCGCCCCTCCCGCCGTGCCCGCACCGCCATACTGTCGGGCGTGCGTGTAGCGATCATGACGGCGGGTTCCCGGGGTGACGTGGCCCCCTACACCGGACTGGGACATGGGCTGGTACGGGCCGGGCACGAGGTCACGCTGGTGACGCACGCCCGCTTCGAGCCGCTCGTGGCGGGCTCCGGGGTCGCGTTCCACTCCCTGCCCGTGGATCCCCGCGAGGAGCTGGAGTCGGAGCGCGGGCAGGGGCTGCACCGGAGTTCCACCGGCGCCGGGAAGCTGTACCGGGTGGTGGGCATGGCCAGGAGCCTGGTGGGGCGGATGGCCGGTGATCTGGTGGCCGCCGCCCGCACCAGTGACGTCCTGCTGCTGGCGGGCGCCCTGGCTCCGCTCGGCCACACCATCGGCCAGGGGCTGTCGCTCCCCACCCTGGGGGTGAACCTCCAACCCCTGGCGCCCACACGGGAGTTCGCGCCGCCGATGATCGGGGTCCGCTCCTGGGGCGGCCTCGGCAACCGGGCGGCCGGGCACGCGGTGAACGCGGCCGTCGAGTGGATCTTCACCGAGGAGGTGCGCAGACTGCGCGCCGAGTACGGGCTGCCGCGCACCGGCCGGGTGGCCGCGCGGCGGGGCCGGGAGCGGCTGGGCCGGCCGGTGTTCCACGGCTTCAGCCCCCGGGTGGTCCCGCGCCCGGGCGACTGGCGGACCGGGCTGGACGTCACCGGCTACTGGTGGCCGTACGACCGCGAGGACCGGCTGCCCGGCCCGCTGCTGGACTTCCTCGACGCCGGGCCGCCCCCGGTCTTCGTGGGGCTGGGCAGCGCGACCGTGCCCGATGCCGAGTGGATGAGCGGGGAGGTCGTACGGGCCCTGCGGGCGGCCGGGCTGCGCGGGGTGATCCAGCGGGGCTGGGGCGAACTGCGGGGCGAGGGCGACGACATGTTCACCGTGGACGAGGTCCCGCACTCCCTCCTCTTCCCCCGCATGGCGGCCGTCGTCCACCACGCGGGCGCGGGCACCACCGCGGCCGGGCTGCGCGCCGGCGTCCCGGCCGTGCCGGTCCCCGTCCAGTTCGACGAGGCCTTCTGGGCAGCCCGCCTCGCCGCCCTCGGGGTGTCACCGGGGGCGGTCCCGCTGCGCGGCTTCACCGCCTCCGCCCTGACGGCCGCGCTGCTACGGGCGACCGGCGACCCGTCGTACACCCGCCGCGCCCGCGCCCTGGCCGACGAACTGCGCACGGAGGACGGCGTACAGCCGGTCCTGACCGCGGTGAACCGCCTGGGGTGACACGCGATTGCGGTCCCCGGTGCCGAGGGCGCGCTCGGCGAACCGGGTCGCGCGAGGCGCCCGAAACGGTCGGTGTGCCGGTGGGACCGGTCGGCGACAGGCGGCTGAGCGTGCTCGGGCCGGGCGGCGGCTTGGCGCACACACCGCAGTGCCGGGCGTCGGGTGCGGTGCCGCCCGCCCCGGGCGCGGGCCCGGCGGCGCGCGCGGGCGCGGCCTCCCGGGTGTTCAGGCGGCCCTCACCTCCTCAGCCGTCGCTCGACGCCGCCGCCTCGGGCCCGTCCTTCTCCGGGGTCCATCCCGAGGGTCGGAGTGTCCCCAGGAGCAGGCCGACCAGTTCGTCGACCACCTCGTCGAGGGGGGCGTCGACCCAGCCGGCCTGCCAGTCGTGGAGGAGGCCGTTGACGCTGCCGATGAAGGCGGCGGCCGCGAGGCGGTAGTCGCGGTGGACGGCCTCGCCGCGCTCGGCGGCGGCGGTGGCCTCGGCGCAGATGAAGTCGATCCAGCGGGACCGGCGTTCGAGGCGCTGGCGCTCCAGACGGGGGCTGACGCCGATGATCTCGGTGAAAGTGATGCGTAACCGGCGCGGATCACCGGTGACGTTCGCGGCGTAGGCACGGAACGCGGCGGTGGCACGCTCGGCCACGGGCCGCCCCTCCATCGTGGCGAGGGCGGTGAGCGCGGCCTCCTCGGCCCAGTCGTTGACCTGGAGATGGAGCGCGGCCAGCACCTCCTCCAGGGTGCTGAACTCCTCGTAGAACTGGCGGGTGGACAGCCCGGCGGCCTCGCTCAGCCCCGCGATGGTGGTGGCCCGGAAGCCGGGGCTGTCGCCGAAGAGCCGGAGGCCCGCGTCGAGGAAGCGGGCCCGGCGCTCGGCGCGCCGTTCCGCCGCAGACCTGCCCCCGTACCGGCCGGTGGGCTGTTTGAGCCTGCCCGACACGCTTCTCCTCCCGACACGACACCACTCGGTGCGACAGCCGCATCGACCGTCACAGTCGATTTTGTCGTGTCCCTGGTCTTGTGAGGCGGCGGGGCCGTTCCTTACTTTCCAGTAAGTAAGCTCTGAACACTGGGGTGTTCAGACTCCGCCCGCGCAGGAGGAACCTGTCATGTCTCTCTCCCCCGCCCCCCGACGCCACAGGACCCGGCACCTCGGCGCCGTAGCCGCCGCGCTCGCGCTGACCGCCTCCGCCGTCGCGACCGCCACCCCGGCGAGCGCCGCGGCCGATCTGCGGGAAGTGATGTTCGTGGGCAACAACTGGGAGGGCACCGCGGACGTCATCAAGTCCTCCGGCGACTTCGCCAAGATCGGCCGGATCAACGTCATCCCCGACAAGGACGCCCGGATGGCGGAGATCAACGCCGACCCGATCCGCTGGATCGCCTACATGACGATCCGCAACAGCGTGGGCGAGGGCCACGACCAGTACGTCGACGACATGTACTCCACGCCCGACGGCTCGTCCATGGTCGTCTCCCGCCCGAGCTTCGCCGACGTGGTCTCCATCGACGTCAGAACCGGCGCCGTCAACTGGCGCTTCCCCGTGTCGGGTTACCGCTCCGACCACATGGCGGTCTCCCCCGACGGCAAGCGCGTGGCGGTGTCGGCGTCGACCGGCAACACCGTGCACGTCCTGGACATCGTCACCGGCAAGCAGCTCGGCTCGTTCAAGACCGGCGACAAGCCGCACGAGAACATCTTCACCAAGGACGGCAAGTACATCTGGAACATGGCGATCGGTGACGTCAACACCCAGACCGACGCGCCCTGGCTGGACTGGACGAAGGGCGACCGCAAGATCACGGTCGCCGACGCGAACACCTTCCAGCAGGTCAAGGTGATCGACATGCGGGAGCGGCTCAACGCCATCGGGCTGAGCGACTACTCGGACGCCGTCCGTCCCGCCGCGTTCTCGCCCGACGAGACGAAGCTGTACTTCCAGGTGTCGTTCTTCAACGGCTTCTTCGAGTACGACATCGCCACCGACAAGATCACCCGCACCAAGACCCTGCCGAAGACCCCCGGCGTCAGCGACGACCGCACCACCTTCGTCAACGACTCCCGCCACCACGGCCTCACGATGAAGCCGGACGGCACGAAGCTGTGCATCGCCGGCACGATGGACGACTACGCGACCGTCGTGGACCGCGCGACCCTCCAGGAGGGCCCGCTGGTCCCCGTCTCCAAGCCGTACTGGTCGACCGTCAGCGGTGACGGCAAGTCCTGTGTGGTCTCCGAGAGCGGCGCCGACCAGGTCACGGTGATCGACTTCGCCACCGGCAGGAAGACCGTGTCCGTCGCAGTCGGCGACCACCCCCAGCGGGTGCGCGTGGCACAGGTGCCCGCCGACTGGACCGGACCTTCCGCTAGCTGAACTTCGAGGCCAGCCAGCCCGACAGCTCCGTCCGCGCCGCGTTCAGCTGCGTCGCGGTCGGGGCTGTCGCGCCGTTGGTGACCAGGGCGTAGTGCAGCTTGCCCGTGTCGGCGGCGGTGAGCAGGAGCCGGCGGCTGCCGGTGCCGCCCGGTTCCTTGGCGGCGGCGATCGGCGTGGACGTGGTGTACGCCGGGGGCGCGGCCGTCACCCCGAGGTCGGACACCACCGTGGTGGACGCGGTGGGGAAGGACGCCGGGAGGTGCAGTTCGGTCGGCTCCGTGCTGCCGTCGGAGCGCCAGACCAGCAGGGAGTACTGGCCGGAGCCGACGAGCGAGGAGACGTTCGGCAGGGAGCCGGGCACCGGGTTCCACGTCAGCGTCGTGGAGCCGTCGCGCGAGCGGTCCTCGTAGGTGAAGGCGACCGTGCTGCCCGCCGTGGCGCTCGGGTAGACCCGGTCGAGCATCCGGGCGTCCTGGCGGAGCACGGCCGTACCGGAGTCGTCGAGGCGTACGGCCGAGAGGTCCTCACCGTTCCAGGCGTCGCCCTCGACCTGCACCTTGTCGGGGTTGTCGTTCATCAGCTCGTGGTGGCGGCCCCAGTAGATGTCCCACTGCCACTGGGAGCCGGAGAGGACCGGGCCGGAACCGGCCGGGCTCGCCCACCAGTTGGCGCCCTTCACCCGGGAGTCGAGCGCCTGGTACATCGCCTTGTAGACCGTGGGCGCCTTGTCGGAGACCGAGCCGCTGAGCGGGTGTCCGAACTCGCTGATGATCGCCGTGGTGCCGCCCGCGGTGGCCCGGTCGCGCACGGTCCCGAAGTCGGTCACGTACTGGCCGTCCTCCGCCTTGCCCCACATGAAGACGCCGGAGATCGCCTTCTGGTCGTAGAAGTGGGTGTTGAAGACGTAGCGCGGTCCGATGGTGCCCGCGTCGAGGAGACCGCCCTCCTGTTTCTGGAAGTCGATGTTGGCGTTCCAGAAGAGGTTCGGCTCGACGAACGCCGGCTTGGCCTGCCAGCCCGCCGCGTCCATCCGGGCGCGGAACTTGACGTAGAACGGCCACAGGACGTCCTTCTCCCACGTCCGGCTGGTCTGCCCCGAGTCGAGGGTCCCGGGGTGCGGCTCGTTCCACGGGTCGAAGCCGACGACGCCCTGGAACTGGGCGGCCGTGAGGTTGGACTTCACGTACGCCATCGTCTTCTGCGCGGTGTCCAGGAAGGAGTCCTGGACACCGTAGGTGTTGTGCCAGAAGTCGTACGTCGACTTCGTCACCGCCGCGTTGGAGGTGATGTTCTGGCCCCAGAACGGGCAGATCCCGCAGTACTCGTCGGGGTAGTTGCCGAGGTCGACGGCCCACTTGGGGGCGCCGTCGCCGGTGTACCAGCTGTCGGAGTCGAACAGCCAGCGGGAGTACAGGTCCTGGTGGAAGTCGGGGTAGACCCTGATCCCCGCGTCCAGGAAGGCGCCCATCTGCGCG
This sequence comes from Streptomyces griseiscabiei, assembly GCF_020010925.1. Lineage (NCBI taxonomy): Bacteria > Bacillati > Actinomycetota > Actinomycetes > Kitasatosporales > Streptomycetaceae > Streptomyces > Streptomyces griseiscabiei. Next base: position 2,755,880 of record NZ_JAGJBZ010000002.1, on the reverse strand, counting down.
GTGGCCGCCGCCAGGTAGGAGCTGCTCACCTGCCCGCGCACCGGTTCCGCGTACGCCCAGGAGAGCAGGAAGCGGACGGAGTTGCCGCCGCCGAGTGCCCGGAGCGCGGTCGCCGACTTCTTCGCGTCGGCGACCGAGGCGAAGGGCAGACCGTTGTTCTCCTTGAGTTTCGTCTCACCCGAGACGTTGTAGCCACGCAGGACGACCTCGCGGCCGAGGCCGTCCTTGAACCTGCCGCCGTCGACCGTGAGGGTCGTCGCGGCCTGGGCGTCGAACCAGAGTTCGTCCGTGAGAGCGGAGGCGGGCTGGATGGGGCCCGCCGTGGTCAGGAAGCCGGTGACAAGGATCAGGACACCGAGCAGACGAGTGCGCAATCTTGACATGTCCGCCACATTCGACATGTGCACTACCGTCCCAATGGGCAGGCGGGCCGTCAATAGCAACTGACGCACGAGTAAGTACCCGTTTTCGCAAGACAGTTCACCTGTCACGGCTGATTCTTTGCCCTGCCGGCCCCTGCGAGGCCTTGTGGGGCCTTGTGCAGCCGCGCGGGGACCCGATAGTGGCCTCCCGTCCGGTGGGGGCTGGTCGCGCAGTTCCCCGCGCCCCTGAAAGAGGCCTGCGGCCCTTTCGGGGAAAAGCACGGGCGCAGCCCCTGCTTTTCAGGGGCGCGGGAACTGCGCGAGAAGCCCCACCGGACGGACGCCTGGGGGTCGAAGGGGCACAGCCCCTGGGGATGGGACGGGTAGGGGCGGCGGGGGCGAGGAAAAGCCGGTCGGCGGGCGGCAGCGGTCAGGGCGGTGGAGGCTGGAGGCAGAGGAGGCCGATGCTCGTGCGTGACATTCTTCCGGTGCTCGGCGAGTGGTACGCCGCAGGCTCCCCCTTCGGTCTCGCCACCGTCGTCGCGGTCAGCCGGAGCGCGCCGCGGGGGCCGGGCGCGGCGATGGCGGTGGGCCCCGGTGGGGAGGTCGTGGGCAGTGTGTCCGGTGGCTGTGTGGAGGGCGCGGTGTTCGAGCTGGCCCAGGAGGTCGTCGCGGACGGGCGGGCGCGGCTGGAGACGTTCGGGTACAGCGACGAGGACGCCTTCGCCGTGGGGCTGACCTGCGGCGGGGAGATCACACTCCTGGTACGGCGGGTGACGGGCGCCGAGGACCCGTCGTTCGGGCAGATCGTGGACTCGGTGGGCGCGGGGCACCCGGTGACGGCGGCGACCGTGATCGACGGCCCGGCCCCGCGTGGCGCCACCCTCGCCGTATGGCCGGACAGGGCCTCCGGCACCCTCGGCTCGACCGGCCTGGACGTCGCCGTCGCCGCCGACGCGCGGGGCGAGTTGGCGCAGGGGATCACCGGGCGGCGGCACTACGGGCCGCGCGGTGAGCGGCGGGAGGACGCGGTCTCCGTGTTCCTGCAGTCGTTCGCGCCCCCGCCCCGCATGCTGGTGTTCGGCGCGATCGACTACGCGGCGGCGGTCGCGCGGATCGGTGACTTCCTCGGGTACCGGGTCACGGTGTGTGACGCCCGCCCGGTCTTCGCCACCCCGAAGCGCTTCCCCGCCGCCGTCGAGGTGGTCGTCGAGTGGCCGCACCGCTATCTGCGCGACACCCCCACCGACGACCGCACGGTCATCTGTGTCCTCACCCACGACCCCAAGTTCGACGTGCCGCTGCTGGAGGAGGCGTTGCGCCGCCCGGCCGCGTACATCGGGGCGATGGGCAGCCGCCGTACGCACGACGACCGGACCCGGCGGCTGCGGGAGGCCGGGCTCGGCGCGGCCGAACTGTCCCGGCTGCGCTCGCCCGTCGGACTGGACCTCGGCGCCCGTACGCCGGAGGAGGTGGCCGTCTCCGTCGCGGCGGAGATCGTCGCGCTGCGGTGGGGCGGCAGCGGGGCGCCGCTGACGGAGACGACCGGGGTGATCCATCCGCCGGACCCGAGTGGTTGAGCGGGGCGGCGGGCGCCCGGGTCAGGTGCGGGGCGGCAGTCGGTGCAGTTCCACGTCCGTCAGCTCGCCGTCCGCCGCCGTCGCCGTCATATAGGTGTGGTGCGGCCGGCGGCGGCGGTCGGTCGGGGAGCCGGGGTTGAGCAGCCGCAGGCCGGTGGACGTGGTGGTGTCCCAGGGGATGTGGCTGTGGCCGAAGACGAGGACGTCGGTGTCGGGGTAGCGGGCGGCGCAGCGGGACTCCCGGCCCTGGGCGGGGCCGGTCTCGTGGACGACGGCGAGCCGCAGCCCGTCCAGTTCGGCGCGGGCCACCTCGGGGAGGCGGGCGCGCAGGCCGGGGCCGTCGTTGTTGCCGTACACGGCGACGAGCCGGCGGGAGCGGGCTTCGAGGAGGTCGAGGGTGGCCTCGTCGACCCAGTCGCCGGCGTGGACGACCACGTCGGCGCGCGGGAGTTCGGCGAGGAGCGGCTCGGGCAGCGCTTTCGCGCGCTTGGGCAGATGGGTGTCGGAGAGAAGCAGCAGACGCACCCGGCCAGCGTGTCACCCGACGGGCTGTTCGACACGGCGGGTCACCCGACGGGCCCGTTCGACACGGCGTGTCATTCGATGGGGATCTCCGCCCACACCTGTTTGCCGCCGCTGACCGGGACCGTGCCCCAGGCCGAGGACATCGCCTCGACGAGGAGGATGCCGCGCCCGCCGGTGGCCTCCCAGCCGATGACGGTGGGCTTCATGGGGGTGCGCGGGGAGGCGTCGGCGACCGCGACGCGGAGGCGGTCGGCCAGGAGGGTGAGGTCGAGGCGGACCCGGCCGTCGGTGTGGACGAGGGCGTTGGTGACGAGTTCGGAGACGACGAGGAGCACGGTGTCGGCGGTGGCCTCGACGCCCCAGCGGCGCAGCACCCGCCGGGTGTAGCGGCGGGCCTGTCCGACGGCCTGGGGGACGCGCCACACGCTCCAGTTCTCGCGCTGGGGGCGCAGGGCCATGCCGTCGTAGCGGACGAGGAGCAGAGCCACGTCGTCGTCGCGGTTGGCGCCGCCCAGCAGGGTGTCGGCGACGACACCGAGGTGGGCGGGGTCGGCGCCGGAGAGTTCGGTGGCGAGGTGGTCGAGTCCGTCCTCCACGTCGACGTCGGCGGACTCGACGAGGCCGTCCGTGGTGAGGGCCAGCAGGGTGCCGGGGGTCAGCCGCAGGGGGCTCATCGGGAAGTCGGCCCGCATGACGACGCCGAGCGGCGGTCCGCCCTCCGCCTCGCTGATCTCGGTGGTGCCGTCCGGGTGCCGCAGCACGGGCGGGATGTGGCCGGCGCGGACGTACCAGGCGGAGCCCTCCTCCATGTCGATGTCTACGTAGCAGCAGGTGGCGAAGAGGTCGGTCTCCATGTCCATCAGGAGCCGGTTGGCGTGCGAGACGACGACGTCCGGGGGGTGTCCCTCGACGGCGTAGGCGCGCAGGGCGGTGCGCATCTGGCCCATCAGGGTGGCGGCGCCCGCGTTGTGGCCCTGGACGTCGCCGATGACGAGGGCCACATGGTTGTCGGGCAGCGGGATGACGTCGTACCAGTCGCCGCCGACCTCCAGTCCGGCGGTGGTGGGCAGATAGCGGGCGACGGCGACCGCGCCGGGCAGCTGCGGCAGACGGCGCGGGAGCAGGGTGCGCTGGAGCATGCCGACGAGTTCGTGCTCGGCGTCGAAGGCGTGGGCCCGCATCAGGGCCTGTCCGGCGAGGCCGGAGGCGGCGGTGAGCAGCGCGCGCTCCTCGGGGCCGAAGTCGTGGGGGTTGTCCCAGCCGATCAGACAGGCCCCGGCCATCCGGCCGCCGGCGGGCAGCGGGAGCACGGCGAGGCCGCCGGGGCCGACGTCGGAGAGGGCCGGTTCCAGATCGGCTCCGGCGGGCCAGATCCCGGCGCGCCCCTCACGCAGGGCGGTGGCGAGGGTCGGCATGGTGCGCACCGGCGCGTCCGGCCACTCGCCGCGCCACTCCGAGCGCCACACCTCGGGCCAGACCTCCGGCTGCGGGGGGTCGAGGACGGTGACGACCAGGCGGTCCCCCTCCAGTTCGGCGAGGGCGATCCGGTCGGCCTGGAGCGGCTTGCGCAGGGCGGTCACCACGGCCTGGCTGACGTCACGGACGGTGCCGGCGGTGGCCAGGGCGGCGGCGAGGCGCTGGATCCGGGCCACGTCGCCGCGGCCGGTGCGCAGGGTGGAGGCGTCGGCGACGGTACCGACGAGCCGGGTGGCCCGGTCCTCGCCGCCGGGCAGCATCCGGCCCCGCAGCCGGAGCCAGCGCTGCTCGCCGGAGGGCTGCAGGATGCGGAACTCCAGCTCCCGGTCGCCGATGGACATGTGGTCCGCCTCGACGACGGACATCAGCGCGGGGAGGTCCTCGGGCACGGTCAGCGCGATCAGGGTCTCGACCCGGCCGTCGAAGTCGTCGGGGCCCATGCCGAACAGCTCCAGCAGTTTGTCGTCGACCTCGACCCGCCCGGTGTCCATGGCCAGGTCGAAGGAGGCGCCGGGTCCGGCGGGCGGGGCGGGGGCGGCGCTGGTGACCGCCTCGGCGAGGAGGTCGAGGCACCGCCGGTCCTCGGCGTCGAAGGCGTCCGGGCCGTCACCGACGGCGACGAGGCACCCGCGCTCGCGCAGCGGCAGCACGCCCAGCGAGAACTCCTCGACGGGGGCGCGGGGGGCGTCCGCGCCCTCGGGACCGTCCATGCCCCGCGGACCGTCCATGCCCCGCGGACCGTCCGTACCTCGCGGACCGTCCATGGCTCGGGGCGGGCCGGGGTCCGGTGCGGGCCCCGCGTCCCGGGGCAGGTCGCCGGAGGCGAACCAGCGGGGGCGGCCCGAGCGGCAGGTCTCGGCCACCGGGGCGGGTCCGGAGGCCGGGTAGCTGTCGCGGAGCCCGTAGAGGCTCCTCGGGACGCCCGCCGAGCCGGCCAGGGACAGCGCGTCGCCCTCGCCGTCCGGGATGTACAGGACGGCGACCGTAGCGCTCGTGAACACGAGCACCTGTTCGAGGATGGCGTGCAGCCGCTCCTGCGGATCGAGATCGCCGGCAAGCGTCTTGAGCGCGAGTTCGGCACGCAGCGTCCTCGTTCCGCGTTCCGCTGCGCCCTCACTGACCACGTCCGCAATTACAGCGCTTCCGGCACGGTCGCGCAGCCCCTGGGACCGTTCGGCGAGGCCGGGGACCCGTTCCGTCCGCCCGTCCGGGCCCGAAAGAGGCCGAACGGATCCGAACAGATCTTTACCCATGCGTTCCGCACGGTGAGCGCGTGACAGGCGTGACGGGTTTCTGGTGACAGCCGTGACTGTCCGGCGCTCCGGCGGGCTGGAAGGCTCGTCGTCACCCGGCCCAGGGGGCGACGGCATCGACGGCACACGACCCGGGGGACGCGCATGGACAAGCGGTACGAGGCGTACGCGCTCGCCGACAGGCACTTCTACGAGACACCCGACCGGCTCTCCGCCGGTGCGGGAGCCGGCACCGCGGCGCCCGGCTACGGGACGGCCCTGCGGGCGGTGCCCGAGGGCTGGCGGGCCGCCCGGATCGGGGACTGGCTGACGCTGACCCCGGTCGACGACGGCGGGCGGCCCCGTCCCGGGCCCACCCAGGGATGGAAGGTGCACGCCTCCGCCACCCGGGCGAACGCGGACCGGATCGCGGCGATCGTGTGGGACTACTGCGTGCCCCGGGCGATCCCGTTCAAGTTCGTGCCGGGTCCGCAGCTGCTGCATCTGCGCAACGCCAAGTACGCGGCCCGCGACACCAGCGGCAAGTTCGTGACCGTCTACCCGGCAGACGAGGAGCAGCTGCATCTCGTCCTGCGCGAGCTGGGCGCGCTCCTGGACGGCCTGGACGGGCCGTACATCCTCACCGACCTGCGCTGGAACGAGGGACCGCTGTACGTCCGCTACGGCGCCTTCGCCCGCTCCTTCGTCGTCGACGAGCGCGGCACGCTCGTCCCGGCCGTCCGCGACGGCGGGGGCACCCTGGTCCCGGACCAGCGGAAGCCGACCTTCCATGTGCCCGACTGGGTGAACCTGCCCGCGTTCCTGGAACCGCAGCTCGCGGCACGCAACACGACCACGGTCGGCGAGCTGCCGTACCGCATCGAGAAGGCGCTGCACTTCTCCAACGGCGGCGGCGTGTACGTCGGCACCGACACCCGGGACGGCCGCCGGGTGGTCCTGAAGGAGGGGCGCCCGCACGCCGGGCTGGCCGCCGACGGGGCCGACGCGGTCACCCGGCTGGAGCGGGAGAGGGACGCGCTGGAGCGGCTGGCCGGGCTCGGCGTGGTGCCCGGGGTGCGCGACTGGTTCACGCTCGGCGACCACCGCTTCCTCGTCATGGACTTCGTCGAGGGCCGCCCGCTCAACGCGTACGTCGCCGAACGGCACCCCCTGCTGGCCGCCGACCCCGAGCCGGGCGCGGTCGCCGCGTACACGGCCTGGGCGTTACGCGTCCACCGGGCCGTCGAGGAGGCGGTCGCGGCGGTGCACGCGCGCGGGATCGTCTTCAACGACCTGCATGTCTTCAACATCATGGTCGCGCCGGACGACCACTCGGTGTCCCTCCTCGACTTCGAGGCGGCGGCGCCCGTCGAGGAGAACGGCCGCCAGACCGTCGCCCACCCCGGCTTCCTCGCGCCCCCGGACCGCACCGGCGCGGCCGTCGACCGCTATGCCCTCGCGTGTCTGCGGCTGGCGCTGTTCCTGCCGGTCACCTCGCTGTTCGTGGTGGAGCGGGAGAAGGCCGCGCATCTCGCGGCGGTGATCGCGGAGCAGTTCCCGGACGTGCCGCGCGGGTTCCTGGACGAGGCGGTCGCGGAGATCACCCGTGGCAGCGGCGGCGTCGGGGAAACACGGGGCCGGGGCGCCCCGGCGGGCGGCTGGTCCCTCGCCGGGCCCGGGGACTGGCCGTACAGCCGTGACTCGATGGTGAAGGCGATCCTGGCCTCCGCCACTCCGGAGCGCGACGACCGGATCTTCCCCGGGGACGTCGCCCAGTTCTCCGACGGCGGCGGTCTCGGCCTCGCGCACGGCGCGGCGGGCGTCCTGTACGCGCTCGCGGAGGTCGGCGCCGAGCGCTACGAGGAGGGTGAGCGCTGGCTGCTGGATCACACCGACCCGGTGCCGGTCGGCACCCCGCTCGGTCTGTACGACGGTCTCGCGGGGGTCGCGTTCACCCTGGACCGGCTCGGCCACCGCCGGCGGGCCCTGGACCTGGTCGAGCGGATCCTCTCCGAGAAGTGGCACAAACTGTCGTCCGACCTGCGGGGCGGACTGGCCGGGCTGGGCCTGGTCCTCGACGAACTGGCGCGCACCACCGGCGAGTCCGGGCTGCGCGCGCACGCGGCCGAGGCCGCGGACCTCCTCGTACGCCGCCTCGCCGAGCCCCGCCCGGCACCGCCCCGCCGACGGGCCGGCCTGCTGCGCGGCGCGAGCGGACCCGCGCTGTTCCTGCTGCGCCGGTACGAGGCGACGGGCGAGCCCGCGCTGCTCGACGCGGCGCACGCGGCGCTGCGGCTGGACCTGGAGTGCCTGGTCGACCAGAGGAACGGCGGGCTGGCCGTGGACGAGGGATGGCGGACGATGCCGTACCTCGGGGACGGGAGCGTGGGCGTCGGCATGGTGCTGGACGACCTCCTGGCCGCCACCGCCGACGCCACCGGCACCGCCCCGCACGGGTACGCGGACGTACGGGCGGGTGTGCTGACCGCCGCGGCCTACCGCTTCTACGCCCAGCCGGGCCTGTTCGAGGGCCGGGCCGGGATGATCCTGCACCTGGCGCGCACCGGCGCCCCGCGCGAGCGGCTGACGCGGCAGATCGCCGCGCTCGGCTGGCACGCGATGCCCTACCAGGGGCAACTGGCCTTCCCCGGCAGCCATTTGATGCGGCTGTCCATGGACCTCGGTACCGGAACGGCGGGCTGTCTGCTGGCCCTCGGCGCGGCGCACGCCGCCGACGACGGCGCCCCGGCGCAGCTGCCGTTCCTGCCGCCGCCACGACGGCGGCCCCTATGACGCGGTTCCCCCACCGGGTGGAGTCGTGACGCAACACCCCCGTCCCCAACGGCCCCTGAGCGGGCCACCGACGAAAGGAAGCGACATGGCACTTCTCGACCTGCAGACGATGGAAGCGGACGAGACGACCGGCACCGGCGGCCCCAGCTCCCTGAGCGTGCTGTCCTGTGTGAGCGCGGCCAGCATCACGCTCTGCCTCTGATCGGGCCGAAGGGCGGCTCCGGACGGTTCCCTCCCCACCGCGGGGAGGGGCCGTCCGGGGCCCGCCCGTCCCGGTTGCGGGCGGCCCACCCTCCCATCCACCCGGTCATCCCACGTCAGGACGGGTATGACGACCCCTCTGCTGCGCTCGGCCGTCCGGTACTCCGGCCTTCGTTGTACGGCCCTGGCGCTGGTGTCCGTGGCCGCGACGGCGGCGGACCTGTCGCTGCCGGTCGCGCTCGGCCGGGCCCTCGATCTGCTGCTGGCCGGCGACCCGGACGGCTCGCGCTGGGTGCTGTGGTGCACGGCGCTGATCCTCGTGGCGGCCGTGCTGGACGCGGTCGAGACCGTACTCGGCGGGACCACGGACGCCCGGGCCACCGCCTGGCTGCGCCATCGTCTGGTGGGGCACGTGCTGGCCGTGGGGCCGCGGGCCGTGGGCCGGTTCGGCCCCGGGGACCTGGTGGCCCGGCTCGTCGGGAACGCGGCCCAGGCGGGGACGGCGCCCGCCACGGCCGCCGCGCTCCTCGCCGCGCTCGTCGGGCCGCTGGGCGCGGTGGTGGCGCTGGGGCTGATCGATCCCCGGCTCATGGCGGCGTTCCTGATCGGGGCCCCGCTGCTCGCCCTCGTCCTGCGCGCGCTGGCCCAGGACTCCTCCGTGTGCGTCACGCGCTATCAGCGGGCCCAGGGCCGGATCGCGGGCGGGCTGGCCGAGGCCGTCGCCGGGCACCGGACGATCGCCGCCGCCGGGACCGCCGACCGGACCGTCACGCGTGTCCTCGGGCCCCTGCCCGAGCTCTCCCGCGAGGGGCACCGCATGTGGCATGTCCAGGGCCGGGCCGCCGCACGGGCCGCCACCGTGGCACCGCTGGCGCAGCTCGCCGTCGTGGCCACCGCCGGCGTCCTGCTCACCCGGGCGCGCCTGTCCCCCGGCGACCTCCTCGCCGCGTCCCGCTACGCCGTGCTCGCCGCGGGCGTCGGCGTCCTGGTCGGCCATGTCTCGGCCCTGATCCGCGCGCGTGCGGGCGCCGCCCGGCTGGGCGATGTGCTGGCCGAGCCCCCGATGCCCCACGGCGGACGTCTGCTGCCGTCCGCCGGACCGGAACCGCCGGAGCCGCGCGCCCCGTCCCGTCCGGTCTCCCGGCAAGGACGGCTCGAACTGCGGTCCGTGACCGTCCGCCGGGGTGGGCGTGCCGTGCTGGACGGTGTCGACCTTGTCGTCCCGGGTGGTGCCACGGTGGCCGTCGTGGGGCGTTCGGGGGCGGGGAAGTCACTGCTCGCCGCGGTCGCCGGGCGGCTCGTGGATCCGGACGAGGGAGAGGTACGGCTCGACGGGGTGCCGTTGCCCGAGCTGGACCGGCGGGAGCTGCGCCGGGCGATCGTGCACGCCTTCGAACGCCCGGCCCTGCTGGGCGGCTCCGTCGAGGACACCATCGCCTTCGGGGTCCCCCGCCCCTCCCCGGCCCGGGTCCGGGAGGCCGCCCGCGCCGCGCACGCCGACGCCTTCGTCCGGCGCCTCCCCGACGGCTACGCCACCCCCTGCGCCGACGCCCCCCTGTCGGGCGGCGAGGCCCAACGCCTCGGCCTCGCCCGCGCGTTCGCCCGCGACTGCCGTCTCCTCGTCCTCGACGACGCCCTCTCCAGCCTCGACACCGTCACCGAGCGCCGGGTCACCGACGCGCTCCTCTCCTCCCCCACCGGCGCCACCCGCCTGCTCGTCGCCCACCGCGCCACGACGGCCGCCCGCGCGGACACGGTGGCCTGGCTGGACGGGGGAAGGGTGCGGGCGGTGGGGCCGCACGCGGAGCTGTGGCGGATCGCCGGGTACCGGGAGCTGTTCGGGGCGGGAGGCGGGCCGCAACGATGAGGGCCACCGCACCGCCCCGACCGCCTGTTTCGCCGCTCGGTCTCCCCCGGCGCGGTCTGCGTTTTCTGCGGCGGCGGGCGCGGGTCGTCGTACGGCTGGCGCTCTGGTCCGTGGTGGAGGCGGTGCAGACGTTCGTGATGGGGTACGCCCTCGCGCGGGCCCTCGACGACGGGTTCCTGGCCGGACGGGCGGGCGTCGGGCTGGGGTGGCTCGGGGTGGCGGCGGCGGCCGTGGCCGTGGGGGCGTTCGGGACCGGGCGGGTGTACGGGGCCGTGGCGGGGCTGGTGGAGCCGTTGCGGGACCGGCTGGTGCGCGGGGTGGTGGAACGGGGGGTCCGGGAGGCGGACGGCGGGGCCCTGTCCGGGCTGACCCAGCAGGTGGAGATCGCCCGGGACACCTTCGCCGGACTGGTGATGGTCTCCCGCTCGTTCGTGTTCACCGCCGCCGGGGCGCTCGTCGGGCTCTTCTCGCTGGCCCCGCCCCTGCTGCTGGTGGTAGGCCCCCCGCTGGTCGTCGGTGTGGGGCTGTTCCTGGTGACGCTCCGCCCGCTGGCGCGCCGGCAGGAGACCTTCCTCGTCGCCGACGAGGCCCTCGCCGGCCGGCTCGGCGCCGTCTGCCCGGGGCTGCGGGACATCACGGCGGCCGGGGCGGAGGAGCCGGTCGCCGCCGACACCGGCCGGTGCGTCGAGGCCGAGCACCGGGCGGCCCGCTCGCTGGCCCGCTGGGGCGTCGTCCGGGTCGCCGCCCTGGCGATCGGCGGCCAGCTCCCCGTCGTGCTCCTCCTGGCCACGGCCCCCTGGCTGCTGGACCGGGGGGTGACCGCGGGCGCCCTGATCGGCGCCCTCGCCTACGTCACACAGTCCCTCCTCCCCGCCCTGCAGAACCTGGTCCACGGCCTGGGCACCAGCGGCTCCCGGCTCGCGGTGGTGCTGCGCAGGCTGCTGCCCCCGCCGGACACCACGACGCACACCCCCCGGCCCGAGCCGCCGCCCGACACCGAGCCCCCGCCCGGCCCCGGTACCCCGCCGGGCGCCGCCGCCGGGGACGCCCTCGCCCTCTCCTCCGTCACCTTCGCCTACGGCGCCTCCGGCACCCCCGTCCTCGACGCCCTCGACCTCCGTGTCCCGCACGGCACGCACCTCGCCGTCGTGGGTCCCAGCGGCATCGGGAAGTCCACCCTCACCGGGCTCGTCGCCGGTCTGCTGCGCCCCCGGCAGGGCACCGTCCACTTGTGCGGGCGGCCGGTACCGGGCGCCACATCCCGCGCACACCGGGTGCTCATTCCGCAGGAGGCGTACGTGTTCGGGGGATCCCTCGCGGAAAACCTCGGCGAGCTGCGGCCGAAACCCGTGCCCGAGGAGGAGCTGTGGGCCGCCGCGGAGGCCGTGGGGCTCGCCGGGGTGATGGCACGGCTGGGCGGTCCGGGGGCCGAGGTCGACCCCGGCGCGCTGTCCGCCGGGGAGCGCCAGCTCGTCGCGCTGGGCCGGGCGTACCTGTCGTACGCGTCGGTGGTGATCCTCGACGAGGCGACCTGTCACCTGGACGCGGCGGCGGAGGAGCGCGCGGAGCGGGCCTTCGCGCGGCGGCCGGACACGACCCTCGTGGTGGTCGCCCATCGGCTCGGCTCGGCCCGGCGCGCGGACCGGGTGCTGGTCATGGACGGGCGGTCCACGGCGTACGGGGAGCACGAGGAGCTGCTGGCCCGCTCGCCGCTCTACCGGGACCTGGTGGGCGCCTGGGCGCCCGGGGCGGGCACGCCGTCCCCGGGCCCTCCGGAGTCCCTCAGAGCCAGCCCTCCCCCTGCGAGATCCGGATCGCGTCGATCCGGTTGCGCGCCCCCGTCTTGCGGGTGATGGCGGCCATGTAGTTGCGCACGGTGCCGTGCGAAAGGTGCAGGCTGCCGGCGATCTCGGCGACGGAGGCGCCCTCGGCGGCCAGGGACAGCACGCTCAGCTCACGGCGGGTCAGGGGCATCTCGGCGGCCTTGAGGAAGCCGAAGCCGAGGGAGTCATCGACGAAACGTTTCCCTCGGGCGACCTCGCGGATCGCGGACACCAGCCGCTGCGGCGAGCCCTCCTTGTCGACGTACCCGAGGGCCCCGGCCTCCGCCGCGCGCTTGAGGAGCCCGGGTCTGCCCGCGTGGGCGAGGACCAGGAGCCCGGGGGCCGGGCCTCCCGTACCGCGCAGGTCGGCGAGGGGCGGGATGCCGATCGCGTCCGCGCAGTCCAGGTCCGCCGCGCAGACGTCCGGCCGCAGGGACCGTACGCGCCCCGGCGCCGCGCGCCAGGACGCGTCGTACACCGTCAGGCCGGGTTCCCCGCGGAGCCACTCCGCCAGCACCGACCTGACCAGACACTCGTCGTGCACGAGCAATACCCCGATCACGTTCGCCCTCCGCCTCCCGGACACCGATGTCCTCCGCCTCAGCGCGTGCCCATTGTTGGCGCCCCCGACCACGCCCGGGCGCGAAGAACCAGCCATCGGGGTGCGTGGGGGCGCACTCGCGGCGCCCGCGCGCGATGCCGCGCATCACCGAGGGGGCATGGCCCGGGCGGGAGGGGGTACAGCGGTTCGTCCACGGCACGGCGCTCGCCGTGCGCGGGCGGCGCCCAGGGAGGAGCCTTGACCCTGGGGCGCGACGCGCGGTCGTACGAGGTGCGAGGAGGTGGTCGGTATGGCCGGCGTCCACGCGTCCGGAGGGCGGACGACCGTCGAGACGGCCCGGGTCGGCCATCCGCTGCTGTCCCTGGCGCTGGCCGCGATGATGGACGACGTCGAGGCCCACTCCGGCGCGGTGTACCTGCTGACGCCGGACGAACCGGTCCTGGAGATGGCCGTCATGGCGGGACTGCCCAGGTCGTTCGCCGCGCCCTGGGAGCGGGTGGGCCTGAGCGCGCCGGTCCCGGTCTCGGAGGCCGTGCGCGGGCGGCGGCTGGTGTGGGTCAGCGGCGAGGAGCAGATGGCCCGCCGCTATCCCCGGATCGCGATGGTGCTGCCCTATCCGTTCGCCCTGGCCGCGCTGCCGGTGGCGACCCGCGACACCACGTACGGCGCCGTCTTCCTGACCTGGCCCGGCTCCCACCCGCCGGAGCTGAGCGAGCGCGAGCGGGACCAGCTGACCTCCGCCTGCGACCGGCTCGCGAAGCGGCTGCGGCGCGCGGAGGAGGAGGGCCGGCCGGTGCTGCCGGAGCCGGACCTGTCGGCGCCGTCCGCGACCACGGTCGCCGGGACGCTCGGCACGGTGGAGGCGGCGCGGATGGTGGCGCGGCTGCCGTACGGGATGTGCGCGCTCGATCTGCACGGACGGATCACCTTCGCCAACGCGGCCACGGCCGAACTGCTCGGCATCCCGGTGAGCGCCCTGCTGGGCACCCAGCTGTGGGCGTCGGTGCCGTGGCTCAACGATCCCTCGTATGAGGACCGGTACCGGGCGGCCCTGATGAGCCAGCACGTGACGTCGTTCGTGGCGCTGCGACCGCCGAGCGACTGGCTGTCGTTCCGGCTGTACCCGGGGACGAACGGGCTGAGCGTACGGATCTCCCGGGCCCGCGCGGTCGCCGAGGCCGAGCACGCGGCGCGGCTGGAGGGCGGGGGGCCGGGCCGACTGGTGACGATCAACCATGTGCTGGCGCTGGCGAGCGCGCTCACCGAGGCGGTGGGCGTGCAGGACGTGGTGGAACTGGTCGCCGACGAGATCGCCCCGGCCATCGGCAGCCAGGCCCTCGTGATGTTCGGCTCGCGCGCCGGGCGGCTGCATGTGCTCGGGCACCGCGGCTACACCGACCCGCATCTCGTGGAACGCTTCGACGGGATGCCGCTGTCCGCGCCGATGCCCGGGGCGCACGCCCTGACCACCGGTGTGCCGGCCTTCTTCGAGTCCCGGCAGCAGCTGGAGCATCTCTATCCGATGCGGCAGGACACCCCCGACGGACTGGGCGCCTGGGCGTATCTCCCGCTGATCGCGTCGGGGCGGCCGGTGGGCACCTGGGTGCTCGGGTACGCCGACCCGCATCCGTTCCCCGCGGACGAGCGGGCGGTGCTGACCAGCCTCAGCGGTCTGATCGCCCAGGCGCTGGAGCGGGCGCTGCTGTACGACGCCAAGCACCAGCTCGCGCACGGGCTGCAACAGGCGCTGCTGCCGCACTCGCTGCCGTCGATCCCCGGGATCCAGGCGGCCTCCCGCTATCTGCCCGCCACCCGGGGCATGGACATCGGCGGCGACTTCTTCGACCTGGTCCTCTCGCACGGGCGGGCCTCCGCCGTGATCGGTGATGTCCAGGGGCACAACGTGACGGCGGCGGGGCTGATGGGGCAGATCCGTACGGCGGTCCGCGCGTACACGACCGTCGGGCAGGCGCCCCAGGAGGTGATGAGCAGCACCAACCGGCTGCTGATCGACCTGGGTTCGGAGCTGTTCGCCAGCTGTCTGTATCTGCGGCTCGACCCCGAGCACGGGACGGCCGTGATGGCGCGTGCGGGGCATCCGCCGCCGTTGCTTCGCCGGCCGGACGGGAAGGTGCGGGTGCTCGACCTCGCGGGCGGGCCGCTGCTCGGGATCGACGCGGAGGCGTCGTATCCGACGACCGAGGTGGCGCTGGCGGAGGGGGCGGTGCTGGCGCTGTACACGGACGGGCTGATCGAGTCGCCGGGGGTCGACATCGAGGAGGCGCTGGCGGATCTCGGGGAGCGGCTGTCGAGAGCCGGGGAGAGGCCGTTGGACGCGCTGGCCGACAGTCTCGTGCGGGAGATCGGAGCGGCGGAGGAGCGGGCCGACGATGTGGCGTTGCTGCTGCTGCGGGCCACCGGCTCCGCCGGGTGACGCCGCGGGTCCTGCCGGGTCGTTCGTCGGATGCGCGGGTATCGGCCGCGCCACCGGACGCGAAGCGGTCCGGCCCTCCCGCCGGAGGGCCGGACCGTGCCACCTGCCGACCGGAACCGCTGTGGTGTGGCCGGCACGTGGGCCGTGAGGCGACGGCCGGGGGTCAGTGGCCGCTGATCCCTGGGCCGTCGTCCACGTTCTCGGTGGCGTTCGCCTACTGCTGGACGCCCTGCTCGTCGACACCCTGGTCGCCGATGCCCTGCTCCTGCTCCTGGCCCGCGCCGGCCGCGTCACCGGCACCGGCGACCGCACCCGCGTCGCCCTCCTCGCCGGCTCCGGCGGCAGCGGCGCCCTCCTCCTGGCCCGCGCCCGCCGCGGCGGCGCCCTCTTCCTCACCGGCACCGGCCACGGCACCGCCGTCGGCCTCCTCGCCGGCTCCGGCGACCGCGCCGCCGTCGGCCTCTTCGCCCGCACCGGCCGCGCCGGCGCCGCCGGCCTCCTCACCGGCGCCCGCGCCGGCGTCGCCGAGGGTGGCGCCGGTGGCCGCGAGGGCGGTGGTGACCGGCTGGAAGAAGGTCTCGCCGCCGACGGTGCAGTCACCGCTGCCGCCGGAGGTCAGACCGATGGCCTGGCCGTCCTCGGTGAACAGCGAGCCGCCGCTGTCGCCGGGCTCGGCGCAGACGTTGGTCTGGATGAGGCCGGTGACCGTGCCCTCGGGGTAGTTCACCGTGGCTTCGAGACCGGTGACCTGACCGTCGGCGAGACCGGTGGTGCTGCCCATGCGGAAGACCTGGAGACCGACCGCGGCCTCGCCCACCGCGTTGATGTCGACCGTCTGGCCGTTGCCGAGGTCGACCGTGCTGGCCGCCTGGGTCGCCGGGTCGTTGTAGTTGACCAGGGCGAAGTCACCGGCGCCCGGGAACGTGGCGGTCGCCGCGTCCACGGTGGCGATCGGCGCGCCGCCCTCCTCCTCGGACCACTCGGCCTCGGCGACACCGCAGTGACCGGCGGTCAGGAAGGCCGGGGCACCCTCGGCGTTGACGACGTTGAAGCCGGCCGAACAGCGCGCGCCGCCGCCGAAGATGGCGTCGCCGCCCTCCAGGAACGTCTTGAACGTGCCGGCGGACTTCTTGATGGTCGCCATGCCCGAGCCGAGCGACTTCACGGCCGTCTCGATGGTGTCCCAGTTCTCGCCCGTGACCGTGGAGTCGGCGGTGACCTGGAGCTTGTTGGTGCGGGGGTCGATCGCCCAGGCCGTACCCGGGACGCTGGCCTGCTCCTTCAGCGTGGCCGCGCCCTTCTGCAGCTCGGACCAGCTGTTGTCGACCTCACGGACCTCCGCGCCGGCGGACTGCGCCTGGATGATCACGTTGTTGTCGTCGCCGTCGATCTGAAGACCGTCGATGACGTTGATGATGAGCTGCTTCTCGCCCGAGTCGTAGTACGCGCCTGCGAACGCGTCACCGAGCAACTCCTGGAGCTGGGAGGCGAGGTCGGAGGCGTCACTCGCCGCGAGGGTCTTCGGGGCCGCGTCCTTGGACTCCGTCTGCGACGCCATCGCGTTCGGCAGAATGAGGGCCGCCGCACCGATCGCCGCCACGCCGCCTGCGGCTATGAACGCCTTGCGCTTGGTGGCTCGTTTGTGACTCAACTCTTGACCTCCTGGGGACGGGGTCCGTACCGCCGTCCGGCGGGTGAACTCGGGGCGCCTGGTTGCCAGTTGGTACGGATGGTTCCGATGGGGTGTTCAACGCTCCGCAAAAAGATTCCAATCTTCCATTTCGCAAAGCGCGCTACGCCCGTCGTTGGTCTGCCATTTCACGACTTCCCGCCCCGCCTCGCCGTGGGACACCTGTGACGCCGTCGGTCCGCATCCCGTCCGACGACACTCGGCGACCACGCGACAGCGGTCCGTTCACTCCGGCGGCCGGGAAACCGGCTTCGGGGAATCTCCACACCGAATGCTCAGCGGAGTCACGGTCGGCGGGAGTTCTGCACAGGCGTGTCGCGTGCTCCGTGCCTTTGAGGCGGGACTGTCCCATTCGTTTTCCGACTGGCAATGAAGGCCTTATGACCATGCCGCGATCCGTGTGAAGAAGCTGCCCCCATGCCGTGCCCACTCCTGCACCAATGAACCGTCATGGTCACCAAGTGCGCTGGTGGGAGGCCATGTTGATTGGATGTGCGCGGCGGCGATCTGCTTATATCCATCGCACCGCGGGGGCCGCCGAGCCCTCGGATCGGGGAGCAGCCGGCTCTCCGGACCGAGAGCGGGCACCCACGTGCGCGGCCGTCGTTCTGTCCCCAGAAGGGGGCCGCTCCCCCCTTATGAATAGCTATACGAAGGGAAGTTCCATCATGAACTCCACCCCCCAGGTTGAGACCGCCGAGATCTCGGACGCCGCCCTCGACGCCGTCTCCGGTGGCCTCTCGGTCAACGCCGTCGGCACCGTCACCGGCCTGGTGGACGGCATCGCCCCGGTCTCCGGCCTGGTCAACACGGCCGTCGGCACGGTCGAGGGTGTCACCGGTCTGAACACCGCCCCGGTCACCAGCCTGGTCGCCGGTCTCTGATCGACCCCCAGTGCCGCTGAGTCCCGGAACCACCTGACAGGTTCCGGGACTCTCGGGGTGCCCTGAAGCCCGACAAGGGAAGTCCCGTGCAGTTCCGCCAACAGGCCCTCGCCAAGCTCCAGTCACCGGAGGAGCTCGATCTCCCGGTGCGCTTCGCCCGTCCGCAGGGCTGGCTGGTGCTGTCCGTGACGGTGGTCGCCATGGCCGCCGCTTCCGTGTGGGCCGTCACGGGTTCCGTCGCGTCGACGGTCAGCGCCCCCGCCGTCCTCACCCACGGCCAGGGCAGTTACATCCTGCAGAGCCCGGTGGCCGGCCAGGTCACCGCCGTGCTCGCGAAACAGGGCGAGCGGCTGCCCGCCGGCGCCCCCGTCCTGAAGGTCGCCACCGCCGACGGCGAGAAGGTCGTACGGTCCGTCGCGGCCGGCCGGGTCTCCGCGCTCGCGGCCACCATCGGCCAGATCATCCAGACCGGCGCGAACGTCGCGGCCGTCGAGAAGGTCGCCGACGCCGACGACCCGCTCTACGCCACGGTGTACGTCCCCGCCGAGAACGCCGCCTCCATCCCCGAGGACGCCGCCGTGGACCTCACCGTGCAGTCGGCGCCCACCCAGCGGTACGGCGTACTGCGCGGCCATGTGCAGAAGGTCGACCGCACCGCGCAGACCCCGCAGTCGATCGGCGCGTTCCTCGGCGACAGCCAGCTCGGTGAGCAGTTCACCAGGAAGGGCCGCCCGGTCGCCGTCACCGTACGGCTGGACCGCAAGGCGTCGACCGAGTCGGGCTACCGGTGGTCCTCGCAGGACGGGCCGCCTTTCGGGCTGACCTCCATGACCATGGCCACGGGCTCGATCCGGC
Source organism: Streptomyces griseiscabiei (assembly GCF_020010925.1). NCBI lineage: Bacteria > Bacillati > Actinomycetota > Actinomycetes > Kitasatosporales > Streptomycetaceae > Streptomyces > Streptomyces griseiscabiei. Next base: position 2,737,596 of record NZ_JAGJBZ010000002.1, on the reverse strand, counting down.
TGGCCGACGAGCGTCCGATCGATTGGCTGCTGCCGTGATCCCCTCCGCCGACGGGCCGCGCCCGTGACCGCGTCCCAGGACACCGCCCCGCCACCCGTACGCGGCAGACGCAAGGCGGCCCCGCCCAGGCGCCCGGTCCCCAAGGGACGGGGGAAGACCGTCCGCACACCCACCGTCCTGCAGATGGAGGCCGTGGAGTGCGGCGCCGCCTCCCTCGCCATGGTCCTCGGCCACTACGGACGGCACATCCCGCTGGAGGAGCTGCGGATCGCCTGCGGTGTCTCCCGCGACGGCTCGCGCGCCAGCAATCTGCTGAAGGCCGCCCGCAGTTACGGCCTGACCGCCAAGGGCATGCAGATGGACGTGGCCGCCCTCGCCGAGGTGACGGCACCGGCCGTCCTGTTCTGGGAGTTCAACCACTACGTCGTCTACGACGGCATGGGCCGCCGCTTCGGCCGGCGCGGCGTCCACATCAACGACCCCGGCAAGGGCCGCCGGTTCGTGCCGATGGAGGACTTCGACGCGAGCTTCACCGGGGTCGTCCTCGTCATGGAGCCCAGCGACGGCTTCGAGAAGGGCGGGCGCAGGCCCGGCGTCCTCGGCGCCATGCCCGCCCGGATGCGCGGCACCGCCGGCACGCTGCCCGCCGCCGTCCTCGCCAGTCTGCTGCTGGTGGCGGTCGGCGCGGCGGTGCCCGCGCTGAGCCGCACCTATATCGACATGTTCCTGATCGGCGGGCAGACCTCCCTGCTGGGCGTGCTGTTCACGTCGATGGGCGCCTGTGTGCTGCTGACGGTCCTGCTGACCTGGCTGCAGCAGGCGAATCTCCTACGCGGACGCCTGATCTCCTCCACCCTGTCCAGCGCCCGCTTCCTGCGCCACCTCCTCCGGCTGCCCGTCACCTTCTTCTCCCAGCGCAGCCCCGCCGACCTCGTCCAGCGGCTCCAGTCCAACGACGCGGTCGCCGAGACCCTGGCCCGCGATCTCGCGGCGGCCGGGGTGGACGCGGTCGTGGTCGTCCTGTACGCCGTCCTCCTCTATACGTACGACCCGCAGCTGACCTTCGTCGGCATCGGGGTGGCACTGCTGAACGTGGTGGCGATGCGGGTGGTGATCCGGCTGCGGGCGACCCGGACGGCGAAGCTGCGCGCCGACAACGCCCGGCTCACCAACACGGCGTACACCGGACTCCAGCTGATCGAGACGATGAAGGCGACCGGCGGCGAGGAGGGCTACTTCCGCAAGTGGGCCGGGCAGCACGCGACCACGCTGGAGGAGCAGCAGCGGCTCGGTGTGCCGAGCGCCTGGCTCGGGGTGGTCGCCCCGACGCTCGCCACGCTCAACAGCGCGCTCATCCTCTGGATCGGCGGGATGCGCGCGGTCGAGGGCCATATCTCCGTGGGTCTGCTGGTCGCCTTCCAGGCGCTGGTCACCCGGTTCACCGCCCCGATCACCCGGCTCAACGGCGTCGCGGGCCGCATCCAGGACTTCGCGGCCGACGTCGCCCGGCTCAAGGACGTGGAGAACTTCCAGGCGGACCCGCTGTACGCCCGCCCCGACGCCGGCGAGTCCACGCGCCGTCTCCAGGGCCATGTGGAGCTGGAGAACATCACCTTCGGCTACAGCCCTCTCGACAAGCCCCTGCTCACCGGCTTCGACCTGACCGTGGGCCCGGGGCAGCAGGTGGCGCTGGTCGGCGGTTCGGGCAGCGGCAAGTCGACGGTGTCGCGGCTGATCTCGGGCCTGTACTCGCCCTGGGAGGGTGTGATCCGTATCGACGGGCGCCGGCTGGAGGACATCCCGCGCGGGGCGCTGGCCGCCTCGGTCTCCTTCGTCGACCAGGAGGTGTTCCTCTTCGAGGGCACGGTCCGCGACAACGTGGCCCTGTGGGACCCGTCGATCCCGGACGAGGCCGTGGTGGAGGCGCTGCGCGACGCGGCCCTGTACGACGTGGTGGTCCGCAGGCCCGGCGGCATCAACAGCCGGGTCGAGCAGGACGGCCGGAACTTCTCCGGCGGTCAGCGGCAACGCCTGGAGATCGCGCGGGCGCTGGTCCGCAGGCCCAGCATCCTGGTCCTCGACGAGGTCACCAGCGCGCTGGACGCGGAGACCGAGCTGACCGTGATGGACAACCTGCGCAAGCGCGGCTGTGCCTGTGTGGTGATCGCCCACCGGCTCTCCACGGTCCGCGACAGCGACGAGATCGTCGTCCTGCAGCACGGCACGATCGTGGAACGCGGACGGCACGAGGAGCTGGTGGGACGCGGCGGCGCGTACGCCCAGCTGGTCAGGGAGCGATGAGATGACGTCCCCGTCCGGCGAGGGCGACCTCGTCCTCGGCGCGCTCGGCACCATGGGCACGCCCCTCGACCGCGCCGGCCACACCCGTCTCGACCTCGAAGGCCCGCAGACGCTGTGGCTGGTGGCCTCCGGCGCCCTGGACCTGTTCGCGGTCGACGCCGCCGAGCAGGGCCACTGGCACCATCTGGGCCGCCTGGAGGCGGGCGCGCTGCTGCTCGGCCCGGTCCCCGGGCCCCAGCACACCCTGGTCGCCCGCCCGCTGCGCGACTGCGTGGTCCGGCGCATCGGACTGCGTGAGCTGTACCAGCAGGCGGGGACCGAGACCTGGTCGTACGACGAATGGGGCAACGCCCAGCTCGTCCCGCCGCAGACCAGCCCCCTCGAATACGCCCTCGCCCTGGGCGTCGGCCGCAGTCTGTCCATCCTCTTCCAGGCACCGATGGCCACCGAGCGGGCCGCCGCGCCCACCGACGACGACGTGTTCTGGATGCGGGTGCCGCCCGGCAGCGTCCAGTACGGCTCGCTGTACGGCGCGGAGGCGGCGGGCGACCTGCTGATGGACCCCGGGGTCTGGCAGAGCATGGTCGACCAGCAGTACCGGCTGCTGGCCACGCTGGACCGGTGGATCGAGCAGCTGGAACGCACCCACGAGGACCGGACGGCCGCCGGGATCAAGGCCGGTGAGGCGGTACGCGCCCAGGCCGACCGCACCCTGCTCGCGTCCATCGGCAAGTCCTCCGCGAACCGGCGGACGACGGCCGCCGACGCGGACGCCACGTACGCGGCCTGCGGACTCGTCGCCCGGGCGGCGGGGATCAGCCTCTCCGAGCCCGCGCAGAGCGGCACCGAGAGCGACCGCCTCGACCCGGTGGAGCGCATCGCGCTCGCCTCCCGGGTCCGGGTGCGCGCCGTACGCCTCGCCGGCACCTGGTGGCGGGAGAACGTGGGCCCGCTGGTCGGGCACCGGGCCCTGTCCGGGGCGCCGGTGGCGCTGCTGTGGCGGCGCGGCGGCTATGTGGCCGTACAGCCGTCGTCCGGCCGGGAGACACCGATCGAGAAGGCGAACGCGGCGGAGTTCGAGCCGCGGGCGGTGATGTTCTACCGGCCGCTGCCCGAACGGGTGCTGAGCCCGCTGCGGCTGATGCGGTTCAGCCTGCACGGCACGCGCGGTGACATGACGGGACTGCTGCTCAGCGGCCTGGTGACGGTCCTGCTCGGCTCGCTCGTGCCCATCGCGACGGGCAGGATCCTCGGCGAGTACGTGCCGAAGGCCCAGGAGGAGCTGATCGTCCAGGTCTGCCTGGCGATCATGCTGGCGAGCGTGGTGTCGGCGGCGTTCCTGCTCCTGCAGAACATGACGATCCTCCGGTTGGAGGGCCGGATCGAGGCGACCCTGCAACCGGCGGTCTGGGACCGTCTGCTGCGGCTGCCCACCGCGTTCTTCGCGTCCCGTTCCACGGGCGAACTGGCCAGCGCGGCCATGGGCATCAGCGCGATCCGTCGCACCCTGGCAGGCGTCGGCCCGGTGGTCGCCCAGTCGGTGACCATCGGCGCCGTGAACCTCGCTCTTCTCCTCTGGTTCAGCGTGCCCATGGCCCTGGCGGCGATCGGGATGCTGGTGATCGTGGCCTCCGTCTTCCTCGGCCTCGGGCTGTGGCAGGTCCGCTGGCAGCGCCGCCTGGTGGTGCTGAGCAACAAGCTCAACAACCAGGCGTTCCAGACCCTCCGGGGCCTGCCGAAGCTACGGGTGGCCGCCGCCGAGAACTACGCGTACGCCGCCTGGGCGGGCGAGTTCGCGCGCAGCCGGGAGCTACAGCAGAAGGTCGGCGGGATCAAGAACCTCAACACGGTGCTGGGCGCGGTGTATCTGCCCCTCTGCACCCTGCTGATGTTCATGCTGCTGGCGGGCCCGGCGCGGGGGTCGATGTCGGCGGCGGAGTTCCTCACCTTCAACACCTCGGTGACGATGCTGCTGACGTCGGTGACGCAACTGACGGGCGCGTTCGTGTCGGCGGTGGCCGTCCTCCCCCTGTTCGAGGAGATCAAGCCGGTGCTGGAGGCCACGCCCGAGGTGCGTACGGCGAGCACCCGCCCGGGTGTCCTCTCCGGCGCGCTGGAGGCCCGCCGCCTCTCCTTCCGTTACGCCGACGACGGCCCGCTGGTGCTGGACGACGTGTCCTTCGCGATCCGGCCGGGCGAGTTCGTGGCGATCGTCGGCCCGAGCGGCTGCGGCAAGTCGACGCTGCTGCGCCTGCTGATCGGCTTCGACAAGCCGGTCTCCGGCAGCGTGCTCTACGACGGTCAGGACCTCGGCGCCCTCGACCAGTCCGCCGTGCGCCGGCAGTGCGGTGTCGTCCTCCAGCACGCGCAGCCGTTCACCGGCTCGATCCTGGACGTCATCTGCGGGACGGAGCCGTTCACTCCCGAGGAGGCGATGGCCGCGGCGGCGATGGCGGGCCTCGCCGAGGACATCCAGCGCATGCCGATGGGGCTGCACACCATCGTCCAGGGCAACGGCGCGATCTCCGGGGGGCAGCGTCAACGCCTCATGATCGCGCAGGCGTTGATCCGCCGTCCGCGCCTCCTCTTCTTCGACGAGGCGACCAGTGCGCTGGACAACGAGACACAGCGCACGGTGATCGAGAGCACGCGCGCGCTGAACGCGACGCGTGTGGTGATCGCCCACCGGTTGTCCACGGTCATGGACGCGGACCGGGTGATCGTCATGGAGGACGGCAAGGTCGCGGAGGTCGGCCCTCCGGCCCAGCTGCTGGCGAACCCCGCGGGCCGTTTGCACGAACTGGTCCGGCGTCAGATGGCCTGATGGGGGTGCGTTGTCGGGTGCGGCTCCGGTGGAGCTTCTCGCGCAGTTCCCCGCGCCCCTGAAAGCCCAGGCCCCTGCGGGCCTGAAAGACCAGCCCTCCGCGGCCTGAAGGGCGACCGGCGGGCGGGGCTGAAGGTGACCGGCGGGCGGGGCTGAAGGTGACCGGCGGGCGGGGCTGAAGGTGACCGGCGGGCGGGGCTGAAAAGCACGGGGCGCAGCCCCTGCTTTTCAGGGGCGCGGGGAACTGCGCGAGAAGCCCCACCGGACGGACGCCTGGGGGTCGAAGGGGCGCAGCCCCTGGGGATGGGACGGGTAGGGGCGGCGGGGGCGATTACGACCGGCGCGGCAGGAGCGCGATCGCCGCCACCGGGATCACAGCGAGCACCACCCACGGCACCACCCGAGACACCCCCGCGTCCATCAACGCCCCGGCCCCCGCACTCCCCCCGAGCACGATCAACCCCGACACCGACGACATCGCCCCGGTGTAGAGCCCCAGCCGCCCCGCCACCGCGAGATCCGGCACCCACGCCCGCGCCGCAGGCGCCACCAGCATCTGCCCCACCGTCAGCAACACCACGAACCCGGCCGCGGGCAACAGCCCCGCGTTCCCGGTCCACCCGGCGGGCAGCGCCAGCGCCACCACCAGGAACCCACCCGAGATCAACAGCAGCCCCACCACCATGGACCGACGAAGATCCAGCCGCTCCGCCACCCACCGCGTGACCGGCAGCTGCGCGGTCACCACCAGCAGCGAGGACAGCCCGAACAGCCAGGCCAGCGCGGACTGCGACCCCGTGGCCCGCGCCACCTCGTCGGGGAGGAGCAGGTACAGCTGGTTGTACGCCAGCAGATACGCCCCGTACGCGCAGCACAGCGCCAGGAACCGGCGGTTGCGCAGCAGCCCGCCGAGGCCGCCCTTCACCGCGACCCGCTCCCGCCCCGGTATGTGCTGCGGCAGCAGCCACGCGTGTCCGGCGAGGACGAGCACGAACACCCCGGCGCCCGCGAGACACACCACCCGGAAGTCCACGGCCAGCAGCAGCGCGCCGAGCAGCGGCCCGACGAACGCCCCGGCCTGCCCCGCCACCGTGAACAGCGCGAGGACGCTGGTACGGGGACCGCCGCCCGTCTCCTCCCAGACCACGGCCTGACGGGCGACCTCGGACTCGACGGCGGGCGAGAACAGGGCCGCCGCGAACCCGATCAGCAGGACCGATCCGATGACCGACCAGTCCGCGTCGGCATAGCCGAGCCAGGCGAACCCGGCGATCCGCAGCACGCATCCGGCCAGCACCACCGGCCGTACGCCGTAGCGGTCGGCCAGCGCGCCGCCCACCACGAACAGCCCCTGCTGGCTGAAGGTCCGCAGCCCGAGGACGAAGCCGACCATCCAGCCGGCCATGCCGATCGCCGTGCCGAGATGCTCGGCGAGGAACGGCAGCACGGCGAAGAAGCCGATGTTGAAGGCGAGCTGGGTGAGGATCAGCAGCCGCAGCAGGGGGTTGAGCTGCGCCCAGGTGCCCTGCCGGGAGGGCTTGGCCGTGGTCGTGCCGGGCACCTGGTCCGTCGCCCGCCGTTCCGGCTCGTCACTCACGGACTGGTTCTCCCGGGGCTCGGTCATACGGTCTCTCCGACGGTCGCGGCGACGGCCGGCTTCGGCTGTCGCGCTGCCCCGGCGAAGGGCAGGCGCGGCCGGCGCACTCCGCCCGCCGCCGTGACCGCGAGGGCGCCCAGCAGGGCGAGGGCGACGGCGGGGGCGGCGACGGCCCAGGGGGCGCGTTCGGCGTAGGGCTGGTTCTCGGCGAGGAGGAGGCCCCATTCCGGGTCCGGTGGCTGCGCGCCGAGCCCGAGGAAGCCGAGGGCGGTGAGGGCGAGGGCCACACCGGGCAGCCGGAGGAGGGCGTGGCGGGCGACGGGGGGCAGGACGGCGGGGAGCAGCTCGCGGCGGAGCACATAGGCGTCGTCCGCGCCCAGTCCCCTCGTGGCCGTGATGTGGGTGGTGGCCCGTTCCTGTTCGAGCAGGGCCGTGGTGTGCGCGGCGAGCGGCACCCAGGCGACGGCGGCCACGGCCAGCGCGGGGGTCGCGGCGCCGCTGCCGGCGACTCCGGCGACGAGCAGGCCCGCGAGGACCGGGGGGACGGCGTTGACGGTGTCGACGAGGGGCCCGGAGAAGCGGGGCAGCAGACCGAGCAGAAGCCCCGCCAGAAGTGCCGCGGCGCTGATGGTGACGGCGAGGGAGAGGGTGGTGAACGCCCCGTGGCCGATCCGGGCGAGGAGGTCGCGGCCGAGCGCGTCGGTGCCCAACGGATGTGCCCAGGAGGGTGGTCGGAGCCGCGATCCGGTGTCCAGGGTGAGCGGGTCCCGGGTCAGGCCGAGCACGACGACCGCGAGGAGCAGCGTGCCGTAGAGGAGGGGGATGCGGCGGGGCGCGGGCGGCTTCGGGCGGTGCAGGGACTGGAGCGCTCCGTCGCGCAGGGCCGGGCCGATCAGCAGGCGGGCGGCGAGCCGGGCGAGGGCTCCGGCGACGGCGGCCAGCAGGACCAGGGCGAGGGTGCCGGCCTGGAGGACGGGGAGGTCCTGGGCGATGGCGGCCTGGAGGGTGGTGCGGCCGAGGCCGGGTATGTCGAAGATCTGCTCGACGGTGACGGCGCCGCCGGTGAGGCCGACCACGAACAGGCCGAGGTTGGGCAGCAGTCCGGGTAGGCAACGGCGTACGGCCTGGCGGGCGGTGGCCCGCCCGGGTATGCCGCGGGCGGCGGCGGCCAGCGCCCAGGGTTCGGCGAAGGCGCCGGGCAGCAGGTCGTCGAGCATCCGGCCGAGCAGCGCGCCCGCGGGCAGGCCGAGGGCGAGCGCGGGCAGCACCATCCACGGGGGCCCGTACCAGCCGAGCGCGGGCAGCCAGCCGAGGTGCACACCGACGACGACGGCGAGCACGGAGGCGGTGAGGAACTCGGGCAGCGCGGCGAGCATCGCGGCGAGGCTGCCGCCGCCGCTGCGGTCGTCGAGGCGGCGGCGCGCGCCGAGCCACAGGGTGCGGGCGCAGACCGCCGCGGCCGTGACCGCCGCGACGACGAGCGCGGCGGCCATCAGCAGCACGGAGACGCCGAGGGCGTGCACGACGGACGGGGTGACCTCGGCGCCGGAGATCCAGGACCGGCCCGCGTCCCCGCGCGCCAGCCCGCCGAACCACTCCCCGAGGAGCTTCAGCGGGCCGGCGTCGAGGCCGAGTTCGTCGCGTACGGCGGCCAGGACCTCGGGGGTGGGATCACGTTCGGCGGAGCGCGCCTTGAGGACGGTCAGCGCCGGGTCGGTGCGCGACAGCCAGGGCAGCAGGCCGATGGCGCACAGCAGCGTGGCGGCGAGCAGGGTTCGCCAGAGTGCCCGTATCAGCGCCGGGTCCCCGTTCCGACCAGCGTGCGCTCGTAGGGGTCGAGGACGACGCCCTGGACGGAGTCGCCGACGCCGGTGATGATCCGCTGGTGGACGAGCGGGACGGTGGCGTCGGTGGCGAGGATCGCCGCCTCGGCGGTCATGGCGGCCTGCCGCCGCTTGTCGGTGTCGGCCTCCTTCGCGGCGGCGGCCACGGCCCGGTCGACCTTCTTGTCGCAGAGCAGGGCGAGGTTGTAACTGCCGTCGCAGGTGAAGTCGCTGGCCATGATGGAGACCGGGTCGCCGGTGTCGAGCAGGGAGTTGCGGGCGCCGACGAAGGCGTCGAACTTGCCCGCCAGGGCGTCGCTCTCCAGCCGTGAGTACTCGCGGACCTCCAGCTTCACCTTGAACCCGGCCTTCTGGAGCTGCTGTTGCAGCACCTGGGCGACCTCGGGCAGTTCGGGCCGGTTGTCGTAGGTGGCGATGGTGATCGCGGTGCCGTCGGCGTCGGCGGCCTTCGCGCGGCCGGCGGGCTCGACGCGCTTGCCGGCGGCCCAGGTGACGGCGGGCCCGAAGATGCCGACTCCGGCGTCGGCATGGCCCTCGTAGACGTCCTTGGCGAGGACGGAGCCGTCGACGGCCTCGCGGGCGGCGGCCCGGAGCTTCGGGTCCTTGAAGGCGCCCGACTCGGTGTTGAGCAGAAGGCTGGTGGTGCGGGTGGTGGCCGTCTCGCGGCGGGTGTCCTTGTCGAGGGTGGACGCCTGTGCCACGGGGACGGCCTCGGCGATGTCGACCTGCTCGGTGCGCAGGGCGTTGGTGCGGGCGGAGCCGTCGGCGATGAACCGGGCGTCGATGCCGCTCGCCTGGGCGCGGCCGCCCCAGTAGGCGTCGAAGCGGTCCAGGGTGGCGGCGGTGGTGCCGGTGACCTTGGTGACCTCGAACGGGCCGGTGGCCGTGCCGACCGGGTTCACGCGCTTGCCGCCGTAGGCCTTGGCGGACAGGATCGCGAGGCCGGGGCTGGTGAGCCGCAGCGGCAGGGCGGGGTCGGGGTCCTCGGTGGTGACGCGGACCTGCCGGTCGCCGTCCGCCTTCGCGGTGAGCTCGACGCCGGAGAGCGCGGCGGTGACCGGTTCGGCCTCGGTGGCGCGGGTGAGGGCGGCCGCGACCGTGGCCGGGGTGACGTCGGTGCCGTCCTGGAAGGTGGCCTCACGCAAGGTGAAAAGCCAGTTCCGGTCGTTCTCGCGGGTCCAGGACTCGGCGAGCGCGGGGGCCGCGGAGCCGTTGGCGTCCAGCTTGGTGAGGCCCTCGGTGACGCCGAGGCGGCTCAGGAGGGTGGCGTCGGCACCGTACGGGGAGAAGTTCTCGGCGGGCGGGAAGGCAAGGGCCACACGCAGCCGGGAGCCGTCGGCCGACTTGTCGTCGGAGGTCTCGCCGTTGGAGGCGAAGCAGCCGGTCAGCACAGGGGTGAGGAGCAGGCCGGCGACAACGCGACGGCGACGGGGAGAGCGCATGGACCTTGGTTCTCTGTGGGGAACAGGGGGGTGGTGGCGCGCGACACACCCTACATGAGAATGATTATCATCTAACCTACGAGGGGCGGCCGGCCCGCGACACCGGCGTCGACACCGAAACCGGCAGCTGTACCGGCACCGGCAGCGGCACCTCGAAGTGGACGACCCGCTCCCCGGTCGTCTCACGCTCGTCGCACACGGCGCTGCCCTGCGAGCGCCAGAAGTCCTCGGCGCCGGGCACCCCGGGGTCGGTGTGCAGATAGACGGAGCGGTAACCGCCGTCCGCCGCCGCGAAGTCCAGCAGCGCCGCGACCAGCCGCCGGGCCAGCCCGCGCCGCCGGTGCTCGGCGCGCACGTACACCCGGCGCAGCTGGGCGGTCTCACCGGAGGGGTAACGCTCGGCCAGCCAGCGGGGGTTGGGCGGATGGGCGGGCCCCCGGGAGTCCAGGGCACCGGTGGCGACCACGGTGCCGTCCCGCCCGTCGACCGCCACCAGGAGCACATGCCGGCCGGGAGCGACGTAGGCGCCCTCCAGATCGATGATGTCCCCGTGCCAACGCGGCACATAGCCCGTGCCGAAGTCGCGGTAGACGGTGTCGAGCATCACCGTACGGGCGCTGTCGAGGTCGTCGGGCCCTGCCACCCTGATGTCGTAGTGCTGCACCTGCACATCATATGCAATTAGTCTGATCATTCCGATCGGGGTGCGCGCGGCCCCGCTCGCCGGAGGGTCCGCAAGGTGGTGAACCGCGGCGCCCGCCCGGCCGGTATACGACCGTGCGCCACCGACCGCCGTGCGGACCACGCGTGTTGAGGCGCTCACCGGGTACTTCGTCGGTCATGCGGATGAGCGTGGTGGATGTGGGATCGAACACGGTACGGCTCGTGGTGGCGGACGCCGAGGGGGGTATCCCGCTGCCGGTGCACACCGCCAAGTGGCGCCTGCGGCTGTCCGAGCAGGTGACCCCCGGGGGCGAGGTGCCGGAGGAGTCCGTACGGCAGTTGTGCGACGCGGTCGCGGCGGCGGCGCGCACGGCGGAGAGATGGGGGGCGTCCACACCGCTGGCGTTCGCGACCGCGGTGGTGCGCTCCGCGCCGAACTGCCGGGAGGTGCTGCGCACCGTGCGCGCGGAGACCGGGATACCGATCTGCACCCTGCCCGGCGAGGTGGAGGCCGAACTGACCTTCCTCGGCGCACGGCGGTGGATGGGCTGGCGGTCGGGACCGCTCGCGCTGCTGGACATCGGCGGAGGCTCGCTGGAGGTGGCCTTCGGCCGGGGCCGGCTGCCGGACTTCGTGGCCTCGCTGCCGCTGGGTGCCAACCGGCTGACCCATGAGTTCTTCCTGGAGCAGGACCCGCCGTCCCCGGACAGCGTCAAGGCGCTGCGGCGCAAGGTCCGCCACCAGCTCCGGGACGTCTCCGCGCGCATCCGCTGGGAGGGGCCGCGCACCGCCGTGGCCACCTCGCGCACCTTCCAGCAGCTCTCCCGGCTGTGCGGCTCGGCGCCGGGCCGTCAGGGGCCGTTCGTGGAGCGGGAGTTGCGGTGCGCCGACCTGGGCCTGGCCATCACCCGGCTCGCCTCCCTCCCCGCCGCCGAGCGGGCCGCCCTGCCCGGTATCTCCGCGCCCCGGGCGACACAGAGCCTCGCCGGGGCGCTGGTCGGGCACACCGCGATGAAGCTCACCGGTCTGAAGTCCGTGACGATCTGCCCCTGGGCGATCCGCGAAGGCATTCTGCTGCGGCACATCGAGGACGGCCCGGCGTGGTGGTCGGAGGTGACGCGGACCGTGCTGGACGCCGGGGAGACCGGGCCGGGCGGTTCGAGCGTGCCGGGCTCCGTGCCCCTGCGCATCGCCGTGCCGGCCCCCTGAACCGAGCACTTCGCACCAGCGATCCACCTCAATGTCAATAATCAGCGCGGAAGTTCACCTTTTCGAGTGTTGTAGATCTTGCGCCGGGCGTGAAAGGGATGGCCGGCTCCGCGCCGGGGTAGCTAACGGGACCGAATGCGCCCTACCCCTGACAAGGTGGAGCCGCCATGACTCCGGATGCCCATGACCGTGCCGTTCCCCGGCCCGAGGACACGGCCGCCGGGGCCGGGCCCGGGGCCACACCTGGGCCCGGCCCCGGGTCCGGACCGGTGGCGCCGAACCCCTGCGCCCGCACCCGCCGGACCGGCCCGTTCACCGTGATCGAGGTCTCGGGCGAGATCGACATATCGTCGGCGGGCCTCGTGGCCGAGCATCTGACCGCCGCCGTCACCGGGCCCGGCGCGCCGGACGTGCTCGTCGACCTGCGGGACGTCTCCTTCTTCGACTGCTCGGGGCTGCGCGTACTGTGCCGCGCGGAGGCCACGGCCAGGGCGCGCGGCGGCCGGCTCCGCCTGGTCTGCGACCAGCCCCGGATGCTGCGCCTGCTGCGCGCCGCGCGACTGCTGGGCCGCTTCCCGCCGCTCCCGGACCTTCCGGCCGCTCCACCGCCGCCCTCGCCTGCACCGCAGCCCTCGCCACCGCCCCCGTCCCCGCCTCCGCAAGGGCCAAGTCTCAAGTAGCAGTTCAATGAAACGATTGAAGGACCTGCGGCAGGCGCACATCCGTTCCGGCGGACACCGGGACGGAATCCGAGCGAGACAGAAGTGGAGACGCGCGAAGTGAAGTTCCTTCTCGAAGTCGACCTGGACAGCACGGACTGGGACGAGGGCACCACCGTCCAGGAGCTGGAACGCATCCTGCGCTACTGGGGCGGCAACCTCCGGCACTGCGAGATCTCCCCCGGGGACGGCCAGCCCCTGTACGACTCCGGCCATCAGGAGGTCGGCCGCTGGACCGTCACCGACGGGTGAACGATCGAAAGGCCCCCGGCAGTTGATGCCGGGGGCCGGCCCTCGGCCCCACTCCGCTCGGCCGGCCCCCGGACGGGGATCACGTGGCACACCGCGACAGGGCTCGCGCTCCCCAGCCACGGGCCCTCGCTCATCACTCACGGGTCCACGCGACCCCGGTCTGTCGGCCGCCACAGGACGGCCTTGTCACAGGAGTTGATCAGAAGGCGTACAGGACGCTCGCGCCCGAGTTCTTGAGGCACTCGTTGGCGAAGACGCGTTCGTACGCGACGCGCTTGCCCTGCCAGACACCGTGGACGGTGACGATCACCGGGTCGTACTGCTTGGTGCACTTCGCCCCGGCGCCGCGGCTCAGAGCGTCGAGGTCGCCGCCGCTGTCGCGCAGTTCGGCACAGGCGTCGACGGGCGCGGGGTGCGTGCCGGAGGCCTTGGGCGCACAGGTGAGCGTGACCGCCCGCTCGGGGGTGACGGTGGCGGCGGTCTCGCCGTGACCCGTGGTCAGGACCAGGGCCGAGGGGGCGTAGAGCCCGGACACGGCGGGCTCGGGGGCGGCGAGCGCGGAGCCCGTGAGGGGACCGCAGACGGCGGTGGCCGCCAGGGTGAGAGTCGCTGCCAGGCGCGCGGTCTTCGGCATGGTGTGCATCCTTCCGCTCTGCAGGAGTGCCCGGACGGCCCCGCCACATCGGTTGCGTGGACGAGGCCGGCCCGGTCGGTGCCGGATCGGCGAGCGCGAGTCTGCCGGGTCCGGGGCGGGAACACACATCGACCCCACAGGTTTCGGTAACTTTGAGTATTCAAGCAGTGGCGTGAAGTCACGGAGTCCGAACACGCCGACCCCGATTCTGAGCGGTTCTCGATCGACCCATGATCACAAATGGCCGGATCTCCATGGCTGGGCAATCGGCCTGAAACATTCCGCTTCCCCCTTCACACTCCCTCCCCCACCCCCTCACGATGGTGGACGATTCATCCACTCCACCCTCAGAAAATGGACGAAGCGCCCCCTGGTGTCGACTCGACGGGCGCCCGTACCGTCACCTCACCCCCTGAGGACGGCTTCCGCTCCTGTCGCCCACCCGGCGGCACACCGGCCCCCTCCGCCCCTAGGTCGTGTCCGTAAAGTCCCGCCTGCCCTCTGGGCGGACGACGGGACTCTACGGACACGACCCAGCGCCACCAGACGCGTCACCGCCGGTCCCCCGCTGGAGCCTTCATGCCCGAGACGTCCCCGACCACCGCGCACTTTGCCGCCGCCCCGCCCCCGCCGCTCACCGAGGTCGAGTCGCACGGCGTCGAGCGCATCCCCGACGCGGACCGCACCGCGAAACCGCTCGACCTGTTCCGGCTCGCGTTCGGCGGCGCCAACACCTTCTCCACCTGTGTGCTGGGCGCCTTCCCGATCCTGTTCGGCCTCTCCTTCTGGCAGGGCCTGGCCGCCACCCTCCTCGGCGTCGTCGCCGGCGCGCTGATCCTCTGCCCGATGGCGGTGTTCGGCCCGGTCAACGGCACCAACAACGCCGTCTCCTCGTCGGCCCATCTGGGTGTGCACGGCCGCGTGGTCGGCTCCTTCCTCTCCCTCCTGACGGCTGTCGCGTTCTTCTCCATCTCCGTCTGGAGCTCCGGGGACGCCCTGGTCGGCGGCGCGCACCGGCTGTTCGGACTGCCCCGCACGGACCTGTCGTACGTCGTCGCGTACGCGCTGTTCGCCGGCCTGGTCCTCGCGGTGTGCGTCTACGGCTTCCGCTTCATGCTGTTCGTCAACAAGGTCGCGGTCGCCGCGGCGAGTCTGCTGTTCCTGCTCGGCGCGATCGCCTTCGCCGGCGACTTCGATCCCTCCTACGCCGGTGTCTTCACGGAGTCGGCGGACGCGGCCACCCGGTCGCTGTTCTGGCCGTCCTTCATCGGCGCGGCGCTGATCGTGCTGTCGAACCCGGTGTCGTTCGGCGCGTTCCTCGGCGACTGGTCGCGCTACATCCCGGCGAGCACCCCGCGCCGCCGGGTGATCGGTGCCGCGTTCCTGTCGCAGATCGCGACGCTGCTGCCGTTCCTGTTCGGTCTGACCACCGCCTCCATCATCGCGGCGAAGGCGCCGCAGTACGTCGACCCGGCCGCCCCCGACTTCGTGGGCGGACTGCTCGCGATCTCCCCGGGCTGGTTCTTCCTGCCGGTGTGTCTGATCGCGCTGATCGGCGGTATGTCGACGGGCACGACGGCGCTGTACGGGACGGGGCTGGACTTCTCCTCGGTGTTCCCGCGCCTCAGCCGGGTGCAGGCGACCCTGTTCGTGGGCGTGCTGTCGATCGTGTTCATCTTCGTCGGCCGTTTCGCCCTCGACCTCGTCCAGTCCATCTCCACCTTCGCCACGATGATCATCACCTGCACCACACCGTGGATGGTCGTGATGATCCTGGGCTTCTGGACCCGCCGCGGCTGGTACGACCCCGAGGCCCTCCAGGTCTTCAACCGCCGCCAGCGCGGCGGCCGTTACTGGTTCACGCACGGCTGGAACTGGCGCGGGACGACCGCGTGGTGGGTCTCGGCCCTGCTCGGTGTGCTCTTCACCAACATCCCGGGCCAGTTCGTGGGCCCGCTCGGCGACCTCGCGGGCGGCGTCGACATCAGCCTCCCGCTCTCGCTCGCCGTGTCGGCGGTCCTCTTCCTCACCCTGCTCCGCCTGTTCCCCGAACCCCGCGCGGTGTACGGCCCCGAGGGCGCCCGTCTGGCCCGTACGACCGATGTGCCGGTCCCGCCGATCACGGGTCCGGGGGCGATCACCGACACGCCGACGCCTGCCCCGGCGGCGAAGGCCGGCTGAGCACGGGAGGTGCGGGGCGGTGGACGGTGGCCGCCCGGCTCGCCAGGATCGTCGGCGACACGCGCGTTCCCGACGGCGCGTTCCCGACGGCGAGGGGCAGGACGGACGGATGGCGAAGCACTGGGCGGACTTCCAGTACGAGATCTACCTGGGCGGGATGGGCGGGGCCGTGCCACGGCTGCCCGCCGATCTGACCCGGCTGGAGGAGCTGGCCGAGCACCGGCTCGGCGCGGGGCCGGTCGGCTATGTGGCGGGCAGCGCCGGGGACGGCAGCACGGCCCGCGCCAACCGGTCGGCGCTGGAACGGCACCGCATCGTGCCCCGGCTGCTGCGGGACGTCGGCGAACGCGACCTGTCCGTCGAGGTGCTGGGCCGTACGCTGCCGGCGCCGGTGGCGCTCGCCCCGGTGGGCGTGCTCTCGATCGTGCACCCGGAGGCCGAGTCGGCGGCGGCCCGGGCCGCCGCCGCGCAGGGCGTGCCGTACATCCTGTCCTCGGCGTCCAGCACGCCCATGGAGCAGGTCGCGGAGGTGCTGGGCGACGCGGAGCGCTGGTTCCAGCTGTACTGGGCGAAGGACCGCGAGGTCACCCGCAGCTTCCTGGAGCGGGCGAAGGCCTCCGGGTACTCGGTGCTCGTCGTCACCCTCGACACGCCCCTGCTCGGCTGGCGGCCCCGCGATCTGGAGCGGGCGTATCTGCCGTTCCTGCACGGTGTCGGTACCGCCAACTACTTCTCCGACCCGGCGTTCCGGGCGGGGCTGGCCAAGCCCGTGCACGAGGATCCGAACGCGGCCGTGCTGCACTTCGCGGGCATGTTCGGGGACCCGGGGAAGACCTGGCCGGACCTGGCGTTCCTGCGCGAACACTGGGACGGGCCGATCGTGTTGAAGGGGGTCCTGCATCCGGACGACGCGCGGCTCGCGGCGGACGCGGGGATGGACGGGGTGGTCGTGTCCAACCACGGGGGCCGGCAGGTGGCCGGGGGTGTGGGGGCCCTCGACGCGCTGCCGGGGGTGGTGCGGGCGGTGGGTGAGCGGATGGAGGTGCTGTTCGACAGTGGGGTGCGCAGTGGGGACGATGTCTTCAAGGCGCTGGCGCTCGGGGCGCGGGCCGTGCTGGTGGGGCGGCCGTATGTGTACGGTCTCGCCCTCGACGGGCAGGCGGGGGTGGAGCATGTGATCCGCTGTCTGCTCGCCGAACTCGACCTGACGCTCGCGCTGTCGGGGCACCGGACGCCGGCGTCGGTCGGGCCCGACAGTCTCTTCGGCGACGCCTGACCGGGGCTCTCGCCCCCGCCATGTCGCGCTCCGCGCGGGTCCGGTGGGGGCTTCTCGCGCAGTTCCCCGCGCCCCTGGAAGGTGGCGGGTGGGCCGGGGGAAAAGCAAGGGGCGCAGCCCCTGCTTTTCAGGGGCGCGGGGAACTGCGCGAGAAGCCCCCACCCACCCGCACCCGACAACGAACCCCTACAGGCCCAGCCCCGTCAGCAGACCCGGAACGTCGAGGGACGTCAGCGGCAGCACCGGCTGCTCGGCGGAGGCGGGCGCATCCTCCTTCTCGTCGCCCACGGACAGGATCGAACCCCCCTGCTCGGCCTCCGCCTCGGGAGACGCGCCCGGCTGCGGGGACCGGGACTTCTCCGGACCGGGGGCCGGAGAGGCACCGTCGGCCTCCGGCTCCGGCTTCCGGGACACCCGCTCGGTCTCCGGCGTCGGCGCCTCGGAGCCGGAGACGGAGAGCGACTCGGGACTGGCGGTCACGCCGTCGGTGAGCCAGCGCTGGGTGGTGGAGTTGTCCCGGACCTTGACGACGATGTCCGCGTCGGGCTCCCGGGCGACGGGGGCCATGGCGAGCCCCTCGCCCCACCGGGGCAGCAACTCGCCCTGCACGGTGAAGTCGTAGCGCACGTCGTCACCGCGCTTGGAGTCCTCGTCGGCGCACGTGCCGAGGACGACGACTCCGGCGTCGACCTGGGAGTCCAGGCACAGTTCGGGGTTGGCGACACTGCGGAGCAGGCCGTCCTCCTCGTAGGACCACTTCTGGGTCCAGCCGGAGTCGCACACCGCGAGTTCGGTCGAGGCGCCCTTGACGGCCTTGCCGCCCTGGATGTCGACGCACAGGTCGGCGGCCTGGTTGCGCAGCCGGGTCCGCTGGGGTGCCGTGGGCCGGTCGGCCGAGGCGGGCGGGGTCGGCGAAGCGGTGTCGGTGGTGGTGTTGTTGCCGGTGTCCGGCGCTGTGGCGACGCCCCCGGGGGCGTTGGTGGAGGCCGTGGGGTCGGCGCCGGTGCCGTCGTCGGAGAGGAACGCGGCGCCGAGGACGGCCGCGAGCAGGGCTCCCGAGGAGACGCCGACGGTGATCAGGGCGCGGGGGTTGCGCACTCCGGAGATGATCCGGCGGCGCTGTGCGGGGATCTGGGAGAGCACACGGTGCCGGCCGCCGCTCCCCGGGCGTCTCGAACTCCCCTTCTGCGGCATCCGGCCGGGCCGGGAGTCGAGATAGCGCCGGGCGCCCCAGCCGAGTACCGCCTCGGCGATGACTCCGCCCAGTCCGCCCTCGAAATGGCTGAGTTGCTCGGCGGCGTAACGGCAGTAGCGGCACTCCAGCAGATGCTGCTGGACATCGGGCAGCAGGGCGCCGCCGCGACGAATCGGTACGTCCAGCAGGCGGTTGTAGAAGCGGCAATCCTTGGACGGCGCGAGTTCCCGATGGGCGCGGACGCAGCCCTCACGGAATTTGTCGCGTGCCTGCTCCAGGATGGCCGTCGCGCTGTCGGCGTCCAGGCCCAGCAGACCGGTGGGTATGGTTATCGTTTCGGCTTCTACTTCGGTGTGCCACAGCAGGCACTGGGCGACCGCCGGGAGGGCCTGGAAAGAGCGCTCGACGAGCTTGCGGTTTTCGGGCGTCATGGACTTCGCCGCCCGCATACCGCGACCGCCGGCGGGCTTCCTCAGGTCGGGCAGCACACCGGAGACGCCGCCTTCCGCGGACCACTCCTTGACGGTGTCGCGCGCGGCCACCAGCAGCCGGGGCCGCAGGGCGACGCCCGACTCGCCCCGCATCAGCCCGTCGAGCACCCGGTGGAAGGCGGTCGCGGTCACCATCGAGGCCACCTGGGACTGGGTGGCGAGACAGATGACCGCGTAGTCGTACGCGGGCTGCCAGTGGCGTGCCATCAGCAGGGCGACCGGGTCGCCGGTGCCGCCTTCCGGCCAGCCCCTCAGCCGGGCGGCGAGAGTCTCGTCGGACTCTCCGGGCACCGGGCCGGGAGCGGGCGGATATGTGGGACGAGGAGGGTGGGGGGTGTGCACAGAGCGGGTTCCTTCCAAGGCACAAGATGGCACACGGAGTTGTGGCCGCCGAAAAGGGCCCTGGATTGGTGCGTACCTTTTTGGCGGGCGCCGGGAAAGCGGTCGGGGGCCGAACCGCACGATGGCCGTCTCCCTTGAGCCTTTTGGGCCCTTCGGTGACCGGGAAGGTCAAATGGCCTTTCCGGCCGGGCCATTGCCCATGCGCAGGAAGTTCACCCTTGCACAAGTTACTCATGGCTAACAAGGCACTTGTGCAACATCCACATCACTAAAAGCAGGTCAGATGACCGGTATCACTGCTTCCGCTTCGCAGAACGAAGCCTTCCGGTTCCGGAATGCTCAAGGCTTCAAGCACCCCGTGTGAACCGTGCGCACAAACCGGTGTCCCGCGCACGCTCCCGGCGCCCCGACGGTTGGTTGTTCACTGAACTCGGCCACCTCGGAAGGCCCCGCGCGGAACGGCGGCTCTCCCGCGCGAAACGGCCGCCGACCTTGATCCTCCCGCCCTCGGTCGGCGGCCCCGGGGCGGGACCTCGCGATTCCGGGCGGCTCAGATCTGCCAGGAGCGCAGCCGGTCCGCCGCCCCGTAGACGTCCGTCGCCCCGGAGAGCAGGTCGCGCGCGAGATCCACGAGGGCCCCGTAGGGCGGGTCGATGCCGACACCGCTGACGAACATGTACGCCACGGCCGTCGCGCAGGCGAAACGGGCGTTGGCGGCCGGCAGCGGTTTCAGCACGGCGAGGGTGTGCAGCAGCGCGGCGGCCCGCCAGGCCGGGTCGGAGTCGACGCCCAGGCGCGGCGGGTCGACGCGATGCCGGGCCACGGCCGCCACGAGCGCGGAGAAGTCGTTGATGGTGGGCTGCTCGGGCATGACCTCTTCATGCCGCTGGAGCAGCCAGGGCACGTCGATGTGGATGACGGATGCCATCGGTCAGCCGGCCCGCCCTTTCGCCGGGGCGGCGGGTTCGTCGTCCGGGAAGGCGGCGGCGAATTCGTCGGCGTGTGCGGTGAAGAACCGGCGGAAGGCCTCCGCGCCCTCCTTCAGCGCCCGGTGTCGCACTATGTCGGCCGCGGCGGCCTCCCGTACGAGCGCCTTCATCGACGTACCGCGCTCCTTGGCGATCTGCCGCAGATCCTCTAGCTCGCGGTCGCTGAACTCCACATTCAGAGCTGGCATGCTCCAACGGTACCGCGCGGGTACTTACCCGTAAATAGTCCCAGGTCACGGGCTGTCCCACGCGGTACCGAAGCGAGACGGAAGCTAGCTCTGGTCGGCCACGAACGACGCCATACGCACCAGCGCCGCGTTCCAGTTGATCGTGTGTTCGTTGGTCGACCAGGACTGGATGTCGTCGATGTAGCAGAACTGACCGACGCAACCCTGGAGTTTGCTCTGGGCGTAGGGGTCCTGGATGGAGGAGTTGGGGCCGCCCGCGAGGGTGCCGGTGGGCGGGTTGGGCTGGGACGGGTCGAGCTGGTGGGCGTACCAGCGGCTGTGCTGGTTGCGGGCGTCGACCTCGCCGTATCCGGTGACGTAGGAGATGTTGAGGGCGTTGCGGCCGAAGAGGTAGTCCATGCTCTGCAGCGCGCCCTCGCGGTACTTGCTCGCCCCGCCGATGTCGTACGCGGTGGCGATGACGACCGCGTTGTTGAGGATCTGGTGGTTGGAGCCCCAGTCGTAGAGGTTGTTGTCGGGGGCGTACGGCATGCCGTACGGGTGGGCCTTCAGGGTGGCGAGATAGCGGTCGGCGCCCTTGATCACGGACTTGCGGACCTTGTCACGGCCGGGCAGCTTGCTGGGGACGGTCGCGAGGTCGAGGCGGCCCGCGGCGGCCGTGCGGGCCCAGTCGAAGCCGACGGGGCCGAAGATGTCGGCGGTGTGCACGGGCGAGGCGAGGATGTGGTCCTGGAACGCCTTCTCACCGGTGGTGAGGTACAGCTGCGCCGCAGCCCAGTAGAACTCGTCGGTGACGTTGTTGTCGGCGTAGGTGCCACCGCCGATGCCGTCGCTCTCGGAGGCGTACATCGCGGGGTGGTCCAGGGCCGCCTTCCACGCCGTGCGGGCCGCGGTGAGGGCCTTCGCGGCGAACGCCCGGTCGTAGGGGCGGTAGAGGCGGGCCGCCTGGGCGGCGGTGGCCGCCAGGTTCAGCGTGGCGGCGGTGCTCGGCGGGTGGAGTTCGCGCTTCTGCGGGTCGGCGGCGGGCATCAGGGGCAGGCCCGTCCACTGCTCGTCGTGGATCTTGTGGTGGGCCATGCCCGCGAGGGGCCTGCCCTGCGGCACCTGCATCTTCAGCAGGAAGTCCAGCTCCCAGCGGACCTCGTCCAGCAGGTCGGGGATCCTGTTGCCGCTCTCCGGGATGTCCAGCGAGCCGTCGCCGAGCTTCCCGGACTTCCCGGTGCGGGCGTACCGGGCGCGTTCGTAGGTGCTCAGCACCTCCCAGGTGGAGATCCCGCCGTTGACGACGTACTTGCCGTGGTCGCCGGCGTCGTACCAGCCGCCGGTGACGTCGAGGCGGTAGTCGCAGACACCGGGCTGGCAGGGCACGTTCCCGTCGCCCTGGTTGGGCGCCACGTCGACATGGCCGGCGGCGCGGCCGTAACCGGGGCGCAGGTCGTCGCTGATCGGGGTGCCGCTGCGCTGGGTGTAGTAGTACTTCAGCGAGTCGAGGCGCAGGCGTTCGTAGGCACCGGCGTCGATGTCGAAGGGGCGGCTGGTCTCGCCGTCGGCGACCAGGGTGAAGCCGGTGCCGCGTTTGCGGTAGGCGCCGAAGTCGATGGAGTGGACGTTCTGTCCGGAGGAGGCGTCCAGCCCGTGCGGGGTGGACCGTCCGTGGGCGACCACGGCGCCCGTCGCGTTCTTCAGCTGCCAGGGCAGTTTCGCCGTGGCGTCGGTGACCAGGGTGGCGTTCTTCGGTCCGGCGGGCAGATAAGCGACCTGGTTGACCCGTACCCGGGGCCCGGTGTCGGGTTCGTACACCTCCGGCGGCACCCCGCCGAGCAGCGAGATGTCGTCCATGCAGAAGGTGAACGGGTTCGCGTTGCCGCCCACCTGGAAGCCGACCTGGCCCTGCGCGGTGTCGACGGGCGAGGTGAAGGTGTAGGAGTACGAGTCGCCCGAGACGTTCAGCTGCGGGCTCACCTCGAAGTAGGTGTCGTACGGGGCCACCGACAGGCCGACGATCGCGCGCAGGACGTTGCCCTGGGGCGTGCCGGAGGCGGAGAACTTGAACCGGTACGACTCGCCCTTGACGAGGGTGATGTCGTTCTGGCCGACGGCGGCGTCCCAGCGGTTGGCGGTGCCGCCGGGGATCTCGGCGCAGAGGCGGTCGTCGGTGAGGCCGGCGGTGACGTTGCCGGTCGTCCACCAGGGGGCGGTGGTGGTGTCGAAGGTGCCGTTCCTGACCTGTTCGACCTCCTCGGCCTGGGCCGGTCCGGTGGGCAGCGCGGTGAGCGCCGCCGCGAGGAGGGCCGTCAGGGCGAGCAGGGTGGTTCTGCGTCGTTTCACGTCGGGGCTCCTCGGGGGAGGTGGGGGTCGAAATGACGTGGGAGCGCTCCCAGGCAGGGCTGCGGGCCATGCTGTTAGAGACATGACAGATCGTCAACGGTCCGGACAGGACTGGTTTCCCGTCCGCCGTCCTGTCCGGCGGCCCGCCGCCGTCCCGTCCGGACCGAAGTGGCGCACCGCAGGGACGCCTTCCCGCGTGTGCCGGGCGGCTCAGACCGCGAGCACGTCCAGCCTGCTGATCCGCACCGCGCCGCGCGCCTCGCCCGGATGGCGGCTGGTCAGGGTGAGCCGGACCCGGCTGCCGCGCACCGGGGCGAAGGTGATCGCCGTCGGGGCGTCCGAGGCGGTGGCCCAGTCGGTCTTCGCCCCCACGACCGGGACGTACCGTCTGCCGTCCCACACCTCGACCGCGACCGCCGCGGGCAGGGTGTGCCCGGCGTCGACGGTGAAGGAGACCTCGACCCGGTCGACCGTCCCGGGCCTCCCCCAGTCGACCGACACCCAGTCCTCGGCCCGGGCCCCGCCGAACGCCGGCAGCAGGGCGGTGGCCGCCTTGAGGAAGGCGTTGGACCAGCCGGTGGCGGGATCGCCGTCCAGCATGGCGGCGGGGAGGGTGTCGGGGCGGCC
The DNA here is from genome assembly GCF_020010925.1 of Streptomyces griseiscabiei. Lineage (NCBI taxonomy): Bacteria > Bacillati > Actinomycetota > Actinomycetes > Kitasatosporales > Streptomycetaceae > Streptomyces > Streptomyces griseiscabiei. The sequence goes on along the minus strand of NZ_JAGJBZ010000002.1, from coordinate 2,714,494 downwards.
GGAGTAACCGGCGTCGGCGTGCGGGAGGGCGACGGCGGCCGGGTGCTCGGGCGCGAACTCGGCGGCGGGTACGGACGACCTGTCGCGCGCCCATGTGGCCCGGACCCTCGCCTTCCCGGCCCGCAGACCCTCCACCCGCGCCGTCACCTTCACCGACCCGGGCTCGGTCCCGGCCCGGACGATCGCGAGCGCCCTGCCGCCGAAGGCGGTGCGGGTGCTGGCCTGGTAGCGCTCGGCGCTCTCCTCCCGGCCGTTGTCGAGCCCGGCGAGGGAGCCGCCCCGTACGTCGAAGGTGATCAGATGCTCGGCGTCGGGCACCACCACGCCCCGGGCGTCGACGATCTCGGCGGTGACGAAGGCGAGCGACCGCCCGTCCGCGGCCACGGACCCGCGGTCGGCGGTCAGACGCACGGCGTGCGGCCTGCCCGCGGTGCGCAGGACGTCGGTGGCGACGGCCTTGCCGTTCCGCCGTGCCACCGCCTTCAACTCGCCGGGCGCGTAGGGCACTTTCCAGGTGAGGTGGAGCTTGCCCGCGCTTCCGTCGGGGCTGGTGTAGCTGCCGGGGTACGGGCCGTCGGTGAAGGTCTTGTCGTCGCCGGTGGCCTCGGTGGTCTCCAGGTAGGGGCGTCCGTCGACGGTCTTCTTCTCGTCGAACCGCCGTGTCCCGAGGGACCTTCCGTCGAGGAACAGCTCCACGGTGTCGACATTGGAGTACGCCCACACCTCGACCGTGTCGCCCTCGGTGTGGTTCCAGGTCATCGGCAGCAGATGGACCATGGGCCGGTCGGTCCACTGGCTCCGGAAGAGGTGGTACATGTCCTTCGGGAAGCCCGCCGTGTCGACCGCGCCGAAGAAGGACGCCTTCACCGGGAAGACGTCGTACGGCGTGGGCTCGCCGATGTAGTCGATGCCGGACCACAGGAACTGCCCGGCGAACCACTTCCGGTCGCGGTCCTTCTTGTGGCCGTACTCGCCGCTCATGGTCCAGGAGGCGAGGTTGTTGTCGTAGGAGGAGACGCCTCGTTTCCCGGGGGTGTGGTTCTCGCCGGTGTTGAGGCGCTCGGGCTCCTGGTAGACGCCTCGGGTGGAGGTCTCCGAGGACGACTCGGACTCGAAGAGGAACAGGTGCGGGTAGCGGGCGTGCAGGGCGTCCACCGACTTGGCGGTGTTGTAGTTGAGGCCGAGGCCGTCGAGTTTGGCGAGGATCAGGTCGCCGGGGGTGCCGGGGGCGGGGACGCTGCGGTGGCGGTGGGAGCCGATGACGACGGGGCGGGTGTCGTCGGAGGCCTTCACGGCGGCGATCAGACGGTCCGCCATGGCGAGGCCGGCGGTGGAGGTGAACTCCGAGACCTCGTTGCCGATCGACCACATGAGGACAGCGGGCGAGTTGCGGGCGGCGAGCACCATCTCGGTGACGTCGCGGTCGGCCCACTCGTCGAAGAAACGGCCGTAGTCGTAGCGGGTCTTGGGGCTCTTCCAGCAGTCGAAGGCCTCGACCGTCATCACGATGCCCAGGTCCTCGCAGACCTCGATCATCTCCGGGGAGGGCGGGTTGTGGGAGGTGCGGAAGGCGTTGACGCCCATCGACTTCATGATCGTCATCTGCCGGCGGATCGCGTCGGCGCTGACGGCGGCGCCGAGCGCGCCCAGGTCGTGGTGGAGGTCGACGCCCTTGATCTTGTGATAGGTGCCGTTGAGGTGGAAGCCCTCGTCGGGGTCGAAGCGGAAGGTGCGGATGCCGAAGGGGGTGCGGTGGGTGTCGGTGGTTCTGCCGCCGACGCGCAGTTCGGTGGTGAGGGTGTAGCGGTGCGGGTCCGCGAAGTCCCACAGCCTCGGTTCGCGGACGGTCAGTTCCTGGGTCCCGGTGGCCGTGTCGGCGACGGCGACCGTGGCGGACGTACGGGCGACCGTGCGGCCCCGGGCGTCGGTGATCCGCGAGACGATCTCGACGTCCGCCCCGGTCCCGGAGGCGTTCACGACGGAGGTCTCCACACGGACCAGGGCCCGCTCCTCGGTGATGTCGGGCGTGGTGACCCGGGTGCCCCAGCGGGCCACGTGCACCGGGTCGGTGACGACGAGGCGGGCCTCGCGGTAGATGCCGCTGCCGGAGTACCAGCGGCTGCTGGGCAGGCGGTTCTGGACCTTGACGGCGATGACGTTCGCGGTGGTGCCGTCGGTGTGCAGCAGATCGGTGAGGTCGAAGGCGAAGCCGGTGTAGCCGTAGGGGTGGCGGCCGACCTCGGTGCCGTTGCAGTGGACGTGGGAGTCCATGTAGACGCCGTCGAACTCGACGGAGATCCGCTTGCCGGCGAGGGCGGGCGGCAGGGTGAAGGTGGTGCGGTACCAGCCGAGGCCGCCGGGGAAGAAGCCGGTGCCGCTGGTGGTGCCGTGCTGGGTGGTGGGCGCCAGTTCGATGGACCAGTCGTGGGGGACGGCGACCCGCCGCCAGGCGGAGTCGTCGTATCCGGGGTCGGCGGCGCCGGCGTACTCGCCGGTCGGGTCGGTGATGCCGCCCGGGTCGACGAGGGCGAAGCGCCAGCCGTCCCGGAGGGGGAGGGTCCGGCCGGTGGACGAGGCGTGGGCCCGGGGCGCGCCGGCCGCGGTGCCCGCCAGCGCTCCCACCAGCGGGGCGGAGGTGCCCGCGACGAGTAAGGATCTGCGGGTGACGGTCATGGTGTTCCCTTCGTCGAACGTGCGGGGGGACGTTCCGGGAGCCGAGGAGCCGTCGGGCCTGTCACGACCCTGGGCCCCACAAGCCATCACAAGTGATCGTGACCAAACAGAATCTGACGATCCTCCCCAGGGGCGTCAAGAGCCCCTCCCGCCGCTCGGCGAACACGGGTGCGGTAAATCACGCAGGCATACGGTTTCCCGTCCGCTTTACCGGCGGAGCGCATAGGCTGGAATTCACCCGTAAGCCCGTTCGGTCCGGCGGAATGGAACTCGCGACGATGAGGAGCCGCAAGGTAACGCACGGTGATGCCCCTGCGTATGCCCTGGACGGTGCCGCCACGGCGCGGGCGGCCATGGACGGCGACGGCACGATCGTCGAGTGGAACGAGGGCGCGAGCCGGCTGCTGGGCTGGCCCGCCGCGGAGGTCGTGGGTCGCCCCGCCGAGGGGCTGCTGGCCCCGGGGGGCGTCTTCGTGCCGCCCCCGCCGGGCAGCCGCAGCTGGAGCGGCACGCTCGCGCTGCGTCACCGCGACGGTCGTACGGTGACGGCGTGGCTGCTCGCCCACCACCGCGGGATGAAGGACAACGACGGCGGCGGCAGCTGGCTGGTTCTGTGTCCGCTGGACGATCCCGGCCCGCTGGTGCGGGACGACCCGCTCGCGGCGGCCGTCATGGTCCAGTCGCCGTGCGCGATGGCCGTCTTCGACGACCGGCTGCGGCTGCGCGGCATCAACGACGTGATGGCGGACGCCGTGGGCATGCCCGAGGACAACCTCCGGGGCCTGCACATGTCCGAGATCCTGGGCGGCCGTCAGGGCGAGAAGCTGGAGCAGCATCTGCGCGAGGTGCTCGCCCTGGGCCGGCGCAGGGACGTCCAGACCTTCCTGCGGGCCGCCGACGAGGACCGGGCGCACGCCTGGTCGGCCGCGATCGCCCCGGTCCTGGACGACTCGGGGGTGCCGATCGGGGTCTGTGTCACCGGGCACGACATCACCGAGCAGTACCTCGCGCGGCAGCGGCTGCAGCTGGTGAACGAGGCGAGCATCCGCATCGGCACCACCCTCGACGTCCGGCGCACCGCCCAGGAGCTGGCCGATGTGTGCGTCCCGGTCCTCGCCGACTTCGTCAGCGTCGACCTCATGCAGTCCCTCGACCACGGCGACGAACCGCACGAGGGCCCGCTCTCCCCGCCCTTCACGCTGCGCCGCGCCGCCCACCAGTCGGTCACCCCCGGCTGCCCCGAGGCGGTCGTCGAGGTGGGCCGCACCGACGTCTACCCGGCCACCTCCCCGCAGGCGGCGTCGCTGACGGTCGGGCACACCATCGTGGCCACGGACCCGGCCAACACCCTGGTGGACTGGCTCGCCTGGGACCCGATACGCAGCCGTCGGGTGAAGGAGCTGGGCATCCACACCACGATGTCGGTGCCGATCCGGGCGCGCGGCACCACGCTCGGGGTGGCCGTCCTGACCCGTTTCAAGCGCACCGACCCGTACACCGCCGACGACGAGCTGCTCGCGGAGGAGGTGACGGCCCGCGCCGCCGTCTGTATCGACAACGCCCGCCGCTACTCCCGCGAACGCGAGACCGCCCTCGCCCTGCAGCGCAGCCTCCTCCCGCAGACCCTCCCCCGGATGCCCGCCCTGGAGGCGGCCTCCCGCTATCTCCCGGCGGCACAGGCCGGGGTCGGCGGCGACTGGTTCGACGTGATCCCGCTCTCCGGGATGCGGGTCGCCATGGTCGTCGGCGACGTCGTCGGGCACGGTGTCCAGGCCTCCGCCACCATGGGCCGGCTGCGGACCGCCGTCCGTACCCTCGCCGACGTGGATCTCGCCCCCGACGAACTGCTCACCCACCTCGACGACCTCGTCGTACGGCTGTCGGCGGAGGCCGGCAGCGAGGGCGTGACCGGCGAGGTGGGCGCCACCTGTCTGTACGCCGTCTACGACCCGGTGACCCGCCGCTGCACCTTCGCCCGGGCCGGGCATCCGCCGCCGGTGGTGCTGGACCCGGACGGACGGCCCATGGAGGTCGAAGTCCCGTCGGGACAGCCCCTGGGCCTCGGCGGACTGCCCTTCGAGTCCGCCGAACTCGAACTGCCCGAGGGCACGGTGATCGCCCTCTACACCGACGGGCTGATCGAGACCCGGGACCGTGACATCGACGCCGGTCAGGAACTGCTGGCCGAGGCGCTGTCCGGCCGCAAGGGCTCACTGGACGACATCTGCGAGGACGTCGTCCAGTCCCTGCTGCCGGCGAACGGCGCCCCCGACGACGTGGCGCTGCTGCTGGCCCGCACCCGGGGTCTCAGGGCGGAGCGGGTCGCGACCTGGTCGATCCCCGCCGACCCGGCGTTCGTGGCCCGGACCCGGCAGTACGTGCTGACGCAGATGGCGCTCTGGGGCATCAGCGAGTCGGCGTTCACGGCGGAGCTGGTGGTGAGCGAGCTGGTCACCAACTCGATCCGGCACGGCGTCCCGCCGATCCAGCTGCGGCTGATCCACGACGACACCACCCTGATCTGCGAAGTGTCCGACGGCAGCGGCACCGCCCCGCATCTGCGCCGCGCCAAGACCTTCGACGAGGGCGGTCGCGGACTGCTGCTGGTGGCCCAGCTGACCCAGCGGTGGGGCAGCCGGCACACCGAGGACGGCAAGACGATCTGGGCGGAGCTGACTCTCTCCGAGGAGTGAGGAGAGGCGAGGAGGGGCGCGGCGAGCGGGAGTAAGAGGGACGTGAGAAGGGCCTCACCCTAGGGCCGTACACGCGTTCGTCGTGCGTCGGTGGGCGACTATAGGGTGCTCCACGTCTCCGCGCGCCGCCGAGCGCGCCCCGCGAACATCCCTGCGAACGCCCCGAAAGCCCTGCCGTGAACACCGCCCTCGCCGAGCTCCTCTCCGTCGTCCTGCTCATCGTCGTCCTCGGCTGCGCGGTCGTCCGCCCGTTCGGGCTGCCGGAGGCGGTGGTCGCCGTACCCGCGGCCGGTATCGCCGTCGCCGCCGGTGCCGTCTCCTGGGAGCACGCCCGTGCCGAGGCCGAGCTGCTGGGCCCGGTGCTCGGGTTCCTCGCCGCCGTGCTGGTGCTGGCCAAGCTCTGCGACGACGAGGGGCTCTTCCAGGCGTGCGGGGCGTGGATGGCGCGGGCCTCGGCGGGCAGCCCGCGGCGGCTGCTGGGCTCGACGTTCGCGCTGGCCTCCGGCATCACGGCGGTCCTCAGCCTGGACGCGACGGTGGTGCTGCTCACCCCGGTGGTGTTCGCGACGGTGGCCCGGCTGGGCGCCCGCCCCAAGCCGCATCTGTACGCCACCGCGCATCTGTCGAACACGGCCTCGCTGCTGCTGCCCGTCTCCAACCTCACCAACCTGCTGGCGTTCACCGCGAGCGGGCTGACCTTCACCCGGTTCGCGCTGCTGATGGCGGCGCCGTGGGCGGTGGCCGTGGCCGCCGAGTACCTGGTGTTCCGCCGGTTCTTCGCGGCCGATCTGGCCGCCGGGGCACCCGCGCCGAAGGAGGCGGCCGAGACCCCCGAGCTGCCGATGTTCGCGCTGGTCACGGTCGTGTGCACGCTCGCCGGGTTCGTGCTGACGTCCGCGCTCGGGATCGAGCCCGTCTGGGCGGCGCTGGCCGGGGCCCTGGTCCTCGCGGTCCGGGCCCTCGTCCGCCGCACCACGAGCCCGGTCGCCCTGTTCCACTCCGTCTCGCTGCCCTTCCTCGCGTTCGTGCTGGCGCTGGGCGTCGTGGTGCGCGCGGTGGTCGACAACGGCCTCGCCGACGCGCTCGGCCGGGTGATGCCCTCCGGCACCGGCCTGCTCGCCCTCCTCGCCGTCGCCGCCCTCGCCGCGCTCCTGTCCAACATCATCAACAACCTGCCCGCGGTCCTCGTCCTCGTCCCGCTGGCCGCCCCGCTCGGCACCGGCGCCGTCCTCGCCGTCCTCCTCGGCGTCAACATCGGCCCGAACCTCACCTACGCCGGCTCCCTGGCCACCCTCCTGTGGCGCCGCATCGTCCACCACCACGAACACGACGTCGACCTCGGCGAGTTCACCCGCCTCGGCCTCCTGACCGTGCCGGCGGCGCTGGTGTCGTCGGTGGTGGCGCTGTGGCTGTCGCTGCTCGTCCTCGGGGGCTGAGCGGGCCGCCGGCCGGGCGGTGACCGGTCAGCCGTCGTCCCGCAGCCCCCTGCGGTACTCCCCCGGCGGCACCCCGTACCGCTGCCGGAACACCCGGCTGAAGTGGAACGGGCTGGTGAAGCCGGAGGCGGCGGCCACGCGTTCCACGGGCAGGTCGGTGGCCTCCAGGAGGCGGGCGGCGTGGTGGAGACGGGCCTGGTGGAGGGCGCGCATCGGGGAGTGGCCGAGCTGCTCGGTGAAGAGGTGCGCGAAGCGGGACGGGGAGAGGGCCACGTGCTCGGCGAGGGAGCGGACGGTGTGCGGGGCGCCGGGGTCGGCGGCGACGAGGTCCCCGGCCCGGCGGATCCTCGGGTCCACCCCCGAGCGGCGCGGCTCGGAGCGGGCGGCGGTGAGCAGCACGACCTCCTCCAGGGAGCAGAGCGCGAGTTCACGGGCGGCCGTGCCGTGGGCCACGGCGACCTCGTCGCCCGAGACGGTCGCACCGGGTGCCGGCGGGGTGCCCTCGCCGGTCCAGCGGGCGTCGGCGAGCATCCGGTGGAAGGCCGCGGCCACGCGTACGCGGATGCCGTCGGGGGCCGGCGGCACGGCGTACAGACCGTCACCGGTGTCGTACGGGCGCAGCCAGGACGTCCAGGAGGGCCGGGTCTGGCAGTGCGCCCACCAGAACGCCCAGTGCCCGGCGCCGGGCCCGACCGTGTAGTGCTGCGGCACCCCCGGGCCGAGGACCACCAGTTCGCCGGGGCCGGCCGTCGCCCGCGCGGCGCCCTGCCGCAGCAGTCCCCCGCCGCCCGTGGTCCAGGTGAACAGCCAGCTGTCCGCGCCGCGCGGCCGGTGCACGGCGTACGGCGGGCGCTGGTCGAAGCGGCCCACGATCACCTGGCCGGGCGGTGGCGAAGGGTCCTCGGGGTCAGCAGTCACAGGCAGGTCGTCAGCATGCACAGGCATCCTCCCCAAGGGCGCTCGCACCTAGCGTGGAGTACATCGGACCACGGTGAGAAGGGACGCGCGGATGGCAGTCACGGGCAAGGCGGAGGAGCGGGTGTCGGCCAGGGCCGAGTTCCGGGAGACGTTCGAGGAGAACGGGTTCCTGGTGGTGCGGGGGTTGTTCCCGCCCGCCGAGATCGAGGAGCTGTGCGGCCGGTTCGCGGCCCTTCAGGCGGGCGGGCCCGTCCCGGGGCACTTCCAGCCCCGGCCCGCGGCGGCGGGCGAACCGGCCGACCCGCTGCATGTCTTCCCCCGGGTGATGCACCCGCACCGTATCGACGGGCTCTCGCTGCGGGTGCTCCTCGACGCCCGGCTGCGGGAGGTCCTCGAAGGGCTGCTCGGGGAGGAGGTGCTGGCCGCGCAGAGCATGTTCTACTTCAAGCCGCCGGGCGCCCGGGGGCAGGCGCTGCACCAGGACAACTTCTATCTGCGGGTCGAGCCGGGGACGTGCGTGGCGGCGTGGATCGCCTGCGATGTGATCGACCGGGACAACGGCGGCCTGGAGGTCGTGCCGGGGACGCACCGCATGGATCTGTTCTGCCCGGAGGAGGCGGACGAGGAGGTGTCGTTCGTCCGTGAGTACGTCCCGCCGCCGCCCGGACTGACCGCCGTACCCGTCGACATGGAGCCGGGCGACGTCCTGTTCTTCAACGGCAGCCTGGTGCACGGCTCCCAGCCCAACCGCACCGCCGACCGGTTCCGCCGCTCCTTCATCGGCCACTATGTGGGCCGCTCCACGGAACGCATCGGCCGCTACTACGAGACGCTGACGATGAGCGGCGCCCCGGTGGCCCTGGCGGAGAGCGAGGGGGCGGGCCCCTGCGGCACCGAGTTCGAGCCGACGGGAGCCCACTGAGCCCTGTCCGGCCCCGGCCCGCCGTCCGCTCGGCTCAGCTCAGTTCGAGCAGCCCCCGCCGCAGCGCCTCGGACACCGTGGCCGCCCGGTTCTCGGTGCCGAGCTTGCGGTAGACGCGGACCAGGTGGGTCTTGATCGTGGCCTCGGTGAGGAAGAGGGCGGCGGCGATGGACCGGTTGCTGTGGCCGAGCGCCACCAGCCGTACGACCTCGATCTCGCGGCCGGTCAGGGCGTTGCCCGGATCGGCCAGATGACCGGCGAGGTGTCCGGCGGCCTCGGGGGCGAGCCCCATGCCGCCGGCCGCCGCGGCACGCACCGCGCGGAACAGTTCCTCGGGCGGTCCCGCCTTGAGGACGTAGCCGCGGGCGCCCGCCTCCATCGCCCGTACGACATCGCCCTGGGTGCCGGAGCCGGTGAGGACGACGACCCGGCTGCCCGGGGCCTCGGCGGTGATCCGCCGGGTCGCTTCGAGGCCGCCCACCCGGGTGCCGGGCGCGGTGTCGTCGGTCAGCCGGAGGTCCATCAGCACGACGTCCGGGCGCAGCCGCGCGGCGAGGCGGACGGCCTCCTCGCCGTCGCCGGTCTCGCCGACGACGTCGAAGCCGGGTTCGCCGGTGAGCAGGGCGCGCAGTCCGGCGCGTACGACCATGTGGTCGTCCACGACCAGGACGCGCAGCGGGCGGGTGTGCGGGTCGTTCACCGGCCGGCCGCCGGACCGGCCAGGGCGAGGGTGTCCACGGGGAGAGTCGCGCGGGCCAGGGTGCCCCGGCCGGGTGTGCTGCGGACGGTGAGCGAGCCGCCGAGGGCGTCCAGGCGCTCCCGGCCGGCGCTCAGGCCGAGGCCGCGGTCGCCCCGCCGGGCGGCGGCCCGGGCCGCGTCGAAGCCCACGCCGTCGTCCCGTACCTCGACGGAGACGGTCGTGCCGTCGTGGTGGTCGAGGGTGACCCAGACGTGCCGGGCGCGGCCGTGCTCGCGGGCGTTGGCCAGCAGGCCCTGGGCGACGCGGAGCAGGGCGGCGGCCCGGTCGCGGGGCAGGTCGCCCGGCTCGCCCTCGGCGCGGAACAGCACCCGCGAGGACGCGGCCGTGTCGCGGGCGCAGAGGGTGCGGAGCGCGGTGGTGAGGTCGTCGTGCTCCAGGGCGGGCGGGGTGAGGTCGCCGATGATGGTGCGGGTCTCGGCGAGGTTGGCGCCGAGCGCGTCCACGACCGTGCGGACCTGGGTCCTGGCGAGGTCGGGGCGGCGGTCCCAGTCGCGGTCGGCGGCCTGGAGGAGCATCCGGCTGCCGGCGAGTTCCTGGGCGAGCGTGTCGTGCAGGTCGCGGGCGATCCGGGCGCGCTCGGCGAGCCGGCCGGCCTCGCGCTGGCCGCGCGCCAACTCGGCCCGGGTGCGGCGGAGTTCGCCGAGGATTCGCTGCTGGGCGCGGTAGAGGGCGACGGTGGCCCAGAGCGCGGCGGCGGGCGGGACGACCAGTTCGGGATGGAGGGGCGCGGCGGTCCGGGCGATCACCACGACGAGGAGCACGGTGATCACGCCGACGGCGGCGACCGCCGTACGGGCGGTGAACATGCGCAGGGCGAGGATGGCCAGCGGGAGGGCCAGCCAGGTGTAGGCGGTGGCGACGGGGGCGGGCATCCCCCAGGAGATCCAGCACCACAGGGTCAGCAGGGAGCCGAGCCACAGGGGCCTGCCCCGGCTCCCGAGCCGGTCCCAGAGGGCGAGTCCGGCGACGTATCCGCCCGACAGCAGGGTGATGAGGGGGACCAGTTCCCAGCACAGCGTGGAGTTGACGTCGACGAGGCGGAGCACCCCGCCGACGGCCACGGTCAGGAACACCAGGTCGGGCAGGTGCCGGAGCGGCAGCGAACCTCGGCGTACGAAGGCGGGGGCGGCGATGGCGGGCACGGCGGCGATTCCCTCTGCGACGGTCCGGACGGGCACGGGGCTGGCGGGGCCAGCCGAGTGTAGACAGGGACACGTCTGATCGAGGTAAAGGAGCGCGCCGCACCTGCCAAGTGCCCAGCCGTGCCCGCCCGTCGCGCCCGCGTCCGCCTTGTGCGCCGTGCCCGCCGGTGGAGCGTCACGCCGGCGGGGTGTCACGCCCGGCGGGGTGTCACCGCCCGGGGTGCAGGCCCAGGACGCCCGGCGTCGGGTCGCCCTTGACCTCGCCGAAGTAGAGGGCGAAGGTCTGCTTCCACCGCTCGACCTGGGCGCGGTCCTCCATGAAGCGGGGGAAGCCGTCGAGGTGGGCGTTGCGGTAGGTCCAGACGGGCTTCAGGCCGCCGGCGGGGGTGACGTCCGTGCGGACGGACCAGCCGTTGAAGGAGCCCTGCTGGCGTTCGGTGGACAGCGCCCAGTTGAGGTACAGCTTGCCCGCTGTGGGGTTCGCGGCCTTCTTGAGGATCGCGGCGCGCTGGCCCCAGGCCATGAACGGGTGGCCGTCGGCCACGGCGAAGCGGGTCGCGGCGGTGGCGGGGGCGGTGAGCGAGCCGGAGCCGCCGACACCGATGGCCTTCTGCCTGCCGTTGACCGCGACGCCCGGGGTGTGCGAACCGCGGTTGAACTGCGGCTGCTGGGCGGCGAACTCGGCGATCCAGTCCCAGCCGTAGGCCTCCTGGTAGAGGGAGTACAGGTAGAGCACCGCGTCGTCGTCGTGCGGGTAGGACGAGGCGATGGCGCCCTTCCAGCGCGGGTCGGTCAGCTCCCTCGGCGACTTCGGCGCGTTCCCGGCGACGGCGTCGACGCCGTACATGTAGCTGAAGGCGATGACCTGGACGGCCGTCCAGGCGCCCTGCGGGTCGCGGAAGTCCTTGTACAGCTTGGAGAAGCCGGCGGGCTTGTAGGGCAGCAGCCTGCCCTGACTCTTCCAGCGGGTGAAGTCCTGGAGCGTCTGGAGCTGGACGACGTCCGGGACGAGGGTGCCGGTCGCGAGCTGGTTGTCGACGCGGACGTCGTGGTACTTGCTGTAGTCCACGACCATCGTCAGGTCGATGTCCGGGAAGCGCGTGCGGAACGCCTGGGCCGTGAAGTCCTGCTGGGTGGCGGTGTCGCCGCCCGCGTAGATGACGAGCCTGCCGCCCTCGGCGACCGCGTCGCGGTACAGCTCGTCGAGGGAGCGGGTCTCCTCCGAACCACCTGTCGCGGTACGGGAGTTCGACGCCGACGCGGTGGCGGTCCGGGCCGTGGCGGCCTGCGCGGCGCCGGTCGCGGCGAGGCCGCCGAGCGCGGCGCCCGCCCCGGTGGTGAGGATGCGTCGCCTGCTGAAGCTGCTGGCCATGTGGGGGAAGGTCCTTTCGGGGCTGACTCGTCGGGCGGTGCCGCTGCGGCGGCACGGTAAGTCTGTGATCGGCGGGGCCCGCCGCGCGTCGCTCGAAGGCCGCCGATCCGTTCAACCGTTCGGTTGAACGGCGCCTCGTCCGTCACGGCCGGATCACCGCGTCCCGTGCTCGCCCGATGCCCGGGTACGGCGGGCCGCGCGCTGATTGAATGAGGGAGCTTCACCAAAACCGCATACGGCCTCCACAGCAGGCCCCGGTCGAAGGGCGTCGTCGTGGTTCTCAAGGGGCGGGTCGGGGAACGGGAACGGCTCGAACGGCTGGTGGCGGAGGTGCGGCAGGGCCTGAGCGGGGTCGTGCTGCTGCGCGGCGACGCCGGCATCGGCAAGACCGTGCTGCTGGAGCACGCGGGCCGGGAGGCCGCCGATCTGCGGGTGTTACGGGTGGCGGGCGTGGAGTCGGAGTCGGGGTTCCCGTTCGCCGCGCTGCAGCGGCTGCTCGTACCGTTTTTGGACGGGCTGAAGGAACCCGGTGCGCTGCCGGCGTCGCAGCACGAGGCGCTCCGGGTGGCGTGCGGGCTGGCCGACGGGCCGCCCGCCGACCGGTTCCTGGTGGGGCTCGCGACCCTGACGCTGCTCGCGGAGGCCGCGAAACGACGGCCGGTGCTGGCCTGTGTCGACGACGCGCAGTGGCTGGACGAGGAGTCGCTGGGCGTTCTCGCCTTCGTGGGGCGGCGGGTGCACGCCGAGGGCGTCGGGCTGCTGTTCGCGGCCCGGACCGGGTTCGAGGCGCCCGCGGGGCTGCCGGTCACCGAGGTCGGCGGTCTCGAGGAGCCGTTCGCCCTGGAACTGCTGCGGGAGGCCGTCACCGGGCCGCTGGACGCCCGGGTGGGCGCGCGGATCGTGGCCGCGACCGCCGGGAACCCCCTCGCCCTGGCCGATCTGGGCCAGGAGCTGACCGCCGACCAGCTCTCCGGCTCGCTCGCCCTGCCCGAGCCCCTGCCCGTGGGGAGCCGGCTGGAGGCGCACTATGTGCGGCGGGTGCGCGAGCTGCCGGGGGCGGCGCAGACCTGGCTGCTGCTGGCGGCGGCCGCGCCCGGCGGCGACCTCGGGTACGTCACCAGCGCGGCCCGGCTGCTCGGGATCGGCCCCGAGGACTCGGGTCCGGCCGAGGCGGCGGGCCTGGTGGTGCTGCGTACGGCCGTCGGGTTCCGGCATCCGCTGGTGCGGTCGGCGGTGTACGGCGGTGCCACCAGCGTGGAGCGGCGCCGGGCCCACCGGGCGCTGGCCGAGGCGACGGACCGGCCCGCCGACTCCGACCGCAGGGCCTGGCATCTCGCGGCGGCGGCCCTCGGCCCGGACGAGGAGGTGGCCGCCGAGGTGGAGCGGTCGGCCGACCGGGCGGGCGCCCGCGGCGGCTACGCGGCCCGCGCCACCTTCCTGGGCCGGGCCGCCGAGCTGACCCCCGGCGGTGCGGCGCGGGCGGAGCGGCTGCTGGCCGCGGCGGAAGCCGCGCTGTCGGCGGGGGCGCCGCTCCAGGCGGAGTCGCTGCTGGACACCGTCGATGTCGCACTCCTGGGTGACGTCGGCCGGGGCCGGACCCTGCTGGTGCGTTCCTACGCGGTGGCGCTGCTCGGTGACGCGGGCGCGTTCGCGATGGCGCCCGCGCTGTGTCTGCGCGCCGCCCGGGCATTGGCCGAAGGCGCTCCGGATCTGGCCCGGGAGGCGTTGCTGCGGGCGATCCAGGGCGCGATCACCGCCGAGCATCTGATGCGGGACGCGACCGTCGCCGACATCGCGCGTGCCGTGGACGACCTGTTGCCCCGCTCGGCGCCCGCGACCGGTGTCGACCTGGTGCTGCGCGCCTTCGCCGTCCTCGTCACCGACGGCTACGAGCAGGGCGTGCCCCATATGCGGCGGGCCCACGCGATGCTGCTGGATCCCCGGACGCCGGACGAGGACGTGCTCCGTGCCCTTGTGCCCACCGTCACGCTCACGATGATGCTGTGGGACGAGGAGACACAGCGCGCGGTCACGCGCCGGGCCGCCGACATCGCCCGTGACACCGGTGCCCTGCCGCAGCTGGACACCGCCCTCTACTGCTCGGTGATGCACGAGACCAACCTCGGCGAACTGGCCCGCGCGGACGAACTGCACGCCCAGGGCAACCAGATACGGGCCGCGATCGGCGCCACCGACGACACCTGGGCCCTCTACCGGCACCCCGAACTGCTCGCCTGGCACGCGGACACCGACGATCTGGAGACGGTCCTGCGCGGCTCGATGGAGGCCGGCACGTGGCTGGGCAGCGGCGTGGTGGAGTCCATCGCCCGCATCGGCACGGCCGTCCTCGCGCTCGGCGCCGGCGACTACGCGCGGGCCCGCACGATCACCCAGGAGCTGACCGGCCACGACGTGTTCGCCTACCACTCGCGGATCCTGCCCCACCTGGTCGAGGCCGCCGTCCGCTGCGGCGACCGGGTGCTCGCCACGACGGCCCTGCGGACCCTGGAGTCCCGGGCGACGGCGACCGGCACCGCGTGGGCGCTCGGGCTGCTGGCGCGCTGCCGGGCCCTGCTCGCGCCCACGGGCGACGCCGACCCGCTGTACCGCGAGGCGATCGCGCTGCTGTCGGGCAGCGGCGCCCGCGCCGACCTGGCCGTGGCCCATCTGCTGTACGGCGAGTGGCTGCGCCGCCGCAAGCGCCGCAGGGACGCCCGGGAGCAGCTGCGGACGGCGCTGGCGATGTTCGACACCATGCGGGCCAGGGGGTACGCGACCCGCGCCGCGCAGGAGCTGGCGGCGACCGGTGAGCATCCGCGGCGGGGTCCTGCGGGGACGGGCGCCGCGCTCACCCCGCAGGAGCTGACGATCGCCCGGCTCGCCAGGGAGGGCGCGACCAACGCCGAGATCGCGGCCCGGCTGTTCATCAGCGCCAGCACGGTCGACTACCACCTGCGGAAGGTCTTCCGGAAGCTCGACGTCACCTCGCGCCGACAGCTGTCGCGGGTCCCGGAACTGTGACCCGCCCGGTCACGACTACGCGTTCCACAGGATGCGGGGCCGGTCCGGGCCGCCGGAGAATGCACAGGTCGGACACGCCCGCAGACGGGAGAGCACCCCATGCCGTACGTCACCGCAGCCGACGGGGCTCAGATCTTCTACAAGGACTGGGGTCAGGGCCGCCCGGTCGTGCTGAGCCACGGCTGGCCCCTGAACTCCGACAGCTGGGAGGCCCAGCAGCTGTTCCTGGCCACGCACGGGTTCCGGGTCGTCGCGCACGACCGGCGCGGCCACGGCCGTTCCACCCAGACCTGGCACGGCAACGAGATGAACACCTACGCCGACGACCTGGCCACCCTGATCGACACCCTCGACCTCAGGGACGTCACGCTCGTCGGGTTCTCCATGGGCGGCGGCGAGGTGGCCCGCTACATCGGCAGGCACGGCACCGGGCGCGTGGCGCAGCTGGTGCTGGTCTCCGCCGTACCGCCGTTCATGCTGAGGACCGACGACAACCCCGGCGGAGTACCCGTCGAGGTGTTCGACTCGATCCGCGCCGGGTCGCTGGCCGACCGGTCGCAGCTGTACCGGGACCTCGCCGACGGCCCGTTCTTCGGGAACAACCGGCCCGGCGCCGATGTGTCGCAGGGCGTACGGGACTCGTTCTGGCTGCAGAGCCTGCAGTCCGGGCACCGGAACGCCTACGAATGCGTCGCGGCGTTCTCCGCGACGGACTTCCGCGCCGATCTCGACGCCGTCGACGTGCCCGCGCTGGTGATCCACGGCGACGACGACCAGGTGGTGCCGTTCGAGGTGGGCGGCAAGGCCTCGGCGGCCCGCATCAAGAACGCGACGCTGAAGGTCTATCCGGGTGCCCCGCACGGCATCACGGACACGCACAAGGAGCAACTCGGCGCGGATCTGCTGGAGTTCCTCAACTCCTGAGCCCGCACGGCCTGTTCACCCCGAGGCCCCGCACGCCCCGGCACCCTGTCACCTCGCCCGCGGTTCCTGGAAGGAAAACGATGAGCAGTCCCGACACGATCGTCCTGATCCACGGATTCTGGGTGACTCCCCGGAGCTGGGAGCACTGGATCGCCCACTACGAGAAGCGCGGTTACCGGGTCCTCGCGCCGGCCTACCCGGGCTTCGAGGTGGAGGTCGAGTCGCTGAACGCCGACACCACGCCGATCGAGAAGGTGACGGTCCCGCAGATCGTCGACAGCCTGGTGGCCCTCGTCCAGGGCCTCGACAGGCCGCCGGTCCTCATCGGGCACTCCGCGGGCGGTGTCTTCGTCCAGCTCCTCCTGGACCGGGCCCTCGGCGCGGCGGGCGTGGCGATCAACTCGGCGCCCACCGAGGGTGTCGCCGTGCTCCCGCTGACGCAGATCAAGTCGGCGTTCCCGGTGCTGAAGAACCCGGCCAACCGGCATCGCGCGGTCGGTCTGACCTTCGAGCAGTGGCACTACGCCTTCACCAACACCTTCCCGGAGGAGGAGTCGAGGGCGCTGTACGAGCGGTACGCGATCCCGGCGTCCGGCAGCATCTTCTGGGACAGCGCCCTGGCCACCCTGCGCCCCGGCCATCAGAGCACCTATGTGAACTACCACAACGAGGACCGGCCGCCGCTGCTGTTCGTCTCGGGCGAGAAGGACCATCTGATGCCGCCCAAGGTGCAGCAGTCCAACGCCAAGCACTACAAGGCGCACACGGTCACCGAGGTCAAGGAGTACCCCGGTATGCCGCATCTGCTACCCGCCGCCCCCGGCTGGGAGGCGGTCGCGGACGAGGCCCTGGACTGGGCGGTCGCGCACGCGCGCTGAACTCCCGTGCCCGGGGCGGCCGTTGATCACGGCCGCCCCGGGCCCTTTTCCGGAGGGGATCCCGTATGACCGGCGTCCGCGTCACGCACATCGGCGGCCCGACCACCCTGATCGAGATCGGCGGTCTGCGGCTGCTGACCGATCCGACGTTCGACCCGCCGGGCCGCCGCTACGCCTTCGGCTGGGGCACGTCGTCCCGCAAGACCGCCGGGCCCGCGTTCCCGGCGGCCGAACTGCCCCCGGTGGACGCGGTGCTGCTCACCCACGACCACCACGGCGACAACCTCGACGACGCCGGGCGCGCCCTGCTGCCCGGTGCGGGGACCGTGCTCACCACCCCGGCCGGGGCCCGGCGGCTCGGCGGCAACGCGCGAGGGTTGGGCCCCTGGGACACCTGGAAGCTGACCTCGGCCGAGCCCGGCGGCACCACCGTGGAGGTGACCGCCACGCCCGCCCGGCACGGTCCGCCGCTGTCCCGCCCGGTCGTCGGCGAGGTAACGGGCTTCGCCCTCTCCTGGCCGGGTCAGCTGCACGGAGTGCTGTGGATCTCCGGCGACACGGTCGTCTTCGACGGTGTGCGGGAGGTGGGCCGCCGCCTGACCGTGGGCACCGCCCTGCTGCACCTCGGCGGTGTCCGCTTCCCGGTCACCGGCCCGCTCCGCTACACGATGACCGCCGCCGGGGCCGTGGAGGTCTGCCGGCTGCTGCGGCCCCGTACCGTCGTGCCGGTCCACTACGAGGGGTGGAGCCACTTCCGCGAGGGGCGGACGGCGGCCGAGCGGACCCTGGCCGGAGCCCCGGCCGGGATACGGGACGTGTTCCGCTGGCTGCCGAGGGGGACGGCCACGGAACTCAGCGTGTGACGGCGGCCCCCGCCGCGCCGTCCGCGTCCAGCAGATCCAGTGCCCGTTCCCACCGGAACTCCGCGCGCCCGCCGCCCTCCTCGCCCTCCCCGGCGTACGGGTCACCGAACCGCACGCCCATGCCGCGCAGCCGCTCCAGGCTCGCGCGGTACGCCGGGTGGGCGGCGAGGGCGTCGGCGACACAGGGCAGGACGGCGATGGGGACCCCCAGGCCGTTCGCCTCGCACAGGGTGCCGACCACGAGGGTGTCGGCCAGTCCGGCGGCCCACTTGTTGACGGTGTTGAAGGTGGCGGGCGCGACCACGACGGCGTCCGGCGGCGGGAAGGGGCGGGGGTCGCCCGGCCGCCGCCAGGCGGAACGGATGGGCCGGCCGGTCTGTGCCTCGACCGCCGCCGTGTCGAAGAAGCCGCCCATGGCGACGGGGGTCGCGAAGACGCCGACCTCCCAGTCCCGCTCCTGCGCGGCGGTGATCAGCTTGCTGACGTCGACGGCGATCCCGGCCGCGCAGACGACGACGTAGAGGAAGGGTCTGCCGTCCGGGGCGGACGGGCCTTCGGCCGTGTTCTCGGTCGCGGTCATCCGTCGACCCTACTCAAGCCGGGTCAGTCCCCGGGCGCCCTCTCGACGAAGCGTTCGACGTCCGCGGCGGTCGGCCGCAGCAGTCCGTCCCGTACGGCGAGGGCCGTGGCCTCGGCGCGGGAGGCGGCGCCGGTCTTGCGCAGCAGATGCTCGACATGGGTGTGCACGGTGCGCGGGGACAGGAACAGCGCCTGGGCGATGGCCTGGTTGGTCTGGCCGGTGGCCGCCCGTGTGAGCACCTCCAGCTCGCGCGGGCTGAGCCCGTACGGCAGCGGCGCGGGCGTCTCGTGCACGAGGACCGCCCGGCGTACGACGGCCGTGCCGAGGGTGTGGCGGCGGACGGTGACCCGGTACCAGTCGGGGCCGACGGGCCAGAGCAGGCGCAGCCGGGTGCCGTGCGAGTCGGCGAAGGCGTGCAGGAGGCAGCGGAACTCGGGGTCCCGCAGGACGGCCGCCGGGGCGCGGCCGGGCAGTTCGAGGGTGTCGTCGGCGACGACCAGGCTCGCCCCGCCCTCCGCCGGCAGGTCGGGGAGGGCGCCCGCGTGGGCGGTGGGGTCGGCGAGGACGCCCAGGGCGGGCAGGAGGGAGGCCAGCAGCCGGCGGGTGTCGGTGTCGTAGGCGTCGGGGGTCGCCGTGGACAGGGTGATCAGGCCGACGAGGCGGCCGTGGTGGCGCAGGGCGCCCGTGACCGCGTCCCGGACGCCGGCCGGGCGCATGCGCTCGGCGTAGAACCAGCCGTCCCGGTAGCGCTCGCCGGGGTCCTCGACGTCCTCGCAGATGGAGGGCGGGATCTCGCTGCGCAGGACGTTGGCGTACCAGGGGGTGGAGACGAACTCGGCGGCCAGCGCGGCGGAGACGTCGGCGTCGTAGCCGACGCCCGCGACCTGGACGTAGGTGCCGGTGATGGGGTCGATCTCCAGGAGGGTGGCGGCGTCCAGGGGCAGGGCGCGGCCGAGTTCGTGGAGGGCCTCGGCGCAGGCGGAGACGGTGTCGCGTTCCCGGGTGAGCATGCCGATGCGGGCGGCGGCGGCCATCTGGTGGTGGGTGAGCATGTGAGCCTCCCGGGGCGGCCCCGAGACCGGACAGGTCATTTGGACCCTAACGATAGGGCGGCGGGGTGCGGGGGACAAGGCGTTCACCGATCCGTGACGTGGGCGCCCACCGCTGTCGGCCGGCCGGACGTGTGCCGCTGTGCCACGCCGTCGTACCCACTCGGTATTTGTACGGATGGTGGGGCGGGGCGCCGGGGTCTTTTCTGTTCGGCACAGCAGGACGCCCGCCACCGACGGGCCCCGTCCCCTTGGAGAACCCCGCCATGACCAGACGCCCCCTTTCCGTCACCCCGGCCTCGCGCAGGCAGTTCCTCACCTGGTCCGCCGGGGCGCTCACCGCGACCGGGCTGGCCGCCACGGGCTGCAGCGCCCCGGACAGCGGCTCCGGTGCGGCGAAGGCGGCGGACGCGTCCCCGTCGGCGCGGAAGCTGACCCAGATCGGCCTCGACTACCCCTTCACCCAGATCCCGCTCTACAGCACGCTGGTGAAGCTCTCGACGGCCGCCGCGAAGAAGCACGACGTCAAGCTGCTGACGACGAACGACGCGAGCAACCCCGACACCCAGGCCAGCAACCTCAACACGTGGATCACGCAGAAGATGCCGGCGATCGTGTCGTTCCCGATGGTCTTCGAGGCCACCGAGGCGATCGCCAAGAAGGCGCTGGACGCGGGCCTGATCTGGGTGACGTACGGCGGGACGCTGGAGAACCAGAGCGCCGACATCCAGTTCAGCTTCCGCGAGAGCGGCACGCTGCTCGGCGAGGCGGCCGCGAAGTGGGCCGAGGAGGAGCTGAACGGCAAGGGGAAGATCGCGTTCCTGGTCGACAACACGATCGAGCTGGGCCGGGAGCGCACCAAGGGCATGATCGACGCGTTCACCAAGCTCGCGCCCGGTGTCGACGTGGTGGCGCAGGAGCAGGCCATCGACCCCGACACGGGCCTGTCGAAGTCCAACGCCCTGCTCGCCAAGCACCCCGACCTGAACATCATCCTCGGCATCACGGACGCGGCGGCGTACGGCGGTTTCAAGGCCCTGCAGCAGGCCGGGCGGAAGAACGGCGACAAGAAGACCTTCGTCGGCGGCCAGGACGGCTCGGCCCCCTCCCTGCTCGCCATCAAGCAGGGCACGTTCTACCGCGCCTCCTCCGCCCTCGCCCCGAAGGACATCTCCGACGCCATCGTCGACGTGCCCCTCGCGGTCGCCGCCGGGAAGGCCGACGCGAGCGTCCAGGTACCGGTCAAGCTGGTCCAGCGCGGTGACACGGCGGAGATCGACGCGCTGCTCGCCCAGAACGGGTAGGGCGCGACGCGATGGCCGACATGAACGACACCGGGGCGGTGACTCCGCCGAATCTGCGGATCACCTCCCTCAGCAAGTCCTTCGGGGGTGTGCGGGCCCTGGACGGGGTGGACCTCACGGTGCCCGCCGGGCAGGTCCACGCCCTGCTCGGGCACAACGGCGCCGGGAAGTCCACGCTGATCAAGTGCCTCGGGGGCGCGTTCCCGCCGGACGCGGGGACGATCGAGGTGGGCGGGGTGCCGTACACCCGGCTCAGCCCGCGCGCGTCGATCGCGGCCGGGGTGGCGATCATCTTCCAGACGCTGAGCGTCGTGGACTCCCTCACCGTGGCCGAGAACATCTTCCTCGGCCAGGAGTGGACCCGCCACGGCCGGATCGACCGGCGGGCGCAGGAGAGGGTCTCCGCCGAACTCCTCGACCGGGTCGCCGCGAGCTGCTCGCCCCGCGACCGGGTGGGTGAACTGCCCATGGGTCAGAAGCAGTTGGTCGAGATCGCCAAGGCCCTGAGCCGCAGCGCCTCGGTCCTGGTCCTCGACGAGCCCACGGCCGCCCTCTCCGGCACCGAGAGCGACGCCCTGGCCACCCGTGTGGAGGACCTCCGCACGCAGGGCCTCGCCATCGTCTACGTCACCCATCTCCTCGCCGAGGTCGAACGCCTCGCGGACGCGGTGACCGTCCTGCGTGACGGCCGAGTCACCCACCACACCGCCCACTCGACGGCGGGCGGCCACCACCGCCGGGACCTGGTGGAGGCGATCACGGGCGGCCGGAAGGCCGGTCCGGCGCCCCTCCCCGGTAGCCCCCCGACCGCGGACCCGGCAGGCGGCGTGGCGACCGGCCCGGACGCCACCACCCGCGCCACCGACGCGGGCCCGATCGCGGACCGCACGGCGGCGGGGGGCTCCTCCGGGACGCCCGCCCCGGCAACCGGCGCTCCGAGCGGCCCGCGCGACGATGCCCTCCGCCCCGCCACGCACAGCGACGCGTGCGGCGGCCGACCGGATCCCCAGGCGGCCGGCGGCCCCGGGAACTCTGGGGCCCGCCCCGTACCGGCGGCGCTCCGGCCTGCCTCGGCCGGTCCGGCTCCGCGCTCCTCCGCCCGTCCCCGCCCCGCCCGCCTCACCGTGCGCGCGCTGCGCGGTCCCGGCTTCGGTCCCGTCGATCTCACCGTCGCCGAGGGCGAGATCGTGGGGCTGTACGGGCTCATCGGGTCCGGGCGGACGCGGGTGCTGGAGACGCTGTTCGGCAGACGGCGTGCCGTCGGGGGGACCGTCCGGGTCGGGGAGCGGGCCGTCTCACCGGCCCGCCCCGCCGACGCCCTCGCCGCCGGGATCGCGCTGGTACCGGCCGACCGGCGCACGCAGGGGCTGTTCGCGGGCCTGAGCGCGCAGGACAACGTGCTGTTGCCGAGTGTGCGGACACTGGCCCGGCGCGGGGTGCGGGCCCTCGGGGCGGAGCGGCGGGTGTTCGGCTCGCTCGCCGAGGCGGTCGGGCTGCGGCCCGCGCGCCCGCGGCTGCCCGCCGCCGCCTTCTCCGGCGGCAACCAGCAGAAGCTGCTGCTCGGCCGCTGGATCAACGAGGCCAGGACCGTGGACCTCCTGCTCCTGGACGAGCCGACCCAGGGCGTCGACGTCGGCGCCCGCCAGGAGATCTACGACGTGGTGTCCACGCTCGCCGAACAGCGCGGCACGGCCGTGCTGTTCGCCTCCAGCGACCCGGAGGAGGCGGCCGGCCTCGCCCACCGCTGTCTGGTCGTCGACCGGGGCCGGATCATCGCCGAACTCTCCGGCGCCGACCTCACCGAGGAGGCCCTGCTGGCCGCCGTCCACGACGCGGAACCGGCGGCGCGCCCCCCACGACCCACCCCGGACGGCGCCCACTCCACCCCGTCCGCCCACTCCCCCGAAGGAGCAGCATGACCACCGTGACCGCCGCCGAGCGCGTCGTCCCCGGCCCGCGCGCCCTGGCCGCGCACGGCCTGGCGACGGTGCGGCGCAATCCCCTGCTCGTCGTCCTCACCCTGCTGGTGCTGGTGTTCCAGCTGTCCACCGGCAGCTTCCTCGACCCCGGCAATCTGCGCGGCATCGCCACCGACGCCGCCGCCCTCGCGATCGTCGCCGTCCCGCTGGCGCTGCTGGTCATCAGCGGCTATCTGGACCTGTCCGTGGGCTCGACGCTGGCGCTGGGCGCCCTGACGGCGGGCTGGCTCGCGGGTGAGCAGGCCCAGTCCCCCGTGGTCGCCGTCCTCGGCGCGCTGGCCGTCGGCGCGGCGGTCGGCGCCGTGAACGGGGTGCTGTGCTGCTACCTGGGGCTGTCCCCGTTCATCGTGACGCTGGGCATGCTGGCGGCCGTGCGCGGGCTGGCGCAGCAGCTCTTCCCGCTGCCGCTGAGCGGCTTCGGCGACGGCTTCGCCTGGCTCGGCGGGGCCCGGATCGCCGGGATCGCGGCGCCCGTGGTCATCGCCGCCGTCGTCCTCGTCGCCGGGGCGCTGTTCCTCGCGTACACCCCCACCGGACGCCATGTCTTCGCGATCGGCGTCAACCGGGAGGCCGCCCATCTCTCCGGCATCGACGTGCGCCGTACGCCGTTCGCGCTGTTCGTGGTCACGGGTACGGCCGCCGCGCTGGCCGGGGCGATCAAGGCGTCCGTGCTGGACAGCGTGGTCGCGGGCACCTCGGGCACGGGCTTCGAGCTGACCGTGCTCACGGCGGTGCTGCTGGGCGGGGTCGCGCTGAGCGGCGGCTCCGGTTCGGTTCTCGGGGTGCTGCTCGGCGTGCTGTTCCTGGGATGTCTGCAGAACGGGCTGACACTGCTGAGCGTGCCGACCTTCTGGCAGCAGATGGCCCAGGGCGTGGCCCTGGTGGCGGGCGCCGCGCTCGCGTACTTCGGCCCCCGCACGACCCGTTGACCGGCGGCCCACGCCCTCCCGCCCCTCCTCCCCCGCACTCAGACACCCCAGAGAGGTCCTCGTGAGCGACACTTCCCCCACCCTGGTCCTGACCGGCGGTCAGGTCATCACCGTCGACGCCGGTTTCTCGGTCGCCGAGGGCGTGGCCGTACGCGGACGGGAGATCGTCGCGGTGGGCACGGACGCCGAGATGCGCGCCCTGGCCGGGCCGACGACGAGGATCGTCGAGCTGGCCGGGCGGACCGTGCTGCCCGGCATCAACGACTCCCATCTGCACGGCGCCGCGTACGGGCTGTCCAAGCCGCCGTTCGCCCTCGACGTCGGTCACCCGGCGGTCGGGTCGATCGCCGGCATCGCCGAGGTCGTGGGCGCGGCGGCGCGGGCCGCCGGTCCCGGCGAGTGGATC
Organism: Streptomyces griseiscabiei; assembly: GCF_020010925.1. NCBI lineage: Bacteria > Bacillati > Actinomycetota > Actinomycetes > Kitasatosporales > Streptomycetaceae > Streptomyces > Streptomyces griseiscabiei. The sequence continues at coordinate 2,690,645 of NZ_JAGJBZ010000002.1, read as the reverse complement.
GTCGGTCTGGGCTGGGACCCCGGCTATCTCGCCGAGTGCCTGGCCGAGCCCGGCCGGCTCCCGCACCGGGCGGACCTGGACGCCGTGGCGCCGGACCACCCGGTCTGTCTCACCGACTTCTCCCAGCACATGGTGTGGGCCAACAGCGAGGCGCTGCGCCGCTGTGGGATCGACGCCGGCACGAAGGCGCCGGACGGCGGGGTCGTCGACCGGGACGCCGACGGCCGGCCCACCGGCATCCTCCGCGAGGCCGCCGGTGTCCTGCTCCAGGCCGCCCTGCCCTCCCCCACGGTCGCCCAGCGCCGCCGGGCCATCGGCGCGGTCGTCGCCGAACTCCACTCGCGCGGCATCACCAGCTACACCGAGCCGGGCCTCGGCCCCGGCGGTTCCGAGACCCTGTTCGGCGGGCTGAGCACCGACAACTGGACCGCGTACGCCGAGCTGGCCGAGAACGGCGCGCTGCACGCCCGGGTCAGTGTGCTGCTCCTGCCCGCGCCCATCGGCGGCTCCGCCGACGACGTCCGCAAGGGCCTCGCCGAACTCCACCGCCCCGAGTCCGCCGACCCCCGGCTGCTCAACGCCATCGGTGTGAAGATCTTCGCCGACGGGGTGCCCCCGAACCGTACGGCGTGGATGAACGAGCCCTACGCGGACGGCGGCCACGGCTCCCTCTGTGTGCACGGACGGACGCCCGAGCTCCAGGTCGACGAGCTGTTCGACATGATCCGGGTCGCGCACGAGGCCGGCTACCAGCTGGGCGTCCATGTCACCGGCGACCGGGCGATCGACCTGGTGGTGGACGCGTTCCTGGCGGCGCAGCGGGCCGTGCCGCGCGCCGACGCCCGGCACTACGTCATCCACGGCGACTTCATCGGCGCCGGCAGCCTCGCCCGGCTGGCCGCGCACGGCTACGGCGTGAACATGAACCCCGCCATCAAGTGGACGATCTCCGACCTGATGGCGGAGGTCGTGGGCGCGGAGCGGTCGGCGTACCAGTGGCCCGCGCGCTCGGCCTTCGACGCGGGGGTCGCGGTGTGCGCCAGCTCCGACGCGCCGATCACCGAGCCCGACTGGCGGCAGGGCGTCGCCGGGATGCTGCTGCGCGAGTCGAAGGCCAGCGGCCGGGTCAGCGGCCCCGAACAGCGCGTGGAGCTCGCCGAGGCGCTGCGGGCGTACACGATCAACCCGGCGCGGCAGGACTTCGCCGAGGAGTGGAAGGGGTCCGTGGAGGTGGGCAAGGTGGCCGACCTGTGTGTCCTGGACCGGCCGCTGCTGGACCTCGACCCGCACGAGATCACCGGGGTCCGGGTGGACATGACCGTGTTCGACGGCGGGATCGTCTTCGAGCGCTGAGCGGGACACGGGTGAGGAGGCCGACGCCGCGGGTTGCGGTGTCGGCCTCCTCACGTCCTCAGCCCGTCAGCGCCTCCACCCGCCGCATGACCTCCTTGCAGAAGGCGCCCACGCCGTCCGCGTCGTCGATGAACTGGTTCGGTTTCACACAGAAGGTGGTGAAGCCGAGCTCCAGCTGTTCGGGGATGGAGGCGAGGGCGGCGCCGAGGTCCGCCGGGGAGCGGTCGTCGGGGAAGACCGCCTGGGTGCCGCCGATCATCTCCAGCTCGGCGGCGTCCCGTCCGGCGGCGGCCATCGCCTCGTGGAGCGCCGTCAGGTCGTCCGGGGTGGGCCGCCCGAGGGGGTGGAAGCCGTGGCCGTACCGGACGAGCCGGCGCAGTACGGGGCCGTGCAGACGCTGTCCGCCGAACCACAGCCTCGGCCCCTCGGGGCGGTACGCCTTGGGCTCGAAGTAGACGTCCCGGAAGGGGTAGTGCTCGCTGTCGTGGGAGATCGGGGACGGACCCCAGGCCTTCGCCCAGACCTCCAGGTGCTCGTCGAGGAGCCGGCCCCGCCTGCCGAAGGGCACGCCCAGCGCGTCGTACTCGTCCTTGCTCCAGCTGACCGTGGGCTGCACCAGCAGCCGTCCCTCGCTGAGCAGATCGAGGGTGCCCAGCTCGCGGGCCATCAGCAGGGGGTGGCGCAGCGGGGCGAGGACCGCCGCGGCGGCCAGGCGCAGCCGCTCGGTGACGGAGGCGATGGAGGCGAGCAGGAGCAGGGAGTTGGGCCAGGGGGTGTACGGGTCCTGATTGCCGGGGAGGGCGTAGTCGCGGGGGTTGCCCATGATGCCGTCGGCGGCGGCGTCGGGGCCGAGCACGATGTGTTCGCTGACCATGACGGAGTCGAACCCGGCGTCCTCGGCCTCGCGTGCCCACCGTACGGCGGTGGGCAGGTCGGCCCGGCCGCCGGTGAGAGTCCAGTTCTCGCTGAGGACCAGCAGCATGCGGGGGGTGGTGTTCATGGTGGATTCCCTCTCCTCCGTACAATTTGATCCCGAATGACCGCACCATCGATCCGAGGAGCTCCCTTGCCCGGCCAGCGATCCATCACCGAAGCCGAGAAGCTCGCCGCGGCGAGACTGGGGGACTTCCCGATCCGCCGGGACCAGATGGCGGCGGTGGCGAACATCTACCGGGCCGCGTCGGCGGTGCGGCAGCATCTGGAGAACTCCGTGCTGCGCGGCTCCGACCTGACCTGGACCGCCTTCGTGGTGCTGTGGGTGGTGTGGGTGTGGGGCGAGTCCGAGACCCGGCACGTGGCCGAGGAGGCGGGTATCTCCAAGGGCACGCTCACGGGTGTGGCCCGGACGCTGGAGTCGCGCGGGCTGGTCCGGCGGGCGGACCACCCGACGGACGGGCGGCTGGTGCTGCTGGCTCTCACCGACCAGGGCGAGGAGCTGATGCGGCGGGTGTTCCCCGCCTTCAACGAGGAGGAGGCCTTCGTCACCGGGCAGCTCAGCGACGCGGAGTGCCGGAGCCTCGCGGAGGGGCTGCGGAGTGTCGTGCTCCAGGTCGAGGAGCACGGCGAGGAACGCCGCCGCACCCTGTTGAACGGCGCCGAGCCCGCGCCCCGTCGCAGCGGCCGACGCCCGAAGGCCTGACGGCCCCGGTCCCGGCCCCGGCGCACCTGTCCGCCCACCTCGCGGCCTTTCATATCGTTTGGATTCAAACAAAATAGGCCCGTGCGGAAACCACGGTCAAGAGCCGCCGGTAATTCGATTGCGGGGGCCGGGCGTCCGGCCGCAGGATCTGCCCATGTTCATCGACCACGCCTTCCTGCCGCCGACCCTCGCCACCGCCTCGCCGGTGCGGGGGCAGCAGCGGTCCGGCCGACCGTGGGGACCGACACCGCCCCGGTCATGACGGCCGCGCTCGTCGCGGGGCTCCTCGCCGGCTATGGCATCGCCATCCCCGTCGGAGCGGTCGCGACCTACCTCGTCTCCCTCACCGCCCGTACGTCCCTGCGGACCGGAGCCTGCGCCGCGCTCGGCGTCGCCACGGCCGACGGACTCTACGCACTGCTCGCCGCCCTCGGCGGTACGGCCCTGGCCGCCGCGCTGCAACCGGTGCTGACGCCCCTGCGCTGGGCCTCCGCCCTGGTGCTCCTCGTCCTCGCGGCGCGCGGCGCGGTCACGGCCCTGCGCCAGTACCGCGCCCGGCGCCTCACCAGCCGCACGGAGCGCGACCCGGTGAGCCCGGCCCGCGCCTATGCCGCGCTGCTGGGGATCACCCTGCTCAACCCCACCACGGTCGTGTACTTCGCCGCGCTCGTGCTCGGCAGCCGTGCCACCGAGGCCGTGAGCCCCCTGGAACAGGCCGTGTTCGTCCTGGCCGCGTTCCTCGCCTCCGCCAGCTGGCAACTGCTCCTCGCGACCGGCGGCGCCCTCCTCGGCCGGGCGCTGACCGGCCACCGGGGACGGCTGGTCACGGGACTCGCGTCGAGTGCCGTGATCGCGGTGCTGGCGGTGCTGATGCTGTAGCCGGCGGGGCCCCGGCCGCGCCGGGCCGGGCCCGTGCGTCAAGTCCCGCGCGGGTGTGGCGCGATGAGGATGATTCCGGAAGGGGCCGGTGTTGAATGCGAGAGACGGACGCAACACGACAGCAAGGGACGGTTGCCATGCCACTTGAGGGCGAATACGTGCCCAGCCCGACGCAGTGGGTGCGCGAGCAGGTCGAGCTGTACGAGAGCTCGGGCGGCACGCAGGGGACGACACTGCTGGACACCGGTCTGCCGGTCATCGTGCTCACCACACGCGGCGCGAAGAGCGGGAAGATCCGCAAGACCCCGCTGATGCGGGTGGAGCACGACGGACGGTACGCGGTCGTGGCCTCGCAGGGCGGCGCGCCCAAGCACCCGGTCTGGTACCACAACATCACGTCCGACCCGCAGGTGGAGCTGCAGGACGGACCCACCCGGCAGGACCTGACCGCGCGTGAGGTCACCGGCGACGAGAAGGCCGCGTGGTGGGAGCGTGCGGTGGCCGCGTATCCGCCGTACGCGGACTACCAGAAGAAGACCGACCGGGAGATTCCCGTCTTCGTGCTGGAGTCGGCCGAGGGGTGACGGCCCGGCCGAGGCGGCGCGGGTCACGGGCGTGGTGAGGGCCGGAGAAGAATCTTCGACGCGTCGCGCATGAATCCTCGCGCACCGGGCACCCGAGCCTCAGGCCCCGCCGCGTTCCCCCGTCGCGGCGGGGCTTTCCCCTGTCCGCTGCCCGGCCCGCTCCCCCGGCCCCGTCTTCTCCGTCACGGTCTTCTCCGTCACGTCGAGGAAGATCTGTTCGGCCTCGGGGACGACCCGGGCGATGGAGCGCTTGATACGGACGGCGACCAGTTCGACCTCCTCGCTGTCCAGGCCGGGGACGAGGTCGACACGGGCGGCCACGAGGAGGGAGTCCAGGCCCAGTTGCATGGTCAGCAGGGCCTCGACGGTGTCGATCTCGGGCTGCGCCTCCAGCAGTGAACGGATCCGCAGGCCGGCCTCGGGGTCGGCGGCGACGCCGATGAGCTGTTCGCGGGCGTCGCGGCCCAGCCGGTAGGCGACGTAGACGAGCAGCGCCCCGATCGCGAAGGAGGCGGACGCCTCCCAGACGACCCGGCCGGTGGCCATGTGCAGGGCCATGCCGGCGATCGCGAGGGAGACCCCGAGCACCGCCGTGCCGTCCTCGGCGACGACCGTGCGCAGCGCCGGGTCCTTCAGTCCGTCGGCGCCACCGCCCTGCGTCCGCACCTGGTGCAGGGCGCGCAGCAGCGAGGCGCCCTCGGAGAGCAGGGCGACGCCGAGGACGGCGATTCCGGCGAGATAGCCGTCGTAGGACTCCTGCGCGCCGCTCGTCAGGGCGTGGATCGCCTGGTAGAAGGAGAAACAGCCGCCCATCACGAAGATGCCGACGGCGGCCAGCAGGGCCCAGAAGAAGCGTTCCTTGCCGTAGCCGAAGGGGTGCCGGGCGTCGGCGGGGCGGCGGCTGCGGCGCAGCGCGGCGAGGAGGAAGACCTCGTTCACGCTGTCGGCGACCGAGTGGGCTGCCTCCGAGAGGAGTGCGGGCGATCCGGCGAGGAGTCCGCCGACGGTCTTGGCGGCGGCGATCACGAGGTTGGCGCCGAGGGCGACGAGGACGGTGACGCGTGTCCTGCGGTCCTCCCGTGCCCTTTCCTTCTCCTGGACCTCCTGGATCTCCCGGATTCCCGGCTCCTGCGGCACCTCGCCGCCCCGGTCCTCCGCCGTCTCCGTGTCCGTGCCCGTCTCGGTGTCCGTCCCCGTGTCCGCTGGTGCCCTCGTCACGTTCGCCGACTGCCCCGACCCGTCGCGCTCACACCGTGGGCATCGCGGAAATCGGGGAACTCTCCTCAGGGCAGACGTATCCGGACGGACCGGGAGGGCGGCCACGATGAGTGTCGGCGAGGGCAACGAGGCGTACGGGCGGAAGGCGTTCAAGCGGTCCAGGAGCCACTTCGCGGACCGGATCACCGCCGACGGCCGCGACGGCTGGCCGGTGGAGCCGGGCCGCTACCGGCTGGTGGTCAGCCGGGCCTGCCCCTGGGCGAGCCGGGCGGTGATCTCGCGGCGGCTGCTGGGCCTGGAGGACGCCCTGTCGATGGCCGTCGCCGACCCGATCCAGGACGACCGCAGCTGGCGGTTCACCCTGGACCCGGACGGCCGCGACCCGGTGCTCGGCATCCGCTTCCTGAAGGAGGCGTACGACGCCCGCGAGAGCGGCTACCCCGGCGGGGTCAGCGTCCCGGCGGTGGTGGACGTACCGAGCGGCGAGCTGGTCACCAACGACTACCAGCGGCTCACCCTCGACCTGGCCACGGAGTGGACGGATCTGCACCGCTCGGGCGCGCCCGACCTCTACCCCGAGGCGCTGCGCGACGAGATCGACGCCGTGATGGCCGAGGTCTACGAGGACGTCAACAACGGCGTGTACCGGGCGGGCTTCGCCACCGGGCAGGAGGAGTACGAGGAGGCCTGCGCCGGGGTGTTCCGGCGGCTGGAGGCGCTGTCGGAGCGGCTGGCGCGGCAGCGCTATCTCGTCGGGGAGACCGTGACGGAGGCCGACATCCGGCTCTTCACCACGCTCGTGCGTTTCGACCCCGTCTACCACGGCCACTTCAAGTGCAACCGCTGGAAGCTGGCCGAGGACCCGGTGCTGTGGGCGTACGCCCGTGATCTGTTCCAGACCCCCGGATTCGGCGACACCGTCGACTTCGACCACATCAAACGCCACTACTACCAGGTGCACACCGGCATCAACCCGACCGCGATCGTGCCGCTCGGGCCCGATCTGGCGGGCTGGCGCGTCCCCCACGGCCGGGAGGACCTGGGCGGCAGCCCGTTCGGCGACGGAACACCGCCCGGTCCGGTGCCCGCCGCCGAGGCCGTGGCGACCTGAAGGAGGAGGACCCCATGTCCAAGAAGAAGAAGAAGATGAAGCTCCCGCTCGCCTACCAGCCCCTCGGCTTCGCCCTCGGCTGGGTCAGCGGCGCGGTGGCGACGGCCGCGTTCCGCAAGACCTGGAAGCTGATCCGCGACGAGGACGACGCGCCCGACGCGCTGGACCGGGACCGCGGCTGGGGCGAGGTGCTGCTCGCGGCGGCCGTCCAGGGCGCGATCTTCGCGGTCGTGCGCAGCGCGGTGGACCGCACGGGCGCCAAGGCGATCGAGCGGTCCACCGGAACCTGGCCGGCCGCCGAGAAGGGCGGCCGGGACTGAGGAGCGGGGGCAGACCGACCGGAACCGGTCTGCCCCCGACGACCTCTGGGAAGTAGCCCTAGCCCTGCTTGGGAGCCGTCGGGTGTTCGCGGCGCAGGGTGAAGGAGTGGCCGGCCGGGTCGGAGTAGCCGCGCTCCTCGAAGGGGCCGCTCGGCTCCTTGGTGTCCACCGGGCGCCCGCCGAGGGAGACGATGCGCCGCTCGGCCTCGTCCAGGTCCTCCACGTAGAAGTCCAGGTGTGCCTGGAGGGAGTTCTCGGGGCGGGGCCAGCTGGGCGGGGTGGCGTTGACGTCCCGGCGGAACGCCATCCGGGCACCGCAGGCGCCCTCGATCTCGACGCGGTTGGCGGAGGCGTCCGTCTCCCGCGCGTCGAGCAACTCCTTGTAGAACACCGCGAGTTTCTCCGGCTCGGCGCAGTCCAGCACCACGAGGCCCGCCTGTACCAGTGCCATGTCTCCTCCGTACGGGATCCCGGGCGCGGGGGACGGTTCCGCCGCCGCCCATACGGTCCCCGGGTACCCGCCGGTCACAGGTTCAGCCGCAGTGTGAGCGCCTGAGGGCGGAACGCCTCCCGCTCGTAGAACCGGATGCCGTCCGCGTTGGCCGCCGAGGCGGTCACCTCGGCGTGCGCCGCGCCGTGCTCGCGCGCCCACTCCAGGAAGGTGTCGACCAGCCGGGCGCCGAGGCGGGCGCGCCGGTGCTCGGGCCGGACGTAGAGCGCCATCAGGGTGGCCGATCCGACGGGCCGCATCGCGGAGGGGCCGGACAGCGAGCCCGACAGATGGCCCACCACCTCGCCGCCGTGCAGCGCGGCGAGCAGCAGTCTGCCGGGGTTCTGGAGGGCGGCCGTGAAGACCTCGGCGCCGTGCAGGCGCGGCCAGTCCACGTCCAGGCTCGGATCCCGCTCCCCGCCGTCCTCGGCGAAGAGCAGGGAGCTGGAGACGACGATCCCCGGCACATCCTCGGCCCGGGCACGCCGCACGGTCACCTCTTGCTCACGCATGCCTTGCTGACTCATGCACCGGAACCTAGCGGCAGGGTCCGACAACCCGTCGGCGACGGTCCACGGAGCACCCCGACCGGTCGGCTGGACTTCCTGGACAGCCGTCCAGCTATAGTGGACATCTGTCCAAGAAATGGACGGGACATCGGTGGACCGAGTGAACGACGGAGACTATTGACCATGGAGATCCTGGCGAACGTGCTGGTCGCGCTGGTGGCCCTGCTGCACGCGTACATCCTGGTGATGGAGATGTTCCTGTGGCAGAAGAAGCCGGGGATGTCCTTCCACGGGCTGGACGCGGAGATGGCGAAGCGGACGGCCTCCCTGGCCGCCAACCAGGGGCTCTACAACGGCTTCCTCGCCGCCGGTCTGGTGTGGGGCCTGATCGCGGGCGACCCGACCGGCTACCGGGTCCAGATCTTCTTCCTGGCCTGTGTGATCGTCGCGGGCGTCTACGGGGCCGCCACCGCCAACCGCCGCATCCTGGTCGCCCAGGCGCTGCCCGGCGCGCTCGCCCTGGCCGCCGTGCTCGTCGCCGGATGACCCCGGAGGAGCACCGGGCCGCCGAGGACCCCCGGGCGGCCCGCACCCGGGCCCGGCTGCGCGAGGCCCTCCTGGAGGAGTGCGCCCGGCATCCGCTGCACGAGGTCAGCGTGGCCGCGCTGGTCCGCCGGGCGGGCGTCGGCCGGGCCACGTTCTATGTGCACTACCCGGACCTGGAGGCGCTGGCCGTCGACGCCTGCGCCGATGTCGTACGGGAGGCCGTGGAGGCGCTGCACGCCTGGCGCGGGCGCCCCGATCCGGTGCGGGCGCCGGCGGCGCTGCCGGAGTTCTTCGCCGGGCTCGCGCCGCACACGGCCCTGTACCGCGCGCTGCTGGCGCCCGGCGGCGGCGGACCGCTCGGCCGGGTCCTGCACCGGGACCTGCGCGCCTACAGCCTCCGCGAACGCGAGCTGGCGGGGGCCGCGGACGCCCCGCTGGTGGCCTCCGCCGTGGCGGCCACCTTCGCGGGGGTCCTCGCCGACTGGCTGCACGGCCTCCTCGACGGCACCCCGCGGGAGATCGCCGACCAGGCGTGGCAGCTGCTGGTGGCGCTGCACCGCAGCCGCTGAGCCCGTCCTCCCACGGGTCAGGCGCAGCCCATGCCCTTCGCCACCTCGGGCCAGACCTCGACCCCGTCGGGGGTCCGGACGTAGGCCTTCGACGGGTCGCCGTCGATCAGCCACAGCGCCCGGTCCCCGTGCCGGTATCCGGTGTCGCGCGCGTGCACGGGCATGGGGACGTCGCCGTCGTAGGCGGAGGTCAGCATCCCGTCCGGCAGGACGCCGTCGGGGTCGCGGCCGTAGAGCCGGCCCCTGCCGTCCGCGTCGTCGCCCGTCGACAGGAAATGGGCCTTCTGCCAGTCGCAGTGCTCCGCGCCCTCGGACGTGTGCACCTTCGTGATCGGTACCCGCTCGCCGTTCCGGTCGGTCCAGACCTCGTACCACCGGCCGTCCGTGAAGCTCGCCGGCAGTTCGGCCGGGTCGCAGGAGGCGCTGGTCTCCGGCCCCCAGCCGGGGCTGTTCCGCCGGTCCTTGGCCACGATCACGGCGACCTTGGTCCGGCCGTCGACGTCGTACGAGAAGAGGGCCCGGTCCTTCTCCTCGCGCTCCAGGCGGTAGCCGTCCCTCGGGACGTCGGGCACCTCGATGTCGAAGTACGCCGCGAGGCCCTCCTCGGGTGTGTCGCCGCCGTCGTTCTCGCCCCAGGCTCCCGGTCCCCCGCCACCCTCGTAGATCTCGCCGTCGCACTCCAGCGCCCGGCCGGCCGCGCCCGACTCGGTCCTGATCGCCTCGACGCCGTCCTCGTCGACCTCCCGGTGCGGCACGTACAGCGGTCCGTCGTACGGCGTTGCCGGTGCCGTCCCGGGCACCACGAGGCCCTCCCCGCTCCCGGTCCCGCAGCCCACCGCCGCGACGGCCGTCAGGACCGCCGTCGCCATGAGTCCCCTGCGCATCCGCACCCCCGTGTTCGTTCCACCTGCTCCGTCTGCCTCCTACGACGCCGGAGGGGCCCGGGACGTTCGACAGCCCTGTGGGTGACCTGGTGGTCCAGGTCACCCACAGGGCCGGGGTCACGCGGGGAGGACGTGCCCCGGCGGGAGATGGCTTGTCGAGTCCCCGTGCCGGTGCCGGTCGGAAGGTCCGAAGGTCCGATGGTCCGACGGCTCAGAAGGTCAGGACGGGCTTGATGGCCTTGCCGCCGCTCATGTCGGCGACCGCCTGGCCGATGTCCTCGAACGCGTAGCGGCTGATCAGCCGGTCGAGCGGCAGCTTGCCCTCCTTGACGAGCTGGACGAGGACCGGGATGGCGGTCTGGATCTCGTTGTCGCCGAGGGTGAGGCCGACGACCCGCTTGCCGCCGAGCATGCCGTTGACGTCGAGGGAGACCTCGGTGCCGAACGGCGGGGCGCCCACGATGACGAGGGTGCCGCGCGCGGCGAGCGCGTCGACGCCCTTGCGGAGCACGAAGACGCTGCCGGTGGTCTCCACGATCCCGTCGGCGCCCCGGCCGCCGGTGATCTCCATGATCGCCTCGGTGAGGTCGGCGACCTCGCCGCCGTTCACCGTGTGCGTGGCGCCCAGTTCCCTGGCCAGCTCCAGGCGCTCGGCGACCTTGTCGACGGCGATGACCGTGGTCGCGGGGGTGAGGGCCGCCGCCATCACCGCGGAGAGGCCGACGGCTCCGGCGCCGAGGACGACGACCGTGCTGCCCGCACGGGGCTCCAGCACGTTCCACACGGCGCCGACACCGGTCTGCACGCCGCAGCCGAGCGGGGCGATGGAGTCGAGCGGCACGTCCGGGTCGACCTTGACGAGGCCGCGCTCGTCGACGAGGGCGCGCTCGGCGAAGGAGGACTGGCCGAAGAAGTGGCCGCCGAGGTCCTGGCCGTCCCGGCTGATGGTGCTGGTGCCGTCGGCACGCCGGCCGCCGAGCAGGTTCAGCGGCAGCCAGGTGGCGCAGTACGCCGGGTGCCCGTCGCGGCAGTTGGGGCAGGCGCCGCAGGAGGTGAAGGACAGGACGACGTGGTCGCCCGGCGCGACCGAGGCGACCCCCGGGCCGACGGCCTCGACGACTCCGGCGCCCTCGTGGCCCAGGACGCCGGGCAGCGGGAAGGGCAGCCCGCCGCTCGCGACCCCGAGGTCGGTGTGGCACAGCCCGGCGGCGACCATCCGGACCAGGACCTCGCCCTGCCCCGGCTGGTCGAGGACGACCTCGGAGAGGGTGAAGGGCGCGCCCCCGGACTCGACCACTGCGGCACGTGTGGTGGTGGACATGCTCATGAACTCCTTGTTCCCGGGGGTGCGCTCAGTCGAGCGAGACGACGACGGACTTGACCTTGGTGTAGGACTCCAGGGCCTCGGGCCCGTACTCGCGGCCGAAGCCGGAGGCCTTCACACCGCCGAAGGGCACGGCGGGGTCGAGCATCGGCCAGTCGTTGACCCAGACGATGCCCGCCTGGAGGCGGTCGGCGACGCGGTGGGCGCGGGTGAGGTTGGTGGTCTGGATGCCGGAGGCCAGGCCGTACGGCGTGGAGTTGGCCAGTTCGACGGCCTCGTCCTCGGAGTCGAAGGGCTGCACGGTGAGCACCGGCCCGAAGACCTCCTCCTGGACGACACGGGAGTCGTTGGTGAGGTCGGCGATGACGGTGGCCTTGTAGTAGTAGCCGCCGTCCAGGTCCAGGCGCTCGCCGCCGCAGACGATCCGGCCGCCCTCCTTGCGGGCCAGCTCGACGTACTCCTCGACCTTCTTCAGGTGCCGCTCGCCGGCCATCGGGCCGATGACGGTCTCCGGCTGCCGGGGGTCGCCGAGGGGGACGCCGGGCACGGCCTCGGCGAGGATGCCGAGGACGGTCTCGTAGACCGGGCGGGCGACCAGCAGCCGGGGGCCGCCCATGCAGAACTGGCCGGTGTTGAAGACGAAGCCCTTGATGATGGCGCCGATGGCCTTCTCGATGTCGGCGTCCTCGAAGACGACGTGCGCCGCGTTGCCGCCCAGCTCCATGGTGACCTGCTTCAGGCCCTCGCCGGCGACGCTCGCCGCGTGCCGGCCGGTGGCCGTGGAGCCGGTGAAGGCGATCTTGTCGACGCCGGGGTTGCGCAGCAGCGCCTCGCCCGCGACCGGGCCCGTGCCGGTGACCACGTTGTAGACGCCGTCCGGAACCCCGGCCTCCTTGAGCAGGCCCGCCATGTAGAGGGCGCTGAGCGGGGTCTCCTCGGCCGGCTTGTGGACGACCGTGTTGCCGGCCGCGAGCGCGGGGGCGATCTTGGAACCGGCCAGGATCAGCGGGAAGTTGAACGGGGTGATCGCGCCGACCACACCGATCGGGCCACGCCTGGTGTACGCGAGCCGGTTGTCCGGGACGTCGCGGGCGGAGCCGTCCAGCGTCCAGGCGAGGGAGGCGTAGTACTCGTAGTCGTTGGCCGCGTTCGTCACGTCGACGGCGTGCGCGAGCGTGATGGGCTTGCCCACGTCACGGCTCTCGATCGCCGCGATCTCATCCGCGTTCTCCCTGATGAGCTGGGCGACGCGGTTCAGGATCCGGCCGCGCTCCCGGCCGCTCAGCCCGGACCACGTACCGCTGTCGAACGTCTCGCGCGCGGCGCGCACGGCGGCGTCGACATCGGCGGCGCCCGCTTCCGCGACCGTCGTGACCACCTGTCCCGTGGAGGGGTCGATCACGTCGGTACGTGCCCCGTCGGCCGCCTCGACCCACTGTCCACCGATGAACAGCCGCCCGGGCCCGCTCTCGAAGGTGGTCGTCATTGCCCACTCCTCAGCCTTGTTCCAGCTGTGATCATGCCTTGATCACCAAGTCTTCAACCAACAGGAATCCTGTTGGTTCGCAGTTTCATTACACACAGGTTTCCTGTCAATGCCTTACGCTGACCCCATGGTCGGCACCAAGGCACCCCCCTCCCTTCTCTACATGGTCAAGCAGGTCGAGCTGGTTGTCCGCTCACGCCTGGACGAGCTGGTGAAACCGGCCGGAATCACCGCCCTGCAGTACACCTCCCTCACGGTGCTGGAGCGGCACGACGGACTCTCGGCCGCCCAGCTCGCCCGCGACTCGTTCGTCACGGCCCAGTCCGTCGCGGATCTCGTACGCAGCCTGGAGAACCGAGGACTCGTACGCCGGGAGCGCAACCCGCGCAACCGGCGCGAGCTGCTGATCCTGCTGACCGACGAGGGGCGCGAGCTGCTCGCCCGCTACGCGGAACCCATGCGTGACCTGGAGGAACGCATGATCAGCGATCTCACCGCACATCAGGCCGACCAGTTCCGGCAGGCGCTGTCGAAGGCGTGGCACGCGCTGTCGTAGGGGGCGCCGCGCAAAACTCCGCACGGATTGGCGGAGAAATCGAAGACATATGTCAATCGAACATGCTGAAATTCACTCTGACGAGGGTAACTTGCAGGGCGGGGAAGGGTTTTGTCCGGCGCCTTGCCCTCACAGAGTCCGGTTGGAGGCGATGCCGTCGTGTCGAGCGACCCCACTCCGCCCGCGACCGAGTACCTGCGCGTCCGCACGGACCGCGGCCGCACCGTGCTCGAACTGCACGGCGAGATCGACATCGCGGCGGCCGTGGAGATCATTCCGCACCTCGACGCGGAGACCGGCCGTCCCGGTGCCCGGATCGTGATCGACCTGCGGCAGGTCGAGTTCTTCGACTGCTCGGGCCTCAGGCTGCTCTACCGGGCCCGGCAGCGGGTGCTCGACCGCGACGGCGACCTGCGGCTGGTCTGCACCCATCCGCTCTCCCTGCGCGTCCTCAAGGTCACCGGCCTGGCCCGGCTGCTGCCGCCCGCCCCGTCCCTGGACGCGGCCCTGGAACAGCCGGACACGGCGCTGGAACGGCCCGAGGCCGCGTCCGGCACGTTATGACCCCGCCCCTCGCCCTCCTCCAGCCCCTCGCGGTAGCCCGTCCTACTCGCGGGCCGGCGCGTCGAACAGGGCGCTGACGGACTCGCCGTTGTGAATGCGGCGTACGGCCTCCGCGAGCGCGGGGGCGATGGAGAGGATCCTCAGCTTCTCCGTCCGTTCCTCCACGGGGACGGGCACCGTGTTGGTACAGACGATCTCCAGGACGTCGGGCTGCGCGCTCAGCCGCTTCAGGGCCCCCGCCGCGAACAACCCGTGAGTGCACGCCACCCGGATGGAACGCGGCCCCAGCTCCCGCAGCCGCTCCAGCAGTTCCAGCACCGTGCTGCCCTTGGCGATCTCGTCGTCGAGGACGATCACATCCCGCCCGGCGACCTCGCCGATCACCGAGTTGATGCTCACCCGGTCGTCCGCGAACCGCTGCTTGGCACCCGCCGCGACCTGCGCCCCGATCATCCGCGCGAACGCCGCCGCCTCCTTGGCGTTGCCCAGGTCCGGTGAGACCACCGTCGTGCGGGAGAGGTCGTGGCGCCGGAAGTGCGCGGCCAGCTCGCGCAGCGCGTGCAGATGGTCGACCGGCACCGAGAAGAAGCCGTGCACCTGCGGCGAGTGCAGGGTCATCGCGAGCACCCGGCCGGCGCCCGCCGCCACCATCAGATCGGCGACGAGCCGGCCGCCGATGGAGATGCGCGGCGCGTCCTTCTTGTCGGAGCGGGCGTACGAGTAGTGCGGCATGACCACCGTGGTCCGGCCCGCCGAGGCGCCGCGCGCCGCGTCGCACATCAGCAGCAGCTCGACGAGGTGCTCCTGCACCGGCGCGACCAGCGGCTGGACCAGGAACACGTCCTTCTCCCGGCAGTTGGCCTGGAGCTGCACCTCCAGACAGTCGTTGGCGAAGCGGCTCACCCGGGACGGGCTCAGCGGCACCCCGAGATGAGCACAGACCTCCTCCGCCAGTTCGGGGTGGGCGCTGCCGGTGAAAACGGCGATGTCACGCACGGTCGGCTCCTCGTATGAACATGATCATTACGGGTTGCGCGGCTCATGCTATGCGAGCAATCACCAACTCGGCGTTCCTCCAGGGCCTTTGAGGGCATTCGTTGAAGGAGGAAGGAGGGCCGTCGACATGACGACGTCCATCAAGCACACGCGGGTGCCCGGCTGGGCCAAGCTGCTCGCCGCCGTGGTCATCCTCATCGTGGTGCTGCTGGCCGCACTGCGGATGCTGGTCTTCGGAGGGCTGGACGACGTGTTCGGCACCGAGGAGCACGACCGCTCGGGGCCGACGCTGCTGAAGTCCATCCAGGACATGAGCCGTTACGACGCCGCCTCGGGCAACTTCCAGGTGGTCGTCGACCTGGAGAAGGACGCCAAGTACCTGCCGGACGCGCTCCGCGGCACCCGCACCCTGTACGTGGGCGCGGGCACCGTCGACGCCTATGTCGACCTGGGCAAGGTCGGCGAGAACGACGTGAAGGTCGACGAGGACCGCACCTCGGCCACCATCAACCTCCCACGCGCCCAGCTCGGCAAGCCCGCCCTGGACACCGAGCACTCCTACGCCGTCTCCAAGCAGCGCGGGCTGCTCGACCGGCTCGGCGATCTCTTCTCCGACAACCCGAACGGCGAGCAGGCCGTGCAGCGTCTCGCCGTCAAGCACATCGGCGACGCCGCGAAGGACAGCAAGCTCACCGACCGTGCCGAGGCCAACACCACCGACATGCTCGAAGGACTCCTGAAGTCCCTCGGCTTCGAGGAGGTGAAGGTGACGTACGGGTCCTGAGGCGACGTACGGGCCCGACCGGGCTTCGGCGCTCTCCCCGGCCCCCGGGTTCGGGGAGAGCGCGCCGTGCGCGCTCTCCCACGCCCCGCCGCTCCCGGGTGCCGTACCGGCCACCCCTCGAACGGGAGCGGGTCCCTGTCACTCCCCACCCGGAGTGCCCCACGGGGACGGGTCGAAACCTTGCGGCGCCCGGCCCACCACTTCCCACCCCGCCGGGAATCGAGGGCCGCTTCGGGGGTAACAGGCTTGAGACAGACGGAAGTTGAATTCGGGAGGGTCGCATGGCCGGCACCACGTCACGTTCCCGTACCACCGCCTCCGGCCGCCGCCCCCCGGCGGCCCCGGGCGATCGACGGCCACTCCCGCTGCCCGTGCGGCTGCTGGCGATGGCCCTGGCCTTCCTGGCCATGGTGGCGTTCGGCGTCGTCCTGGCCGGGCTCACCCTCCAGCCGTCCCCGGCCTCGGAGGCGCTCACCCACAGCAATCTGCAGCCCGGCAGTTCCCTGGAGCTGTACTGGCACCACCCCGACCCGCGCGACGCGCTCAAGCAGGTCGGCGGGAACATCCTGCTGGGGGTGCCGTTCGGCCTGCTGCTCCCGGTACTGGCTCCCGGCGCCCGCGGTCTGCTGCGGGTGCCCGCGCTGACCGCGCTGATGATGCTGCTGGTGGAGCTGGTGCAGGGCGCACTCGTCACCGGACGCGCCTTCGACATCGACGACGTCATCCTCAACACGACGGGTGCGCTGCTCGGCTATCTGCTGCTGGGCCGGCGCCTCGGCCGGGCGGTCCACGCACGGCCCCCGCGCGAGCCGAAGGCGGCACCGGCCGGCCGCAGGGCATCCGGCCGCAAGGCACCCGCCCAGCGCAAGGCGCCCGCCCGGCCGAAGGCACCGGCCAAGCCGAAAGCGCCGCGCGGCGCCTGGATCCAGCGCCTGCGTGTGGGCCGCCGCAAGGGAGCTAGCGCGGCATCCAAGTGAATTTGTCGCCGCCCACCCAGCGGACCTGGTCGGGGTCGTCGAGGTCGTGGACGACGACCCCGTACGCCGCCGCGGCCCGCAGCACATCCGTCAACGACTTCGCCTCACCGACCACCTGGCCGTCGATCTCCACGATCCGGAACGGCGGTGTACCGGGCTGCACACCGAGCACCAGGACCCGGGGGTGGGAAATGTAGGGGCTCGCGCTTTCGGTCATGTCTAGAGCGTAGAGCGGTTCCGGCGTCCGTGACCGGCCGGGGCACGGCCGGGTGCGTCCGGGCAGGTGGGATCGGGCGGGCCGGGCGGACGGGACCGCACCCCCGCGATCGCCCGGCCGCCGTGCGGGCGCCCGGGGGCTGGGCGACGCTGGAAACCGTGGACCGGAAGCCGTGGACCGGAGCCCGGAGGTGTCATGGATCCCGTGGAGGCCCTGGACCGGATCGCGTTCCTGCTGGAGCGGGACGGGGCCCCCACCTATCGCGTACGGGCCTTCCGTACGGCCTCGGCCGTACTCGGGGCGCTACCGGCGGACGAGGTGGCCGAGCGGGCGGCGGCGGGCTCCCTGGAGTCCCTGAAGGGCGTCGGGCCGAAGACCGCGCAGGTGGCGCGGGAGGCACTGGCCGGGGAGGTGCCCGGCTATCTGCGGAAGCTGGAGCAGACCGCCGAGGCCGCCCCGCTGACGGACGGGGACGCGGGCGCGGCGCTGAGGGAGCTGATCCGGGGCGACTGCCATGTGCACTCGGACTGGTCGGACGGCGGCAGCCCGATCGAGGAGATGGGCCGGACCGCCGCACGCCTCGGCCACGAGTGGACGGTGCTCACCGACCACTCGCCCCGGCTGACCGTCGCCCGGGGCCTGTCCCCCGAGCGGCTGCGGGAGCAGCTCGACGTGGTGGCCGCGCTCAACGAGACATGGGCGCCGTTCCGGCTGCTCACCGGCATCGAGTGCGACATCCTCGACGACGGTTCGCTGGACCAGGAGCCGGAGCTGCTGGACCGGCTGGACGTCGTGGTGGTGTCCGTGCACTCCAAGCTGCGGATGGACGCGCGCGCGATGACCCGGCGGATGGTCGCCGCGGTGCGCGACCCGCACTCCGATGTGCTGGGGCACTGCACGGGGCGGCTGGTGACCGGGCGGGGGCGGCCGGAGTCGGAGTTCGACGCGGAGGCGGTGTTCTCGGCCTGTGCGGAGACGGGCACGGCCGTGGAGATCAACTCCCGGCCGGAGCGGCTGGATCCGCCCCGGCGGCTGCTGCGGGACGCGGTGGAGGCGGGGGTGCTGTTCTCGGTCGACACGGACGCCCATGCCCCGGGGCAGCTGACATGGCAGGCGCATGGGTGTGCCCGGGCCGAGGAGTGCGGGGTGCCGGCGGAGCGGGTGGTGACGACATGGGAGGTGGAGGAGGTGCTGGGGTGGGCGCGTGACCGGGAGATCCCGGAGCGGGCGTCGTGACGCAGATCACCTGCAATGTCCGGATACGGAAGGAACACACCCTGGTACTTTCCCGTTGAACCAGCCGTGGGTGTGGATGGGACAGTGTCCCCGGGCCTCACCTTTTGCCCACAGGGACGATCGTTCGGCTGAAGCCCTGTGGAGCCTTTCGCCGAGAGGCGACCGCCATCCGCACCCACACACAGACCGCCCCGACCGTGATTCCCCCGTCCCGGTCGGGGCTTCTCCTTGTCCCGCGCGGTCAGGCGCCGAGTTCGCGCGGACCGTACAGCGCCGCCGGCGCGCCCGTCGCCAGGGCCCAGTAGCGGTCGCCGTACGACCAGTGCCACCACTCGGTGGGGTAGTTGACCAGGCCGGCCGCGGTGAGGGCGGCGCCGAGCGTCTCCCGGTGGGCGCGGGCCCCGGCGGAGATGCCGTCCGCCCCCGTGTAGCAGGCGCCGTCGCTCTCCTCGGGGCTGGCGTTGACCCGCGTGCCGAAGTCGAGTTCGCGGCCCTCGGCGTCCACCAGGGTCAGGTCCACGGCGGCGCCCGCGGAGTGCGGGGCTATCTCGGGCGGGGAGACATAGCGGCTGGCCGCTGTCCGGATACGGTCGGCGGACCAGTCGGGGTGCAGGGCGCGCTGCTCCTGCGCGTACCGCTCGAAGTACCGGCGCTGCAGCGACGGTGGGCGGTAGCCCTCGACGAACAGCAGCCGCAGCCCGTCCGGCAGCAGCGACTGGGCCTCGGCCAGCCGGTCCAGCACGCCCGCGCGCAGATGGGCGTAGGCGCCCGTGGCGTCGGCCTTGCGCTCGTCGACCAGCAGGGAGCCTGACCGGCGTACGTCGACGAGCGGCTCGTCGCGGTCGTGGACGGGTACCGCCGCCACCTTCGGGTCGGACATCAGGATGATCTCGGTCATGGACCGATCATCCCCCGGGGGTGCCCCGCCCCCTCGGGAATCGGCCAGGCCGGGGGCTTCGCGGGGGCGGGTCCGGTGGTGGCCGCGTGCATCGCCGGGGGCCGGGTACCCGTGCGCCGCCCGCGCGGGGCGTGGGCAGCCCTGGACGACTCGAAGCGCGAGAGGGGTCAGCGGTGAACGGAGAATCCGGCACGGAGATCGTGGTCACCGGCGCCACCGGCAATGTGGGGACCAGCCTCGTACGGCTGCTCGCCGAGGACGCGGACGTGGGCCGGATCCGGGGGCTGGCCCGTCGCGTCCCGTCGTGGGCACCCGCGAAGACGGACTGGTCGGCCATGGACGTGGGGTCCGAGAAGACCGATCTGGCGGAGGTGTTCGAGGGCGCGGACGCGGTCGTCCATCTCGCGTGGGCGTTCCAGCCGACGCACGATCCGGCCACGACCTGGCGGACCAATGTGCTGGGCAGCATCCGGGTCTTCGAGGCGGTGGCGGCGGCCAAGGTCCCGACCCTGGTGCACGCCTCGTCGGTCGGCGCCTACTCGCCGGGCCCCAAGGGCCGCGCGGTCGACGAGTCGTGGCCCACGCACGGCTGGCCGGACGCCGCGTACTGCCGGGAGAAGGCCTATCTGGAACGCGCCCTGGACTCCTTCGAGCACACGCATCCCGGGGTGCGGGTGGTGCGGATGCGGCCCGCGTTCCTGTTCAAGCGGGAGTCGGCGAGCGAGCAGCGCCGGATCTTCGGCGGGCGTTTCCTGCCGGGGCAGCTGGCCCGGCCCGAGCTGCTGCCGTTCCTGCCCGACATCCCCGGCCTCAAGGTGCAGACCCTGCACACCGACGACGCCGCCCGGGCGTACCGGCTGGCGCTGCGCTCCGAGGTCCGCGGCGCCTTCAACCTCGCGGCCGAGTCCCCCGTGGACGCCGAGCTGCTCGGCGAGGTGCTGGGGTCCCGTCCGGTGCGGCTGCCCCGGGCCGCGGCCCGCTCGGCGGTCGCCGCCGCCTGGAACCTGCGGCTGCTGCCCGCCTCGCCGCACCTCTTCGACGCCGTACTGCGGCTGCCGCTGATGGACTCCTCCAGGGCCCGCGACGAACTGCGCTGGCGGCCCGAGCGGACGGCCGTGGAGGTGCTGGAGGAGTTCCTGGAGGGGCTGCGTCAGGGAGCCGGGGCGGAGACGGAACCGCTGCGGGGGCGGAAGGCCGGCTGAGGGCGCCCCGCGCATCGCGGACGCCATGACGGCGCCTCCCCGGGTCCCACCGGGGAGGCGCCGAGTCCTGGCGCGTCACTGTCGTTGCGTCACTGTCGGTACGTCATCCGGAGGGCTCGTCGGGGACGGGCTGCTCGGGGTTGACGGCACCCGACCGCGGTGCGCCCTGCCTGCCGGTACCCGCCTCGTCCGTGTCGGGCACGTCGGTGGCCTTGTCGGCCGTCTCGTCGTCCCGGTCGTCGCCGGTGGCACTGCTCGGCGCCACCTCCCACGGGTCCTCGCCCTCGTGGGCCTGCTGGTCGGGCAGGTCCCTCGGTACCGGGTCCGCGTGCTCGCCGGGACCCTCCAGCCGGTGATCGGTCACGGCGTGCTCCTTCCTGTCGTGCACCGGGCGCGGGTACCTCGGTCCGGGCGGCCCAAACCAGGTGATCCATGGACCGCCGTGAACCGCCGTGAACCACCGTGGACCGCCGTGTCCCGCCCGTCAGGAGAGGTCCCGCAGCTCCTCCAGGGCCGCCGTCAGCCGCGGTGCGACCTCCTCCCGCCGCCACCCGACGTGCCCGTCGTCCATCGCCCGGGGCACCACCTCGATCAGCATGATCAGGTAGAGGTAGCTGCGGTAGAGGGCGTAGCGACGGCGGACCGAGGGCGTGAACCCGATCTCCCCGCCCGCCTCTTGATAGCCCGTCAGGAAATCGGCGTCCTGTCCGATGTCGCCGAGCAGCGCCAGGGAGACGAAGTCGGCGACCGGGTCGCCCCAGAACATGCGCTCGCCGTCGATCAGACCCCCGACACGCGGCGACTCCCCGCGCTCGACGAGGATGTTGCCCTGCCACAGGTCGAAGTGGACCAGCTTCGGCACGGTCACCTCGTCGAGGGCGTCGTACGCGAGCCGGGCGGTGCGGGCCACCTCGTCCACGGGGAGGGGCAGCCAGGCCCGGAAGCGGCGGGCGTCGTCGAGGACGCCGTCGTAGAGGGCGGCGAAGGCCGTACGCCAGTCGGCGGTGAGCGGACCGAACACACCCGACGGATAACCGAAGCCGGGGCCGGTCACCCGGTGGAGCCGGGCCACCAGACCGCCCAACTCCCTGCGCAGCCGCGCCTCCTGGCCGGGCTCCAGCCCCTCCCAACCCCCACCCGGGCAGTGGGTGAGCAGGATGTGCCGGCCGGCGGGTGCGCTCTCGTCGAGGGCGACTCCGGCCACCCGTGGCGCGGGAACGCCGACGGTCCCGGCGCCCCGGCAGAACTCGGCCTCGCCGCCGAGGAGTTCGCGCTCATGGGTCAGGCCCGGCGCGGTGGGCGGCGGGGGGATCTTGAGGATCAGCCGGGTGCCGTCGGTGAGGCGCAGTTCCTCGACGGTGTTGTACGTGCCGCCGTCGAGCGGCAGCCGCTCGGCGAGGCTTTCGGGCGGCAGACCCGCCGCCGCCAGGACGAGCCGCGCCCGCTCCTCGTCGTCCACTCCGGTCCCCCGTCTCGCCCCTGTCGCGCCGATCACGGCCGTGCGGGCCCACTCTGCCAGGTGGGCCCGCACGGTCGCAGGCCTGATCCGCCCGCGACGGGAGGATCAGGCCATGGCGCTCAGCCCGCCGTGTAGACGTCCTCCACATAGCGGCCCGAGGCGATCAGGTCGTCCAGCCACCGCCCGGAGTCGGCGCCGGGGTTCCGCGCGGCGTGGACCGTACGGAACGCCTCGCGGACGCCGGGTGCCATGCGGGAGCCGTCGCCGCAGACGTACACACGGGCGCCGGCGTCCAGCAGGGCACCCACCTCGTCGGCCTCGGCGGTGATCCGGTGCTGGACGAAGGCGGCGCCGTCGACCGGGGCGGCGCTGAAGGCGGGGCGGAGCGAGACGGCTCCGGCGGTCTCGGCGGCGCGGAGCTCGTCGGCGTGCAGGAAGTCCGCGTCCGGGGCGTCGCAGCCGAAGTAGCAGAGGGCGGGGGCGAGTTCACTGCCCGAGGCGGCCCGTGCGACCCGGTCGGCGACGGCGCCGCGGAAGGGAGCGAGGCCGGTGCCGGCGGAGACCATGATGACCGGTGCCGGGTCGTCGTGCCCGATCCGGAAGGCCTCGCGGCACGGCTGGATCCGGGCGAGGAGGGTGTCGCCGGGCTTGACCGTGTTCAGGTAGCCCGAGCCGACACCGGTGTAGAGGCCGTCGCCGGAGCGGGCCGGGGTCCGGAGCAGGGAGACCATCAGGTCGGCGT
Source organism: Streptomyces griseiscabiei (assembly GCF_020010925.1). Lineage (NCBI taxonomy): Bacteria > Bacillati > Actinomycetota > Actinomycetes > Kitasatosporales > Streptomycetaceae > Streptomyces > Streptomyces griseiscabiei. Next base: position 2,668,102 of record NZ_JAGJBZ010000002.1, on the reverse strand, counting down.
GGGCCGGGTCGGTGGCCGGTGAGGACGAGATCGAGTAGTGGCGGGGACGCAGCGGGGTGAGCAGGTCGAGGAGGGCCGGCCAGGTCAGGGCACCGCGCAGGGCCGGGTTGGCCTCGATCACCTCGACCAGGGTGCCGTGCTCGGTTCCGTCGGCCGCGCTCGCGGCGAGGGCGGCGCGCTCCGGCGGGCAGGGGTCGGCGGCGGCCAGTGCGGAGAGCTGGTCGGGCGTCGGCCGGGTCTGCAACTCCACGTGGTGGGACAGAAGTTGGTGCGCCGTCACCGGTCGGTCGACGGCGATGCCGTCGCGGCGCCGGGAACGGATGTCGAGGACGTCGTCCGGGTCGAGCCCCAGCGCGGTGACGGCCCGCCGGACGAGCGCCGGGTCGTTGACGGGCAGCACGGTCAGATGGTCGCCGGTGCGGTAGGCGGCGCCCTCGGGCAGGGCGAGCCGGACGAAGCGCTTGGCGCGCGGGTGGCCGGGGGCGGTGAGGTCGTACGCCTCGGTGACGGTCATCGGGGTCAGTCCGTGGCGCTCGGCGACGGCGTGCAGCGGGCCGCCGGTGAGGGTGCGGACCTCGTGGGCGGAGGCGGGCGCCCGGTGGTCGGAGGCGGGCGGCTCGTCGGCGCCGGTGGTGGCGTCCGGGTCGCCGTACTCCTTCAGCAGCGCGGTGCGCAGGCCGGCCGTGAAGGCGCGGACGGCGCCGGTGAGGTCGCCGGAGGCGTCGGCGGCGGCGCGGTCCAGCAGACGGGTGCCGCCGAGTGCGGCGAGGCGTTCGTCGATGCGGGCCGGGACGTGCTGGTAGGTGGCGGCCCAGTTGCGGTCGCCGACGCCGAGGACGGCGTAACTGCCGGTGAAGGCGGCCTCGTCGGTGTCGAGCTGGGCGGCGAAGGCGGTGGCGTCGTCGGTGGGGCGGCCGTTGTAGGAGGCGGCGGTGACGACGACCGGGCGGTCGGCGGGCAGCCCGCCGGCGTACGTGTCGAGGGACGCGACCTCCGTCTCCGCCCCCAACTCCGCCGCCTCTTCCGCCAGTTGAGCGGCGATCTCGCGGCAGGTGCCGTAGTTGCTGCCGTGCAGGAAGAGGGCGCGGGTGCCGGGGCGTACGCGGGTGGAAAGAGAGGTGGTCTCGTCGGACCGCGGGGCGGTGTCGGCGTACCGGGCGCCGGGCAGCGGGGCGTGCGTACGGTCGGCGGGGGTGCGCGGGGACAGGGTCAGGGTGAAGCCCTCGGGCTTCAGGGTGAGGGTCTCCTTGACCGTGAGGGCGTAGTCGGTGTGGTCGTGCGGCCGGTAGCGGTGGACGAGCACGGCGAGCAGCATCGTCGCCTCGTGAAGGGCGAACTGCCGTCCGATGCAGGCGCGTTCGCCGGTGCCGAAGGGCTTGAAGGCGTGCGGGGAGCGGGCCTCCTCCGCCTCGGCGGTGAACCGGGAGGGGTCGAAGAGCTCGGGGTTGTCGCCCCAGACGGGCTGCCGGTGCAGCGTCGGGCCGAGCACGGTCACCGTCTGTCCGGCGCGCAGGGGGATCCGGCCGCCGAGCAGGGTGTCCTCGCGGGCGTACCGGGTGAACGCGGCGGCCGTCGGCCACAGCCGCAGCGCCTCGTTCAGCACCTGCCGGGTGTACGTCAGCCGTCCGACCTCGTCGAACGTCGGCTCGGGGTCGGCCTCGTCGCCCCACAGGGCGTCGACCTCGCGCCGCACGAGCTGGAGGACGGCCGGCTGCTTGGCCAGGTGGTACAGCGCGAAGGACATCGCGCCGGAGGTCGTCTCATGGCCGGCGATGAGGAAGGTGATGACCTGGTTGCGGATGTTGGCGGTGTCCAGGGTGGTGCCGTCGGCCGGGTGCTCGGCGGTGAGCATGAGCCCGAGCAGGTCGTCGGTGCCCGTCTCCCCCGACCGCAGGCGGGCGGCGATGACGTCGTCGACGACCCCGGCGAGGTACTCGGCGTCCGCCCGGAAGGCGGCGTCCGCGGCTGTGTGGTCGTCGCCGGGAAGCCGGCTCAGCCGGTTCATGCTCCACTCCAGACAGCGGACCATGGCCTCGACGAAGGGGTGGGGTTCGTCGCGCTCGAAGGAGCCGAAGTCGTAGCCGAAGCCGGCGAGTCCGATCGTGTCGAGGGTCATCCGGGTCATGTCGTCCGCCACGTTCACGGCCTGCCCGGTGGCGCTCGCCCGGTCCCAGGAGTCGATCAGCCTGCGGGCCACCCGCAGCATCACCGGGTGGTACGTCCGCATCGAGCCCAGCGCGAACGCCGGCATCAGGATGTCGTGCGCCTTCGCCCAGTTCGGCTCGTCGCCGTACGCGGTGAACAGTCCGTCGGCGGCGAACTCCCGGACGTTCTCCAGCGCGGGACCGACGGCCTTGGCGAACCGGGTCTCGTCGGACAGGTCGGCGACCAGGTCGAGATCCGCGACGAACAGGGTGTCCCGCCCGTGCAGCCGCCGTACGAGCACGGGCCCGTGGTCCCGCATCAGGCCCATGACCTGCTGGACGGGGGTGCTTCCGGGTCCCGTGGCGGAGATGTCGACGACGGGGACGCCGTGGGGGGCGTCGGGGTTCCGGTCGGCCGTGGTGGACTCGGCGGGCTTCGAGTGCGGCGCGGTGGGGGGCATGGCGCGACAACTGCCTTTCACGGTGCGGAAGTACGGGGTACCGCGTTCCAGGGTTGCCGCCGAGGGCCGCTGACTCGTGCCATCGCACTACATGATTGTGTAGGAGCGGACCACGTTACGGGGTTGCGCGGCGGCGAGCGAGGGGCGGGGACCGGGGTGGAGCTGCGGCAGGGAGACGCCGTCCTGTGGAGGAATCGGGCGATGGCCCTCTTCGACCGCATCCCGATGCCGGTGGCCGTCTGCGACGTGTACGGCTCCGTGGTGCTGGCGAACCCCGCGATGGCGACCGAGTGGGGCACGACTCCGGGGAGCCTGCGCGGGCGTGAGGTGCTGGAGCTGTTCCGTCCGCAGGAGGCGACGCAGGTCGAGCGGATCGCGCACGCGCTGCGGCTCCGGCACCGTTCGCGCTACCCGGTGTCGGTGCGCTGGGACACCTCCGACGGGGGGCGCCGGCACGGCGAACTGACCGCCGACCCGATCAGCGACGGCCCCGACGTCACCCCGTCGCTCCTGGTCCTGGTCCGTGTCCTCGGCGACCTCCCGGCGCCGGCCGACCCGACGCCCGCTCCCCCGGCGAGCCCCACCGAGGCCCGCATCCTGGCCCTCCTCGCGGGCGGCGCCACGACCGCCCGTGCCGCCCGTGACACCGGTCTCACCGTCGACGGCGTCAACTACCACCTGCGCCGTCTCTCCGCCCGCTGGTCCGCCACCGGCCGCACCGAACTGGTGGCCCGCGCCTATGCGTCGGGGGTGCTGGACCCCGGCGTGTGGCCGCCTCGACCCCTGCTCTGAAATCCATTGGCCCCCCGCCGGGCAGGAGACTAACTTAGGAGAAAACCTAGTGACCCTAGGCTGTATCCGATAGTCGACCCTCCCGGGAGGAACCACCATGAAGCCGCTCACCGAGCAGGACATCCGCGGCTCGTTCGTCAACTGCTCCAAGGGCGAGGCGAAGCGGATCGCCCTCCCCCGCGATCTGGAGCGACGGCCCTGGGAGCACCTGGACTTCCTCGGCTGGCGGGACCCGGGGGCGCCCGACCGGAGCTATCTGGTCACCGAGCGCGCCGGCCGGCCCGTCGGCGTCACCCTGCGGTTCCCCTCGGCGCAGCGCGGCCTGCTGCACCGGAGCATGTGCTCGCTGTGCCTGACGACCCACCGGGGCAGCGGGGTCTCGCTGATGACGGCACGCAAGGCGGGCGCCGCCGGACGCGAGGGGAACTCGGTCGGTGTGTACATGTGCGCCGACCTGGCGTGTTCGCTGTACGTACGCGGGAGGAAGCCGCTCGACACGGGGAGCCGGTTCGAGGAGAGCCTCACCCTGGACGAGCAGATCGCCCGCACGGTGTCCCATCTGTCCGGATTCCTGGACCGGCTGTACGACTGAGCGTCCCGCCCGTGAGTTCGACCAGGAGGTGGAACGGGAACAGCGCAAGGATGCGAGACGTAAGTGACGTGGGAGCCCTGATCGACGCACGGGTCCGGAAGTGGCGGCAGGATCCGGTGATCGTGCAGGCGGTACGGTCGGCGGCAGCGGCCACCGTGGCCTATGTGGTGGCGTTGCAGCTCAGTGCGGAGGCCGCACCTCTCACGGCACCGCTGACCGCGCTCCTCGTCGTCCAGGTGACCCTCTACTCCACGATCACCACGGGCATCCGCCGGGTGAACGCGGTGGTCGCCGGCGTCGTCATCGCCATCGGCTTCAGCGCCCTGGTGGGCCTCACCTGGTGGAGCCTCGCGATGATCATCCTGTCCTCGCTCGCGGTGGGGCATCTGGTGCGGGTGAGCGAGTTCGTGCCCGAGGTGGCGATCAGCGCGATGCTGGTGCTCGGGGTGACCAGGGTCGGCGACACGGCCTGGGACCGGGTCCTGGAGACGCTGATCGGCGCGGTCGTCGGGCTCGCCTTCAATCTGCTGCTCGCTCCCCCGGTGTGGGTGGAGGCGGCCGGTGAGTCCATCGAGGACCTGGCGCGGCGGATGCGGCGGCTGATGATCCGGGTCGGCGAGGAGGCCGCGGGCCGCACCCCGGCTCAGGCCGCGGCGGCGCGGCTCCACGAGGCCCGCAAGCTCGACTTCGACATCGTCGAGGTGGACGCCGCCCTCCAGCAGGCGGAGGACAGTCTGAAGCTCAATCCGCGGGTACGGGAGGGGCTGCTGCACCGGGTCGTGCTGCGCACCGGGCTGGACACGCTGGAGATCTGCACGGTGGTCCTGCGGGTGCTGGCCCGGACCCTGACCGACCTCGCCAAGGAGCGGGAGCCGAGCCCGCTGTTCTCGCCGCGGGTGGGGGCCGCCGTCGAGCAGTTGCTCGCCGAGATCGGTGACGCGGTGGTCAGCTTCGCCGTGCTGGTCACCACCGATGTCAGCCGGAGCGCCGAGTCCGCGGAGGCCCGGCTCACCGCCGAGCTGTCGACTGCCGTCGCGACCCGGGACAAGCTGGCCCGGCTGCTGCTGGAGGACGTCCGGCGCGACGCCCGCCAGTGGCAGCTGCACGGCGCCGTGCTGACCGAGGTCAACCGCATGCTCGACGAACTGGACACCGAGCACCGCTCGCAGCGGCTGCTGGAGGAGCTCGACCGCTGCACCCGGGAACAGCGCGAGCGCTCCCCCCGGCTCACGCGCCTGCGCGACCGCGTGCGCGTCGCGCGCCCCCGCGGCCGGAACCGCTCCGGCCTCGCCGGACGTACTAGGTGACGTCCACCTGACGTCCTACGCCATCGAGGGGAGCGTACGGAATGACCGAAGGCGCCGTACGGATCGACGGGACCACGCTGCGACTGCCGGGCGGGGTACGGGTGCGCTTCATCCGCACCCTGCGCCTGCCGGAGACGGGGACACACCAACTCCCGCCCGGACTGGGCGACTTCCCGATCCGCCGGGTCGAGGACTTTCCGGACACCGCTCCCGAGGAGATGCGGGCGCGCGGCGGGGTGATGCTCCCCGTGTATCTGCGGGAGGCGATGTGGCTGCACTTCGGCGGTTCCACGGAACCGTCCGCGCTGCAGGTCGGCGTCGGCAAGGTGTGCGCGGTGTCGGGCAGGCCGTGGAGCGGCTCGCTCGTCCGTGATCCGCAGAACTATGTGGTGCTGCCGCGTCAGCCGTGGCTGGACGGCATCAACTCCGGCAAGGGCACGGTCCGGCAGTTCGTGGCCGTCCCCCTCGGGCTCGGCGCGACGGTCGAGGGCCAGGTCACCGGCGAGGAGGTGTTCGGCGGGGTCCAGTTGCAGTCGTTCCCGCTCGGCGACGAGCGGCTCGCACGGTGGCGGGAGGAGGAGCGGCTGCGGGCCGAACGGGAGCGGTCGCTCGGCGAGTTGAGCACCACCACCCTCTTCGCCGGCACGGGTCCGGTACCGATGCCGCCGGGCGCCGCGCCGATGCCGCCCCCGTCGACCGGCGGCCCGACGGCGGCGCCCACGGCCGCGCCGATGGCGGCTCCCGGGGCGGCCCGTGCGCGCAGCGCTCCCGCCGCCCCGCGCCGGGCGCCCGCCGCGATGGGTCTCGGTGTCGGGGGTTCGATGCGTCAGGAGGTCTACCGGGACACCTGGCCGCGCGGCAGCTGGACCGAGCAGCCCGCCGGGCGGGTCTTCGTGCATCTGGTGACGCCTCCCGAGTGGCGCCGGATCACCGGTGAGGCACCGCCGCCGTCCCCGGTGGACCGCGCGGCGTACACCCGGGCGGGGCTGCCCTGGTTCGCGTACTACGACGAGGACGGCCACGACCTCGACCCGGCCGACGCCCTCGGCACGGTGAAGCCGGTCGGTGACTGGCTCGGCGACGACCTCGACCCGTGGCAGGCGCCCGCTCCCGGCCAGGTGAAGCCGCTCGGGGACGCGCCGGGCAAGCCGGTCCAGGACGGTGACTGGTAGCGGCCCCGGCCACCCCCGCCGGGGTGACGGCGGGCGTCGCACGGCACGCGACGCCCGCCGTCGTCTTTGCCCCGCCTTTGCGCTCAGGTGCTCGTACCCGTCAAGGTGGTGACGGCAGCGACGAGCGACACCCGAGGTGCACGAATGACGAGTGAGGCGGCGGACCGAGGCGGCTGGAGCAGGCGCCGTGTCCTGGGCCTGCTGGCGGGGGCGGCCGTACCGGTCGGCGCGGCCGGCTGCGGAGGCTCCGACGAGGCGGCCGGCCCCGCCGCGTCCTCCCCCGCGGTGAACGCCCCGACAGCCCCCTCACCGGCTACGGAGACCGGCACCGGGTCCGCGTCCACCTCCCCCTCCGCCGCCCGCTCGGGCCCCCGGCCGCTCTACATCGGCACGTACACCTCGGCCGAGGGCGGCGGCACCGGGATCGGCGTGGCCACGTACGACGCGCGCGGCGGCCGTGTCGTGGGCAAGGGGACGATCACCGGGGTCCCCGACCCGTCGTATCTCGCCGTGCACCCGGACGGGCGGACGCTGTACGCGGTGAACGAGCGCACCGACGGCGGGGTGACCGCCGTGCGGCTGTCCGACCGGAAGGTGCTCGGCACCCGCAGCAGCGGCGGCGAGGCGCCGTGTCAGCTGTCGGTGCATCCGAGCGGCCGGTGGCTGCTGAGCGCGAACTACGGCACCGGCAGTGTCGCCGTGCACCCGGTCGAGGAGTCGGGGGCGCTGGGCGAGCGCACGGATCTGGTGGTGCACAGCAGTCCGGCGCCGGGCCCCGGTCAGGACGGGCCGCACGCGCACCAGGTCGTCACCAGCCCCGACGGCGGTCATGTCCTCGCCGTCGACCTGGGCACCGACACGGTCTACACCTACCGTCTGAACGAGTCCGAGGGCACGCTCACCGAGGTCTCCCGGGCGCGCACCCGGTCCGGCGCGGGACCGCGGCACCTCACCTTCCATCCGGGCGGCCGGTACGCCTATCTGGCCAACGAGCTGGACGACACGGTGGTGGTCTGCGCCTACGATCCGGGCAGCGGGCGGCTCACCCCGGGCGCCCCGCAGTCCACGGGCACGGGTGCGGGCACGAACTACCCGGCGCAGCTGGTCGTGACGCCGGACGGCTCGCATGCGTATCTCGCCAACCGGGGGCACGACAGTCTGACGCGGTACGCGGTGGAGGCGGACGGCGCCCGGCTGCGGCTGCTCGACACAGTGCCGGCCGGCGGGGACTTCCCGCGGCAGATCGCGCTGTCGCCGGACGGGGGGCTGCTGTTCGCCGCGTTGCAGCGGTCGAGCGCGGTGAGTGTCTTCCGGGTCGACCCCGGCAGCGGTGAACTGCGGCGCGCGGGCGCGCCGTTCACCTCACCCGTCGCCGTCTGTGCGCTGCCGCTGTAGGGCGCGCGGGCAGGACGCGGCGCTCGCCTGGGAGAGCAGGACGTGCATCCGCTCGGTGAGCTGCGCCATGTCGTTCGCGGGCTTGTGGAACGTCAGCCGTACGTCGCCGTTGCCGCGGGCCCGCTCGATGCGCAGGGTCAGTCCGTGCCGGTCGACGGCGAGCGGCTGGACGCGAACGGCGCCGTGCAGGCTGTCGTGCGGGACGAGCCGGGTGAGGCGTTCGACGGCGTCGGGGTGAGCGTCGGCGAGATGGGTCAGCAGCCGGGACTCGGCCGTGGCCAGCGGGTCCGGTGCGGCGGCGGCGAACTCGTCGAGGTCGACGACGACCGCGCCGGACGGCTCGCGCAGCACGATCCGGGTGGCTTTGAACTCCAGGTCGCCGTCCTTCGGCGCGAACCAGCCGGCGATCCACAGCCGGGCCCGGATGCGGTTGCGCACGGGGACGGGCGCCACGTCGGCGAACTCCAGCACGGCGGACGGCTCGCCGCGCGGCGCGCAGATCGCGGCGGCGACGAGCGTACTGTCCTCGGGGACGCACAGGATCACCCGGCCGTCCTCGGTGACGCTGTGCGCGCCGACGAACTCCTCGCGGCCGCCCTCGGCGGTCACCGCGCAGGACCATGCCGCCGCGAGCACCGAGCGGGCACGCTCCGCCGCGGCGGGCGCGGCCGTCCAGGTGTGACGGTCACCCATCCCAAACCTCCCTTAGGTAAGCCTTGCCTAACCTATCGAAGATCGGGGCGTACGCCAACCACCGGCGTCCAGTCCGTGGACTTCTCGTTCCCCGCGGCGAACCGACCGGGGCACCGGCTCAGGGGGTGAGCACCCCGAACAGCGCCCGCGCGCAGAGGTCCCGCACCTGCTCGCGGGAGAACTCCGCGCCCCTCAGCCACTCCAGACAGACGGCCGTGGTGAACGACAGCCAGCCACGCACCGCGAGACGGGTCTCCGGCCGCGCGTCGAGCGCCGCCGCGAACTCGGCGTCCGAGGCGAGCGCCGCCAGGATTTGCGCCTCCTGCGCGGCCAGCGCGCGCTGGTAGACCCTGCGCACGGCCTGGTCGCCGGTGGCGTCCGCGCGGTGGAAGGCCCGGAAGCCGTGGGCGTGTTCCTCGACATGGAGCAGAAACGCGTCCAGGCCGTTCCCGAGCCGCTCGCGCGCCGACCGGCCCGGTGCCGGGTGCATGATCCGCAGCATCCGCTCGCTCTCGCGCTCCACCACGGCCGCGAAGAAGACCCGCTTGTTCGGGAAGTAGTGGTAGAGCAGCCCCCGGGAGACGCCGGCGATCTCGGCCACCTGCTCGATCCACACGTCGTCGTACGCGCTCTCCGAGAAGAGCCGGGCCCCCACCGCGAGGAGCTGCTCGCGCCGCTCCTCGGTGCTGAGCCGGCGCCGCGGGCGCTCTCCCTGCCTGGCTGCCATACCGGCACCTTACTTGACGTGGGTTCAACAACGGGACGAGACTGAAACCGCTATTGAACCCGAGTACAACAGCCGTGACGGCCGCGCCACGGCGTGCGCGTGAGGGAGATGTGGTCATGACGGCGACGACAGGGGCGACGGCTGTCAGGGGATTCCGCAGCGCCGAACTGGGCTGGCCCGAGCTGCACCGCATCCCGCACCCGCCGTACCGGATACCCGTCGTCGGCGACGCGCTGGGCACGAATGTGCGGACGCCGGTCCAGGAGTCCGTGCGCCTCGGGCGCCGGCTCGGGCCGATCTTCCGGCGGAAGGCGTTCGGCAAGGAGGTCGTCTTCGTCGGGGGCGCCGCGCTGGCGGCCGAGATGGCGGACGAGTCGCGGTTCGCCAAGCATGTCGGCGTCGGTGTCGCCAATCTGCGCCCGGTGGCCGGGGACGGACTCTTCACGGCGTACAACCACGAGCCCAACTGGCAGCTGGCGCACGACGTCCTCGCCCCCGGCTTCAGCCGGGACGCCATGGCCGGCTACCACCCGATGATGCTCGACGTCGCCGAGCGGCTGACGGAGCACTGGGACCGGGCGGGGGCGGCGGGCGAGACCGTGGACGTGCCCGGCGACATGACCAAGCTGACACTGGAGACGATCGCCCGCACCGGCTTCGGCCATGACTTCGGCTCCTTCGAGCGCGACCGGCCGCACCCCTTCGTCGCCGCGATGGTCGGCACCCTGACCTACGCGCAGCGCCGCAACATCCTCCCCGACCCGCTGCTGCCGCTGCTGCGCGGCGCCGCCCGGCGCAACCAGGCGGACATGGCCTTCCTGAACGAGACGGTCGACGCGGTGGTGCGGGCCCGGCAGGCGTCCGGCGGCCGGGCCGGCAAGGGCGGCGGGGGCGGTGACGGCGATCTGCTCGACCGCATGCTGGAGACCGCGCACCCGGAGACCGGGGAGCGGCTCTCCGCCGAGAACGTACGGCGCCAGGTCATCACCTTCCTGGTCGCCGGGCACGAGACCACCTCGGGCGCCCTCTCCTTCGCCCTGCACTACCTCGCCCTCCATCCCGGCCTGGCGGCCCGCGCCCGCGCCGAGGTGGACCAGGTGTGGGGCGGCGCCGCACGGCCCGGCTACGAGCAGGTGGCGAGGCTGCGGTATCTGCGCCGGGTGCTGGACGAGGCGCTGCGGCTGTGGCCGACGGCGCCGGCCTTCTCCCGGGAGGCCCGGGAGGACACCGTGCTGGGCGGGGTCCATCCGATGCGGCGGGGTGCCTGGGCGCTGGTGCTGACGGCGATGCTGCACCGGGACCCGGAGGTGTGGGGCGCGGACGCCGAGCGGTTCGACCCGGACCGCTTCGACGCGGCGGCCGTCCGCGCGCGGGCCCCGCACACGTTCAAGCCGTTCGGGACGGGGGCGCGGGCCTGTATCGGCCGTCAGTTCGCGCTGCACGAGGCCACGTTGGTGCTGGGGCTGCTGCTGCGCCGCTACGAGCTGCGGCCGGATCCGGCGTACCGGCTGCGGGTCGCGGAACGGCTGACCCTGATGCCGGACGGGCTGCGGCTGACCGTGCGGCGGCGGGCAGGCGAAGGCACGGACGGCCCCGAGGGGGCCTCACCCCGTCCAGTGGCCGGGGCGGGTGACTGAGTCCGGCAACCGGGTGCCGGCGCTGCCGCGTGCGGCGTCGATCTGGGGCTGGGTCAGGAAGAAGGCGCCGGTCAGGTCCGCGTCGGTGAGGTCGGTGTCGCGGAGGTCGGCGCCTATCAGGTCCGCCCCGCGCAGATCGGCGCCGGTCAGGTCGGCGGCGATGAGGTAGGCGCCGCGCAGGTCGGCCGCGCGCAGGTCGGCGCCCTTGAGACGGGCGCCCATGAGGTCGGCGCCCCGCCGGTTCCGCTTGCGCCCGGCGCCCGCCCGCATCAGCGCGCTCACCTTCAGCAGCAGCTCGTTGACGCGGCCCCGGTGCGCGGCGACGTCCAGCTCCCGCAGTTCCTCGGGGGACTTCGTGGTCAGCGCCACGGTCTCGTCCCGCAGGCGGCGGAGGTCTCCACGCAGCGGGCCGGCGACGGGGAGGGTCAGCGACTCCGTCAAGTACCAGAGCAGTTCGTGGAGTTGGCGGACCACCGGGAACACGTCGAACATCCGCCGGGCGTGCTCGGGGCCGCCCGTCCGCCAGCTCTCGCCCCCGAAGGTGACCTGGGAGACCTTCTGCCCGGCGCCGAAGCAGTCGTAGACCGTGCAGCCGTTGAAGCCCTCGTCCTTCAGCCGGGTGTGGATGCCGCACCGGAAGCCGTCCCCGAGGTTGCCGCACGCCTTGCCCGCCGGCTTGTCCACGGCGAAGTCCGCCGAGCGGGCGAAGGGCAGGGCGACACAGCACAGACCGAAGCAGTCGCCGCAGTCGGCACGCAGGTCACGCAGGGCGAGGGGATCTTCGGAAGTCTGTTCCACATGGTCCACCCTAACGAGGCCCCCTCGCCCCGGCGCTCAGTCCCGCCCCGGCTCCAGCTCCAGCTCCAGCCGCCAGTCGTTCGACATGTTCCAGTGCCCCTTCGGGTACTCCACGGAGACCTCGCCGAACAGGGTGAACCCGGCCCCGCGGCACACCGCGTTCGACGCGGTGTTCGCCACCCGCGGCAGCGCGTGCACAGAGCGGTGCGTCCGTGCCTGCCGCGCCGCCTCGACGACCGCCCGGGCGGCCCGTACGGCGAGGCCCCGGCCCTGGAACTCGGGCAGGATCCCCCATCCGGTCTCCCAGACGGTCTCGCCCCGCCACTCGTGCTCCCAGTAGCCGATCGAGCCGACCGCCTCACCGGAGCCGGCCAGCACGACCCGGTACATCCGCCCGGGCGCCACGGCGAGATAGCGGCGGTGCCGGGCGAGCAGTTCCTCCTCGGTCTCCGGGCCGCCCAGGTGCTCGGTCATCCGGGGGCTGTTGCCGCGCCGCAGGAGCCCGAGGTCGTCCTCGGACCAGGGCTCCAGCCGCACCCCGGGCCCGGCGCTCCCGTCGCCCGTCACCGGGGGAACACCTCGAAGGCCACGGCCGGTCTGCCGCCGAACCGCTCCCCCGTGCTCCGGGCGAAGCCGGTGAGGAAGTCGCGGGCGTATGTCTCCGGGTCCTCCTTGGTCAGGACCTCCAGGTAGGTGCGGTGTTCCAGGAGGGAGGCGACCGCGCGGTCCAGGCCCGCCGTGGCGTCGACGGCGTGGGTGGGGCTGGAGGAACCGGCGACGGCGACCCAGCGGACGCCGTCCCAGGGCTCCAGGCCCTGTTCGACGAGTTCGGGGAAGATCCAGCGGTTCCCCGCGTCCCCGGCGGCGTCCAGGGTGGCGCGGCCCACCGCCACATGGTCGGGGGTGTTCCAGGCGACCCCGCCCCAGGTGTCGCGGTGGTTGAGGGTGACGATCAGCTCGGGGCGGTGCCGGCGGACGGCGGCGGCGATGTCCCGGCGCAGGGCGGGCCCGTACTCGACGACGCCGTCCCGGTGGTCGAGGAACTCGACCACCGACACCCCCACCACGGCCGCGCTCGCCCGCTGCTCCCGCTCGCGCAGCGGGCCGCAGCGCGCGGGCTCCAGGGTGTCGATGCCGGCCTCACCCCGGGTGGCCAGGACATAGGCGACCTCGCGGCCGGCGTCGGTCCAGGCGGCGATCGCCGCCGAGCAGCCGTATTCGAGGTCGTCCGGGTGGGCCACGACGGCGAGGGCGCGCGTCCAGTCGTCGGGCAGGGGTTCGAGCTGGTCCGGCTGGTCCTGCTGCGGGTCGGTCATATCGGCACAGTAGCCCCGGGCACTGACAACCGGTCGGCGTTACGCGTCGTCGCGCGTCAGTGCCAGCAGCCGGTCCAGGACCCGCGGTCCCCCGGCCCGGACGCCGTCGTGCTCGAACTCGTCCGTGACCCAGGTGCGCAGGCCCCGGATCGCGCGGGCGGTGCGCAGGGAGTGGGCCGTGTCGACGTACATGTCGTCGTGGTAGATCGCGGCGGCGACCGGCACCTCGTTGGCGGCGAGCCGGTCCGGGTCGTACAGGGGGGTCCAGCCCCGCCGCCCGGCCAGTTCCTCGGCGGTCTCGCGGAGCGGGCGCAGGGCGGGGTCGCTGTCGAACATCCAGGGGTGCACGGACTCCCCCGTGAAGAGCACCGGGCCGTCGCCGGTGAGTGCCTTGGCGGCGTCGAACTGCGGGAACCGGCCGCGCACCCGCTCCGCCGCCCAGTCGGTGGGGCCCGCGTCCTGGCCGTAGATGGCCTCGTGCAGGAGCGCGTACAGGGGGTGGCCCGCGTACGACAGCAGGCCCTGGACCTCCTCCTGGAAGGAGTCGGCCAGGGCGGGACCGCCGGGGGTGCGGACGAAGGCGTCCTCCAGCAGGAAGTGCAGCCGGTGGCTGCCGTCGCCGCGGCCGAGCAGGATGCCGAGGGACTGGAACGCCTCGACGGTGAGGCGGTAGCCGCCCGGGAGGACGACGTCGTGCTGGAGCAGGTGCTCGGCGATGTGCCGGGCCCGCTCGACGTCCTGCGGGTAGCGGGCGTAGTGCGCGGCGACCTTGCGTTCGATGCGCGGGAAGGCGGCCTGGTAGACCTCGTCGGCGCCTGCGTCGAGGGAGGGCAGTCCGCCGGTGATGACGACCCGGCTCAGGCCCTCGGGCGCCTCGGAGAGATAGCCGACCGCGCAGAAGCCGCCGAAGCTCTGGCCGAGGACGGCCCAGGGGGCGCCGCCGGTGATCCCGGGGCGGATGGCCTCGCAGTCGCGGACGATGGAGTCGGCGCGGAAGTGGGCGAGGTAGTCGGCCTGTTCGGCGGGGCCGCCGCGCAGCGGGAGGGTCTGGCGGTTGGCGGGGGTGGAGGCGCCGGTGCCGCGCTGGTCCAGGAGCAGGACGCGGTACTCCGCGAGGGCCCGCTCCAGCCAGGCCTCACGGCCGACGAAACGGTTCGCCCCGAAGCCGGGGCCGCCCTGCAGATAGACCAGCCAGGGCAGTTCGGCGTCCGCCTTGTCGCTCGCGACGACCTCGCGCGCGTACAGCTCGATCCGCTCCCCCGCCGGGTCGTCGTGGTCGAGGGGGACGGCGAAACGACGGTCGGTGAGGACGACACCGGGCTGCCGGTAGCTGACGGACAACAGGGCTCCTTGGGCGGACGGATTCCAGGCCGTGGTCCAGTCCAGCACACATTTTCCGCCCGGCCGACCCCGTGGATCAAGAAATTCTCGCTGAACCGGGGATCAGTACGCCGGCCGCGGGCGCCCCGCGGCCACTGAACAGCCGGTCAGCGCGCCGAGAGGCTGGAGCGGCGCACCACCAGCTCGGGCTGGAGGACCACGCGGCGGTGTTCGTGCCGCGTGGGTGCGGTCTCGGCCTCGGTCTCCTCCAGGAGGAGTTCGGCGGCCAGGGCGCCCATGGTGACGGCGGGCTGCCGTACGGAGGTGAGGGGGACGGCCGCGGCGGCGGCGAACTCGATGTCGTCGTAACCGACGATGGCGAGGTCGTCGGGGACGCTCACCCCGGCCGCGTACATGGCCTGGAGCACGCCGAGGGCGAGCAGGTCGTTGGCGCAGAAGACGGCGGTGGGGCGGTCGGCGAGGCCGAGGAGGCGGGCGCCCGCGTCCCGGCCGGCGGCCACGTCGAGGCGTTCGGTGGGCAGCTCGCGCAGGGCCTCGGGGCCGAGCCCGGCCTCCCGCAGGGCGTTGAGGGCGCCCGTACGGCGGTCGCGGACCTGGTTGAGCCCCGCCGGTCCGCTGACGTACGCGATGGAGCGGTGGCCCGCGTCCACCAGATGCCGTACGGCGAGCGCGCCGCCGGCGACGTCGTCCACGGAGACCGAGCACTCGGTGGTGCCCTCGGCGACCCGGTCGACGAGGACGAAGGGGATGCCGTGGCGGCGGAACGCCTTGATGTTGCGGCCGGTGGCGTCGGCCGGGGTGAGCAGGACACCGCGCACCCGCTGTTCGGCGAAGAGCGACAGGTACTCGGCCTCCTCGCCCGCGCTCTGCGCGCTGTTGCAGACCATCACGCCGAGTCCGGCGTCGCGCGCGGCCCGCTCGGCTCCGCGCGCGACGTCGACGAAGAAGGGGTTGCCCATGTCGAGCACGAGCAGCCCCATGATGCGGCTCCGCCCGGCCCGCAGCTGGCGTGCCGACTCGCTGCGGACGTAGCCGAGGCGGTCGATGGCGGCCAGCACCCGGGCGCGGGTGCCGGACGCCACCGAGTCGGGCCGGTTGATGACGTTGGAGACCGTGCCGACGGAGACTCCGGCGGCTGCGGCGACGTCCTTGATACCCACCGGCTGCGACATCGGACAGGGACCTCCAGGAAGGTACGGGAGCGGCGGGCCTACGGTCACATTACCTTCGGGACCGTCACGGGAACGGCCCGGTCAGGTGCGCGGACACGCCGCCCGTACGGTAGTCAGGCGGGCAGGGCGAAGTCGATGACGCGGAGCGCCGAGGGGGTCGTACCGCTGGACTTCACCTGGTACATCACGGACAGCACATTGTCCTGGGCGATACGGCTCTCGTCGAAGACGACCTCGCCGAAGGCGTTGAGCCCGGAGCCGTCGAACAGGATCGTCCAGTCGGTGTGCCCGGAGGCCGCCGAGGCGCCGGCGATCCGGCCGAACGGGAAGATCGCGTAGGCGTTGTTGTACTTGTCCATGACCAGTTTGGTGCGCTGGCTGGAGTTGAGCGGCACCGGTATCTCGGTCTTCGTCCAGGGGCCGGAGGCGCTCTTGCGGACGAGGAAGGCGCGGCCGTTGGCCGTGCGGTTGGCGACGTAGTTGGTGGTGCACTGGCCGAAGCGGCCGGGGACGTAGCTGATGATGGCGTGCGGCCGGCCGGCGGAGTCGGTCCACTGGCTCTCCTGGTTCATCAGGGAGTGGTCCGGGTTGAGCGCGTCCACCACCAGGCCCGCGTCGGTGACGGAGACCTTGTCGGAACCGCCGGTGGTGCCGACGACGGTGCCCGCGTTGTTGCGCCAGGTACGGCCCCGGTCGTCGGAGTAGACGTAGCCGGTGTCGTGGTTGGTGATGCCGCCGCCGTTGCACATCACGGCGCCGTTCTGCTCGCGCCAGGTGAACAGGGCGTGCAGGCGGCCGTTGCGGTCGTAGTCGATGCCGTGCAGGTACATGTTGCGGGCCGTCGAGGAGCCGTGCTCGCTGGTGTACGTGCCGGTGGAGGACGTCCACTCGCCGAGGTTGGTCCAGGAGGTGCCGTCGTACTCGGCGAGGGCGTTGCGGCCGTTGCCGGAGATACCGGCGCGGTAGCTCAACTGGAGCTTGCCGTCGGGCGTCGAGACGAACTGCGGGTAGGTGAACTGCGAGGTGAGGGCGAGTCCGTCGAGGGTGGACTGCGGGGCACCGAAACGGCTCGCGACCCAGCTGAGCCCGCCCGGGTTGTCCATGAGCCCGGCGACCGACTTGACATAGGTGAAGCCGTCGCTGTGCGAGTCCATGTTGAGGTGGAGGCGGCCGTCGGTCCTGGAGACGCCCATGGAGATGACGTTGTGGGAGTCGTTGTAGCGCAGGGTGTGGCCGACCTTGACGGTGGACCAGGTGCCGGAGCCGAGGACCCGGCGGCCGACGACGGCGTTGCGGTCGGCGGTGTACCAGACGGCGTACTGGTAGCCCTTGTAGGTCAGCAGGGCGTTCTTCTGGAACGCGTTGTTGTTGACCAGGCCGTCGTAGGACACGAAGAAGATGGCCTGGCTGTCCAGCAGGGTGTTGCCGGTCTGGGTGACGGACGGGCCGGGGTCGGCGGCGCGGGCGGCCGTGGCGCCGAGGGCGGGGGTCGCCACGGCACCGGCGAGTGCGGCGCCGAGCAGCGTACGTCTCTTCATCTCGGGACTCCGTTGTCGAGCGAGGTGGGGAGGGGGAGGGGAGGGTGCTGCGACGTGGGGGGTCGGGCGGAGCTACGGGTCAGGCCAGGTGGAAGACCTCGGTGAGGGGTTTCATGGCCTCGTCGGGGCGGGCGCCGTCCAGCGATTCGAAGAACGGCGCCATCTCCGTCTGCCAGCGGGCGTTGACGTCGGTGGCCTCCATACCGGCCAGGGCGGCTTCGAAGTCCTCGGTCTCCACGTAGCCGACCAGGAGGCCGTCCTCGCGCAGGAAGAGCGAGTAGTTGTGCCAGCCGGTGGCCGAGAGCGCCTGAAGCATCTCGGGCCACACGGCGGCGTGCCGCTCGCGGTACTCGTCGAGGCGGTCCGCCCTGACCTTCAGCAGAAAGCACACGCGCTTCATCAACACCCCTAAGTCGCTCAGAAGTTGAACTGGTCGATGTTGTCCTTGGTGAACACGGTCGGCTTGCCGAGGCTGATCACACCGTCCTTGCCGATGGTGTACTCACCCATGTCGCCGGCGGTGAAGGTCTCGCCCTCCTTGCCGGTGATCTGACCGGAGACCAGCGCCACGGAGGTACGGGCGGCCAGCTCGCCGAGCTTCGCCGGGTCCCACAGCTCGAAGCCCTCGACGGTGCCGTCCTTGACGTACTTGCGCATGTCGTTGGGGGTGCCGAGGCCGGTCAGCTTGACCTTGCCCTTGTACTTGGAGCCCGACAGGTACTGGGCGGCGGCCTTGATGCCGACCGTGGTCGGGGAGATGATCCCCTTCAGGTTCGGGTACTCCTGCAGCAGGCCCTGTGTCTGCTGGAACGACTTCTGGGCGTCGTCGTCACCGTAGGCGACCTTGACGAGCTTGATGTCCTTGTACTTGGGGTCCTTCAGCTCGTCCTTCATGAAGTCGATCCAGGTGTTCTGGTTGGTCGCGGTCTGCGCGGCCGACAGAACGGCGATCTCGCCCTTGTAGCCGATCTGCTCGGCGAGCAGCTGGACCTCGGTGCGGCCGAGGTCCTCGGCGCTGGCCTGCGAGACGAAGGCGTTGCGGCACTCCGGCTTGGTGTCGGAGTCGTAGGTGACGACCTTGATGTCGTTGCTCATGGCCTGCTTGAGCGCGGTGCACAGGGCGCCCGGGTCCTGCGCGGAGACGGCGATCGCGTCGACCTGCTGCTGGGTGAGCGTGTTGACGTAGTTGACCTGGCCGGAGGTGTCCGTGGCGCTGGACGGGCCGACCTCCTTGTAGCTGGAGCCCAGCTCCTTCAGGGCCGCCTCGCCGCCCTTGTCGGCGGAGGTGAAGTACGGGTTGTTGACCTGCTTCGGCAGGAAGCCGACGGTCAGGCCCTTCTTCAGCTCGGCGTTCGGGTCGGCCTTGCCGGTCGCCGCGGCGGAGGCGGAGTCGTCCTTGACGTCGCTCTTGGTGGTGCCGCCACAGGCGGTCAGGGCGAGTGCGAGGGAGGTGGCCGCGGCGAGGGCCGCACAGGAGCGACGGAGGGTTGCCTTGCGCATGAGGGGTCCTTTGATACGGAGGGACGGAACGGTGGGCTGTACTGGATCGGCGGTGGGGGGCCAGCCGTTCAGGGGGCTGGTGTGGGCGCCTTGGCAACCGGCGCCGAGGCCGCTCTGCGGCCGGCTCTGGCGACGGAGATCTGGCGTGCGACCCGGGGGCCGAGCACGGAGAGGACGAGCAGGACACCGGTGACGACGATCTGCGACTGGGCGGAGACGTCCTGGAGGCTCATGACGTTCTGCAGGGTGCCGAGCAGGAACACACCGGCGATCGCGCCGCCGAGCGTCCCCTTGCCGCCGTCGAAGTCGATGCCGCCGAGCAACACGGCGGCGATGACGGAGAGTTCGAGGCCGGTCGCGTTGTCGTAGCGGGCGCTGGCGTAGTGCAGCGCCCAGAAGATACCGGTGAGGGAGGCCATGAGGCCCGTCACGGTGAAGAGGATCAGCTTCTGGCGCTTGACGCGGATACCGGTGAAGCGCGCGGCCTCCTCGCTGGCGCCGATCGCGAACAGGGAGCGCCCGAACGGGGTGGCGTGCAGGGCGATCACGGCGATGACGAGCAGCACCAGGAAGGGGATGAAGGCCTGCGGGACGAAGCTGTCGCCGATCCGGCCGGCCGCGAAGTCCAGGTACTGGGTGGGGAAGTCGGTCACGGCGTCGGAGCCGAGCACGATCTGCGCGATGCCCCGGTAGGCGGCGAGCGTACCGATGGTGACGGCGAGGGAGGACAGACCGAGCTTGGTGACCAGCAGACCGTTGATCAGTCCGCAGACCACGCCGAGGGCCAGACAGATCGGGATGATCGTCTCGATGGTCATGCCCTGGTTCCACAGGGCGCCCATCACCGCGCCGGAGAGTCCGGCGGTGGAGGCGACGGACAGGTCGATCTCGCCGGAGACCACGAGGAGGGTCATCGGGAGGGCGACCAGCGCGATCGGCAGGGTGTTGCCGATGAGGAACGACAGGTTGAGGGCGTTGCCGAACCCGTCGACGGTGGTGAAGGAGAGCAGGAGGACGACGATCAGGGTGGCGCCGACCACGGTGTCCCAGCGGATCGCGCGCGACAGGGTGGAGTCAGCCATGGCGGGCGTTCCTCTTCTTCAGGGCTGCCGCCACCCGCAGCGCGACGACGCGGTCCACGGCGATGGCGAGGATGAGCAGGATGCCGTTGATGGCCAGCACCCACACCGAGCTGACGCCGAGGGCGGGCAGCACGCTGTTGATGGAGGTCAGCAGCAGGGCGCCGAGCGCCGCGCCGTAGACGCTGCCGGAGCCGCCGGTGAAGACGACACCGCCGACGACGACCGCGCTGACGACGGTGAGTTCGTAGCCGTTGCCGGTGCTGGAGTCGACGTTGCCGAAGCGGGCCAGGTACAGCGCTCCGGCGAGGCCGGCGAGGGCGCCGCAGAACGTGTAGGCGACCAGGATGCGCTTGCGGACCGGGATACCGGCGAGCCGGGCGGCCTCCGGGTTGGAGCCGAGGGCGTACAGCTCGCGTCCGCTGCCGAAGTGCTTCATGTAGTACGCCGTCGCCACCAGCACCGCCACCGCGATCAGCGCCAGGTAGGGCACCGCGGAGATGCCGCCGGAGCCGAAGTCGACGAAGCCGTCGGGGAGGGCGGACGCGGTGATCTGGCGGGAGCCGACCCAGATCGAGTCGATGCCCCGGATGATGTACAGCGTGCCGAGGGTGACGACGAGGGCGGGGACCTGACCGAGGCTGACGAGCAGTCCGTTCAGCAGACCGAAGCCGATGCCCATCAGGACCGCGAGAGCCACGGCCACGACCGCGTTGCCGCCGCCCTGGAGATAGGTACCGGCGGCGAAGGCGCTGATGCCGAGGGTGGAGCCGACCGACAGGTCGACGTTGCGGGTGATGACGACCAGGGACTGGCCGACGGCGACCAGCACCAGGATGGTCGCGTTGAGCAGCAGGTCCTTGATGCCCTGTTCGGTGAGGAACTCGCTGTTGCCGAGCTGGGTGACGACGATCATCACCAGGAAGACGACCAGGATGGCGAGTTCGCGCATCTTGAAGACGCGGTCCACGAGCCGGGTGCCGCTGGACTTGGGCACCTCGGTGACGGGGCTGTTCTGAGGGGTGGTCACCGTCATGCGGCGGCCCTCCCGGTGGCTGCGGCCATCACGGATTCCTCGGTGGCTTCGGAGCGAGGGATCTCGGCGGTGAGCCGGCCCTCGTGCATCACGAGCACGCGGTCGGCCATACCGAGGATCTCGGGCAGGTCGGAGGAGATCATCAGCACGGCGACCCCGTCGGCGGCGAGCTGACTGAGGAGGCGGTGCACCTCGGCCTTGGTGCCGACGTCGATGCCCCGGGTGGGCTCGTCGACGATCAGCACCTTGGGGCCGGTGGCGAGCCACTTGGCGAGGACGACCTTCTGCTGGTTGCCGCCGGACAGGGTGTTGACGGTGTCGGCGATCCGGGCGTACTTGACCTGGAGCTTGACCGCCCAGTCGAGGGAGCGGTCGCGTTCGGCGCCGCGGTCGACGAGGCCGGCCCTGACGCTCGTACGGAGCCCGGTGAGGCCGATGTTCCGCTCGATGGACATGTCCATCACCAGGCCCTGGGCGCGGCGGTCCTCGGGGACCAGGGCGAGCCCGGCGGCCATCGCGACGGACGGGGCGCCGTTGGTGAGCGCGCGGCCGTCGAGGTCGACCTCGCCCGCGTCCCAGCGGTCGATGCCGAAGACGGCCCGCGCGACCTCGGTGCGGCCGGCGCCGACGAGACCGGCAAGGCCCACGATCTCGCCGCGGCGGACGTCGAAGGAGACATCGGTGAAGACGCCCTCGCGGGTCAACCGCCGCACGCTCAGCGCGACTTCACCCGCCTCGACGTCCTGCTTCGGGTACAGCTCCTCCAGGTCGCGGCCGACCATGCGGCGGACCAGGTCGTCCTCGGTCATGCCGTCGATCGGTTCGCTGGAGATCCAGGCGCCGTCGCGCAGGGTGGTGACCCGCTGGCAGATCTGGAAGATCTCCTCCAGCCGGTGGGAGATGAACAGGACGGCGGAGCCCTGCTCGCGCAGGGTGCGGACGACGCCGAAGAGCCGGGCCACCTCGCTGCCGGTGAGGGCCGCCGTGGGCTCGTCCATGATCAGGACGCGGGCGTCGAAGGAGAGCGCCTTGGCGATCTCGACGATCTGCTGGTCGGCGATGGACAGTCCGCGCGCCGGGCGGTCGGGGTCGAGTTCGACACCGAGCCGCTGCATCAGGGCGAGGGTCGCCGCGTGGGTGGCCTTGTGATCGATGCGGCCGAGGGCGCGCCGTGGCTGGCGGCCCATGAAGATGTTCTCGGCGATCGAAAGGTCGGGGAAGAGCGTGGGCTCCTGGTAGATCACGGCGATACCCGCGTCCCGGGCGTCGGCCGGGCCGTGGAAGACCGTGGGCTCGCCGTCGAGGAGCACCTGACCGGAGTCCGGTCGGTGCACCCCGGCGAGGCTCTTGATCAGGGTCGACTTGCCCGCGCCGTTCTCCCCGGCGAGTGCGTGCACCTCGCCCGGGAACAGTTCGAGGGACACGTCCCGCAGGGCGCGTACGGCGCCGAAGGACTTGGAGACGCCCTTCAGCGCGAGAACGGGGGCCGGACCCGTGTCGGACCGGTGGGTCATGGAGGCTCCTCGACGACGGCCGGTGGCTAGCGGAGAAGCTGCCTCACTCCGTCGTGAAAGGTTTCAACTAGGTTGCCGGGACGTTAGGCATCAGTCGCATGTCACGTCAATGGGTTCCGGTCGAAATTCTTTCGATAGAAGTGGTCACAACAGGGTCACGGAGAACGGTATTGAGCACAGGGCTTGACAGTCCGGCGAGGCACTCATAGTTTCCGGTGCTGAATCGTTTCAGACATCGAAGCCGGTAGGAGCCCTGACGTGACCGAGCTCGCCGCGGTGAAGGCCGCCCTCAAGACCCAGGCCGTCGAGACGCCGTCGTGGGCGTACGGGAACTCCGGAACCCGCTTCAAGGTGTTCGCCCAACAGGGTGTCCCGCGTGATCCCTGGGAGAAGCTGGACGACGCCGGGAAGGTCCACGAGTTCACCGGCGTGGCCCCGACCGTGGCGCTGCACATCCCGTGGGACAAGGTGGAGGGCTCCGACGGGTACGCAGAGCTGTCGAAGCACGCGCGGGAGCGTGGTGTGAAGCTGGGCGCCATCAACTCCAACACGTTCCAGGACGACGACTACAAGCTCGGCAGCGTCTGCCACCCGGACGCGGCGATCCGGCGCAAGGCCGTCGATCATCTCCTGGAGTGCGTCGACATCATGGACGCGACCGGGTCGCGCGATCTCAAGCTGTGGTTCGCGGACGGTACGAACTATCCCGGCCAGGACGACATCCGTGAGCGGCAGGACCGGCTGGCCGAGGGCCTCGCCGAGGTGTACGCGCGGCTCGGGGACGACCAGCGGATGCTGCTGGAGTACAAGTTCTTCGAGCCGGCGTTCTACTCGACCGATGTCCCGGACTGGGGCACCGCCTACGCGCACTGCCTGAAGCTCGGGCCGAAGGCGCAGGTCGTGGTCGACACCGGGCACCACGCGCCGGGCACCAACATCGAGTTCATCGTGGCGACGCTGCTGCGGGAGGGGAAGCTCGGGGCGTTCGACTTCAACTCGCGCTTCTACGCGGACGACGACCTGATGGTCGGGGCGGCCGATCCCTTCCAGCTGTTCCGGATCATGTACGAGGTGGTGCGTGGGGGTGGGTTCACTCCCGAGGTCGCGTTCATGCTCGACCAGTGCCACAACATCGAGGCGAAGATCCCGGCGATCATCCGGTCGGTGATGAATGTGCAGGAGGCGACGGCGAAGGCGCTGCTCGTTGACCGGGAGGCCCTTGCTGTTGCTCAGCGGGACGGGGATGTGCTGGAGGCGAACGCGGTCGTGATGGACGCGTACAACACGGATGTGCGGCCGTTGCTGCGGGAGGTGCGGGAGGAGATGGGGTTGGACCCCGAGCCGTTGAAGGCCTACCGCGCGTCCGGGTGGGCGGCGAAGATCGTCGAGGAGCGGGTGGGTGGGGAACAGGCGGGGTGGGGGGCCTGATCTCCGGGTTCCGTCTGCCTGTTCTTGTTCGTCGCGGGCTGCGGGCCGGTTCGTGGCCGGTCGCGCAGTTCCCCGCGCCCCTGAAAGCGGCCTGCGGCCCTTTCGGGACGAAAAGCACGGGGCGCAGCCCCTGCTTTTCAGGGGCGCGGGGAACTGCGCGAGAAGCCCCACGGACCCGCACCCGGCGACGCACCCCGACCCCCGAGCTGAACCCCGTACCCATCTCACCGTAAGGATTGATCGCACATGGCAACCCATCCCGAAGCCGCAGCCCTGCTCGCCCGGTCGCGTCGGCTCGGTGCCGATGCCCGGAACACCAACTACGCCGGTGGCAACGCGTCCGCGAAGGGGACCGACACCGATCCCGTCACCGGGGGTGATGTGGAGCTGATGTGGGTGAAGGGGTCCGGCGGTGACCTGGGGACCCTGACCGAGGCGGGGCTCGCCGTGCTGCGGCTGGACCGGATGCGGGCGCTGGTCGAGGTGTATCCGGGGGTGGAGCGCGAGGACGAGATGGTCGCCGCGTTCGACTACTGCCTGCACGGCAAGGGCGGCGCGGCGCCGTCGATCGACACGGCGATGCACGGGCTCGTGGACGCCGCCCATGTCGATCATCTGCACCCGGACTCCGGGATCGCGCTCGCCTGTGCGGTGGACGGGGAGAAGCTGACCGCCGAGTGTTTCGGGGACAGCGTGGTGTGGGTGCCGTGGCGGCGGCCCGGGTTCCAGCTGGGGCTGGACATCGCGGCCATCAAGGAGGCCAACCCGCAGGCCGTCGGGTGCGTCCTCGGCGGCCACGGCATCACCGCCTGGGGTGACACCGCCGAGGAGTGCGAGAAGAACTCGCTGCACATCATCCGGACCGCCGAGCGGTTCCTTCAGGAGAAGGGGAAGGCGGAGCCCTTCGGGCCCGTCGTCGAGGGGTACCAGGCCCTCGAAGCCGCCGCGCGTCGCGAGCGGGCCGCCGCTCTCGCCCCGCACGTGAGGGCGATCGCCTCGCGGGACAGGGCCCAGGTCGGGCACTTCACCGACTCCGACGTGGTCCTCGACTTCCTGGCCGCCGCCGAGCACCCCCGGCTCGCCGCGCTGGGCACCTCCTGCCCCGACCACTTCCTGCGGACGAAGGTCCGGCCGCTGGTCCTCGACCTGCCGCCGACCGCCGACCTGGACTCCGCGATCGCCCGGCTCAAGGAGCTGCACGCCGAGTACCGCGAGGAGTACGCCGCCTACTACGAGCGGAACGCGCTGCCCGACTCCCCCGCGATGCGCGGCGCCGACCCGGCGATCGTGCTGGTCCCGGGCGTGGGCATGTTCAGCTTCGGCAAGGACAAGCAGACCGCGCGGGTCGCCGGCGAGTTCTACGTCAACGCGATCAACGTGATGCGGGGCGCCGAGGCGGTGTCGACGTACGCGCCGATCGAGGAGTCGGAGAAGTTCCGGATCGAGTACTGGGCGCTGGAGGAGGCCAAGCTCCAGCGGATGCCGAAGCCGAAGCCGCTGGCGACCCGGGTCGCGCTGGTGACCGGTGCGGGCAGCGGGATCGGGAAGGCCATCGCGCACCGGCTGGTGGCCGAGGGGGCGTGTGTGGTCGTCGCCGACCTCGACGCCGAGAACGCCGCCGCCGTCGCCGAGGAGCTGGGCGGGGCGGACAAGGCCGTCGCCGTGACCGTCGACGTGACCGACGAGGGGCAGATCGCCGAGGCGTTCAAGGCCGCCGCGCTGGCCTTCGGCGGCGTCGATCTCGTCGTCAACAACGCGGGGATCTCCATCTCCAAGCCGCTGCTGGAGACCTCCGCGAAGGACTGGGACCTGCAGCACGACATCATGGCCCGCGGGTCGTTCCTGGTGTCGCGTGAGGCCGCCCGTGTGATGATCGCGCAGGGGCTGGGTGGTGACATCGTCTACATCGCCTCGAAGAACGCGGTCTTCGCCGGGCCCAACAACATCGCCTACTCCGCCACCAAGGCCGACCAGGCGCACCAGGTGCGGCTGCTCGCCGCCGAGCTGGGTGAGCACGGCATCCGCGTCAACGGCGTCAACCCGGACGGTGTGGTGCGCGGTTCGGGGATCTTCGCGGCCGGCTGGGGTGCCCAGCGCGCGGCGACCTACGGGATCGAGGAGGAGAAGCTC
Source organism: Streptomyces griseiscabiei (assembly GCF_020010925.1). Lineage (NCBI taxonomy): Bacteria > Bacillati > Actinomycetota > Actinomycetes > Kitasatosporales > Streptomycetaceae > Streptomyces > Streptomyces griseiscabiei. Next base: position 2,642,330 of record NZ_JAGJBZ010000002.1, on the reverse strand, counting down.
GGCGAGTTCTACGCCCAGCGGACCATCCTCAAGCGCGAGGTGCTCCCCGAGCACGTGGCCAACGCGGTGTTCGCGCTGACCGGCGGGGAGCTGACCCACACCACCGGTCTGCACGTCCCGGTCGACGCCGGCGTGGCCGCCGCCTTCCTCCGATGAGCACGTCCGTGGCGTCGTACGCGGCGGTCGACCTCGGCGCGTCCAGTGGGCGGGTCATGGTCGGCCGCGCGGCGCGGGACTCGCTGGAGCTGGTGGAGGCCCACCGGTTCCCGAACCGGCCGGTGCGCACCCCCGAGGGGCTGCGCTGGGACGTGCTGTCGCTGTACGCGGGGGTCCTCGACGGGCTGAGGGCGGCCGGTGCCCTCGGCGACGGGCGGGTCGACTCCGTCGGGATCGACAGCTGGGCCGTCGACTACGGGCTGCTGGACGCGGACGGGGCCCTGCTGGGCAATCCGGTGCACTACCGGGACGCCCGGACCGAGGGTGTCGCGGAGAAGGTGTGGGCCACCGTGCCCGCCGCCGAGCTGTACGCGGCGACCGGGTTGCAGTACGCGCCCTTCAACACGCTCTACCAGCTGGCGGCGGCCCGCTCCTCCGCTCAACTGTCTTACGCCAAGCGGCTGTTGCTCATCCCCGATCTGCTGGCGTACTGGCTGACCGGGGAGCAGGGCACCGAGCTGACCAACGCCTCGACGACGCAGCTGATCGATCCCCGGACCGGCGACTGGTCGTACGACGTGGCCGAGCGGCTCGGGGTCGATCTGGGGCTGTTCGCGCCGCTGCGGCGGCCCGGCGACCCGGCGGGGCTGCTGCGCCCCGAGGTGCTGGAGGCCACGGGGCTCGGCGGTCCCGTGCCGGTGACCACGGTCGGCTCGCACGACACCGCCTCGGCGGTGGCCGCCGTCCCGGCGACCGGCGAGCGGTTCGCGTACATCTGCACCGGCACCTGGTCGCTGGCCGGCCTGGAGCTGGACGCCCCGGTGCTGACCGAGGCGAGCCGGGCCGCCAACTTCACCAATGAGCTGGGGCTCGACGGCACGGTCCGCTATCTCCGGAACATCATGGGGCTGTGGCTGCTGCAGGAGTGCGTACGGGAGTGGGGGGACCCGGATCTCGGTGAGCTGCTGCGCGCCGCGGCGGGGGTGCCCGCGCTGCGGTCGGTGGTGGACGCCGGGGACTCGGCGTTCCTCGCGCCCGGCCGGATGCCCGAGCGGATCGCCGAGGCGTGCCGGGAGTCGGGGCAACCGGTTCCGGGGACGCCCGCCGAGATCACCCGCTGCATCCTCGACTCCCTCGCCCTCGCCCATCGCAAGGCCGTGGCCGAGGCCCAGGCGCTGGCCGACCACCCCGTGGACGTGGTCCACATCGTGGGCGGCGGCACCCGTAACGCGCTGCTCTGCCGGCTCACCGCCGACGCCTGCGGGCTGCCGGTGGTGGCGGGTCCGGCGGAGGCGGCGGCCCTGGGCAATGTCCTCGTCCAGGCCCGCGCCGACGGTCTGGTGGGCGACCGGGCCGCCATGCGGCGCCTCCTCGCCCGTACCCAGCCGCTGGTGCGGTACGAGCCGCAGGGCGACCCGGCGGCCTGGCGCGCGGCGGAGGCCCGGCTCACCGCGCGGTGAGCGGGGCCATGTCCCGGGAGGCCCTTCGCGTGCCCCGCGTCCACAAGTGGGGCGCCGGGCCTCTCGCCCTCCGCGTACTCGCGTCGTACCCTGCACTCATCCGATGACCGACCCACAAGGAGCCGCGATGCGTGTCGCCCTGTTCCTGACCTGTGTCAACGACACGCTCTATCCGGACACCGGCCGAGCCGTGGTGAAACTGCTGACCAGGCTGGGCGTCGAGGTCGACTTCCCGATGGGTCAGACCTGCTGCGGGCAGGCGCACTACAACACCGGGTACCGACGGGAGGCCGAGCCGCTGGCCCGGAAGTTCTCCGATGTATTCCGGGAGTACGAGGCGATCGTGACGCCGTCCGGCTCCTGCGGGGCGATGGTGCGGGAGCTGTATCCGCGGATGGGCGAGCGGGCGCGGGCGGAGGGGCGCGGGGACACCCTGGCGCGGACGCTGGCGCCGGTCGTGCCCAAGACGTACGAGCTGACCGAGTTCCTGGTGGACGTGCTGGGCGTGACGGATGTCGGCGCCCACTACCCGCACAAGGTGACCTATCACCCGACCTGCCACGGGCTGCGGAGCCTGGGGCTCGGGGAACGGCCCCGCAGGCTGCTGCAGGCCGTGAAGGGGCTGGAGTTGGTGGAGCTGCCGGGGGCCGACGAGTGCTGCGGCTTCGGCGGTACGTTCGCCGTGAAGAACTCCGATGTCTCGGCGGCCATGGGCGCGGACAAGGTGCGCAACGCCGAGTCGACGGGCGCCGAGGTGCTGTGCGCGGCCGACAACTCGTGTCTGATGCACCTCGGGGGCACGATGACCCGGCTGCGGACGGCCCTGCGGCCGGTGCACATCGCGGAGATCCTGGCGAGCACGGAAGAGGAGCCGCTGGTATGAGCGGGACATTCGTCGGCATGCCGGCCTTCCCGAAGGCCGCGCACGAGGCCGTGCACAACACGACCCTGCGCGGGAATCTGCGGCACGCCACCCACACCATCCGCGCCAAACGCGCGACCGCGGTCGCGGAGGTGTCCGACTGGGCCGCGCTGCGCGAGGCGGGGAAGCAGATCAAGGACCATACGCTCCGTCATCTCGACCGCTATCTCGTGCAGTTGGAGGAGTCGGTCACGGCGGCGGGCGGCACAGTCCACTGGGCCGCCGACGCGGACGAGGCCAACCGGATCGTCACCTATCTCGTCAAGGCGACCGGGGAGAGCGAGGTCGTCAAGGTCAAGTCGATGGCCACGCAGGAGATCGGGCTGAACGAGGCGCTGGAGGCCGAGGGCATCCACGCCTACGAGACCGATCTCGCCGAACTCATCGTGCAGTTGGGCAAGGACCGGCCCTCGCACATCCTGGTCCCGGCGATCCACCGCAACCGGGGCGAGATCCGGGACATCTTCGCCCGGGAGATGAGCGAGTGGGGCCGCCCGGCCCCCGAGGGCCTGACCGACACGCCCGCCGAGCTGGCGGAGGCGGCGCGGCTGCATCTGCGGGAGAAGTTCCTGCGGGCCAAGGTGGGCGTCTCCGGCGCCAACTTCATGGTCGCGGAGACCGGCACACTGGTGGTCGTGGAGTCCGAGGGCAACGGCCGGATGTGCCTCACCCTCCCCGAGACCCTGATCTCGGTGGTCGGCATCGAGAAGATCGTGCCGACCTGGCAGGACCTGGAGGTGTTCCTGCAGACCCTCCCCCGCTCCTCCACCGCCGAGCGGATGAACCCCTACACCTCCACCTGGACCGGCACGACCGACGAGGACGGGCCGGGGACCTTCCATCTGGTCCTCATCGACAACGGCCGCACCGACACCCTCGCCGACGAGGTCGGCCGGCAGGCCCTGCGCTGCATCCGCTGCTCGGCGTGTCTCAATGTCTGCCCGGTGTACGAGCGGGCGGGCGGTCACGCGTACGGCTCGGTGTACCCGGGCCCGATCGGCGCGATCCTCAGCCCCCAACTCCGGGGCACAGCAAGCGAGATCGACGCCTCCCTGCCGTACGCCTCCTCGCTGTGCGGCGCCTGCTACGAGGTGTGCCCGGTCGCCATCGACATCCCCGAGGTGCTGGTGCATCTGCGGGAGCGGATCGCGCAGGGCGGGCCGGTGACGGAGAACGGCAACAAGGTCGTCCTCAAGCCCGCGAAGGGACACGCCGCCGAGCGGGCGGCGATGCGGGCGGCGCGCTGGGCGTTCAGCCACCCCGGGGCGCTGCGCACCGGGCAGCGGCTGGCGTCCCGCACCCGCCGCTTCCACCCCCGTACGCTGCCGGGCCCCGGCAGGGCGTGGAGTGCCAGCCGGGACATCCCCGCACTGCCCGCCGAGCCGTTCCGGGACTGGTGGCAGCGGACCGACGGCGGCAAGGAGGACGTGAAGTGAGCAGCAGGGATCTGATCCTGGGCCGGGTGCGGCGCGCCCTCGCCGACGTACGACGGGACGACACACCGTACGAGCAGGCCGTTGCCCGGGGGTATCTCCGTGAGCACGGCGGGCGGAGCGTCGCCAAGACGGTGGAGCTGCTGGCGGAGAACCTGGCGGACTACCGGGCGCTCGTGCACCGCACGGACGCGGACGGACTCGCCGGGGTCGTCGCCGGGCTGCTCGGCGAGCACGGCTCGAAGACGGTACTGGTGCCGCCGGGGCTGCCCGAGGCGTGGCTGGCGGCGACGGACGTGACGCGGGTGGCGGACCGCCCGGAGAGCACCGCGCACGAACTGGACGCGGTGGACAGCGTGGTCACCGGCTGCGCCGTCGCGATCGCCGAGACCGGCACCCTCGTCCTCGACGGCTCCCCCGACCAGGGGCGCCGCCGGATCACCCTCGTGCCGGACCATCACATCTGTGTCGTACGCGTCCCCGACCAGGTCGTGTCGTCGGTCCCCCAGGCCCTCGAACTCCTCGACCCGACACGCCCGTTGACGTGGATCTCCGGCCCGTCCGCCACCAGTGACATCGAACTGGACCGGGTGGAGGGGGTACACGGCCCGCGCACCCTGGAAGTGGTGCTGGTGACCGGTACCCCCTAGATCGTGTCCGCTGTCAGCCGGCGAGCAGCTGCAGCGTGTCGATCACGCGGTTCGAGAAGCCCCACTCGTTGTCGTACCAGGCGACGACCTTGACGTGGCGGCCGTCGACGCGGGTGAGGGCGGAGTCGAAGATCGACGAGGCGGGGTTGCCGACGATGTCGGCCGACACCAGCGGGTCGTCCGAGTACTCCAGGACACCGGCGAGCGGACCCTCGGCCGCGGTGCGGTACGCCGCCAGCACGTCGTCAAGGGTGACGTCGCGGGCGACGGTCGTGTTCAGCTCCACGATCGAGCCGACCGGCACGGGGACGCGGATCGAGTCGCCCGACAGCTTGCCGTCGAGGTTCGGCAGGACCAGGCCGATCGCCTTGGCGGCGCCGGTCGTGGTCGGCACGATGTTGACGCCGGCGGCGCGGGCGCGCCGGGGGTCGCGGTGCGGGCCGTCCTGGAGGTTCTGCTCCTGGGTGTAGGCGTGCACCGTCGTCATGAAGCCGTGCTCGATACCGGCGAGGTCGTCGAGGACCTTGGCCAGGGGCGCGAGCGCGTTGGTGGTGCAGGAGGCGTTCGAGACGATCGTGTGCACGTCCGGGTCGTAGGTGTCGGAGTTGACACCGAACGCGAGCGTGACGTCCGCGCCGTCCGAGGGGGCGCTCACGAGCACCTTCTTGGCGCCCGCGTCGAGGTGGGCGCGGGCGGCCTTCGCCGAGGTGAAGCGGCCGGTGGCCTCCAGGACGATGTCGACGCCGAGTTCGGCCCACGGCAGGTTCGCCGGTTCGCGCTCGGCCGTCACCCTGATCCGGCGGCCGTCGACGACGAGGGTGTCCCCGTCGACGGTCACCGGGCGTCCGAGCCGGCCGGCCGTGCTGTCGTAGGCCAGCAGCCGGGCGAGCGTGGCGGGCTCGGTGAGGTCGTTGACGGCGACGACCTCCAGGGCGCTGTCGCGCTCCAGCAGGGCGCGGAGCACATTGCGTCCGATGCGGCCGAATCCGTTGATGGCGATGCGAGTCATGAGTGAGGTCCCTTCCCTTCTCCCCACCAGGCTCGCCCGCGCCCGGAGCCGCCGACAGTGGCGGGATCGCCATGGTTCAAAAGGATCCCGCCAAGCGGTGCGAGGTGGGTCACTCGCCCTTGGTGAAGGTGCGCCGGTACTCGCTCGGGGTGGTGCCGAGGATGTGCTGGAAGTGCAGGCGCAGATTGGCGCCCGTGCCGAGGCCGACGTCGGCGGCGATCTGCTCGACGCCGCGCTCGGAGCGTTCGAGCAGCTCGCGGGCCAGGTCGATGCGGGCGCGCATCACCCACTGCATCGGGGTGTAGCCCGTCTCCTCGACGAAGCGCCGGGAGAAGGTGCGCGGCGAGACGCCCGCCTGCCGCGCCAGCAGATCGAGGGTGAGGGGCTCGCCGAGCCGGTGCAGCGCCCACTCCCGGGTGTCGGCGAAGCGCTCGCCGAGCGGCTCGGGGACGCTGCGCGGCACGTACTGGGCCTGGCCGCCGCTGCGGTAGGGGGCGGCGACCAGCCGCCGGGCGGCGTGGTTGGAGGCGGCCACCCCGAGGTCGCCGCGCAGGATGTGCAGGCACAGGTCGAGGCCGGAGGCGGCGCCGGCCGAGGTGAGCACGCTGCCCTCGTCGACGAAGAGCACGTTCTCGTCGACCCGGACGAGCGGGTGCTTCGCGGCGAGTGCCCGCGCGTAGTGCCAGTGCGTCGTGGCGCGCCTGCCGTCGAGCAGGCCGGTGGCGGCGAGCGCGAAGGCGCCCGTCGAGATGGCCGCGAGCCGTGCGCCCCGGTCGTGGGCGGCGACCAGCGCCTCGACGACGGCCGGCGGCGGGTCGTCGCGGTCCGGGAACCGGTAGCCGGGGACGAAGACGATGTCGGCCCAGGCGAGCGCGTCCAGGCCGTGGGCGACGTTGTACGCGAGACCGTCGCCGCCGGTCACGAGGCCGGGCGCCGCCCCGCAGACCCGCACCTCGTACGGCATGCTCGCGCGGGTCGTGAACACCTGCGCGGGAATCCCGACGTCGAGCGGCTTCGCCCCGTCGAGCACGAGGACGGCGACGCGATGCAGGGGGGAGGCGGGCACAGGGAGAGGTTACGCGGGCCCCGGATCATGGCCGCCGGGCCCACCGCGGGCCGGGCGCCGTTCGGTCGGCCGGAACTCGACGGTGGGCCGTCGTGGCGACGGCCGATCGCCGGTCGCGCACGGGGAGATCCCGCTAGGTTGGACGGCCGCTCCGGAAGCCGGCGGGCACGGGACAGCGGGAGCCGGCGGGCCGGGGGCGGCGGCAGTCGACACGGGGAGCGGGTATGCCACTTGACCGTCCGGTCATCGGCAGCGATGTGCCGCACTCGGCCCGGATCTGGAACTACTGGCTGGGCGGCAAGGACTGCTACGAGACCGACCGGCGGGTCGGTGACGAGATCCGTGCCGTGAACCCCCGGATCGTCGGCATCGCCCGCGCCCAGCGGCGGTTCCTGCGCCGCGCGGTCGTCCATCTCACCGAGGAGGCCGGCTTGCGCCAGTTCCTCGACATCGGACCCGGGCTGCCCACCGCGGACCACACCCACGAGGTCGCGCAGCGCTCGGCCCGGGAGGCGCGCGTCGTCTACGTCGACCACGACCCGACCGTCCTCGCCCACGCCAGTGCCCTGCTCACCAGCACCCCCGAGGGGGCCACCGCCTTCGTCGCCGCCGATCTGCGCGACCCGGACACCGTCCTCGCCCGTGCCGCCGAGACCCTGGACCTCGGCCGTCCGGTCGCCCTGCTGCTGCTCGGCGTCACCGCCCATCTGCCCGGCGAGAGCGCGTACACCGCCGTCACCCGGCTGCTCGACGCCCTGTCCTCCGGCAGCCGTCTCGTGCTCGCCGACAGCACGGAGGTGTACCGGCCGGAGGAGATGCGGGCGACGGCCGAGCGATGGAACGCGGCGAGCGACAACCCGCGTGTCAACCGCTCGCCCGAGCAGCTCACCCGGTTCTTCGACGGGTGGGAGTTCATCGCGCCGGGCCTCGTCCCGGTGACCCGATGGCGGCCCGAGCGGGGCGACGCCGCCGGCGAACCGGGAGAGGTGGACTGCTTCGGCGGGGTGGCGCGCAAGCCGTAGCACCGCGGACAGGTTCACGAACGGGTGAACTTCCGGCGGACAACCGGGCTGGTAGGCGCCATGATCGCGATCCTGCTGCTCACCTTGGGCTGATCTGATCGCCCTGGGCGGCCCACCGCAAACTTGGATCGCTCGCTTTCTTGAACTATTCGTGTTTAGGGGGGTAGGTTGGTCGCCATGACCGCATCCCAGCCTCCGAACACCGCCGAGGAGCTGCGCGGTGCCGGCCTGCGGGTGACGGCCGCGCGCGTGGCGCTGCTGGAGACCGTCCGGGACGGCGACCATCTCGGCGTCGAGGCGATCGCCACCGGGGTCCGCGACCGTGTGGGCCACATATCGCTCCAGGCCGTGTACGAAGCACTCAACGCGCTCACCGGCGCGGGGCTCGTGCGCCGCCTCGAACCACCCGGCAGCCCCGCCCTGTACGAGGGCCGTGTCGGGGACAACCACCACCACCTCGTGTGCCGCTCGTGCGGTGTCGTGGTCGACGTCGACTGCGCGGTCGGGCACGCCCCGTGTCTGACCGCCTCCGACGACCGCGGCTTCGCGATCGACGAGGCCGAGGTCATCTACTGGGGCCTGTGCCCCGCATGTTCCACAGCCAGCAGTCCAGCACCGTAGCCAGCAGTTCAGCACCGTGATCCACCCCCGTTTTTCGGAAGGACTCCCCCGATGACCGAGAACCACGACGCGATCGTCACCGACGCGAAGCCCGAGGGGACGGGAGGCTGCCCGGTCGCTCACGAGCGCGCCGCGCACCCGACCCAGGGCGGCGGTAACCGCCAGTGGTGGCCGGAGCGGCTCAACCTGAAGATCCTCGCCAAGGACCCCGCCGTGGCGAACCCCCTGGGTGCGGAGTTCGACTACGCCGAGGCGTTCGGCAACCTCGACCTCGCGGCCGTCAAACAGGACATCGCCGAGGTACTGACCAACTCGCAGGAATGGTGGCCGGCCGACTTCGGCAACTACGGCCCGCTGATGGTCCGTATGGCCTGGCACAGCGCCGGTACGTACCGCATCAGCGACGGCCGCGGTGGTGGCGGCCGTGGTCAGCAGCGCTTCGCGCCGCTGAACAGCTGGCCGGACAACGGCAACCTGGACAAGGCCCGCCGTCTGCTGTGGCCCGTGAA